>JAFTFT010000036.1 GCA_017458335.1 Oscillospiraceae bacterium
CAGCTGGCTGGCGTGCGCTTCTGAGGTTTTGACGGAGGAACCGACGAATGAAAAGAAGATCGCTTATATTGGAATGCATGGCCATCGGAATGATGATTGGAACGGCCTCGTTTGCCGCGCTGCAGTTTGAGCTTGCCATTGCTGGATGTATAAACCAGCAGGAAAAAATGAAAGAAATCTAAACCTGGGCAAGGCCAGCGCCGCATGCGGACCTTGCCCTTCTTCACTTCCAAATGTTAAATCTATCCGCAAAAAATTACATTGATCAGAGGTCCAAATGTTCCCCATGCGATCATCATTGCCCTCAATGAAATGCACCTTGAGATCCAGGGGCAGCTCCAGATCCTCTTTTCTCCACTTCTCCTCGCGCAGGAGTAAGCAACCGCGCAGTTGCTCTGCACGGTCTGTATACTCTTGCCAGATATTCGGGGTTAAATGTTATAGAACGCCTTAGCGTGGATGAATAATCGGTCATAGGGTTTGCCACACTTTGAGTCAAACCTGAAAAACAAGGTTGAAGAATACTGCAGCTTTTGGTATAATGAAAGTGTCTGTGCGACAATAGTTTTTAGGCTTTTTGTGTATATCAGATCCGGCTCAAACCGGCTGCGAGTTTTAGCTCGATGAAACAGAACACAGCGTGAATACAAAAGGAGCTATACTATGTTTGGAAAGTATTTCGAATGGAACGAGAACACGATGCACGTGATCGAGGAGATCGGGCGGCACATGCCGGGAGGCTTTTTCATCTATAAAGCGGAAGAGCCGCAGGAACTGATATACGCCAACCATACGGTGTTTGAGATTTTCGGCTGTGAGGATCTGGAGGACTTCCGGCGTTTGACAGGCTATACCTTCCGGGGGATCGTACATCCCGATGATTTTGAATCTGTTTCCAACACCATCAACGAACAGATCAGCCGGGGCGACATGGACTATTTGGAATACCGTATCATCCGCAAGGACGGCGAAGTTCGCTGGGTGGACGATTACGGCCACTTCACCGAAACCGAGGCTTACGGCGGGATCTTCTATGTCTTCATCTCCGACATTACCGACAAGCGGAAACGCATGGAAGAGGAAAAACGGCGTCTCGCGGAGGAAGTCCAATCGGCCGCCAAACTCGCGGACCTGATGGCTTCTGTAGCGTCCCTTCTCTCCAACATGCCCGCGATGAGCTTTTCCAAGGACGCGGAGACCGGAGTATATCTTGCCTGCAACCAGCCTTTTGCCGAGTATGCGCACAAAGCATCGCCGGAGGAGGTCGTGGGTCTCACGGACTTCGACATTTTTGATCCGGTGACGGCGGCGCACTTTGCGGAGGATGACAAGAAAGCCCTGGCGATGGATGAGCCTTACATCTTCTTTGAGGACGTCCCTGACGCTGCGGGGGCCGCGATACGCAACCTTCAGACGACGAAGCTGAAGTTCAAGGATGCCTCCGGGCGGCTGTGCACGCTGGGTATGTGCGTAGATGTTACGGAAATCGCCCGGATGAAATCCTCCGAGGCGAAGCAGCACGAGATGGAGGAACAGCTCGAGCTGCAGGAGGCGCTGCTGAAGGAACAGCGGCAGAGAGCGCAGCAGGACAGCATGATCGTCGCCCTCTCCTCGGACTATCGCAGCGTCTATTACGTCGATCTGGACAAGGACGAGGCGGTCTGCTATCAGGAGGATCGCCGTTTTGCGGAGGCTCCTTCCGTTGGCGATCATTTTCCCTATCTGCGGGATTTCACGAGCTTTGCCGCAGACCATGTGGCAGAAAGCTACCGGGACGGTTTTCTGCAGTTCATTCAGCCGGAGAATATTCGCCGGGAGCTTTTGAAGCAGCCGGTCATCGCCTATCGTTTTCTGGAGCTGCGAGACGGGATCGAGGCCTATTCCATGCTGCGCATGGCGGGCGTCCGCCATATAGAGGATCGGGCAGACCATCTTGTCCACGCCATCGGCGTCGGCTTTACGGATATCGACGAGGAGATGCGGAAGTCCATGGCGCAGCAGAAGGCGCTGATCGAAGCGCTGGCCGCCGCGGAGGAAGCCAACAAGGCGAAAACCGCCTTCCTCTCCAACATGAGCCACGAGATCCGTACGCCGATGAACGCCATCATCGGGCTGGACAGCCTCGCCCTGAGGAACAAATCTCTGCCTGCGGAGACCGTGGAGTATCTGGAAAAGATCGGCGGCAGTGCAAGGCACCTGCTGGGGCTGATCAACGATATCCTGGATATGAGCCGGATCGAGTCGGGCCGCCTGGTGCTGCGCAAGGAGGAATTCTCCTTCCGCAATATGCTGGAGCAGATCAACACCATGGTCATGTCCCAGTGCGGGGAAAAGGGCCTGAAATACGAATGCAACATGCTCGGCGGCGTCAGCGACACCTACATCGGCGACGACATGAAGCTCAAGCAGGTGCTCATCAACATCCTCTCCAACGCCGTCAAGTTTACCGACGTGCCCGGCCGCGTGACGCTGTCGATTGAGAGAACGGCGGTCTATGAAGACCAGTCGACGCTGAAATTTGTGGTGAAGGACACGGGCATCGGGATGGATCCGTCCTTTATCCCCAAAATCTTTCATTCCTTCTCGCAGGAAAACAGCAGCCGGAGCAGCAAATACGGCAGCACCGGTCTCGGTATGGCCATCACCAAAAGCATTGTTGAGCTGATGAACGGGACGATCTCCGTCGAATCCGAAAAAGGTGTCGGCTCGGAGTTCACCGTGATCGTCACGCTGAAGAATTGTGATCGCGCGGGCGAGGCGACGAGCTATATCAAGCCCAAGGATATGCGTGTGCTTGTGGTGGACGACGAAGAAATCGCCGCGGAGCACGCGCGGATCGTGCTCGACGAGGTCGGCATCAAAGCCGATACCTGTCCGGGCGGACCGGAAGCCCTCCATATGCTGGAGCTCGCGCACACGAAGCATGAGCCCTACAATCTCGTGCTTCTAGACTGGAAAATGCCGGAGATGGACGGGCTGGAGGTCGCCCGCCAGATCCGCGCGCGCTACGACAAGGAAACCACAGTGATCATCCTGACCTCCTTCAACTGGGATGAGATCATGGATGAGGCGCTGCACATCGGCGTGGACAGTTTCCTGGCAAAGCCCCTGTTTGCCTCGAACGTGATCGATGAATTTGAGCGTATCGCGCGGAAAAACAACATGAGCTTATTCAAGGCAAAGAGACGCGCGGAACTCAAAGACCGGCACATCCTGCTGGCGGAGGACATGCTGATCAACGCCGAGATCATGAAGGAGATCCTCAGCATCCGGCAGATCCACATCGACCACGCGGAAAACGGCAGGCTGGCGCTGGAGATGTTTGAGCGCAGCGTTGCCGGCTATTACGACGCCATCCTGATGGACGTCCGCATGCCGGAAATGGATGGGCTGGAGGCGACCGCCGCGATCCGCGCGCTGGATCGGGAGGACGCCCACACCATCCCCATCATCGCCATGACCGCCAACGCCTTTGACGAGGATGTACAGCGTTCGCTGCAGGTGGGGATGAACGCGCACCTCAGCAAACCCGCCGAGCCGGAGCACCTGTATCAGACGCTGGAAGAGCTGATATGGGAAGCCGATCAGGAAAAAAGCGGGGAGGTGTAAACGGTGGACGAACAGCAGGAAAGAGGGAAAGCCTTTGATCGCTACCTCTCGCCGCTTGACATCTGGGCGATGGCCTTCGGCATCATGGTCGGCTGGGGCGTGTTTGCCATGCCCGGAAATACGTTCCTGCCGCTTGCGGGACCGGCGGGGACCCTGATCGCCATGCTGATCGGCATGGGCATCATGCTGGTCATCGGCGGCAATTTCTCCTATCTCATGGGCCGCACGTCGATCATCGGCGGCATCTATTCCTATACCAAGGAGGCCTTCGGGCGGGATCATGCCTTTTTGAGCTCCTGGTTCCTCTGCCTTTCGTATCTGACGATCGTTTTCCTCAACGGCACGGCGCTGTTCTATATCGTGCGGATGCTGCTGGGGAGCACGCTGCAGAGCGGCTTTCACTATACGATCGCCGGAAATGTGATCTACCCCGCGGAGGCACTGGTGTCGGCGCTGGTTCTCGGCGGCGTGGGCCTTCTCTTCATTGTCGCGAAGCCTCTGCTGCAGAGGCTGCACACGGTCCTGTCCGTGCTGCTTCTTGCGGGAGTTGTCGTCACGGCGGCGGTGTGCCTTCCGCATGCCGTCGCAAACGGCGCGCTGACTGCCTTCGGCTCCAGCGGCACGAACAAGGGCTACGCGGTTTTCAGTCTGGTGATCCTCTCCCCCTGGGCCTTTGTGGGCTTTGAGGCGATCTCTTTTGACACGGCGCATTTCAAGTGCTCCATCCGGAAGTCACGGCCTCTGATTGTCCTGTCGATCATCGGGGCTGCTTTCGCGTATCTGTCCATGGCGCTGGTCAGTGTGGCGGCCGTGCCCGACGGTTTCGGATCCTGGCAGGAATACATCTCTTCTCTGGACCGCCTGAGCGGGATCCCGGCCGTGCCGACCTTTTATGTCGCGGGGCATTTTATGGGCCCTGCCGGCATCGTGATCATGACCGTCACGGCCGTCTCCGCGATCCTGACCGGCATCATCGGCGGTTACCGCGCCACGACACGGATCCTGTCCACGATGGCGGAGGACAAGATCCTTTCCGAGCGCTTTTCCCAAACGTCCTACAGCATCCTATTCATCATGGCCATCTCCATCGTGATCGCTTTCCTGGGGCGGAATACGCTGAACTGGTTTATCGACCTGACCGCCTTCGGGGCGATCGTGGGCTTTGGGTACACCTCGGCCGCCGCGTGGAAGATCGCAAAAACGGAAGGTGACGCCGCAAGAGTGATCTATGGCGTTATCGGGACCATGATTTCCGGGCTTTTTGCCGTTGTGCAGCTGATTCCCAGACTCACCGCCATGGAAGCCATGGGCAGCGAATCCTTCCTTCTGCTGAGTCTTTGGTGTTTGGTCGGCTTCGTCTTTTATTGGCGCACGGTGCGCCACAGCTCTTTGACGGAATACAGCGGGATCTCCACCTCGGGCGTCGTGCTGTTCGCGCTGCTGATCTACTCCTCCCTGATGTGGCTGGCAAAGCGCCTGATGGCCGGCCAGAGTGTGGATGAGATGAAGGCTGCCCTGGTCTGGGGCGGCTCGATCCTGATGCTCATCATTTTCATCGGGCTGACGGTCATGCTCTACGTACAGAATTATGTGCGCAAAAAGCATGAGGCGGCCGAGCGGGAAAAGATACGCGCCGTGGAAGGGAGTCTCGCGAAGAGCCAGTTCCTTTTCAACATGTCGCACGATATCCGCACGCCCATGAACGCGATCGTCGGCTACACGACGCTTGCGCTCCGGGAACCGGCCAGCCCGGCGCTGCAGGATTATCTGAAAAAAATCGATCTGTCCAGCCAGCATCTGCTGGCGCTCATCAATGACATTCTGGAGATGAGCCGCATTGAAACCGGCAAGATCGAGCTGGAATACGTCCCCACGGATCTGGTTGCGGTGTTTGACGGGGTACGGGATCTGTTCTCCGAACAGATGAAACAGAAGCAGATGGATTTTTCTGTCCATACCTCTCAGGTGCAGAACCGTTTTGTGTGGTGTGACAGGAAAAACCTGAACCGCGTGCTCCTCAACACCTTGAGCAACGCGTACAAATTCACCGCCCCCGGCGGGTCGATCTCCGCGTCGCTGTATGAGATCGGAACCGGGGAAAACGGCTACGGCTCCTACGAAATGCGGATACGGGACAACGGCATCGGCATGTCCCGGAAATTCGCGGAGAAGATGTTCAACGCCTTTGAGCGGGAGCGCACCTCCACGGACAGCGGGATCGAGGGCACCGGTCTGGGGCTCGCCATCACAAAGAGCATCGTGGATCTGATGGGCGGCACCATCGAAGTGCTGACTGCGCCCGGAAGCGGAACGGAAATGATCATCCGCCTGAAATTTCGCCTGGCGGAAAAGGAGAACATCCCAGACGCCCCGCAGCCGGAAGTCCGGGCGGATAGCGTTGATTTTACCGGGAAGCGCCTTTTGCTCGTCGAGGACAACATGATCAATATGGAGATCGCCCGCATGATCCTGGAGCAGCTCGGCTTCGTGATCGAAACAGCCGAAAACGGCCAGATCGACGTGGAAAAGATCTCCGCATCCGAGCCGGGAGCCTTTGACCTGGTTTTGATGGATATCCAGATGCCTGTCATGGACGGCTACACCGCCACGCGGGAGATCCGGTCGCTGGCCGACCGGGAGCTGGCCGCGATCCCGATCATCGCGATGACGGCAAACGCCTTTGCCGAAGATGTGCATGCGGCAGAAAACGCCGGCATGGACGGACATATCGCAAAGCCGATCGACATTACGGTCATGAAGAATACCATTGCCGATGTATTGAGCAGGCAAAAAACGGACTGAGCCGGGAAGAAAACGCATCCCGGGAAAGAATAATAGGGAGGATCAGGATGGACAGTACCCTTGCACGTGTCGCTACAGCGCTGCTGATTGATTATTCAAGCGTATATTACATCGACCTCAAGACAGGCCGCTATGAATGCTACAGCACGAATCCGGGATATCAGAAGCTGGAGCTGCTCTCTTCCGGGGAGGACTTTTTCCGCGATTGTCAGCGGGACGTCCTCGCGGTGGTCTATCCGGAAGACCAGCGGATGGTGTCCGACGCGCTGCGGCGGGAGTCGCTCCTGCGTCAGCTGCGGGACAAGACCACGCTCTCCATCGTGTATCGCCTGATGATCGACGGCAGGCCGGTCTATCACACCATGCGCATCCTGCGCGATCCCTCCGACGAAGAGGACAGCCTGATCCTGGGCGTGCTGAACGTGGACGAGTCGGTCCGGACGGAAAAAGCGACCAAGACCTATAACGCCATCGCGAAAACGCTGGCCAACCGCTACGCCACGATCTACTACGTGGATCTGATCTCCCATCACTATACGGAGTATTCCTCCAGCAACGATTACCGGGAGCTGGAGATCCCGCAGGAGGGCAGCGACTTCTTCGAGGAGACCCGCAAAAACGTCCTGCGGGTGATCCATCCGGAGGATCTGGACAAGGTGCTGATGATCTCGGATAAGGATTTCATGGTATCCGCCACGCAGAGCGGAAAGAAGCATCTGGTGGAGTACCGGCTGCTGATGAGCGACGGAGCCCATCATATGCGGCTCATGGCCGTGCGCGTCGACGACGGCGACCACCTGATCATCGCGCTGGAGAACATCGACGAAGAGGTCAGAAGCAAGGAGACGATGAAAGATATCTCCGAGAAAAACATGGTGTTCTCGCAGGTCGCGGAGAGCCTGGCGCGGCAATACGGCATGATCTATTACATCGACACCAAGACGGACAGCTATATCGAGTTTACCGCCTCCGACGAATACAAGGATTTCAACATCAGTCCCGTCGGCAGTGATTTCTTCGGAACCTCCCAGCGGAATATCGGCATGATCGTCCATCCGGACGACCGGGAGCAGGTCTTTGCCGCCCTCGACAAGCCAACGATGCTGAAAGCCCTGGAGAAAAACGACTCCTTCACGATGACCTACCGGCTGATTATGGCGGGGCAGAGCGCCTATACGAGAATGACCGTGTTCTGGGCCAGCGACAGGAAACACCTGATCATGGGCGTGATGAATATCGAGCATGAGATCCGGAAGGAGGACGCCATCAAAAAGACGCTGGCCGAAAACGCGACCTTCTACCAGATCGCGACGAGCCTGGCCAACCAGTACGACACCATCTACTACGTGAACATGCTGGACGACCACTATATCGAATTTTCTTCCACGGACACGTATAAGAGTCTCGATGTCCGGCCGTCCGGAGACGACTTCTTCCGAGAATCCCTTGCCAACATCGATCGGGTGATCCATCCGGAGGATCGGAGTGCATTTCACCGGATTCTGGATAAACCGACCATGATCCAGATGCTGCGGGATAAACATATGATCACGCATACCTATCGGCTGCTGATCGGAGACGGCATCATGTATGCGCGGCTGTCCATCATCTGGGCGACGGACAACAAGCATCTGATCATCGGCGTCATGAATATCGACCAGGAGATCCGAAAAGAGCAGGAGATCGAAAAGCGGCTGAGCGCCGCCAATGAAAAAGCCTATCGGGATGAGATGACGGGCGTAAAGAACAAAACGGCCTTCACGGAATACATGGAAACGCTGCAGGAGCAGATCCGTCAGAGACAGCTCCGGGAGTTTTCGATCGTGGTCTGTGACGTCAACGGTCTCAAGCAGATCAACGACAGTTTCGGACACATTGAAGGGGACGCCTATATCCGCAGCGCCAGCCAGCTGATTTGCCATACCTGGGAGCACAGTCCGGTCTTCCGCATCGGCGGGGATGAATTCGTCGTCGTGCTGCAGGGGTCCGACTATCAGAACCGGCACGCGCTGGAGCGGCGGATCAAGGAACAGGTTCAAAAGAATCTGAAGGCCGGGAGAGTCGTGATCGCGATGGGAATGGCGGACTATTCCGCCGGATCGGCCGCCTCGGCGGACGAGGTGTTTGAATGCGCCGACAAGCGCATGTATGAGGACAAGGCGGCGCTGAAGAACTGCTGAAATATGATGCGCGTTTTAATCAAGCAGATACCCATTTGCAAAGAGAGAAGCAGGAGGTAAGAGAGCTATGCCGGAAAAACAGGAAAGATTTCGCCCTTCCCTTGAGAAGAGAAGGATCCTGCTGGTAGAGGATGAATTCATCAATCAGGAGATCCTGCAGATGAATCTCCGGGAACACTATGAGATCATCCCGGCGGAGACGGGTGCTGAGGCGCTGGAGATCATACACGCACAGTATGAGACACTGAGCCTGATCCTTTTGGATCTGAATTTGCCGGATATCCACGGATTGGACGTGCTGCGTGAGGTGAAAGCCGATGTCCGCTTTGCCCGTATCCCCGTTATCGTCATGACGGCGGACAGTGACGCGGAGGTGGAATGCCTTACGCTGGGCGCCATCGACTTTATCCCGAAACCGTACCCACGGCAGGAGGTTATTCTTGCCCGTGTGCTGCGCACCATTGAGCTTTCGGAAGACCGGGATATCCTTCGCTGGACAGAGCGGGATTAGCTGACAGGCCTTTATAACAGAGACTTTTTCTATCGCTATGCTGTCCAGCTTGATGCGCATCATGCCGAGTGGCCAACGGATGCTATCCTGATGAACATCAATCATTTCCACACGATCAATGATCGCTATGGCAAGAGTTACGGCGATGACGTTCTCCGGCGTGTCGGAGAACGGACGCTGGCTTTCGTGCAGGAGGCAGGCGGCATTGCCTGCCGCAGCGATGCGGATACGTTTCTGATCTACTGCCCGCACAACGCGGACTACGATTCGCTGCTGGAGCGTGTGTCCGTTCCCATGCACGATGCGGAAGCCGGGCAAAGCGAAAACCGCGTCCGGATCCGGATGGGCGTTTATGCGGATACAGATAAAACGCTGGACATCGAGCGCCGCTTTGACCGGGCCAAGATCGCCGCAGACACAGTAAAAGACAACTTTACGCGTGCCATTGGCATTTATAATAATTCCCTGCATGAGACAGAGCTTCTTGAAGCGCAGCTGATTGAGGATTTTCCGCGTGCGATCCGGGAAAAACAGTTTCAGGTCCATTATCAGCCCAAGTTTGACGTGCGTCCGAATACACCGGTTTTGAGCAGCGCTGAGGCTCTCGTGCGCTGGCGCCATCCAACGCTTGGGATGATCAGCCCCGGCGTATTCATTCCGCTGTTCGAAAACAACGGTCTGATCTACCGTCTGGACAGCTTTGTCTGGGCGGAAGCCGCCGCGCAGATCCGGGATTGGAAGACGCGGCTGGGGATCTGCCTGCCGGTATCCGTTAACGTATCCCGCGTCGACCTGTATGAGCCGAGGCTGGTCGAGCTGCTGCAGGAGATCACAGAAGAAAACGGTTTGAGCCCTCACGATCTGCTGCTGGAGATCACCGAGTCCGCATATACGGAGGACTCCGAACAGATCGTCGAGAAGGTTCGGCATCTGCGTGAGATCGGTTTTCGCATCGAGATGGACGACTTCGGTTCGGGCTACTCCTCTCTCAATATGTTGTCCACGCTTCCTGTCGACGCGCTGAAGCTGGATATGCAGTTTGTCCGCAACGCGTTCAAGGACCGGAAGGACACCCGCCTTCTGGAGGCCATGATACAGCTGGCGGAGTCCTTTGAGGTGCCCACGATCGCGGAAGGTGTGGAAACCGCCGAGCAGGTCTTCACGCTCAAGACAATGGGATGCGACATTATCCAGGGCTATTATTTCTCCCGTCCCCTTCCCGCGCCGGAGTTTGAGCGTTTCCTTCAGGACAACCGTCCGGAAGCTTCTGATGTGCAGCTGGAAACAAGGCGGCCGCGCCGCGACCGGTTTACCTATAAAGCCATGCACGATCCGCTGACCGGACTGTACAACTACACCGCGTTTGACGTTTTGTTCCATGATTCGGACCAGGAGCATATCGCGGTCCTGATCGCGCGGATCGACAGCTATAATCAGATCCGTCAAACCAGGGGGCGGGACTGTGCCGACCGCGTCGTATGCCGCGCAGCCGATGTGCTCCAGAAGAGCTTTCGTTCCGTGGATACGATCTGCCGTCTGCGTGAGGATGAGTTTGCCGTGATCATGACGCGGGTAACCAGCAAGGAAAAGGAGCTGGTCTTGAACAAAATTGAACAGATGAATCATGTGCTGCATCTGGAGGAAGAAACCACACCGGCGTTTTCTCTGCGTGTGGGCGTCGCTTTTTCGGACCGGGAAGATCCGGAGGGAGATATTTTCCAGGATGCGGATACCGCGCTTGAACGGCTGAAAGATAAAAGCCAGACCGGATATTCTGTTTTTTAAGACTGATTTCTGAATAAGACAGGGAAAGGGGTTTCCTATCATGACGATCGATATGCTGACGGCTTACGGAGCCAACACAAAAGAGGGGCTACAGAGATGCATGAACAACGACGGCTTCTATCTCCGTTTGGTAAAGATGATACCGGGGGACGGCCATTTTCAAAAGCTGTATGACGCTGTGGAGGCGGGAGATCTCGCCGCTGCCTTTGAGGCTGCGCACGCGCTGAAGGGCTCGACCGGAAATCTGGCGCTGACGCCGATCTTCGCGCCGGTCAGCGAGCTCACCGAGCTGCTTCGTGCCCGGACGGAGACGGATTATACGCCTCTCGTGACGGCGATTCGAGACGCGCAGAAAAAGCTGTGCGACATCTGCGCAGACTGACAGCCATTTTCCCCCGCAGCGATATCTTACAGCAGGGAGAGATGCCCATGAAAGCAGCGAAAAAGAGTGATCGGAATGCCATACAGAACCTGATATGCGCCGTTTTGCTGATTTGCGGCGTTGTCCTTTCGTTTGTTTATTTCTATCGCTCCAATGTAACGCGGATCACCCACCAAAACGAAACCTATATCGCGGACATCGCGACCCAGCGCGCGTCTCTGGTCGGTGATCTGTTCGCGGAAAACCTGGCCTATATCGAATCCTCCGCCGTCGTGCTGGAAACGGCCTTTCAGAATGAGGAGGTCGACAGCGCCAAGCTGAATGTGGAGATGGAGGAGCAGATCGACCCGGTGGAGGTAGAGAAGGTAGGGCGGCTCCTGCGCGCCTGTGAGGAGCGGTTTGCCTTTAACTATTTCCGATTTATCGATCTCCATGGACGGGACTATACGACCGGGGAAACCGTGATCGCCGCCAATGTCGCAGAGCGCGAATACTTCAGCCAGGGGATCCGCGGTGTGACCGGCATGACCTATATTCTGGATTCCAAGGTGACAAGCGAGCGGCAGATCGGCTTTTACAGCCCCGTGTACCAGAATGGGGAAATCGCCGGATTTGTCATCGGCTTTTACGGAGAGGATTTTATCAACAGCCTTTTGGAGGTTTCTGTATTTGACCATGCCTGCGAAGTGCTTTTGTGTGCACAGGACGGCACGATCATCTACAGCACGGGCAAGACGGCCGAGACCCGGAATTATCTGGATGCTCTGTCCGAATTCTCCTTCTCTCAGGACACGGACGAGCGGACTGTGCGGGATGCCTTTGCAAACCGGAACGACACCTTTTTCAGCTATGAGGTGGACGGTCAGGAAACCGTTGGGATCGTATCCTATATCGGCAGCGATTCCGATTTCCTCATGGTATTGAACTTCCCGGCAGAGGCCTATCAGAGCATGATCCGCAACGCAAGCATCAACGGGGCCGTTCTGCTTTTGTCTCTGATCGGGCTTTTCCTGGTGGCCGGGATCTTCTTTATAGTCCGCTTCTTTCTTCAGAAAAAGAAGCTGCTGGAGGAAGCAAAAAACTCCAACGATATTCATTTTGCCATGTCCCGGCTCTTTGAGAACTTCGTGATCGTCAATGCCGAAAAGCGCACGTACCATTACATAGAGGGCATGCCCGACGTGGGGCATATTCCCAACGACGGCGCCTACGACCTTTTCGCGGACGATCTTCTGGATCGTTTCCCGAACGACGCCGAACGCGCGGAAGCGGCCGCGCAGATCTCCTTTGACCGGCTGACCCGGCAGATGAACCAGGGGCAGGACATCATATCCTGCAATCTGCACGCGCCGATCCGCGACGAGGAATGGTTCACCTACAACTTCATTGTCGTCTCACGCAACGCTGAAGGCCGTGTGACGGAATTCATCATCGCCAGGCAGGATATCACCGGCCTGCAGAAAAAAGAAGAGGAAATAAGACGGATTCTCGAGAGGGCGAGAGACGAGGCGGAGAAGGGCAACCGAGCCAAGAGCAATTTCCTCTCCAGCATGAGCCATGACATCCGTACGCCGATGAACGCCATCATCGGCTATACGAACATTGCCCTCGACAAGATCGACGACAAAGAAATGGTCCGGGATTCTCTGACCAAGATCGTTGCGTCCAGCCACTATCTGCTGTCGCTGATCAACGACGTGCTCGACATGTCCAAGATCGAGAGCGGAAAGATCCATCTCAACGAGAACAAATGTGACTTAAAGAAGATCTTTGAACGAATCGCCGACCTGACCCGATCGCAGGCGGGGAAAAAATCCCTCGCCATCTCCTTCGACACGGATGAGGTACGTCATCCCTATGTCATCGCAGATGAGCTTAGGCTGGAGCAGGTGCTTATCAACATCGCCGGGAATGCGGTCAAGTATACGCCCAAGGGCGGCTCGATTTTCATCAAGGCGACGGAGACGGAAGAATACCCTGAGGGGAAGAGCCGTTACTCCTTTTCCGTGCGGGATACCGGGATCGGCATGAGCGAGGACTTTTTGCCGCATATTTTTGAGAGTTTCTCCCGCGAGACAAATTCCACCATCAACAAGATCCAGGGCACCGGCCTGGGTATGGCGATCACCTCGCGCCTCGTAAAGCTGATGGGCGGCGAGATATCCGTCTCAAGCAAGCTCGGAGAGGGGTCGGAATTTGTTGTTGAGCTGACCTTTCCCCATTGGGAAAGCCCGGCGGGAAGCGAGTTGTCGGACTCGGAGGAGGAAGCAGTTGACAAAGCTGCGCTCGCCGGCAGGAAGATCCTGCTCGTCGAAGACAATGACATCAACGCGGAGATCGCAACGCTGGTGCTCTCCGAGTATGGCCTCGTCGTGGATCGGGCGTCCAACGGCCAGAAAGGCGTGGACAGGATCGTCGAAAAAGGCGGCGGCTATTACGACGTGGTGTTGATGGATATCCAGATGCCCGTCCTGAACGGCTATGAGGCGACAAAGAAGATCCGCGGCCTTGATACCGAATATGCGAAGCGGCTGCCAATCATTGCCATGAGCGCCAACGCCTATGAGGAGGACGTGCGGGAATCCCTGGCCTCCGGCATGAACGGACATATCGCCAAGCCCTTCGACCCGCAGGAGCTGGCGGCGGAGCTGTACAGGAGAATATACGCGCAGTAACGAAGAACGCACCGCAGTTATCGGAAACGACACAGTCGTCCAATGGAACAAGAGGGATGCGACATGACATATTCAATCATCGGGATCCTGGCAACGGTCCTGCTGCTGATCACCAATCGGGAGCTGTTCTGGAACCGGGAAAACAAAGCGTTTACGGAGACGAAGCGCGACTATCGCCGCTTCCTTCTGGGGGCATTGGCCTACCTCGTCACCGATATGCTCTGGGGCATCCTGGAGTCCTATAAGCTGACGCCGATCCTATACGCCGATACCGCGCTGCATTTTCTCTCGATGGCCGCGGCGGTCATGCTCTGGACGCGATATGTGATCTCGTACCTCGGACAGAAAAACGCTTTCGCGACCTTCCTCTCCTGGGCGGGGCAGCTTTTCCTGTGCTTTGAAGCGGTGGTCGTGATCCTCAATTTCTTTCGGCCCGTTCTGTTCTGGTTTGATGCGGCCGGTACGTATTATGCCGGTGCCGCGCGGTATGTGACGCTCGCGATACAGATCCTGCTGTTTCTTCTGACGTCCGTCTATACGCTGTGGATCACCGCCAAGACGGAAGGCGCGGTCCGGCACAGGCATCTGACGATCGGACTGTTTGGGATCGCCATGGGACTTTGTATCGCCGTTCAGGTCTTCTATCCACTGCTGCCGTTTTATGCCATGGGCTATATGCTGGGAACCTGCCTCCTTCACAGCTTTGTGACGGAGGATGAGAAGGAGGAGTACCGCAGAAGTCTGGAAGAGGCTGTCGCCAGGGAAAAGATCCAGAAGGCGGAGCTGGCCGAAAGCAGAGAGGCGCTGCAGGACGCGCTCGCTTCGGCGGAGCATGCCAACCGTGCGAAAACCGCGTTCCTCTCCAACATGAGCCATGAGATCCGCACGCCGATGAACGCCATCATCGGTCTGAACAACATCGCCATGAACGATCCCACGGCCAGCGACAAGGTGAAGGAATACCTGGAGAAGATCGGCGCCTCCGCGCAGCATCTGCTGGGGATCATCAACGACATTCTGGATATGAGCCGCATCGAATCCGGGCGCATGACGGTCAAGCAGGAGGAGTTCTCCTTTTCCAAGGGCCTTGAGCAGGTCAACACCATGATCAGCGGCCAGTGCCGGGACAAAGGTCTGCGCTACGACTGCCGGATCACGGGCCGCGTCAATGATTATTATATCGGCGACATCATGAAGCTCAAGCAGGTGCTGATCAACATCCTGGGCAATGCCGTCAAGTTCACGCCCGAAGGGGGCGCGGTACGTCTTGTGATCGAGGAGGGGCCGCATTTTGACCGGAAGGCGACGCTGAAATTCGTGATCAGCGACACCGGCATCGGCATGAGCAAGGAATACCTGCCGCATATCTTTGAAGCCTTCAGCCAGGAGGACGCCTCTTCCACAAGCCGATACGGAAGCACCGGCCTCGGCATGCCCATCACCAAGAGCATTGTGGAGCTGATGAACGGTCACATCGAAGTGCAGAGCGAGAAGGGCAAAGGCTCGGTCTTCACGGTGACGGTGACGCTCGGAGAGTCTGACCGGAAGAGCGTTCAGACGAACGAGGGAGATCTGGACCCGCACGAGCTGAGCGTTCTTGTGATCGACGACGACCGCGTCGCGCTCGAGCACGCCGAGATCGTACTGGGACAGATCGGCATCGGCTGCGAGACGGCGGAATCCGGCTGGGAAGGCGTAGACAAGGTCAGGATCCGCCATGGACGCAGGGAGGATTATGACCTCATCCTGATCGACTGGCGCATGCCGGAGATGGACGGCGTGGAGACCACACGGCAGATCCGTTCCCTTGTGGGGAACGATACCCCGATCATCATCCTTACGTCCTTCAACTGGGACGATATCGCGGAGGAAGCAAAGGCGGCCGGCGTAGATACCTTTGTCGCAAAGCCGCTGTTTGCCGGGAGCGTGATGGATGAATTCCAGGAGGCCTTCCGGCGCAAGAACGAACTGCTGGAAAGAAAAACAGCGGACCTGAAAGGAAAACGCGTGCTTCTGGCGGAGGACGTGGCGATCAACGCGGAGATCATTCTGATGGTGCTTTCCATGCGTGAGATGGAAGCCGACCTGGCCGAAAACGGGAGAGCAGCCGTGGAATTGTTTGAAAGCCACGCGCCGGGGTATTACGATGCGATCCTCATGGATATGCGCATGCCGGAAATGGACGGGCTGGAGGCTACCCGGCGCATTCGTTCCATGGACAGGTCTGACGCAAAGACCGTCCCGATCATCGCTTTGACGGCCAACGCCTTTGACGAGGACGTCCAGCGCAGCATGCAGGCGGGGCTGAACGCCCATCTCAGCAAACCGGTGGAGCCGGACGCCTTGTTCGAGACGCTGGAAGCTCTGATATAATAAATCGGGTTGGCAAGAACCACATGGAAAACGGCACAGGGGAGAAGCACTGCTCGTGCTTCTCCCCTGTGCCATATTCTATTCGACCCTTGTATCAAGCGCGGTTTTCCCTGCGGCTCATTTTTCCTCAAAGCCCCCGTACATCGCGACGGCTTCGTCCACCGAGATCTCTCCGATTCCGACGCGGAACGCCGCATTCCGAATCTGGACCGTGAGCGGATCCTTGATCCCGAGCACTTCCGGGGAAATGACGCGATCGGAAGGTACCTGACCAAAAGGCGCGTAGACCGCGTCAAAGGACAAATCCTTGGCAGGGGTTACCAGCCGCTTCACAGAAGCCATTTCGTTGAGCGCGCTGTCTGTGATCAGAAAGCGCATGAATTCATTTGTCATATCCAGGTCATCGCAGTCTTTGTTCACGGAGAACTCCAGGGAAGGACTGTCGATAAAATAGCCGCCCTCCTCGGTCATGGGGATCGGCAAAAAGGAATACGCAAAGGGCGCGCCGGTGAACGCCTCAGACTGGCTCTCCCGTTTCTTGGTTCCGGATACGGTATCCCCGGTGCAGATCATCATCGGCACATCGCCTTCAAAGAATCGCAGGATCACCTGGGAATAGTTGATGCAGGCGACGCATTTGTTTTCGCTGTTCGTGCCGGGATGGTTTTTGTTCCACGATCTGACTGTTACCACAAATGAGGTTATCTCACTCATTTTGCTGGATATGCTGGCGGTCAACGTTTTTACCGCTATCTATGTAGCGGTGTATATGATTTCACGTTCAAAAAGTTCCAGCGCCATCGTGTCATTGCTTTTTGTTTTTTCAGACTCTCTGTTGAGCTTGATTCTCTTTCAAGAACTGCTGAAGCCGGAGTATGTCACGGACAGCGCCTCCGCGGAATTCGTCCGCAATCCTTACTATATTGGCGGAATAAAGCGCACATTGTTTGCGTTCTTAAATGACGCGCTTCCCAGCTCGCAGATCATGCAGTTGGAAAGCGGGCAGGTGATCGGGCATACGGAGCGTTTTGTCATATATGACCTTGCTATCATGGCGTTTATGACGGTCGGCGGCATTTTCGTGTTCCAACGAGAGGACTTGAAATAAAAATATGTCTTGAGGGTAAAAATATCCTTGACAAATCTCTTCTCAGAGAGCATTGCTCCAGAAGTATGCTGACGATCACGGCTTCACCCACACCAGATTCTTCGTGGACGATGGCTATACCGGTACCAACTTCAATCGTCCCGCCATGCAGGAATTGCTCTCCCTGGTGGAAGCGGGGCAGGTCGGCACGATCATCGTGAAGGACATGAGCCGTTTCGGCAGAGACTACCTGCAAGTAGGGCACTACACCGAGATCGTATTTCCCAGCATGAATGTGCGCTTCATCGCCGTGAACGATGGGGTGGATTCCGAACACGGCGACAGCGATTTCACCCCGGTCCGCAACCTGTTCAACGACTTCTATGCCAAGGACACCAGCCGGAAAGTGCGTGCGGTTATCCGAGCAAAAGGTATGCGTGGCGAGCATCTCAACCGCCCGCCTTACGGATACCTGGAAGATCCGATGCGAAAAGGACACTGGATCATCGATCCGGAAACTGCGCCGGTGGTAAGACGAATCTTTGACCTGGCAATGCAGGGAAAAGGCCCGGAGAGCATTGCCTCGATCCTGGAGAAAGAATCCTGATGCCCACTGCCGTGTATAACCAGCGGCACGGGAACTCGCTTTCGTCTCATCCATATCACTGGTCAGACGCTACTGTGTGCGCTATCCTTGAACGCATCGAGTACACCGGCTGCACCTGCAACTTCAAGACGTATTCCAAATCCTATAAGCTGAAGAAGCGCATCCCCAACAAGCCGGAGGACATGGTGATTACGGAAAACACGCAGGAAGCTATCGTTCCAAAGAAGCTATGGGATAGGGTGCAGGAGCTTCGTCAGCAGCGGCATCGCAGCATCCAGCGAGCAGAACGGGAAAGCATGTTTGCCGGTATCACCTACTGCGCAGACTGCGGAAAGCGGATGCACTTTGCCACTTGCAAGAGCTTTGAAGGGAAGCAGGATCATTACAGGTGTTCCAGCTATAAAGATAATCGTGGCGAATGCACATGCCACTACATCCGAGAGATAGTATTGCAGGACATCGTGCTGGAACGCATTCGCGCCGTGACAGCCCATGTCCGAGAAGATGCGGAGGGCTTTCAGCAGGAGTGGATGCAATCCACCCGCAAGGCGCAGGACAGCAGCATCCAACAGAACCAGAAGCAGCTGACGCAGGCGAAGAAACGTTTGGAGGACATCGACAAACTGATCTCCCGGCTGTACGAAGATCACGTTCTCGGCACGCTTTCGGATGATCGCTATCAGAAAATGATAGCGGATTATGAAGAAGAGCAGGAGCGGCTCAAGACCGAGATCACCGTCATGGAAGAACTGATCGACCAGCAGCGAGAAGACAGCGACAACTACGACCGCTTCGCCGCCCTGGTGGAAAAGTACGTGGACATTCCTGAACTGACCACAGCCATCGTGAACGAATTCATCAAGAAGATCATTGTCCACGAAGCAGATAAATCCAGCGGCCACCGCAGGCAGACGGTGGAGATCATCTTTAACTTCGTCGGCCAGATCGAAATCCCCATTCTGACTGAGCCGATCACCCTGGAAGCATCCCCAAAGCAAAGGAAAACCGCGTAGCCACATCGACTACGCGGTCTCCCCAAGGATTAGTTCCTTATGAACGAAAACCCTTCCGGTTTCAGGTTTTTCTTGCAAAGCAGGGGAAGAGGGAATATAATGAAGGCAACTTTGAGAAAAGAGGGACGACGATGGACAATAGAGTGGGGCCTCTGCGGGTTATTCTTCTCGCGCTGCTTACCGTTTTGATCCTGGCCATCCTGGCGGGCGCAGGGCTGTACCTGCGCGACAGCATGCTGATGCGCGAGGGCGACATCAACTACAACGCGGGGGATTACAGCTCCGCACTTGCGCGCTATAAGGTTCTGCAGGATAACACCCTGTTTCAGAAGGAAGCCTTCCAGAAGGCGGACTACTGCAACTATAACCTCGCCCGGGAGGCGATGGAGAACGAGCAGTGGGAAGCTGCCAAGGGCTATCTGAATGAAGTCAAGTCCTTTGAGCTGGACAGCGTGAACAAGCTGATCCAGGAGTGCGACGACGGCCTTGAGGCGGAAGCGGACCGTCTGCGCTCGTATGACAAGATCTTTCTGGAGGATCTGGAGCGGGCGATCACCCTGCGCCTGGACCCGGATGACGACGGCGATGTCGTTGTGCGGGAGCAGATGTTCCTGAAGGACTATGACCACCGCTACTTCCAGGATGAGAAGCTGCGGGACTATGCCCTGCGCTACCTCGACGCGCTGCAGCAGCAGTACGACGCTCGGTCGCAGATCTATAAGTCCGAACGGGATCTGGCCCTCAACGACGCAAGACTCCTGAACTATGAGGTCCTGGACGGCCTCTACAAAGATTACGGGTTCATGGCGGACAATGTGCAGTTCGTGGGCGAGTTCGTGGGCGAGCTGCCCAGAATGCGGGAGTATAATGCCTCCCTGCATGAGGTCTATGCGGACATGCACAGCCAGATCGACCGCACCGCAACCTGGCCGGAAGAGACTTACTTCCCCAGCTTCTATACGACGGATTATCACAACAATACCGGGCATACGATCAGCCTGAAGTTCTTCTACTATATCTATACCTGGAACCAGCAGAGATATCTGGAAGAGCAGGAGTTCGATATTTATGACGTACCGCCGCATTCCAATTACAAGGTGAGAATGCATGAATCCGACAATCAGGCGGGAGTCAGCTTCCTGGTGGACTGGATCGTGACCGGGATCGACGGCTACGAGAAAACCGCGGAGGAAGTGCTCGACTATCGAGCCAGTGCGAAATACTAATCATCTGCCGGCGCCCGCAGCAAAACGGGCGCCGGTTCTTTTGCCGCTCCCCGGGCAAAAGCGCGGACGGAGCGGAACGGACAGGATCGAAGCGGATAAAGGAGACGGCGATGTATTTTGACACCCACGCGCATCTGGACGATAAGGCGTTTGACGAAGACCGGGACGAACTGCTCCTCCGGCTGAGAGAGAGCGGTGTCGACTGTGTGCTGGATCCCGGCTGCGACCCGGAGAGCAGCCGGAAGGCGGCTTCGCTCGCGGAGGGGGAGGAGTGGGTCTTCTTTGCCGCCGGCATCCATCCGGAAGAGCTGCACGCGTTCAACGACGAAGGCCTGGAGCAGATCGCCGCCCTGCTGAAGCATCCGAAATGCCGGGCCGTCGGGGAGATCGGCCTGGACTATTACTGGGACGACAGCCATAAGGAGGAGCAGAAGCGGCTTTTTCACGCCCAGCTCTCCCTGGCGCGGGAGAACGGTCTCCCGGTGGTGATTCACGACCGGGAGGCACACGGCGACTGCCTTGCCGTCGTGCGCCAGTACCCCGGGCTGCGCGGCGTGTTCCACTGCTATTCCGGCAGCCCGGAGATGGCGGAGGAGCTTCTGCGCATGGGCTGGTACCTGGGCTTCGACGGGCCGATCACCTATAAGAATGCCAGAAAAGCCCTCGACGTCCTGCGGATCTGCCCGGAGGACCGCATCCTGGTGGAGACCGACAGCCCGTATCTCGCCCCGGCACCGAAACGCGGGAAACGGAATGACCCGGGAAACCTTCCCTTCATCTGCGCGAAAATCGCCGAGATCAGGGGGAAAACTCCGGAAGAGGTCGCGGAGCTGACCGCGGCAAACGGCCGCCGGCTGTTCGGGATTGCCTGAGGCCGGAGCGGCGGGCGGGAAGAATTCACGGAATTTTCTTGAATCGGAACGCCTTTGGTTGTACAATACAGGGCATCACGGAAAACGGAAGGAGGCGGGCAAACCGATGAAGAACCGGGTTGCGTGGCTGCTGTGCATGGGCGTCCTGTGCCTGACGCTCGCGGCGATCGTCATGTCGCGGCTGGAAACAAAGACGGACGTGATCTTCGGCGGAATCGACGGGGCGATCGTCTCGACGGATTCGTATGTCGCGGCGGGAGCCGACGAAACGGAGGAGACCGAAGAGGTTGACGACGGCTGGCCGGATATCGACATCACAGAGGGCCAGTACCGTATGGTCAACGATGATACGGAGTTCCTGCTGCCCTCCTCGTTTGAGCCGACCTGCAGCGTGATCGACGGGACCAAGTATATGATGTTCGACGCGGACTATATTCCCTACCTCAACGCCATGATCCACGCGGCGGAGGCGGCGGGGCACACGGTCTATATCGCCGCGGCGTACCGGACCTATTCCTATCAGACCCAGATGTTCAACGCCAAGGCCAGCCAGCTGGCCGGGAACATCGACTATATGGACCCGCGGTATCAGGAATTCGCGGAGAAGGCCAAGCAGATCGTCATGTATCCGGGCAGCAGCGAACATCAGCTGGGCCTCGCGGTGGACATCATGGACCGGCAGTACAAGAGCCTGATCTATGAGAACATGGACCAGGAGCTGTTTGCCTGGCTGGACGAGCACTGTGCCGAATACGGCTTCATCAAGCGCTATCCCACCAGGAAGCTTCTGCTCACGGGCTGGGACGAACCCTGGCATTACCGCTATGTCGGCGTGGAAGCCGCGACCTATATCATGGAGCACGGCATCTGCTACGAGGAGTTCTACAAGCATTACAGACCGGAATTCAAATACTGAGAGCTATTATAAGAAGATGATTATCGCCGCTCCGCGTCCGCGGGGTGGCGATAATTCTTTCAATTCTTGCAAAAAGTTACAAAAAATGACAAAAGAAAGTCTGAAACCCATGCTCTCAGCATGAGTCTTGGAAAGAATTTCGTGATACAATAGAAGCTGCCAGAATCAAAAATACAATTGGAGGTCAAATCAAAATGAAAAGAATTCTCTCAGTTTTACTTGTTCTTGCCGTACTTTGCTCTTTCGGTCTCACTGCAAGTGCGGCCGGCTTTGATGTGTCAAAGCTGAAAAGTAGCCCCATGTATTCTTACGACAGCTCTGCCAATGGATGGAAAATAGTTGACGGCTACAATAAGGAATATTCGGATGTCGAGGTCAGTTTAATTCTTTTCCTTTCTTCTACATATGTAGAGAAGGGATGGGGACCGGATTTGCGTATCATCTACTACGATAAAAACAAGGCGAATTATGATACGGTTGAAGGGCTCAGGATAACCGTTAATGATAAGATTTATTCTTTTTACGGATTCGAACAGGGAACTAACAACTCTTATGTCTTCGGCGGGCAGGTTATGCGCGCATTTTTGAACTCGCTGCCCGCTGCTGTGTCGGCTGCCATTGAAATAGATCACACGACAAAAGACGGCAAATCTTATACTGCCACCATAGATCCCGTCAGCATCAGAGAACTGAAGGGACTGGCGGATCTTGGCCGGCTCTTTGAAGCTGCAAATCTTTGGGATCCCGAAGTGACAACGGATTATTATGACAATGACAAGTATTATTCAGCCTCTATTGATGATAATCCGTATTTCGACCCGAATGCCGTCCATACGCAAAGCGTGGACTGGAGGGATCTGGTTGGATACTGGGTGTCTCGAAATGGCAAGCACACATTTGAGATGAAATCCAACGGCGGTTATGTTACCACAGTACCTGTGGTTCCCAAATCCGGAGACAGCTTTTATATGGAGGATGGAATTATTTATAAGTATTTTTCCAATAACCCGAGCAGGGTGACACCAAATCTCAAAATTTCCATGATTTCCGATACCGAAATTGAGATTTATTCTTATCAGACCCAAGATACCTATACACTGTATAAGCGGAGATAGATATAAGCGCAGATGTCGATGCCCTGAATCAGCTGGCCGGAAAACCGGAAGAATGGATACGGAGCGGGGCAATGCGGCACATGCTCGGTACTCCGGGAGGCGGCTTGTTCATGTTCTCTTCGCAGGTGACAGCGGAGTTTGAGCGAATTGGAAAATAACGGCAGCAAAGAAAAGAAGATGATTGTCTCCACCCCGCCTCCGGCGGGGTGGAAAAAACCTGAAAAAATGCTTGCCAAACGGGAAAGAACGTGCTATGATACGCACAGTTGTTACGTTTTGATCCTGAAGAGTGGGTTTTTGCCCACTCTTTTTTGTGAAGATTGGGGGCTTGAGTATGAGCAGGCTGACGGATAAGATTGCGGAGATCGCCCGTCCCGTTGTGGAAGAAGAAGGCTGCAGCCTCTGGGATGTGGAGTACGTCCGCGAGGCCGGGACCTGGTATCTGCGTGTGTTCATCGACCGGGAAGGCGGCGTGTCCATTGATGACTGCGAGCGGGTCAGCCGGCGGCTGGACCCCATCCTGGATGAGAAGGACCCGATCCCCGAGAGCTACGTCTTTGAGGTCGGCTCCGCCGGGGCGGACAGGGAACTGAAGCGCCCGCGCGACTTTGAACAGTTTATGGGCAGCGAGGTTGAGGTCCGGCTCTACCGTCCCGTGGACGGGAGCAAGCACTACACCGGAACGCTCACGGGCTATGAGGACGGCGCGGTCACCCTGACCCAGGGGGAGAAGACCCTCCGCTTTACGAAGGAGCAGGTCGCCCAGGTCCGGCTCTATGTGAGCTTCAACTGAACAATATCATATAAAACAATCAGACAGTCAGAAACGGAGAGCATGTTATTATGAACGCAGAATTCTTTGCTGCCATTGAGGATATCGAAAAAGAAAAGGGTATTCCCAGAGCCTATATGTATGACAAGATCCGCCAGGCCATGCTGGCGGCCTTCCGCCGTGATCATCCCGAGAACGAGGACAATGTCGAGATCATTCTGGATGAAGAGAAGAAGCGCATCGACATGCAGGTGAACAAGCTGGTCGTGGAAGAGGTCGCCGACCCCGCCCACGAGATCGACCAGGACGCCGCGAAGAAGTACTCCAAGCGGGCCAAGCCCGGCGACACCGTGTCCATCCCGGTGGAGACCAAGAAGTTCGGCCGCATCGCGGCCCAGGCGGCCAAGCAGGTCATCATCCAGGGCATCCGCGAAGCGGAGAGAGGCCTGGTCTATGAGGAGTTCACCTCCAAGGAGCATGAGATCCTCACCGGTATCGTCTCGCACGTCGACCCGCGCAACGGCAGCGTCGGCATCCGCATCTCCTCCAACAGCGAGTATACCGAGGCGCTGCTCCCCGCCAACGAGCGCGTCCGCGGGGAAGAGCTGGCGGAAGGCGACCGCATCAAGGTCTATGTCGTCGAGGTCAAGAACGCCACCCGCGGCCCCCAGGTCATGATCAGCCGGACCCATCCGGGCCTGGTCAAGCGCCTGTTCGAGCTGGAAGTGCCGGAGATCTATGACGGCACGGTGGAGATCAAGTCCATCGCCCGTGAGGCCGGCAGCAGAACCAAGATGGCCGTCCTCTCCAATGACCCGAACGTCGACGCCATCGGCTCCTGCGTCGGACCCAAGGGCGCCCGCGTCGCGGAGATCGTCGAAGAGCTCGGCGGGGAAAAGATCGATATCGTCAATTACAGCGAAGTTCCCGAGGACTATATCGCCGCGGCCCTCAGCCCCTCCGAGGTGGTCAGCGTGACCATGCTCGAAGACGGAAAGAGCTGCCAGGTCGTGGTCCCGGATGCCCAGCTCTCCCTCGCCATCGGCAAGGAGGGCCAGAACGCCCGCCTCGCGGCGAAGCTCACCGGCTATAAGATCGACATCAAGCCGGCGTCCCAGGTATAAGACATGCCTCCGGTGCCGAAGAAAATCCCCATGCGGCAGTGTGTCGGCTGCCGTGAGCACCGGCCGAAGAGAGAGCTCGTGCGGATCGTGCGCTCCCCGGAGGGCGTCGTGAGCCTGGACTTCAGCGGGAAGGCCAACGGGCGCGGCGCGTATCTTTGCCGCAAGCCGGAGTGCCTGCGCAAGGCCGTCCGGGCGAGAGCGCTGGAGCGCGCCTTCAGCGCGCAGGTTCCGGAAGACGTGATCGCGCGTCTGGAAAAGGAACTGGAGAGCGCGGATGCAGAGTGAGCTGCTGCGCTTTCTCGGCCTGATGCGCCGAGCGGGAAAGCTCTCGGTCGGGGAAGAGGGAACCGGTCAGGCGGCCCGCGCGGGAAAGGCAAAGCTGATCCTGCTGGCGCGGGATGCCTCCGATAACGCCCGTGACCGGGCCGAAGGCTTCGCCCGGCGCGGCGCTGTGCCGCTGGTACGCCTCCGTGTGGACAAGGCGTCGCTGGCCTCCGCCCTCGGCGTGGCCGGCGGGGCGATGGCCGCGGTGTGCGACGCCGGCTTTGCCCGCGCGCTGCTCGAGAAGTTCCCGGAAGACACGGAAAGAATAGATCAGACAGAGTAAGACAAACGGAAGAGAAGGTCCGGCTCCGCAGGTTTCAGAGGAGAACCCTTCTATCCCCGCCGCAGGCGGGGATAGAAAAAGACAATTGGAAGACAAGGTCCGGCTCCGCCGGTCGTTGAGATAGGAGAATGCTTATGGCTATGATGATGAAATACCGCGTACATGAGGTGGCAAAGGATTTTGGCACGACCTCAAAGGTGATCACGCAGATCCTGACGGATTATGCGACGACACCCAAGAACCATATGCAGGTTCTCGAGACACCGGAGCTGGATGTCATCTTTGAGTATATGACCCAGCACAACCAGGTGGCCAGCCTGGAGGATGTGTTCAAGGTCACCCCGCCCGAGAAGAAGCCCGAGCCGCAGGAAGAAGCCAAAGCGGAGAAGGCGGCCGCTTCCGGCGCGGCGGAAACCAAGGGCGGCGCCAAGGCGCAGCCGGCCGGCAAGGGCCAGCAGAAGCCCGCTGCCCAGCAGCAGAGCGCCCCGGCCCAGCAGGCCCAGCCGA
Organism: Oscillospiraceae bacterium; assembly: GCA_017458335.1. GTDB lineage: Bacteria > Bacillota > Clostridia > Oscillospirales > Oscillospiraceae > Limivicinus. The sequence continues at coordinate 26,164 of JAFTFT010000036.1, forward strand.
ACGCCCAGCCGCAGAAGAAAAAGGAGAACAAGCCGCACGTCCCGCGCCAGGTGGCCGAGAAGCGTGTGGTCGATACCCGCGGCGGCGCGGCGGTCAACATCGAGAAGTACAACGAGAAGTTCGAGGACATGGCCGGCAACAAGGCCAACTCCCAGAAGATGCGCAGCGGTGGCAGCGGCAACAAGGAGAAGATCAAGTCCCAGGCCAAGCAGCGCCAGCAGGCACAGCAGCAGTCCCCGGCCAAGCGCAGACAGGAAGAGCGCGACCGCCAGAACCGTCTGCAGCGTGAGATCGCGAAGAAAAAGCCCCTGGTGGTCGAGATTCCCGACCAGATCTCGGTGGGCGAACTGGCCTCCCGCATGAAGAAGACGGCGGCCGAGGTCATCAAGCAGTTTATCAAGGCCGGCGTGTTCGCCTCGGTCTCCGACACGGTGGATTATGACACCGCGGCGCTGGTGGCGATGGAACTCGGCTGTGAAGTCAAGAAGGAAGTCATCGTCACGGTGGAGGAGCGCCTGATCGACTCCGCCCCGGACAAGGAAGAGGATCTTCAACCGCGTGCCCCGGTCGTGGTGGTCATGGGCCACGTCGACCACGGCAAGACCTCGTTGCTGGACTACATCCGCCATGCCAACGTCGTCTCCGGCGAGGCCGGCGGCATCACCCAGCACATCGGCGCCTATACCGTCGAGATCAACGGCAGCCCCATCACCTTCCTGGACACCCCGGGCCATGAGGCCTTCACCTCGATGCGTGCCCGCGGCGCGATGGTCACGGATATCGCGATCCTGGTCGTGGCGGCGGACGACGGCATCATGCCCCAGACCGTTGAGAGCATCAACCACGCCAAGGCGGCGAATATCCCCGTCGTGGTGGCGATCAACAAGATGGACACCGTGGGCGCGAACCCCGACCGCATCAAGCAGCAGCTCACCGAGTATGACCTCGTGAGTGAGGAATGGGGCGGCGACACGATCATCTGCCCGATCTCGGCCAAGACCGGCATGGGCATCGACAACCTCCTGGAGAACCTGGTCATCCTGGCCGAGGTTCAGGAGCTCAAGGCCAACCCGAACCGTGCCGCCAGCGGTACCGTTATCGAGGCGCGTCTGGACAAGGGCCGCGGCCCGATCATGACCGTCCTGGTCCAGAACGGCACCCTGAAGACCGGCGACATCATCATTGCCGGCAGCTCCGTCGGCCGTGTCCGTACCATGATCGACGACAAGGGCCGCCGCGTCACCGAGGCCGGTCCCTCCACCCCGGTGGAGATCTCCGGCATGTCCGAGGTCCCCAGCGCGGGCGACACCTTCAACGCCGTCAAGGACGAGCGTATGGCCCGTGAGCTTGCCGAAGAGCGCCGCCAGTCCGCCAACACCGCCGGCCCCGTCAAAAAGGTCTCCCTGGAGGATCTCTTCAGCCAGATTCAGGCCGGCGAGATGAAGACCCTGAACCTCATCGTCAAGGCCGACGTCCAGGGCTCCGCCGAGGCGGTCAAGTCCTCCCTCGAGAAGATCTCCAACGACGAGGTCCGCGTCCGGGTCATCCACAGCGCCGTCGGCGCGATCTCCGAGTCGGACGTCATGCTGGCGGAGACCTCGGATGCCATCATCATCGGCTTCAACGTCCGCCCGGACAGCGCCGCCCGCGACAGAGCCACCCGCGGCAACGTGGACATCCGGCTCTACCGCGTCATCTACGACTGCATCAACGAGGTCCAGGATGCCATGAAGGGCATGCTGGCGCCGAAGTTCAAGGAATCGGTCATCGGCCACGCCGAAGTGCGCGAGACCTACAAGGTGTCGAAGGTCGGCACGGTCTGCGGCTGCTACTGCACCGACGGCAAGATCCAGCGCGGCTGCGACGTGCGTGTGCTGCGTGACAACATCGTTGTCCACGAGGGCAGCCTGGCCTCCCTGCGCCGCTTCAAGGATGACGTGCGCGAAGTGGCTTCCGGCTACGAATGCGGCATGCAGATCGAGAAGTTCAACGACATCAAGGTCGGCGACGTGATTGAGTGCTTCGTCATGGAAGAGATCAAGGCCTGACAAAACCGAATGAGACAACAAAAGCCCGGATTTCCGGGCTTTTTTGCATTTGCTGTTGTTGAGGGGAAGAGAGAATGAGTACAGAATTAGTCCTGATGAGCAAACTGATGGCGATGATGGTCATGGTGGTTGTTGGCTATGCATCGGTCAGATTTCATGTAGTGGAATACAAGGACAGCGTTGTGCTATCAAGGCTGACGGTTTATCTCCTTCAACCATGTTTGATCTGCCGCTCAGTGCAGATCGACCTGACACCGGAGAGATTGAATGGGTTCCTCTGTGCGCTGACACTGGGAATTATGACATACATCTTCTGGATCGCTGCGCTGGGATCTTTTGAAGAAGCCTTTGAAGCTGGATGCAGTCGACCGCTGTAACCTCATCTACAGCAATGTTGGGAACCTTGCGCTGCCTCTGATTAATATGATTCTCAGGAGCGAATATGTCTTCTATGCCAGTGCTCTGCAGATTCCTTTTAATTTCCTGATCTGGACCCACGGCAACAGTATCATCAGTGGTACAAAGCACCTGCATTTCAAAAAGATTGTTTTCAATCCGAATATTATCGCGCTGATAACAGGCTTGTTGCTGGTTCTCTTTCACATTCGACTTCCAGATGTAATCGATACAGCCATGGAAAGCCTGGGAAGCATGGTTGGCCCTTGCTCCATGCTGGTCATCGGTATTGTCATCACAAAAAGCGATCTGCGAAGGATCATCACAGATCGGAAAGCATATGCGATTGCACTTGGGAGACTGATCGTCATGCCGCGAGCTTGCTGTTTCTGATTCTGGTATCTGGCATCCTATCAAGACATACGGAACTGAAGCCTGTTTTCCAGGTGTGCTTTATTGCACTGTGCACACCATCCGGAGCGACGGTTTCACAACTCGCAGTCCTGTATGATAAGAAAGCATACGAATCGAGTATTTATAGCGTCCTTAGCATGGCACTATGTATCGTGACTATGCCGCTTATGCTTTTGACTTTTCAGATGTTGTTTGGATTATGATGAATCATCCCAAGCATAATTATCATTACTGGATATATCTGGCTTTGCAGAGGAAACAACAAGCGTGACATTGTCCGGCCTTCCGGAGAACGGTGAAGCAAGAATGCCAGGAAGGATTCTGGAGACAACCGAAGACATATAGCGTAACGCTATCGCCGGTTCAGATAATGGACATATCTGCCAAATATACCTTGCGAAGTAAGCCTATTCATGATATCATTTAGCAAAATCGATTATAAACCATAGTTTCAAAAAGAAAAATACTAAGAATACCATCGGGAGCGAAGCATACGGAAGGCAAGACAGTCAATCTGTTCGCAGCCGGAAAGGAAGACGCCCCACACAAGAAAACTCTGTGATCAACAGGTAATAATCAGCATAGGAGATAAGAAATCATGGCAAACAACAGACTTGCCAGAACCAACGACGACATTCAGAGAGTGCTTTCCGAGCTGCTTCGGAACGTGAAGGACCCGCGGGTGCAGCAGGGGATGATCAGCGTGACCCGCGTCGAGACCACGGGCGACCTGCGCTATGCAAAGGTCTGGCTCTCGGTCTACGGCATGGAGAATGAAAAGGAATTTCGACGCGGGCTGAAGTCCGCCTCCGGCTGGCTCCGGAAGGAACTGGCCAGTTCCATGAGCCTGCGCTACACCCCGGAGCTGGTCTTCGAGCTGGATCACAGCATCGAATATGGCGCCCACATCAATGAGCTCATCAGCAGCCTGGACATCCGTCAGGATGAAGAAGACGAAGCCGACGAAGCCGAAGGCGCGGGCGCGGAGGAAGAGCCATGACGGTTGCGGAATGCGCGAAGCTTCTCGGCAGCAAGGACGGGATCCTGCTCCTGACGCATAAGAATCCGGACGGCGACACCGTAATGAGTGCCGCCGCCCTTTGCCGTGCGCTGAGACGCAAGAACAAGAAGGCCTACCTGTATCATAACCCGCAGATCACCAAAAAGATGCTGCCCTTTGTGGACAAGCTTTTCGCGCCGGAGAGCTTCGTGCCGAAGTATATTGTCTCCGTGGACATCGCGACGGAGAATCTTTTCCCGGCCGGCTTTGACGGCAGGGTGGATCTGGCCATCGATCACCATCCGTCCAATTCCCACTTCGCGGCGGCGGAACTCATCGAAGCCGAGCGCTCCGCCTGCGGCGAGATCGTGCAGAAGCTGATCGTCTCTCTGACCGGGAAGCTTACCAAGACCGAGGCCACGCTGCTCTACATCGCGCTGACCACGGATACGGGCGCCTTTCAGTATGCCAACACGGATGAGCAGACCTTCCGCTCGGCGGCTGAGCTGGTTCATGCCGGCGCCGACGCGCACGCGGTGATGCTGCACTTTTTCCGAAAGACGTCTCTGTCCCGCCTGAAGCTGGAAGGGATGATCTATTCCGGCCTGCACGTCTACCACGAGGGAAAACTCGTGATCGCGACGGTTACTCTGGAGATGATGCGGACCGCCGAGGCCACGGAGGACGACTGTGACGACTTGGCCGGCCTCTCCGGCAGGGCGGAGGATGCCCTCATGAACGTGACCATCCGCGAACTCTCAGACGGCAGCAGCAAGATTTCCGTCCGTTCTGCCCCCGGGGTCAGCAGCCTGGCGGTATGCGCCGCGTTCGGCGGCGGCGGCCACGAACTGGCGTCCGGCTGCACCATCCAGGCGTCGCCCGAGAAGGCCGAGAAGCTCCTGCTCGATGTGATCGACGAACTCTGCGGAGCACAGCTGTGAACGGAATCCTTCTGGTTGACAAGCCCGGCGACTGGACCAGCAACGACGTGGTTCAGAAGCTGCGCGGCATCCTGCATGAGCGGAGAATCGGGCACGCAGGCACGCTGGATCCGATGGCGACCGGGCTGCTCACGGTGTTTGTCGGGCGTGCCACGAGGGCGGTGGAGTTCGCCGAAGCGGACGCAAAGCGCTATCGTGCCGCACTGCGCCTCGGCCTGACGACCGATACCCAGGACATCACGGGTACGGTTCTCCGGCAGGAAGCCCCCGACATGACCCGGGAAGCGCTGGAGCAGGCGCTGAAGGGCTTTCGCGGAGAGATCCGGCAGATCCCCCCCATGTACTCGGCGGTGAAGGTCAACGGCGAGCGGCTCTATAAGCTGGCGCGCCGCGGTGAGACGGTGGAACGCGCCGCGCGGACCGTCACGATTCACGGCCTTGACCTCCTCGGACGGGAGGGAGAGGACTGGATCCTGGACATCCGCTGTTCCAAGGGGACCTATATCCGCACCCTCTGCCAGGATATCGGAGAGGCGCTGGGCTGCGGCGGCTGCATGGCGGCGCTGCGGCGGCTGGAAGCGGGGGCCTTCACGGTGGAAGAGGCGCATCCCCTCGAAGAGATCGCCCGGGCGGCGTCTGAAGGCAGGGCCGAGACCCTGCTTCTCCCGACGGACACGCTCTTTCGCGGCGTACCGGCGGAGACCGTCGGCGCGGCTGACGAAAAAAAGATCCGAAACGGAAACCCGTTTCGGACATCCTGGCCGGACGGAACGCTGCGTCTCTACTCTGAGACGGGAGCATTCCTTGCCCTGGCCCGTGTGGAACGCGGCCTCTGCCGCACGATCAAATCCTTTTTTGAGGTCTGAACAACATGAGTGAAATACGCAGAGCGGTCGCGCTCGGCTTTTTTGACGGCGTACACCGCGGACATGCGGCCCTGCTTGAGCGCGTGAAGGAACGCGCGGCAGAACTGGACGCAGCCCCCGCGGTGCTTACCTTTGACGTACACCCGGACACGCTTGTGTTCGGAAAAGAAGTTTCCCTGATCAACAGCGCCCCGGAGCGGGAGGAGATCATCCGCCGCATCTACGGCATTGACACGACCATCTTTCTGCACTTCAACCGAAGCATGATGGAAATGCCCTGGCAGGACTTCATCGAGTCCGCTGTCCGGGAACTCGGAATCGCCGCCGTCGTGGTGGGACATGATTTTTCCTTTGGCTATCGCGGACAGGGAACCCCGGAACGCCTGCAGGCCTGGTGCGCGGAGCGGGGCCTCCGCTGTGACGTGATTCCGGCGGTGCGGATCGACGGGCGGATCGTGAGCTCCACGGAAATCCGCACGCTGATCGCCGACGGAAAGATCGAGGAAGCCAATCAGCTTCTCGGCCACCCGCACACGCTCTCGGATGTGATTCATTCGGGATTTCACCTGGGCACCAAACTGGGCAGTCCGACCATCAACATGGCTTTCCCGGCGGGGGTCGTGATTCCGAAGCACGGCGTCTATGCGGCGAGAGTCTGGCTGGATGACGGTTCTGACTATGCCGCGGTCACCAACATCGGCGTGCGACCGACGGTAAGTGAAGGAGAGCGCGTGAGTGTGGAGAGCCACCTGCTGGATTTCAGCGGGAACCTCTACGGCAGGCATGCCAGGGTGGAGTTCATGCACTTCCAGCGTCCGGAGCGGCGCTTCGACACGGTGGAGGAGCTGGCGGAACAGATCCGGCGCGACACCGAAGAGACGCGAATCTGGTTCCGGAAGGAACAGGAAGAAGCGCAGCCCTGACAGCGTAAATCCGCGCGGAATGCGAAAAAAACAAGCCGGTCTTTTGGCCGGCTTGAAGAATATCATATGAAAGAAAGACCGTGTTTCAGGAGAGGAACATGGCGTCGCCGAAACTGAAGAACCGGTAGCGGTTCTGGACGGCGACCTCATAGGCGTGCAGGACATGCTCCCGCCCGGCCAGGGCTGAGACCAGCATGATGAGCGTGCTCTCCGGGAGATGGAAGTTTGTGATCAACGCGTCGATACAGCGGAAACGGTATCCCGGATAGATGAAGATATCCGTCCAGCCGGAAGCGGCATGAAGCAGCCCGTCCTCGTCCGCGAAGCTCTCCAGCGTGCGGCAGGACGTGGTGCCCACGGCAATGACGCGGCCTCCGTTCTGCTTGCAGCGGTTCACAACCGCGGCGGTGTCCTCCGGAATGATGCAGAACTCCGAGTGCATCTCGTGATCCTCGATCTCGTCCTCCTTGACGGGACGGAAGGTGCCGAGACCGACATGCAGCGTGACCGGGCAGATGGGGATGCCCATCCCGCGGATCTGCTCCATCAGCTCGGGCGTGAAGTGCAACCCGGCCGTTGGGGCGGCGGCGCTGCCGAGCTCCCGGGAATAGACGGTCTGATAGCGCTCGCGGTCGGAGAGCTCTTCCTTGATGTAAGGCGGCAGGGGCATCTTGCCGAGCCGGTCGAGAACCTCGAGGAAGATCCCCTCATAGTGAAAGCGCACCCGGCGGTTTCCACCGGGGAGAATCTCTTCCACCGAGGCGGTCAGCTCGCCGTCGCCGAAGAGGACTTCGGCCCCTTCGCGAAGCCGCTTTCCGGGACGGCAGAGGCATTCCCAGCAGTCGTCCCCGAGCTCGCGCAGCAGCACCAGCTCTGCCGCACCGCCGCTGGGGCGGTGGCCGATCAGGCGGGCGGGCAGAACGCGGGAGTCGTTCACTACCAGACAGTCGCCTTCCCTGAGAAGCGAGGGCAGGTCATAAAAGTGCCTGTGTGTCAGCTCTCCGGTTACCTTGTCCATGCACAGCAGGCGGGAGTGATCCCGCTCAGGGATCGGCGTCTGAGCAATCAGCTCCGGCGGAAGATCAAAATAGAAATCAGATTTTTTCATCACTGTACCCCATGGATTAAAAAAGCACAAACCTCACGGTTTGTGCTTTCATGTGGTCGGAGTGCGGAGATTTGAACTCCGGGCCTCTTGGTCCCGAACCAAGCGCGCTACCAGCTGCGCTACACCCCGTCAAGCTCTGTTATTATACTCCTTTTTACCTATTTGTCAAGCACTATTTCATCCTTTTTATCGCTCAAAATCGGGATGCGAAAATATAATTTACAAAATAATTTATATAAAACAATTAACAAAGTGTTCATGAAAGGCGGGAGGGAGCTGAGTATACTGTAAACTAATAAAACCAACCTACTATGGAGGAAGATTGATATGACAGTTATTCCGGTATATGAAAAGCTGATTGCGCCGGATTCGGATGTTTATTTTCGCAGGGATCAGTTCCGTTACCTGGCGGGGAACGTGGGAATCGATGAAAAGGTGATTCTGCTGGTTTCCCGGGAGGATCAGAGCAAGGCGGAGCGGACGGAGGACAGCTTCTATCCGATCGGCCTGCTGGGGACCGTCTCGGAGATCAGCAATGACGGCTATGCGGTGGTACACGCCTCGGCGAGGGTGAACATCGAGAGCGTCGTGATCAACCGGGACCGCTCGATCTCCCTGATGACGAGCCGCCGGACGGAAATCCAGGACCTGGACGAGGATGTGGCGGAAGAAAAGCTCCGTCAGGCGAAGGATGCCGTGAAGGAATTCTCCCAGGGCTATCAGTGGGGCGCCGCGGCGGCGGCCTATGTGGAACACATGGATTCGCTGGGCACGCTGGCAGGAATGCTCTCCATCTGGATGAAGGCGACCAACGAGGAATACTATGAGATTCTGGCGGAAGACAGCGCCCTGCACCGGGCGGAACTGATGGAGAAGCTGATCTATGAATTCCTTGAGGTGACGAAGGTTACCAACGATGCCAATTCTGCCCATCAGAAGGAATACCAGGACATTTATAAGGAATCTGCCATCAAGAAGCAGCTGGAGTATCTGCAGCGGGAGCTGGATGAGATGCATCCGGAACAGGTTTCCGACATCCGGAAGTTCGAGATGAAGATCGAGGAATCCGGCATGAACGAGACGGCCAGGGCGGAGGCAACCAAGGTGCTCAACCGCCTGAAGCAGGAGGGAAACAAGTCCCCGGAGTACGGCATGCTCTATGATTATCTGGACTTTGTCACCTCACTGAACTGGAAGAAGACGGAGCCCGAGATCATCGACCTGGACGAGGCACGGGAAGTCCTGGAAGCGGACCACTACGGCCTGAAGAAGGTCAAGCGCCGTGTGATCGAACAGATCGCGGTGATGAACCTCAAGCGGGAACAGTCGGGTTCGATCCTGCTGTTTGTGGGCGCGCCGGGCACCGGCAAGACAAGCATCGGGCGCAGCATCGCCAAAGCGCTGAAACGCGAATACGTCCGTGTGAGTCTGGGCGGCGTCCGGGACGAAGCGGATATCCGCGGCCACCGGAGAACCTACATCGGCGCGATGCCGGGCAGAATCATGGACGGGATCCAGAAGAGCGGTGCTTCGAACCCGGTCGTGGTGCTGGACGAAGTGGACAAGCTCTCCGCGTCTTACAACGGCGATCCGGCCAGCGCCCTGCTGGAGGTTCTGGATCCGGAGCAGAACGACACCTTTACGGATCACTACATGAACGTCCCCTACGACCTGTCGGATGTGCTGTTCATCTGCACGGCAAACACGACGGACACGATTCCCGAGCCGCTGCTGAACCGGATGGAGGTCATTCAGTTTGACGGATATACGCCTATCGAAAAGCTCTCCATCGCAAGAGAGCACCTGCTGCCCTCGGCGATGAAGGCCATGGGCATCGGGCCGGGACAGATCGAGATCTCCGACGAGGTGATCAACACCCTGATCTCCGACTACACCCGGGAGGCCGGCGTGCGCGGACTGCGCAAGCGGATCGATACCCTCTGCCGCAGTGCGGCGGTGGCCCTGGCCGGAAAGGAGCAGACGGTCTTCTCGGTGACGCCGGAGCAGCTCCGTGACGATCTGGATATGCGGCCGGTCCGGCACAGCCATGTCCCGGAAAAGCAGAAGCCGGGTGTGGTGACGGGTCTCGCCTGGACCAGCGTCGGCGGAGAGATCCTGTATATCGAATCCCTGTTCACCAAAGGCGGCGGACACGTGCAGACCACGGGCAAGCTGGGCGATGTCATGAAGGAATCCGCCCAGATCGCCGTGAGCCTGGTGAAGAGTCTCTTCCCGGAGAAGGCGAAACTCTTCAAGGAAAACGATCTGCATATCCACGTCCCGGAGGGGGCGGTTCCCAAGGACGGTCCGTCCGCGGGCGTCACCATGACGACAGCCATCGCCTCACTGGTGAGCGGCGTTGCGTTCCCGGCCGACTGGGCCATGACGGGCGAAGTATCGCTGCGCGGCGCCGTGACGGCCATCGGCGGACTTCCGGAAAAGCTGCTGGCGGCACACCGGGCCGGCGTGAAGAAGGTCTTCATCCCTGCGGAGAATGTGGAAGACCTGCGGGATGTCCCGGACGAAGTCAAAAACGCGATTGAGATCGTTCCGGTCTCCGACGTGACGGAACTGCTGACCCTGGCGGGGATCCTGCCGAAGCACAGGACAAAAAAAGCGGAGACGGAGCAGCCGGAACTGGTGGCGGTCTGAACACGGCGAAGATCATCCGGCATTCATCTGAATGAATATAAGCGGAAAAGACAAGATGGATTCAAGCGGGAAGATGTGCTCCGAAGAGCGCATCTTCCCGCTGCTTCAGGGAGAACGCCGGGACAGCGTCAGAGCGGGAAAGGAAAAAACTGAAATAAGTGTGAACTTTTTATTGATTTTTTATGAAGGCTTGGTATAATAAAACCAATCTGATCATAACGGTCAAAGGAAAGGATGTGCAGATGATGAATCAGGAAAGAGAAAAGCTCGGCAGCCGTCTCGGCTTCCTGCTGCTCAGCGCCGGCTGTGCGATCGGCTGCGGAAACGTCTGGAAGTTCCCGTGGATGACCGGTCAGTACGGCGGCGGCGGCTTCGTGCTGGTCTATGTGCTGTGTCTGCTGCTGCTCGGTCTGCCGGCGATGACCATGGAGTTCGCCATGGGCAGAGCGTCCCAGGCAAGCCCGGTCCGCATGTATCACAAACTGGAAAAGCCCGGTCAGAAGTGGCATATCCACGGATATCTGGCGCTGGTCGGAAACCTCGCGCTGATGGCGTTCTACACGGTTGTGACCGGCTGGATGATGTATTACTTTGTGCAGTTTCTCACCGGCAGAAGCGCGGATCTCGGCTTCGTGGGCATGATTACGAATCCCGGGGTCAACGTGACCTATCTGGCCATCGCGGTGGTGCTCGGCTTCGGCGTACTGAGCTTTGACCTGCAGGGCGGCCTGGAGCGCGTGACCAAGTACATGATGGTGGCGCTCTTCGCGCTGATGCTGATTCTGGCGGTCCACAGCGGCATGCTGTCCGGCGCAAAAGAGGGCCTGAAGTTCTATCTGGTGCCTGACTTTTCAAAGATTACGGGGTCGGTGATTGTGGCGGCGATGAACCAGGCGTTCTTCACCCTGAGTATCGGCATCGGCTCCATGGCGATCTTCGGCAGCTACATCGGTAAGGACCACTCCCTGATGGGCGAGTCGGTCAACGTGATTATCCTCGACACCTTTGTGGCGATCATGGCGGGCTTCATCATGTTCCCGGCCTGCTTCACCTACGGGATTGAAGTGAATGCCGGCCCGTCGCTGCTGTTTGACACGATGGCGACCGTCTTCAACAACATGGCCGGCGGACGCGTCTGGGGCAGCCTGTTCTTCCTGTTTATGGTCTTTGCGGCCTTCTCTACGGAGCTGGCCGTGTTTGAGAACATCCTCGCCTGTGTGCGCGAGCTCACCGGGTGGAGCCGCCCGAAGGGCTGCCTGGTCTGCGGCATCGGCATCTTCCTCCTGGCCCTGACGACGGCGCTGGGCTACAGCGTGTTCCACTTCCAGCCCTTTGCGGAGGGCTCCGCGTGGCTGGACTTCTGGGACTTCATCGTCAGCACCAACCTGCTGCCTCTGGGCGCGTTCATCTTCTCGATCTTCTGCTGCTACGGATTTGGCTGGGGCTGGGATAACTTTGTGGCCGAAGCCAACGCAGGCAAGGGCCTGAAGGTTCAGAACTGGATGAAGCCGATTTTCAAGTATTTTGTCCCGATCTGCGTGATCGTGCTGTACATCTACGGGCTTGCGACCTTCGGATGGAAGTAAAACACATTGTAAAGAGCTAAGAGAAGCGCCCCGCCTTCGGCGGGGCGCTTCGTAAAAAAGAGGGCCTGCGACCTTCAAATGGGAGACACAGGCAGTCAGAGCATAAGGGAATAACCCCCGCCTCCGGCGGGGCGCTTCGTCATTACAGAGGCTGCTTCTTCATCTGCGCAAAACGGCGGGGGTACTTTAAAGGCGTCGGATGGTTTTTTTCGGACACGACCAGGGTTCTGGAGGCGTCCAGGCCCGGAACAGCATAGTGCAGGACCCGGGGCTCCGACCCGCCGAGAAGGCGAATGGCGTTTTTCCCTTCGGCCACTTCTTCATCGGCCGCAGGGCCTTTCATCGCCAGAAAGCTGCCCCCCATGGCGACAAAGGGCAGGCAGAGTTCCGAAAGAATGCTCAGACGGGCGACCGCACGGGAGACGACGAGATCAAAGCTCTCACGCATCTCCGAGGGAGCTTCCTCCGCGCGGAGATGGAGACAGCTTACGTCCGTCAGGTTCAGCGCCGCACAGACTTCCTGCTGGAACTGTACCCGCTTCTGGGTGCTGTCCAGAAGCGTGAGGGAGAGATCGGGACAGAGCAGCTTCAGCACCAGACCGGGGAAGCCTGCGCCGCTGCCGACGTCCAGCACGCGTTTTCCGGCGAAGGCTACCTGGGGCAGAATCGCGGCGCAGTCGAGCATATGGAGCCTCGCGACATCTTCTTCTCCGCTGATGGCGGTGAGGTTCATCTGCTGACTGCGCTCGGAGAGCAGCGTATAGAAGAGACGGAACCGGCGCAGGGTGTCATCCGTATAGGGAAGAGAAAGGGCATCAAGACCTTGAGAAAGAATCGCTTCGAGTTGTTCGGCCATGGCGACCTCCGGCATGTGATTACTTTGCGGGTATCATAGCACGTTTTCGGCCTTTTGTGAAGTGAAGCTTGATGTTTTTCGAAAGCTGTGATATGCTTCGCGGGAAAGGTGTGAGAGGATTGAGAATGCGAAAGCGCCATAATCTGGAACCGAGGATGGAGCGCTGCAAAGAATATCTTGTGACAGAACCGGAAGCCAGGAAAGGCGCCTGGCGGAAGCCGGGACGGGGCTTGAATCTTGAGATCGGCTGCGGAAAGGGAAGCTTTACCTGCGCGCTGGCCGCGGCAGAGCCGGAGCAGGATCTCATCGCCATCGAGAAGGTGCCGGACGCGATGATCCTGGCCATGGAGCGCGCACAGGCGGAGAAACTTCCGAACGTCTGCTTTCTGGACTATGACGCGGCGAAGCTGCGGGAGATTTTTCAACCCGAAGAACTGGACCGGATCTATATCAACTTCTGCGATCCCTGGCCGAAGAGCCGGGACGCAAAGTTCCGCCTGACGGCGCCCTCGTTTCTGAGGATCTATGCGGATCTGCTACCACTCGGGGGAGAGATCCGGTTTAAGACAGACAACGCCGCGCTCTTTGACTGGTCGGTGCAGCAGATGGAGCAGGAGGGATGGATCCTTCGGGCACTCACGCGGGATCTGCATGCGCAGGGCGTTCGGGGAATTCTGACCGACTATGAGCGCCGGTTCATGGAAGAAGGCGTCCCGATCAAAATGCTTGTCGCCGTTCGGGAAGAGAAGACCCTGGACGGACGGGCCGGAGAACCGCCGAGACTGCGCGATGCGGCACTGGCGGACGCGAGAGGGAACCGGGAAGGGGAAGAGAAGCAATGACCAGATATATCTCATGGAATGTAAACGGCCTTCGCGCCGTGCAGAAAAAGGGCTTTGCGGAGAGCGTGCTGTCCCTTGATGCCGACTGCATCTGCCTGCAGGAGACCAAGCTGCAGGCGGGTCAGACGGATCTGACGCTGCCCGGCTACGAGAGCTACTGGAGTTATGCCGAGAAAAAGGGATACTCCGGTACGGCAGTTTTCACCAGGAAGACGCCGCTGTCGGTCCGCTACAATCTCGGCATCCCGGCACATGACACGGAAGGACGTGCGGTGACACTGGAATTTGAGGACCATTTTCTGGTCTGCGTCTATACGCCCAATGCCCAGGACGGGCTCAAACGCATCGACTATCGCATGCAGTGGGAGGACGATTTCCGGGCCTATCTCTGCGAGCTGGACCGCGTGAAACCGGTCATCGCCTGCGGGGACATGAACGTGGCGCATGAGGAGATTGACCTGAAGAACCCCAAGACCAACGTGGGCAATCCGGGCTTTTCGGATGAAGAGCGCGGGAAGTTCACGGAACTTCTGAACGCAGGGTTTACCGACAGTTTCCGCTGGCTGTATCCGGACCGCGAGGACGCCTACTCCTGGTGGAGTTATCGGGCCAGAGCCAGAGAGCGGAATGTAGGCTGGCGGATCGACTACTTTGTCATTTCCGACCGGCTGAGAGATAAGGTACGGGGGGCGTATATCTTCCCGGAGATTCAGGGCTCGGATCACTGCCCGGTCGGCCTCGATCTGGATTCATGAGGATCGGAACGGTTGAACTGACGGGGCGCGTCGTACTGGCACCGATGGCAGGCGTGACGGACTTTGCCTTCCGGGAACTCTGCAGACACTGCGGCGCCGCACTCACTACCACGGAGATGGTCAGTGCCCGGGCGCTGACCTACGGGGACCTGAAGAGCAGAGAACTCCTCTGGCTTTCGGAAGGGGAGACTCCCGCGGCGGTTCAGATCTTCGGCCACGAGCCGACGGTAATGGCCGAGGCGGCGCAGATGGCGGCGGAACTCTCCGGTGCGGCGATCCTGGACATCAATATGGGCTGCCCTGTGGGGAAGATCGTAAAGAGCGGAGACGGATCGGCCTTGATGAAGGATCCAGAGTTGGCGTCCCGGATCGTGGAAGCAGTGGCCGGAGCTGTGTCGATCCCGGTGACGGTCAAGTTCCGCAAGGGCTGGGACAACGGAAACGTGAACGCGGTGGAGTTTGCTCGTTGCTGCGAACAGGCGGGGGCCGCCGGAATCACGGTTCACGGAAGAACAAGGGCCCAACTCTATGCCGGGAGAGCGGACTGGGACATCATCCGCGAGGTCAAGAAGGCGGTGACGATCCCGGTGACGGCCAATGGAGATGTGTTCAGCGGCGGGGATGCGGCGCATCTGCTGCGCTATACCGGCTGTGACGCGGTGATGATCGGCAGAGGCTGTTTCGGGGATCCGTGGCTGTTTTCACGGGCGAACGCGGCCGTCAACGGCGAACCGGAACCGGAGAAGCCACCTCTGGGAGAGCGGATGGATGCGGCGCTGCGCCAGGTCGAACGGCTGGCCGAACGGCGGGGAGAGCGCTCGGCCTGTATGGAGGCACGGCATCAGCTCCCCTGGTATCTGCATGGTGTGCCATATTCCGGAAGCTACCGGCAACAGATGGTGCATGTGGAGAACCTGGCAGAGATCCGGACGATCGTTTCGCGGATCAAACGGGAGCTTTCTTAACAGAAAAGACGGGAAAATGAACCATTTTCTGTTGATTGGCGCTTGAACAGGCCTTTTTGTTATGCTATAATAATAACATCTTTTATTTTTAAGACAGACAGAGGAGATATGACAGTGAAACGGGTTAAGGTTTCGAACAACGTAATCAGGCGCCTGCCGCGTTACCTTCGGAAACTGGATGAATTGCAGGAGAACGGAATCAACAGAATTTCTTCCTTTGAGCTGGGACAGCAGCTTGGTCTGACCCCGTCGCAGATTCGGCAGGATTTCAGCTGCTTCGGTGAATTCGGCCAGCAGGGATATGGATACAATGTTTCCGGACTGCGGGAGCAGATTGCGTCCATTCTCGGCATGGACAGAGGCTACCGGGCGATCCTGGTCGGCGTGGGCAACATCGGCCACGCCCTGATGGACAACTTCAGCTTCGCCGACTGCGGTGTGGAGCTGGCAGCGGCTTTCGACATCAAGGAAAGCCTGATCGGGACGGAATTCAAGGGCGTCCCCATCCTGGCCGAAGCAGAGCTGGAAGGCTATCTGAAGAACAATGACATTGCGCTGGCGGTGCTCTGCGTTCCGAAAGAGGTCGCAGTCAATGTGACGAAGATCCTGACCGAGAACGGGATTGAAGCGATCTGGAACTTCACCAATATGGAGCTCACAGAACCGAACAGCCCCATTATTGTTGAAAATGTTCATTTTTCCGACAGTCTGCTGTCTCTCAGCTATTTTGTGTCGGAACGGATGGATGAGCGCACGGCGGAGGCTTCCCGGAACGAGAAGTGATCTGCCCGGGACAGAACCGACATTGTTAAAACCGGAAAGGAAAAGCCCCCGCCAGTGCGGGGGTGTTTTTTTGAGAAAGGAGCCGTTATGGCAGACACCATTGCCGCCATTGCCACAGGGCAGCAGGTTGCCGCGATCGGCATCGTGCGTATGTCCGGAGAGCGCAGCATCGAAATTGCAGACCGCCTGTTTCGCCCATACGCAGGAGGACGCCTGAAGGACGCAAAGGACCGGAAGCTGCTCTATGGAGAGCTGAGGAACGGAAACGAGGAACTGCTGGATCTCTGCATGTGCACGATCAGCCGGGGACCGCAGAGCTACACCGGAGAGGACACGGCGGAGTTTCAGTGCCACGGATCCCCGATGCTCCTGCAGGTGCTGCTACGGGAGCTTTTTGCTCTGGGTGCGAGACAGGCGGGGCCTGGAGAGTTTACAAAACGGGCTTTTCTGAACGGGCGGATGGACCTCAGCTCCGCCGAGGCGGTGATCGACCTGATCGACGCGGAGACGGCCGAGGCGGTTCGCAACGCCGCCGGACAGCTCTCCGGCGCGATCCACCGCAAAGCGTCGGCAATTTATGACGAGCTCGTCGGGATGAGCGCCCATTTTCACGCGGTCTTGGATTATCCGGACGAGGACATCGCGGACTTTGAAATTCAGAATTATCGCGAGGCCCTGACGGAAGGACGGAGAAGCCTCGAACGGCTGCTGACCACCTTCGACAGGGGACAGCTGATGAACAGCGGAATCCCTACGGCGATTATCGGCCTCCCCAATGCCGGAAAAAGCTCCCTGCTGAATGCGCTGCTGGGATATGACAGGGCGATTGTGACGGATGTGCCGGGGACAACGCGGGACACCGTGGAAGAGCGGGTACAGCTGGGCGGGGTCAGCCTGCGCCTGATCGACACGGCGGGGATCCGCGAGACGGACGACAGGGTAGAGCAGCTCGGTGTCCAGAGGAGCCTCGCGGCCGCAGCCACTGCGAAGCTGGTCCTCGCGGTTATCGACGGAAACAGTGATTCCGGAGCGGATGTGGAGCAGATTCTCCGCACGGCAGAACAGGCGGAGCATGGAATCGTGGTGATCTCCAAAACGGATCTGCCACAGCGCTTCCGGATCCCGGAGACGAAGCTTCCGCTGATTTCGGTAAGCAGTGTGACCGGAGAAGGCCTGGAGCTTCTGGAGGAGAAGATCAGCGCGCTGTTCCCGCTGCCGCAGGTTCCGGCAGGAGAAATCCTGACCAATGTCCGGCAGGCGGATGCGGTACGCCGTGCGGCGGAAAACATGGAGGCTGCCTGTGAAGCGCTGGAAGCGGGAATGACACCGGACATCATCCTGACAGAGACCGAGAACGCCATGCAGGCCCTGGGCGAACTGACCGGAGCCAGCATCCGGGAAGACGTCACCAATCAGATCTTTGCCCGTTTCTGTGTGGGCAAGTAACAAAACACCCCTGCCTTGAGGCGGGGGTGTTCTTGCCGGAGCTGCAGAAAGGCGAACACCTCTGTCCATACGGCAGAGGTGTTCACGGAACTGAAAGTGGTCCGGATCAGATAATTCTGCGGATCTCATAACCGCGGGAGGCGTAGTAGCCGGTGGTCAGAGAAGTTGTGACGACGCCGGTGACGGAGTTTGCCGCATGGACAAAAAGATCGTCCCCGACATAAATGCCCAGATGGCCGACATAACTGTTCCCGGAATAGAAACAGAGCAGATCGCCCGGCTGAAGATCTGACGGATCCACATGGGTGCCGTCAGAGAGCGCGTCATTGGCCACACGGCTGGTCTGGTAGCCGAACTGCCCGAAGACGTACTGAACAAAGCCGGAGCAGTCAAAACCGGTTTCAGGGGACTTGCCGCCCCACTTGTACGGGGTGCCCACATACTGCAGAGCATAGGCGGCGATCTCCTTTCCGAGCACGGTGCCGGTCGCGCTGCTGAGCCTGGTTTCCGGCGCATAGGTCCCTTCCGCGACAAAGGAAGCGGCGACATACCCGTCCCTGCCGTTGGCAATCACGCGGACCCAGTCTTCGGAAACGCCTGTGATCCTGACCGCGGTGCCGACATTCAGCTCATCCAGAATCTTCGCGGACATGGAGGGCGATTCACGCAGACGCACGCCGGTGCCGGTGATATAACCGTCCCGGATCTGATCGGATGCAGGGGCGAAATTTCCGGTGGCGGAATTGCTGGTCAGTGATCCGCCGGGATCGGTGGAGCTGCCGGGAGCCTTTTCTTCGATGAAATCGGAGTGCATGAACCCGCTGACGTGCTCCACAGGGAGCGTGACAGCGGTCCACTCTCCGGAAACGCCGGAGATAGCAACCTCAGTGCCCTTGTCATAAGTCCCGATAATGGAGTAGCTCGAACCGGGGCCGGTACGGAGCCGAACGGCATTGCCCGTCACCTGACCAAGCTTCAGACGCGCCGTGGAATCCACGGCGGCATCCGACTCCTCCGCTGCATCCTCAGAGCTTTCTGCGGAGACATCCGCAAGGAGAGCCTCCTCTGCAGCTACGGTTTCGCCTGCTGCTTCGTCGAATATCGGCTCCGATTCAGCAGAAGCAGGAGAGTCTTCAGGCAGCACGGAGGGCATCGGTGTGGAAACCGTCTCGGTTACAACCCGGCGTTCCGTAACAGTGATCAGAGTACCGGATGCGTCGGGTTCTGCAGATTCGTCACTTGCCGGCGATGTGCTTTCTGGCGTGGGAGGAGGCAGAATGGGAACCGCCATATGGACCGTCCCATCCGTGGGTACATAGACAATCTGGTCAGGCGGCAGGGTTTCCACCGGCGCAGTTGTCACCGGTTCCTGAAGAACAAAAACCGTAGGGGTGCCGGAGGATGCCGCGGAAGGGCCGTCCTGCAGGACAAGCGTGCCGCTTCCGGAAGCGGCGGAATCCACCATGAGAGAATCGGCGCCGGAACCGGCCTCCGTGACAAAGTCGCGGAAGACATATCCGTCTGTACCGTCGATCCGTACCGCGATCCAGTCGCCCGATGTACCGGTGATGGTGAGTTCTTTTCCGGTGCTGTATGTCCCGAGAACGGCAGAGGATGTGCTGGGGGCGGCGCGCAGATACACATGCATACCGTTGATGCTGCCGGAAGAGGTTTCCCTGTCTACCGTAACCTCGGCGGAGGAGGCGCCCTCCGTGAGGGACAGAAACTGGGAAGAGACATAGCCGCTCTTTCCGTCCCAACTGATCTGGTACCAGTCGGGATCAGAGCGGTCAAGAACCTCTACTGTCGTATCACGGCTGACGCTTGCAGAAATGCCGTAGACGGTTCCGGGACCGTTTCGGACATTGACCTCACTGCCGGTGACGACCGCCTGCTCGGCACAGGCCGACACAGAAACAAGGGACGACAGACAGGCAGACAGAACAAGCGCACAGATGTGTTTCTTTCGCATGAAAAATACCTTCTTCAGACCTCAGCGGGCCGCAAGGGCACGCTCCAGCCAGACAGCCGCAACGTCAATGGCGGAATACAGGCTGTCTTTTTCCGTTTTCTTTACAATACGGTCACGGGACTTCACCGAGGCATCCGTCAGCTGAAGCTGAACGGAGACCTTCGTCGCGACGTCCAGATCCTTGACCTTTTTGGTGTCGAGAATCTGCATCATGATCACATACTTGTCCGCAAAGCTGCCGTAGTAGATAAAATTATCCTTCCGCTGGAGAGGATGACCCTTATACTCCAAAGCTTTTGCCAAATGAAACACCTCCAATCATGTTATGAACGTTAACATACCGCAATCAGCCTGTCAAGGCGTCAGCCGCCGATAATCACGACGCTGTCGTTGCTCTGCCAGGGGTTGCTGTCAGAATAGTTGTCCCAGTAATAGGAACTGTCAAAATCGTCGCTGGTGATGCCGTCCTGGATCAGATCCTGATCGGTTCTGGCAACCTGTGTGGGAGCCTCGATAAACACATGGGTATCCGGCGCGAGATAGGGATAGGTGAAGTCTGCCCAGGGGAGACCGGCGTGAACCTTGCTCATGACCTGACGCCAGACGCGGGCAGCTGGATTCCCGTTGGAATTGATCCGTTCGGGGATGTCAAAACCGGTCCAGACTACGGCGACATAATAAGGCGTCACACCAGCAAACCAGCGATCCTTGTATTCGCCCGAGGTACCGGTTTTTCCGGCGACGGGGACATTGTTGAGCCGGGCTTCGGTACCGGTGCCCTCGTTGACGGCGTTTTTCATCATCCAGGTCAGGCAGTAGGCGGTATTCGGATCAAAAGCCGCGATGGTCTGCGGGACATTGTCCAGGACGATGTTCCCGCGGCTGTCGGTCACCATGGAATAGGTACGGCTGTAGGTGAAGACGCCGTCGTTCACCAGCGAGCAGTAGGCCTGCGCCATCTCGCGCACGGAAATACCGTTGGTGAGCTGGCCGAGCGCCATGGGAGCATAGGACGCGTCGTCCGGAACCAGACTGGTGAAGCCGAGGCGCTGCGTCAGATAGTCATAGGAGGTCTGCGGCCCGTTGGGCAGCTTGTCCACGATCTGGGCCGCAACCGTATTCAGAGACCACTTGAGCGCCTGGTAGATCGAGAGTACACCGTAGTTTTCATAGTTGTCGTTGTGGGGGTACCAGCTCGTCCCGGAGAGCACAATGTAGTTCGCGTCGTTGACCAGCGTGTCCGGCGTGATGATCCCCTCGTTCAGAGCGGGACCGTAGCTGGCCAGGGGTTTGATGGAGGAACCGGGCGAACGGGTGGCTCCGCCGTAGTTCACGCCGCCGGAACTGATCGGGACAGCGCGGTTGAGACCAAAGTTAATCTCCTTTTCCCCGACACCCCCGCAGAGGGCGAGAATGCGTCCGTCATAGGGGTTCATCACCACGATGGCGCTCTGGAACTGCTGCTCATAGCGGCCGCCCTTCGGCATCTTCTCAGGATCGGAATAGAGATCGTCGACGATATCCTGAATCCGCGTGTCGATGCAGCTGTAGATCTGATAACCGCCGCTGTAAAGCAACTTCTGGGCGGCTTCAAAATTGATGCCCTTGGCGCTCATCAGATCCCGGATCACATCACGGATGACGACTTCTTCGTAGTAGGTGTAGATCTCCTGGTGGTATTCCTGATTCGGGGTCCGCTTGAACACCAGCGGCTCCTTCACCGCGCTTTGCCAGGTGTCATAGTCGATATAGCCCTGTTCATACATCTCGCGGAGAATAACTTCCTGACGGTCCTTGTTGTTCTCCTCATTGTAGAACGGGTCATAATAAGTGGGCTTGTTGGTGATGCCGATGATGGAGGCACACTCCGCCAGACTCAGATCCTTGACGTCCTTGCCGAAATATGTATGGGAGGCAATCCCCACACCCCAGCAGCCTTCGCCGAAATAGACCGCATTGAGGTACCACTCCAGGATTTCCTGCTTGTCGTATTTCTTTTCCAGCTCCAGGGCGCCGAAGATCTCGGTCAGTTTTCGGGAGACCGTGATCTGGTCCTTTCCGGTGAGGTTTTTCAGCAGCTGCTGGGTGATGGTAGAGCCGCCGTAACTGGTCTCCATACGGGCGAACATCTGGATAAAAGCGCCCGCAGTGCGGTACCAGTCGACCCCCTTATGCTCATAGAAGCGCTTGTCCTCAATGGCGATCAGGGCCTGCTCCATATACTTCGGGATTTCTTCATACTCGACCCAGATGCGGCGCTGATCTCCGCCGATGGTAATGCCCTCCTGCCATTCTCCCGCCAGATCCTGTTTCCAGATGGTACTGGCCTCACTCAACTGATAGTCCTCCAGAGAGATGTCCAGTTCCGGTGTGAGGCAGGTTTTGACATAGTAGGCAAAGATGCAGGTAAAGAGTGTGCCCGTCACCAGCAGAATCAAAAGGAGAGTGCCGATGACGCGGAGGATCGCGACGAGGACGGAGGAGAGCGTGTCGATGGTATACCCGCCTGCCCGCAGAAGACCCCGGGCTGCACTGCGCTTTTTCAGTTGTTCTTCCGAGGCAGGATTTCTCGAAGCCATCGCGTATCACGTCACTTCCGTTGTTCATCCGGGGATGAGATTAGAGAAAAGATAACATCATTATAACACAGATTTTTAAATTCGCAAAGTGGCGGGGCAAGGATTCAGAGATAATTAAGAAAAAGCCGGCCTTGCGGTGCCTTTTCGGATATGGTATGATGATCAAAACGGACGATCATTTCATTGGGAGCAGACTATGAAAAGTGTGCGAAACTGGCTGGCGGCGGGGATCGCGGCGGCAATGTGCGCGGTTTTACTGAGCGGCTGCGGCCCTGCGGTGCGGCAGGAAACCGAAATCATCGAAGAGCAGACAGAAGCACCGCAGGAAGAAGCGGGTTATGAGACCTGGCTTCAGCGGTATACGGTGCGCTCTTCGTCGATTACGCTCACGGACCGGAAGGAAGCGGTTGTCTTTCAGCAGGAATGTGAAAGCGGCTTTCTCGCGTATATCAACCGGAGGGTAGCCGTAGAGATTCCGTCGGGATACGAAGAAGAGACAGAGTTTGTCAACGACGGACGCTATGACGTATACGGAAACAATCTTTTCATTATAACAGAGAGCGGCAAACGAAATATGATCCGCCGCTACCGGCCGCTGCCGGCACCGGAGAACACAGAACAGCTGGAGCGTTTTTTTTCGGAGATGAGGCCGCGCGCCTTCCGCATGCGTCCGGACGGGAGTATCGTGGTCCTTGAATCCAGCTATGAGTCCTGGCTGACAACACAGGGAACGCAGACCAGAGACCGATACTATGTCCGGCTGCTGAAAGAAAACGGCACAGCGATCAGCAGCAGTGAAATAGAAATCCAGCCGGGCGCCGGACTGAACTGCTCAGAGGCAGTGCTCCTTGAACATGACATCGTGGCAGTTCCGCAGGGGCAGGAGATCCTTTTTATCGGTCTGGACGGAAAAAAACAGTTCTCTGTCACGGCGCCTTTTTCGATCCGGGAAATCTGCGCGACACGGGACGGAAGGCTTGCCGTCATTCTGCAGGATGACAAGCTCCTCTGGGTCAGTGTGATCAATCCGGGCGACCGCACGGCGGGTGTTCCGCAGCGGCTCCCGGAAGAGGCGCATGGATTCTGCGCGGGACAGACGGGGGATCAGCTTTTATACCTGCGAAACAGCGATATTCTTTGCTTGAGCCTGCAGAATGGGACGAGTGAGAAGCTGGTTTCGCTTCTGGATGTAGAGGCGGTGCCGAGTTCCATAGGAGCCTTCTTTGCAGGAGAGGACGGAAGCCTGCACTTCCTGCTCCGCGGCGAAAATGAAACAGGTGCGTCGGACAATCTGTATCTGATCGCTTCACCCTGTGAGATTCCGACGGAGCGCCGGCTGCTCCGGATCGGCTTTGAGGAGATCTCCGACCGCCTGATGCGGGAGATTGTGGCATTCAACCGGGAGGAGCATGACTTTTTTCTTGAGGCGGTGGATTATCGGAACCTCGAAGCAGAGCTGACAGGTGATGAACCCGCCACATTGCTGGTGATGAACGAGAGCCTCTATGAACGACTGGAGACGGAGGAGCGGCTTGCGGATCTGAGCACGCTGCTGCGGGAGGATGAAAGCGGCGGACAGGAGAAAATATTCCCGAGCGTGATGAACGCGCTCTCGGAAAAGAGCGGGGCACTATACAGGATTGCAGCCTCGTTCCGGATCCGGACAATGGCCTGCGATCACAATACCGTGGAAGGGAAAACACGGCTGAGTTTCGCGGACCTGAGAAACATACTGAACAATATGCCGGCCGGAAGTCTCCTCTATGAGCCCTATTACACCTCTGAGAGACTGATGGAGGACCTCCGAAGCGTCAACAGGAAAGAGCTGGACCTGGGGGACGGCTTTGATGCAGGACTCCATGCGGAGCTGCAGAGCTTTGCAAATCTGCAGCCGGCGGACTATACCTATGACAGATTTGCCGCGGACTCCGCCAGTATGGAGAGCCGCATCTACAGCGGGAGACTGCTGATGATGCAGGCTTATATTGAAACACTGGATGATCTCAAATGGTATGACGCGTTCTTTCACAGCGGCGCATGCTTCGTCGGATGGCCGACGGAAGAGGGATCACGGTCCAGACTGGTTTTCGACGAGTGCATCGGAATTGCGGCGGACTCTCCGGAAGATACGCGGCTTGCAGCCTGGAAGTTTGTGAGAAATCTCCTTTCGGAAGCGTATCAGGAGAGCAGCCCGGGATTTCCCGTTTACCGGAGCGTGCTGGAACGGCAGATGGCGGCGGATGCCGCGGCTGTGGTCTACCGCGTGGATGAGAAAGGAAAATTCGAGACAGACAAAAACGGGAAGAGGATCGAAATAGCCCGGGACAGCTGGTATTCTCCCGAATGGCGCAGACACTACGTCTACGCCCTGACGCAGCGGCAGAAAGAAATGCTTCTGACTCTCATTGAAAACTGCGTATAAGAAAATTCACAGAAAGCTTCTTTACAAGAGAGCGGGACTATGGTAATTTAAAAGACAGAGAATGAGAACCCGATCATTTGAGGAACCATTTCAATTTCATCATAACACAGGAGGTAGAAATCATGAAAAAATGGGTATGTCCGGTTTGCGGCTACGTCCATGAGGGGGATACGCCCCCTGAGAAGTGCCCGGTTTGCAAAGTCCCCGGTGAGCGTTTCACGCTGCAGGCGGAGGAGCTGACCTGGGCGGCGGAGCATGTTGTCGGCGTCGGCAAGGTGTTCGGAGCAGATGTTCCGGAGGAAGTGAAGGAAGAGATCATTGCGGGGCTGCGCTCCAACTTTGAGGGGGAGTGCTCCGAAGTCGGCATGTATCTGGCGATGGCCCGTGTCGCCTATCGCGAGGGCTATCCCGAAGTCGGCATGTATTGGGAAAAGGCCGGCCTGGAGGAGGCAGAGCACGCCGCAAAGTTTGCGGAGCTCCTGGGCGAGGTGCTGACCGACAGCACAAAGAAGAATCTTCAGATGCGCGTCGATGCCGAAAACGGCGCGACCGCGGGCAAGACGGAACTGGCCAAGCTCTGCAAGAAGTACAACCTTGACGCACTGCATGACACCATCCATGAGATGGCCCGCGATGAGGCCCGCCACGGCAAGGCATTCAAGGGGCTTCTGGAGAGATATTTCAAGTAATGCATGACAGGACCGCAGCCTTCGCGGTCTGACCTTCTGCGTTCCCGCCGCCGGCGGGAAGCAGCCAAGACTAAGGAAAGGAGAACAGGATCATGAAGTATGTCTGCAATCTTTGCGGCTGGGTCTATGATGAGGAAGAGGCCGGCGTGAAGTGGGAAGATCTTCCCGATGATTTTGCCTGCGAACTCTGCGGCGCAGGTAAGGATGAGTTCACTGCCGAAGAGTAAGCATTACGGAAAATCCCGGCTTCGGGTACAAAAGAACAAAAGCATGAAAAGCGGGCCGGAAGGCCCGCTTTTCGCTTGCGCAGAAAGCACCGGTATGCTATAATCAGTCAGGTTTATGTAAACTGTGCGCAACGGAGCGGTGCTATGAAGACAGAAAGAGTCAGATTCTATACCGAACGAAACAGCTTCGGAGTTCAGGCGATGATCATCCTGATGGCATTGTCCATCGCGTTTCGGCTGATCGGATGCTGGGGACTCTGGAATGACCGGTCCTTTGCAGCTGCGCAGATTGCGCTGCCCATCGGCAGCGCACTGCTGCTGATGGTACTTGTGTGGCTGCTCGGCCGAAGAGCACTTTGGCTGTCGTTCATCCCGGTAATCCTGGGGGCGGTTTTTTTCATCATCAAATCGCTGGGTTTTGAGAGCACGGTGCACACCGTACTCTGCATCCTGCTCTATTCGGCGGTGATTGCCCTGTATACCGGAACGGTGTTCGGGGTGATCCGGACCAAATGGATTCTTGTGCTGCTGTTCGGCCTGCCGTTTCTGTATCACATATTCATTGAGGACCTCCCCGCTCTGAGGGATACGGTGAACCCGGTGAGCTTCTCCGGCGGAATGCAGGAGATGAGCGTACTGTGTATCATGCTTGGGCTTTTCTGTCTCTCCCTTTCCATGAAAAAGATCATTGTGGAGCCGATGATACACCTGCCCGGATTCAGAAAACCAAAGGTTTCTGACAGACAGGAAGAGACGGCGGAAGAAGTATCTGCGGTTCCGGAAGAGCCCGGCGAAGCGGCGGCAACGGATATACCGCCTGAGACGCAGCCGACGGAGCGGGAGCCCCTGGAAAACGACATATCCTCACGGACATGACGGCGATGCATAGGAAGCTTCTTCATACGGGGAAAACCCGAGGAAAAAAGAAAACTTATCTTGCGATCACAGCCGTGATGCTCCTGATGCTGGCTACAGCCGCCGTTCTGCTTCTGCATCAGGCAACCGAGAGACGGGCAGAAGAGTATACACGAAAAGCACGGGAGAGCTACAGCGCGGGGGATTATGAGAACGCGCTGCTCTACCTGCGGCGGATCAAGGATGAGGACAGAAATACGGAGATTCTGCTCCTGACAGCAGACTGCTATGAGGCACTGGAAAACTATCCGCGCGCACTGGAGACCCTGCGAAAGTTGAATACGGCAGATCCGGCAATCTCAAACAGGATTCAGTCCATTGAGCAGAGAAAGCTTCAGAAAACTCAGGCACAGAAAGTGACAATTGCCGGGGTCGAGCTGGATATGAATGAGCAGAGCGCGACGCTGGACGGACTCGGACTGAATGACGCGCAGCTTCAACAGCTGACGGCTCTGTATGCGCTGGACCGCCTGTCGCTGAAGAATAACCAGATTTCGGACATCACGGCGCTCGGCGAACTCAAAGGCCTGGATGAGTTGGATCTCGCTGGAAATCAAATCCGAAATATCCAGGCACTGACGAAACTGGACAGCCTGCGATCGTTGAATCTGGACCAAAATCCACTGACGGACTGTACTGAGCTGCGATCCCTCCGCTTCCTCGCCAGCCTGAGCATTGTCGATACCGGAGTAGAAGAGGGAACGGTATATGCACTGGCGGAGAGTCTCCCGGACTGCGCCATCCGCTTCGGAATAAGCGGGGAGGAAAAGCTGTTTTTTGCGGGGGAGAATTTCCCGCTGAACGCGGAAGAACTCTCACTCAACGGGAAGAATCTTACGGATATCAGCATGCTGCAGGGCTTTAAGGAGCTGAAAATTCTGAACGTCAGCGACAACGAAATCACGGATATACGCGCGTTGATGGAATTGTCCAAACTGGAAAAACTGAATATCAATGACAATGCCGTGAGTGATCTGAGACCGCTGATCGGTCTTCCGAATCTTGTGAAACTGGAAGCGGAGAACAATCGGATCACGGAAACGACTTCAGCCGGTTCCATGGGGCAGCTGACGGAACTTGATCTCAGAGGAAATCCGATCAGGGATTATTCGGGATTGGGGCGACTGAGCAGGCTGAAGATTCTGGACCTGAGAGATACGTCCGTTACAGATGCGGATCTGGCGGAACTATACGGGCTGAAGAATATTGTCAGCATCGACCTGAGGGACAACAGAGGGCTGAGCGACATCGCTGTTGGGGCGCTCAAATCAGCACTGCCCGGATGCAGCATCGCATTGCCGGAGCTGGTTTATGAAATCGAGTTTTCCGGACATCGTCTGCGAAGCGATGAAAAACAGCTTGTATTCCCAGCTGCGGAAATCTCGGATCTGAGCGGTATCATCAAAATGACTGCACTGGAAGAGCTGGACCTGAGAGACAATGAAATTACGAACCTGTACCCATTTGAAATAACGGCATCCAAGGAGTCCATCCGGAAACTGAATCTTTCCGGGAATCAGATCAGAGATGTGCTTTCCCTGTATGCTCTTTCCGCTCTGGAGGAACTGGATTTGAGCGGTAATCAGATAGAATCGGTTGCAAACCTCCGAAAACTCACGAGTCTGAAGAAATTGACGCTTACAGGGAACCCCCTGTCGGAAGAAGCCGTTTATGAGCTGCGAAGCTTGATGCCGGACTGTACCATTGTGTTTTAATATGGCAGGATGGCAGGGCATGACAGAAAACGGATAAGAAAGAAACGGAGCAGAATATGAGACTGGATAAATACCTGAAGGTATCACGCCTCATCAAGAGACGGACCGTTGCCAATGAGGCCTGTGACAGCGAAAGAGTTACGGTAAACGGCCGGGAGGCGAAGGCAGGCTATCAGGTCAAAATCGGAGACGTAATCGAGATTGCCTTCGGCAACCGCAGTCTGCGGGTCGAGGTTACGGATATCAGCGAGAATGCAAAAAAAGCCGATGCGGCGGCCATGTACCGGGAATTATAATACTTCACCCGCTCCGAAAGGAGCGGGTGAAGTATTATACGGAATAGAGATCAGATGATATATTTCTTCAGAGGCTCCGGGACAGTCTCCGGATCAGACGTGATGGAGAGAACAAAGCTGATATGCTCATTCTCAGAGAACTTTTCAAGCCAGCTGATGAATGTAATAAGAGATTCCGGATCTTTGTCATTGACCAACTTATAGAAATTATCCACAAAGAAGTGGGTGATGTCATAGTTGCCGGCGTGAACACCGCAAATCAGCCCCTTCAGAAACTCATAGCTGCCGATATCATATGCACCGGCTTCGATCAAACGGGCCTGATAGGGAATATCATACGTGAGCTTCCGCTCCTTTTCGATACAAACGACGTCACCGGTTTCTTCCTTTACCGCTTCGCGAACCATTTCTACGAGGCGCTTTGTCTTGCCGCTTCCCTTCAGACCCATGAGAATGCTGACCATAGCAATCCCTCCTTCATATGATAAGGTTTTGGTATCCAAACCTGAATACAGCTTATCATGTTTTCTTCCGGGGTGCAAGTGCATAAATGTAAATTAAACGTTTTTTATACAGACTTCGGAAAGTGTATATTGATGGGAGTAATCTGGTATAGTAAAATTATATAACCAGTTACAGATAAAAATCCATGAAAAAGAGGTGTATTGCTTGAAAGACCTGAAGCATCTGATCTTTTTTGAGAATCTGCTGCAGGACGCACAGAATGAACTGGTGGAAAAAGCCAAAAGCGAAGGACAGCTTGCCCTGGGATATAACTGCTACTATATTCCCGAGGTTTTGCTGAATCTTCCCGGCTGCTTCTCCAGCAGGCTGCGCGCACCGCGCTGCACATCCACGGACATTGCCGGATATTATATGACCAACCGGTCATGTCCCTATGCGCGATCCATTCTGGAACGCGCGATCGAAGGAGGGTATAATTATCTCGACGCACTCTTCGGGGCGGAGAGCTGCGCGACAATGGACCGCATGGAGACCCACTTCACCCTGCTCCATCCGGTGAAAAACGACAGGTTTTTCGTGACGCATATTGACCCGCCGATGAAGGGTGACAAGACCAACCTGGACTACTACAAGGTCCAACTCGCTGTAAAGGTTCTCCAGCCTCTGAAGGAGAAGCTCGGCGTTGACACATCGGAGGAGGCTCTGCGCAGTGCAGTCGAGAAGCACAACCGCCTCTGCCGTGTGATTACGGAAATCGGGGCCTTCCGCAGGCTTCCGAACCCGCCGATCACCGGATATGAATTCCATGTGATGCAGCTGGTCAGCCAGGTCTGTCCGCAGGATCTGATCCTGCCGTATCTGGAAGAGACGCTGGAAGAGCTGAAGACGCGCGAGCCGGAGCCAACGTTCCCGTTCCGTACCAGAGTGGTGCTGGTGGGCAGCGAGGTTGACGATCCGGAGTTTACGAAACTGATTGAGACCTGCGGAGCAATGGTAGTTGCAGACCGATACTGCTTCGGAAGCTTCCCGAGCCGCGAAGAGATCGAAATCCTGGAGGGAGAATCCGCGTTTGATGCGATCTGCCGCACCTATCTGCACTGGAACCAGTGCGCGCGGTTCATGGACGGAATGAAGATCGACCAGCGCCATGACGAAGTAGAACGCCTGGTGAAGGAATTCGGCGCGGAAGGCATCATCTACGAGAATATGAAATTCTGTGAATTCTGGAGCTATGAAAAGGTTTTGGCCTCCAACATCTTTATCAACGAGCGGCATATTCCGACCTGTACGATCGAGAAGGAATACGCGCTCGGCGCGGTTGGACAGCTGCGGACGAGATTCCAGGCCTTTATTGAGTCTCTTGAAATCAAACAGATCCAGGGAGGAAAGTAACATGAAGCTTCTGGACAAGATGGTCGCACCCCTGGACAAAGCGCTGGAGCGCTTCGATCCGCTGAAGAAGGCGGAGAAGGGCACAGGCGGACAGCGCGACCGCTATTATGACAAGACCGGCGTGGCCAAGTGGCGTGAATGGCGCGGTGTAAAGGACACCATGGTGGACTACGGTGCCTGGCTCAACAATATCCTCAGCATGGTGCAGATGGTGGCCTCGGCGCCCGTGCCGATTCTGAAGGGGTTCTGGGAATACCGCTGGATGGGCTCCTATCTGGGAACCTTCATGTTCATCGATCGGCTTTTTGAAGGCTACCGCGGACCGGAGCTGCAGATCGCACATATGAATATGCACGCGATTGTACAGAGTCTGACCAAGAGAATCGCATTTGCGCTGAAGAACGACGCGCGCTTCGGCGGCGGTCCGGACACGATGAACATTATCCCGCATGACGAGACGATCACACCGCTCTTCCTGAAGGGCTTCAAGGGGCTATATCCCTTCCCGCTGCAGACATTGCCGGAGTTCATCATCTGCGACATTGACCAGCATATCGAGCCCTATTACATCGATGTGGCGGAATCCTACGGACTGCCGGCGGACGTATGTTCCAGATGTGCCGCCGAGACCGGCGTTGCCATCGACGACGCCTTTCCGCTCTTCGGACGGGTTCTGCTCTCGACGAACATGCCCTGCAACGCTTCGGAGGCAACCTCCATGTTCCAGCGCCGCCGCTATGCGAAACCGGACTTCCCGATTACGCTTGCAATGCAGCACAATAACCCCGAGGCACTGCCCTATTCAAGAGAGACCCTGCAGAACGCGATGGCTTTTGTTGAGGAGCACTACGGGGTCAAATACGACTGGAACGAGTTCTTCAAATATGCACGGCTGATGAATGAGCAGAACACCATTGAGCTGGAGAAGTGGGATCTCTTTAAGACGCCCTATTCGCCCCTTTCCGGCATTGCGGAATCTCTGTACCGTCTGTATTCCTGGCAGTCCGTGAACGGCCAGGAGGAGTATTTCAACAAGGTTGACCGCAAAGTGATTCAAATCATGCGCAGGTGCTATGAGAAGAAGTATCTCCCCTTCGGCGGAAAGACCCGGCACAGAGCGTTCCTCTGGGGACCTTCAGCTGTGTATTATACGGATTTCCCGACCTGGACGCAGAACTGCTGGGGCATCACCATCGTCCTCAACATGGACTCCACCATGGGCTACAACATCATCAACACCGAGGATCCGGAGATCGCCATGGACGACATCACACGCTTCACTGAGAAGGCCTGCATGCGTCACCACGCCGTCGGCGGATGGGAGAACATCAACGCCGTCTGGGACTGGGCCAAGAACTTCAACTGCGACATGGTCCTGATGAACGACAACATCGCCTGCAACGGCATGCTCGGCGTACACGGAATGATGGAGGAGCAGGCGAGGGACCTGGGATTCCACTTTATCTTCATTGAGCACGATCTACAGGACAGCCGCACGGTTTCCCGTCAGGACATGCGCAACTGCGTCAACAAGTATATGTCTGTTGTCCTGAATGAGAAGCCGCTTGACCCGACGATTGTCGAGTTCGATGATGCGGAAGCATATTGACCGGGAGGTAGATGGAGATGAAAAAAATTCTGAAGATGATCCTGAAGGTGCTCGGAAAATTTCTGCTGATCGGCTTGATCGGGTTTGTTGCAACCTTTACCCTGTACATCACGAATGGAGAGAACAAGCTGATCTACTATGTCATCAGACCGTTTTTAAACAAGCATTATGATTCACAGGTAAGAGATCGGAAAATCTGATACATTCTGGGCAGGGGGAGCCGAAAGGCTCCCCCTGCTAAAATTAAACTTGTCAAGAATGTCGCCATGGTGTAAAATAAACTGATACCCTTATGGGCAGAAAGAGCAGGAGACTTCCGTTTTATAAAAATGGGATGATCAAAACGGGCTGGGATGAAATGACGCACAGAGGGAACGAATTGACAAAACGGAAATCCGCAGAGATGATCGAATGGCTGTTTCTTCTTGTGACGGGATTCTATCTGATCTGTCAGTGTATTTATAATTCCACATATGTCCTTCCGGCCTACACATTCCCGGACCGGCCGGTATTTCTGGTGATCCTGTGTGCGGCGGCGCTTCCGGCACTGGGAAAGATCCTGGCCGGGCTTCGAAACATTAGAACCGTATTGATTGCAGTGACTGCGGCGGTCTTCTTTTTCGCATACCGGACCGGAAGAGAGCTGTTCCTCCTGATGATCCCTGTACTGGCCGCCGGGGCATCCGGAATGGAATACAGAAAAGTCCTGAAACTTTACGCAGCGTCGGTAGGGAGCTTTCTTGCGGTTACGATTCTCTGCTCCTTTACGGGCGTGATCCCCAATATCGTTTATTCAGGCGGCGGGCGTTTCCGAAGCAGCTGGGGGATCGCTTATCCAACCGACTTTGCCTCTCTGGTGCTGTTCTTCGTGATGACGCTCTGGCTCTCCTGGGAGCGAATGCCGACTGCCCTCGCGATACTCAGTGCACTTCTGTCGCTCTGGATTTCTCTGATGATCGCGGGAAGCCGGACTTCGGCCCTGTGCAGCCTTCTGTTTTTGGTTTTTATCCTGTATAATATGATGCGGCGGCGGATGCAGGGCAGAAAAAGCGGGATATCAAAGCTCGGCAGAAGTGTTCAGCTTCTGATGGTTTTCTCTTTCCTGCTCTTCGCGGCAGCTTATTTTCTCGCAGTTCTGCTTTATGCTCAGGGAACGAAAGTTGGAACCGCCTTTGACCGGCTGTTTTCTTACCGCCTGTATATGACGTTGATGATTCTGCGTGATCAGGGGATTTCCGCTTTCGGCAGCAACTATCCGCAGGTCGGCCTCGGCGGCATCACCATTGAGTCAGAGGCTTATTATTTCCTTGACAGCTCCTACGCAATGCTGTTGATTCGTTACGGATGGGTTCCGTTTTTAACCGTGGCGGCGCTCTGGACAGGCATGGGCTTTCGCGCCTATCGGGCTGGAGATCAGAAGCTTCTCTGCATTATGACGGTGATTGCTTTTCATGCGGTGAGTGAGCATCACTTTCCGGAAGTTCAGTACAACATGCTTCTGGCACTTCCGTTTGCATCGATAACACAGCAGAAGGATCCGCTTCCGGACAACAGCAAATTCAAGGAGAGACTTTGGAAGAACCGGGCTGCTGTCTGCTGTGCGGCTGTGCTCCTGGTGACAGCTTTCCTGGCGGCTCCACCTGTGCTTGACAGACTTCGAACCGTGTTTGATCTCCGAGGGACGGATTCGGCCCAGGGAGAGATCCGGGCAGTCCTGTGGTGCGCGGTTCTGCTGCTTGCAGCAGGAACTTCCGGATGGCTGCTGTGCCTGCAGGCCGGGCGGCTTCAGAAGCGGCAGGGATGGAACGGCAAAACTCTGGCAGGAATTGCCCTGGGATTCACCGTGCTGTTCGGAATGATGCTGGCGGATTCCCATGTAATCCGGCAGGCGGATGAATCGGGACAGATCAATCACCAAAAAGCAGAGGCTATCATGCAGATGCTTGAGGCTGCAAGCGGGCAAGTCATTGCCAATAAAGAACCGGAACTGATGCACCGCCGTTTTCCGGGGATCAGCCGGAGTATCTGGTACGGGAAGGATCTGGCAAGGCTGGAAAACATCTCCGTTGTGGTGGATCTGAAAGAAGATTATCATGTTTTTCAGGGAAAGGGTTTCCGGTTTACACAGATTTCACCCGATGATGCGGTATACTCGAATGATCCATCGGTCATCGAAGGATTGACGGAAGCCGGGTACCGATGGACGACATATGATGCGGCGGTCAGAGAAGTAGATCTGGGCGCGTTTGCAGAACTCAATGAACTCAGTCTGACCGAAGAGGGCAGCGTTGTTCTGGAGGACGGGAAGAGACTGAATCATGGCCCGTATCTGGATTTCTATGCCGGAACCTACCGGATCACGTTTGAACTGAAAGCAGATGGCATTGGCGAACAGGATAAGCCCGTGTGCTCACTATATGTTGCGACACTGGACGGTCACAGCCTGGCGGAGAAAACCGTGGAGCCTGAGGACCTGAAACCGGACGGAACATGTACCGCGGAGCTGGTTTTTGAGACATCCGATATCCGCTATCTCCAGTTCCCGGTCTTCCCGGCTGCGGGACAGAGCGTAGAAGTGACGGATATTCATTACCAGAGAATAGGGTAAGCATCCTGCCCGTCCGGCAGGTGAAAGAAAACGGAATGATCGCCGGAATCGGTGCGAAGACGGAGGACAGAATCAGGTGAATCTATACGGCAGCAATCTGTTTTTCGGGATGATGTTTGTCGCATTATTTGCGCTGCAGTTTCTGTGGCTTCGAATCCCAGAAAAGTCCGGGGAGGGGAGCAAAATACCGAACCGGCGGTTTATGGATTGCCTGTTCTGCCTCTGTACGGCGTTTGCGGCAGCGAGTCTGCTTCGGCTCTATCCGGGAAATGCCCGGCCCCCGATTCAGGATTCTTCGGCGTTCCTGTATATCGGGAAGAGAATGGCGGAAGGAAAGCTGCCGTACCGGGATCTGTTTGATCATAAGGGGCCGCTTCTGTATCTGATTCAGAGAATCGGGATCGGGCTGACACCGGGCAGTTATACCGGGGTTTGGCTGCTGGAGCTGCTGGGCATGGCGCTGTCCGCCGCGTATATGCTGGAGCTGGCAGGGCTTGTGACAGAAAACAGAGAGAGCACATACCTCGCTGTTCTCGCGGTACTCGGCGCCTGCGGCTGGATGGTATGGCAGGGAGGAAATTTCACGGAGGAATTTGCTCTGCCGTGGATTGCCTGTGCCGCATCGATCTGCTGCATCTTCTTTGAAAAAGGGACGTACCGGCCTCGGGACATTCTCCTGCTGGGAGCGAGTTTTGCAGCCGTGCTGATGCTTCGGGCGAATATGGTCGCTGTATGGGCCTGTTACGTTCCGATTGTCCTGATACTCTTGGTGAAAGAGAAGCGCTTTTCCGACCTGGGCAGATGCACGCTCCTGTTCCTGGGCGGAGTGCTTCTGCTGACGCTTCCGTTCGTAATCTGGGCAGCGAAAGCGGGATTTCTCCGGGAACTCTGGGAGGACTACATCCTGTTCAATTTCCGTTATACGGGCAGCGTGGCGGTGGGATTGAGAGAACGCATCATCCTGTTTCTGCTCTTTGTGAAAGTTCTGTGGCCGGCTGCGGTGGCGCTGGTGATCAGCCTGATCCTGATGCCGCACAGAAAGCTGCTTTGGTACAATCTGCTGTTCTATGCAGTCTCTGTTGCTTCGGCATCGATGAGCGGCAGACTTTACTATCACTACGCGATTGTTATGCTCCCGGCGGTCGTCCTGCCGTTCGCCTGCTGTTTCGACCGTTCTTCGAGGCTGTTTCGAAACAGAAACAGGAGCGGAACAGTGAACCCGGCGGCAGTGCTTGGAACCAGTGTCCTGATCGTGGCAGGCGCGCTGTCCTACCGGATCATGTTCTCCTATTCTGCAGAGGACGACCATCTGACGGCCTATCTGAAAGAGAACACGAACGCAGAAGACGATGTGCTGATCATCGGAAACAGCTCCTGGTACTATCTGCTGAGCGACCGGAAAACGGAAAACCGCTTTTTCTACCAGCTCCCTCCCATGGAGATCAGCGACGGGCTCAGAGATGATTTTTATGAGGAACTTCGGCGGAAACCGTCAGACTGGATCGCACTGCCCGGAACTCCGGAGGACAGAGACCGGATAGACGACGCACTCGGCGGACTCAGAAGCTTTCTGGAGTCGGATGAAGGATATCAGAGAGAAGAATATGAGGATTTCGAAATATATATCGGATCATCACTCAGATAACAGGAGGAAATATGGATAAGCTGTTTATTGTGATCCCCGCCTACAACGAGGAAGAGAATATCCGTCAGGTTGTGGAGGACTGGTACCCCGTCGTGGAGAAACACAACGGCGGGGGAGAATCCCGCCTGGTTATCATT
Organism: Oscillospiraceae bacterium; assembly: GCA_017458335.1. Lineage (GTDB taxonomy): Bacteria > Bacillota > Clostridia > Oscillospirales > Oscillospiraceae > Limivicinus. The sequence continues at coordinate 62,416 of JAFTFT010000036.1, forward strand.
GATGACGGAAGCAAGGACAGTACTTATGACATACTGAAAAGCTGTGCGGAAGAAAAGCCTCTGCTGCTCCCGCTGACAAAGCCGAACGGGGGACACGGCGCTACGGTTCTGTTCGGGTATCATTATGCGCTGGACCATGATGCGGATTATATCTTTCAAACCGACTCTGACGGACAGACGTTGCCGGAGGAGTTCGAGCCGTTCTGGGAAGAGAGAGAAAACTATGATCTGGTGATCGGCTGGCGAAGAGGCCGTCAGGACGGTGGTTCACGAGTGTTCGTGACCAAGACGCTGAAGGCGGTCATCAAGGTCTGTTTCGGGGTGACCGTGACCGATGCAAACACGCCGTATCGACTGATGAAAGCGGAGACCCTGAGCCGGTATATCGACCTGATCCCGAAAGATTTTAACCTTTCCAATGTGCTGCTGACAGTGGTTTATACCAAGAAAGGTTGTGCGATCAAGTATATCCCGATTACCTTCCGACCGCGGCAGGGTGGCGTGAACTCAATCAACATGAAGAAAATCTTCAAGATCGGACGGCAGGCACTCTCCGACTTCCGGGATATCAACAAAGCCCTGTAACCGGAAGCATACCTGAGGAGGTCTTAACGGAGTGGAAATATTTTACGGAAGAGACATTCTGCTGCTGGCGCCGTTGCTGCTGCTGTGCGGGATGCAGCTGCTCTGGCTGCTGATTCCGGCGGGGCGAATCCGTGTACCGGATCGCGCCCTGGATCTTCTGGTCTGCGGCTGTGTCACCCTTGCGGTTGGAACACTGCTGCGGCAGTATCCCTGGACAACTATGCCGACACAGACGGATTCTTCCGTGTTCTTGTATATCGGCAAGCAGATGCACTCGGGGAAGATCCCTTATATTGATCTGTTTGACCATAAGGGCCCGGCACTGTACTTCATCCAGTACCTCGGATATGCGATCTGGCCGGGATCGGTAGCGGGCGGTGTGTGGATCCTGGAGATGGTCAGCTTCTTCCTTCTGACGCTGCTGATGCTGAAGATTGCCGATTTCGCTACGGAAGACCGCAGAAATGCTTATCTCGCAAGCATTTTGGTTCTGCTTGTCTGCGCCTTCAAGCTGTACCAGGGGGGAAACTATACCGAAGAGCACGCACTGCTCTGGATCACGCTTTCGGCATATATCTTCTTCTCATTCTTCCGGACAGGAAACTACACAGGCAGACAGCTTTTCATGCTTGGGTTTTCCTGTATGGTGGTACTGCTGCAGCAGGCCAATCTGGTCACGGTATGGGTCGCTTTTGTCCCGCTGGTGGTCGTCCGACTGGTCAGGGAGAAGCGCTGGCGGGAGATCTGGGCCTGTATTCTCCTCTTCCTCCTTGGAATGCTGGCGGCATTTCTTCCGGTGCTGATCTGGGCTGTCCGGAAGGGCTGTCTGGAGGAGATGTGGCATTATTATATCGTGTTTAACCTTACATATTCCGAAAATATGGCACCGGGACTAGCAGGTTATCTGCAGCTGACCAAAAACAATCTAATGAGAATATGGCCGGGAATCCTGGCAATAGCGGTCAGCCTTTTGCATGATAGGAAGAACAAGCTTCAATGGCTCAATCTGTGGTTCTTTGTCGTCTCCCTGATCCTTATGCAGCTCAGCGGGCGGGATTCGCTGTATTATCTGCTCATTCTCCTTCCGGCATTGATCCTGCCGGCTTCAGGACTGTTCGACGCGCTGCAGCATCTTCTCTATCGAAGAGTAGAGCGGGAGAAGAATTCAACGGTGATCGTACTTTGCTGTCTTCTCCTCGCATCTGCAGCGGTGGCCCATCGGGCGGTGAGTAATCTCCGACCGAGGTATAACGACGGTGTGGTTCCTTATCTGACCGAGCAGACGGAAGAAGGCGATGATGTCCTGATTATCGGGAATTATGCCTGGCCTTATCTGGCTGCGGACAGAACAACGCAAAACAGGTTCTTCTTTCAGTGGCCGCCGATCCAGGTCAGCGACGAACTGTATCAGGAGTTTCTGGCGGAACTGAATCAGCATCCCTCTGATTATGTCATCCTGGCGGAGCATGAGAATGCGGAACTCAAGATCCCGGGAGAGGGAAAGATCGACAATATGCTGGAGATGCTGACCAGGCAGGGCTATCAGAAGGAACAGCACGAAGGCTTCAGCGCCTATATCGCGCCCTGGAAACAGTAAAAAGCGGAGGGCAGCGAATCAGAGGAGTTGTCAATGACCATACAATGGCTGGGACATGCGGGCTTTCGCATCACACATGCGGGCTACAGCATCGTTATCGATCCCTATAACAGTGATTATATCAACGGCTATCCGAAGCTGAGCGTCATGGCCGACCGGGTTCTGGTAAGTCATGAGCATTTCGGACACAACTATCGGGAAGGCGTGATCCTGTCCGGGAGACCGGAAACGGAATGCCCGTTCGAGATTGAAACGATCCGGGTGCCGCATGACTTCAAGATGGGCAACTGGAGAGGCTTCTGCCTGATTCACATCCTGAAAGCGGACGGCATGAAAATCGTTCACATGGGCGATCTTGGGACGCAGCTGTCCGGCGGCGAGATCAGCAGACTCTTTGGTGCGGACGTCATGATGATCTGTGCCGGATCGTGTACGGCGCTGCCTGCCCAGGAAGCGAAAAGGGCGACGGATGAAGTGATGCCGAATGTGATCATCCCCATGCACTACCGGGACGGAAACAGGGGCGGACACCGTCTTGAGAACATAGAAGATTTCAAAAACTATTTTGAATCCGATGCCCTGTTTCACTATTATGACAGCGATACCATCGAAATCACGCCGGGAATGGAACCACAGGTTGCGGTCCTGAAGTTCGTGGGGGTAAACGAGCAGCCGGATACAGCCGGTGAGAGAAAAAACAAGGGGAGCGGGCTTCTTCGAAAGCTATGGAAGCACTGAGAGATGCAGTCGGAGAAACAGAGAAAAATCAATATCGGACGTGCGGCTCTGTTTGCGGCTGTCTTCGGAGTGATGTTTCTGTTCAGCCTCTGGACGCCGCTGATCGCGGATGACTACAATTATGCTTTCGGATATTCAACCGGGACACGCATCGGGAGTCTGCGGGAGATCTGGATCTCCATGGCCTGGCACCGGAAACTTCTGAATCCCAGGGTGTTTTCACACGGCTGGCTCAGCCTGGTCCTGATGTTTCCCAGATGGTTCTTTGCCGTGTTGAACGGCCTGGCAGCGGTTTTCTTTTCCTGGACGACAGAATCCTTCCTGAGAGAACAGGGGGGCAAACAGACCGTATGGATGACAGCGGCGGTCTGGATGCTGCTTTGGATCTGTATGCCGGTATTCGGTCAGATTTTTTTCTGGACGGCCGGCGCATGCAATTACTTCTGGAGTATCGCTTTTTCCTGGTTTATCATCTGGAGAGTGGGACATCTGGAACAGCAGCGGGAAAACCGTGCGCGCAGCGTCCTTTTGCTTCTGCTTCCGGCATTTGCGGCAGGGGCCTGGTCGGAGCATATTTCCTTTGCCATGTTGATGATTCTGTTCCTCCTTCTTGTCAGAAACTGGATTCGTACAACCCGGTTTCCTTGGGGAGAGGCTGTACTGCTTCTCAGCGGAGGATTCGGATATCTCTTCCTGATGCTGGCTCCTTCCGCAAAACTTTTTCAGCGCCTGCACGACGCCGGTGACCCGACGGAGCAGGGGGTTCTGACCCGCATTCTGTCGGCTCTGCCGAAAATGGCAATTCCGGCCTTCGGGACCGGGCTGCTCCTGATCATGGGAATCCTTTTTCTGATCACAAAAAAGAGAGGAAAGAGAGCGGCACTGTTAACGGTATCTGCAGCAGGAGTGATCCTGAGTGGAACAGGCTTTCTGGTGTTCGCCATTCGTGGATACGAATACAGAAGATTCTGCGGAATGATTTCTTCCGCACCCGCGGGATTATTCCTGTCATTGATGATTTTCTGCGCAGCATTGACAATCTCCCTGATGATGCGAGGGGATAAGGAGAGAATCCTGTCGGCACTGATTCTTGCATTCAGTGGGATCTCAGGCTGTTCCCTCTTCCTTTTTGGAGAATACTTCCCGGTTCGCGGTTTCTGCGCTCCGGTGACACTGCTGATTCTGGGAGCAGTCTGCCTCGCGGAACCGGAATGGAACAGAGCGGGTCGGAACCTGAAAATCGCGATATCCTGCCTTCTTGCTGCATGTTTTGTGCTTTGTTTTTCCCTTGGAGGAGCAGATATTTACCGGGTCCATCAGGCGGCTAGCGAGAGAGAAGCGGCATTTGCGGAAGCGGCGGCGGGAGAAAAAAGAGTCGTCCTGACGCCTTTACCCTGTAAGACCAAGTATTCCGCGCAATTTGGAAACCAGGATCTGATGCCTGATGCGGGGTGGCCGAACGGTGTGATGGCAGACTATTATGATGTAATCCGAATCATCGTGGTAGAATAGGGTAGACAAGCGGCAGAGCGGAATGAAAACGATTCGAGGAAACAAATACATAACGATCATTCGTCTGGTTGCTTTTGCGGTTCCGACGACCCTGCTCCTGCTGTATGAATATTTCCGCATGGGGAAAATCGGAAACCTGACGGCCGACGGCAAGCTGTATCTGAGTGTTGCGGACTGCTTTCTCACCACTGGACACTTTATTCAGTACATTCGCTGGTTCCCGGGGTTCGTGGTACCGCCGGGGCTTCCGCTGGTGCTGCTCCTTCTCAGAGCGCTGAGGTTTACGGAACCAATGATCACGGGCTTTCAGGCAGCTCTTTTTGGATGCTCATGCCTGATGCTTGCTGAATCGGAACGCGCGCTTTTCGATCGATATGCGCTGAGCCCGCTGTTCTATATGCTGGGATACATGCGCTGCAGACTTCTTCTCGGCAATATCATGGTGGAACACTATTATCTCTTCCTGTTGTGTTTGATTCTCTGGCTGATCCTATGTACGAATAGCAGGCGGAAGCTTCTGTGGCTGAACCTGGCGGGACTGTTTCTTTTTCTGACGCGACCGGTATTGTTTCCGGTTTATGCGGCCATCCTTGGATACACCCTGGTCGCTGCCGGACAGAAGAGAAAACTTCTCGGCGCATTTGCTGCGGTACTTCTGCCGATTCTGGTGCTGAGTGCGAACCTGGCGGTCAACTACCGGGAAACCGGGGAACTGATTCTCCTGGAAAGTTACTCCGGCGCGGATCTCTATATCACGGCGTCTCCAGACGCCCCGGTGACGATTGAAGAGGGAGAGAGCTACCTGGATGAGACCAGAGACGCGATCTACTATGATGAGAACATGACAATGGCGGAGAAGAGCAGATTGTTGGGGAATATGGCAAAAGCGTTTGTCCGGGAACATCCGGGAGAGTATCTCTGGAAAACCATACGCCGATTCGGTGTTCTCTTCCTGAAAAGCTACGGATATCTGACGTTGCTGCCGGCTGCCGGTGCTGTCCTGATGATTATCCGGAAAGATAATCGACAGAGACGAATGCTCCTAATCAGCCTTCTGACCATGAACATTCTGCTGGCGATACTGACATCCTTCGGCATTCCGGAGATCCGATATACGGCGGTCATCTGGCCGCTTGCCGCACTGCATGCTGCAGCACTGCCGCACTGCCTGGCGGAGAGGCGGAAGATGTAATCAGGGGGACACTATGGACAAAGTAGCGGTTTTAATCCCATGCTACAATGAGGCACAGACAATCGAAAAGGTTGTACGGGACTTTCAGGCTGTTCTCCCTGAAAACAGCCGGGTCTATGTCTACGACAACAACTCCACGGACGGGACTGCCGAAATAGCAGCGAAGGCCGGCGCGACGGTTCGCCGTGAATATCGACAGGGAAAAGGCAACGTGATCCGGAGAATGTTCCGTGAGATCGATGCAGAATGCTACCTGATGGTTGACGGAGACGATACCTACCCTGCCGACAGTGCGCCGAAGATGATCGAAGCGGTTCTGGAACGCCAATGCGATATGGTGGTAGGAGACAGACTCTCGTCCACGTATTTCGAGGAGAATAAACGCCCGTTTCATAATCTCGGAAACCTCCTGGTGAGGAAGAGCATCAATTTTCTGTTTCAAAGCAGTATTAAGGACATTATGACCGGATACAGAGCGTTCAGCTTTCAGTTTGTCAAGACATTTCCGGTTTTGTCCAGAGGCTTTGAGATCGAGACGGAAATGAGCATTCACGCGATTGATAAGAACCTCGCGGTGGAGAACGTGGTCATCGAGTACCGGGATCGACCGGAAAACAGCGTTTCCAAACTCAACACCTATTCGGACGGAATGAAGGTCCTGCATACGATCTGGAAACTGTTTCGCACCTATAAACCCATGGTGTTTTTCGGAATCATTGCTCTTCTGCTGGCGATCCTGGCGCTTGTGATGTTTCTGCCGGTCTTCACCGAGTACTTTCGAACGGGGCTGGTACCGCGGTTTCCGACCCTGATTGTAAGCGGATTTGTAATGATCGCAGCGATTCAGGCCTTCTTTTCAGGAATGGTTCTGGAAACCATCAACCGCAAGAACCGCCAGGACTTTGAACTGGAACTGATCCGGGCCAATAAAACAGCGCAGCGGCAATCGTAAATCGGGAGACAGAGCAAAGAATGACAGAATGCAGCCGGAAAAAAAGAACAGCCATCTTGATCCTTGCCCTGATCACATTGGGGGGAATGGTGCTTCGTCTCGCTTCCTGCTTCTGGGGGTATCCGATGGCGCTGCACCCGGACGAGTTCACGATTGTGGACAATGCAATCGATATGCTGCGCAGGCATTCCTGGCTGGCTTTTGTCTACAATCGACCGGATCAGTTTGAGATCAAGTGCAATGCGGCACTGTTTGCCGTGGCATCTCGCATCCTCTTCGGGGTACCCGCCTATGAGGCTTTTGAGACCCATTATATGGCCTTTTACGTGATCGCAAGGGGCTTTACGGCAATTTTCGGTACCGCAATGATCCCTTTGGCAGCGATTCTGGCCGGACGAATGGTGAAAAAAGAGAATCGCCTGCTTACACAGCTGATCACGGCCTTTGTTTTCGCGTTCTCGCCGGTCCTGGTGGAACACTCCGCCTATGCCACACCGGATATCGTACTCACCTTCTTCGTGCTGCTGTTTGCGCTGATTTCACAGAAGTACCTGGAGAGCGGAAAAACCATGTGGCTATGGCTTTCCGTGGTTGTCACCGGGGTAGGGATCAGCATCAAATATCCGGCGGGGATTCTCTGCCTGGTGATTGCGGCGTCGGTGATCTATCGCTGTATCAGGGAAAAAACGTACGGAAAGATTGTGCTCTACGGGCTTCTGAGCATCGGACTGCTGCTGCTGACCCTGTTCGTGATTGCCCCGAATCTGTTTACGGATTTCCGCTCGGTCTATGACACGCTCGTTTTTGAAGCGAGACCGAATCATCTTGGCGCGGACGGACTCGGTTGGTTCGGGAATCTCCGTTTTTATCTGAATACTATGATCCGGGACATGGAGCCGTTCTCCCTGCTGGGAGCGGCTGCGGGACTCATCTGGATTCTGCGGAACCGTTCAGAGCGTACAGCCGTGCTTCTGATCGCGCCGGTCTATCTGGCATGCATCAGTGTGCTGTCCCTGCACTGGATTCAGTGGGGAATTCCGGTTTATGTGTTTTACGATCTGCTGACAGCGATCGGCTTCTCTGCTTTATTATACTGGATTCGAATGGCGGATTCAGTACAATTCATCAAGAAGCCTGTGACAGCTATATACCTGGTTTTTACCGGTGTACTGGGACTTAATCTGCTTCTCTCTGCCGTGGGACTGACGAAAAACAAGCTGGTGGAAGATACACGCAGTGTGTCACTCCGCTATTGCCTTGAGAACGGGGTGAATACGGCAAACTCGCTGTTTGAGGGCTATACGCCTCTGTCACCGAACGGTGCGGCGGGATACCGGTATTACGCATTTCACATAACAGACGGTAAAGCCTGTGTGAACGAGCCGTATGCAACCAAGCGATACTTCATCACCAGCGGCGCCTACAGCGGACGCTTTCTCGAGGAAAGTGAGCAGTATCCTGACGAAGCGGAGATCTACCGCGCCATTCCGGATTCATTTGAGGAAATCTATCGTGTCGAGGGCGCGGGAAGCTACAGCCCGAAGAGATACGCATACGAGAATATCCTGTACACGCTGCGTTTCCTGAGAGAGCAGTACCCCTGCACCGGAGCGACGATCTATTTCTATGATCTGAATCCGCAGTGTGTCACCATTGAAAAAACCGGAGAGACGGGAATCGGACTCGTGGTTGATGAAGGAAAGATCGGTGCGGGAAAGACGCTTCAGAACTGGGTGGTCTACAACAGAGATGACGGGAAAATTGTCCTCCTCTGTGCAGAGAACAATCTGGCGATGGGCTGGTCCGCGGATGGAAGTCTGATTACGGTTGAACCGGAGGCCGAAAATGAATGCAGATTCGATGTAATACAGCGAAGTGCCGGGATTACACTCCTTTCTGAAGAAGGAGCCCTGACACTGGAAAATGGGAAACCTGTACTCCGGCCTGCAGAGGATGGAAATACAGCGCAGGAATGGACAATTGCATCGGTAAAGGATTCAGGAGCATGAAAAAACAGGTTGAGAACAGGCGTAGAGCATTCAGAATCGTTTGGCTGATGATCCTGCTGATTGCGGTGACAAGGGGAGTAACCTTAACGCATAACATGGAGCTCCACCCGGATGAGAATGTGTTTGTAAGAGCTGCTGTAAGCTTGAAAGACAAGGTCATGGGGCTCGGAGACGTTTATGAGGAGGCAAAAGAGTATCCGGAGGGAGCATATGTTTTCCAGCTTCCTTTTCATATTGCGGCGCAGATCATCAAACAGGCAAGCGGCCATCCGATCAATGGATTTGTAACCGGCAGAATTGCTTCAGTTGCTTATTTTTCAGCTGCCGCTGTTTTGGGGTTCTTTCTCCTGTACCGATATATAGACAGGAGGTATGTTACGCTGCTGGTCTATGCAGCTACGATGGTTTTCTCTTTGTTCCATATAGAACAGTCCCGCTACGGAACGGGGGATGCCATTTCCATTTTCCTCCTTGTTCTGGAGATCGTCTGTTGCGCTGCGGCAAGTGACGGAAAAAGAAAATTGCCGCTCCTTCTGGCAGCGGCTCTGATTTGTGGCTTCTTAGCTGCAGTCAAGTACCCTCTGTTTTTTTTCCTTTGTATCCCGGTTCCTATGCAGTGGAGACTGTACAGAAAGAAAACGGTAGTGAAAAGAATTGGACTTACGGTGATGCTGGGAGCTGCGGCACTTGCCGGATTCTTATTCTGTTCTCCGAAGGTTGTTCGAGATCCGCTTTATGTCGCACGTGTTATCCTGACAGAGTCCAGAGCATATTTGCGAGGAGGAAACCTGTTCACACTCGGAGGCTGGTATAACCATGTGGCGTCTGTTGCAGTATACTCGCTTTGTTATTCCGGTTTTCCTCTTGCATCGGGCCTGATGTGCTATGCCATCATATCCCGTCTGAAAAAAAGAGCGATTCGGACAGATGTCGATTTCCTGTTTAATCTGGTAATCCCGATTGTGATACTTGTATTTTTCATCTATAACATTTCGATTATTTCTCTCTTTATGCGCTCTTTTTACCCGTTTCTGTTCCTGACAGATCTCTATGCATCGACAGCTGTAGGGACGCTGTATGATAAGGGAGGAAAAAACCTTCGAACTGTTTTAGGGGTGCTGGCTGCGCTTATGATCTGCAGAGGGTGCTTTTTCCTGACGGCATTGTCGGAGAGAAACAGCGGGGAACGGGTGAATCGGCTGATCGCGGCAGCTGCGGATGAAAACTGGAAAGAGACATCATTGATTGCCACCAGACCTCTTTCCGGACCGTATCTGGCCTTTGATACAAACCTGTTACGAGACGCGAAAGAAATATATATTCAGGATGAACGGTTTCTGGAGCCTGATACTGCGAAGCTAAGACCGGGTGAAATGGTTATTACAGGTACAGAAGACTATAGCAGGAGTAATCGCTATATCATTCCATTTGACAGTGAAATGGTACATGATCTGATCTACAACTGGGAGACTTTCCGGAATGTGAATATGCAGTATCTGATCGGCCGTCCTTACCCGAAGTATTATTATTACCTTTTTGGCTACTGGATCAAAGGGACAACCGGGACGGATTATGAATTTCCTACAAACTATGTTTATTATCGTTCCGAATAAGGGAAAGCGATGGACGAGCAAAAAATAACTGGAAAACGCACGGCATGCAGAGCAATTCTGCGAGGGGCAGTGTATGGAACGCTGGCGTCCCTGGCTGTCTCGACATTCAAAGACAGCAATACTGCCACAACAATCGTGAGCATTATCGCGGCTGCGGCTGTAGGGGCCTGGAGCTTTGGAAAAACTGTTTCGGAAAGAGACCGCCGAAGAACCGTTTGCTGTCTGATTCCGGCTCTGCTTTTTGCCGCATTCTCCGTGATCGGGTTCTGCTTTGCGATGGATTCCACCCCGGAACGCCTTTATGCTTCGAAAACGAATCTGCTGAAAGCCGCCGCGGCGTTCTGCGGATATGTGATGATTTTCTATGCAGGATTGCAGGGCCTCTTCAGCCTCCTCTCAGAGCACAGGACTTATTCGAACGAAAGGCCTGACCGGGAGATTCGCGGTTACGGGAAACTGTTGGTCAGACGGCCGTTTCAGACCGCATTCCTTACCCTGCTGCTCGGATATCTGCCGTATATGATTGCCTCCTGGCCCGCTTTATTTATGGGAGACTGTCAGACAATCATTCCGCAGATGTTCGGCGCAGCGCCGCTTACTACACATCATCCGGTACCGTATACGCTTTTCCTGTGCGGTGTCCTGAAAGCAGGAAAGGAACTGCTGAATTCCTGGAACGCGGGGGCATTTGCCTTCGCTATGTTGCAGACGCTGGCTTTTCTTGCCGTGATGTCCTACAGTATTCAGGTACTGATCAGAAAAGCAAACTGCTCATGGAAGTGGGCTGTGGTGCTGGAAGTGTATTATCTGGTCAGCCCGCGCGTTTCCAACTGCATGTTTGTAATAACAAAAGATGTCTGGTATGCCGCCTGTCTGCTGCTGTTCGGAATTGCTGTTTTTGGCGTGCTGAGAGAGGGCTGGACCAAGGAGAATACGGTTCAGATGGCATTAGCCGCGGCGGGAATCCTGATCTTCCGCAAAGACGGCTTCTATGTGCTGCTTCTTTCTTCTGTGACTTATCTGCTGTTCAACCGGAAATTGAGGAAAGGTATGCCGGCACTTCTGATTGCCGTGCTGGGGCTGCATCTTCTTTTCAACCAGGTGATTTATCCTGCGGCAGGAATCGAAAAAGGCAGCATCAAGGAAATGCTCAGTATTCCGCTGCAGCAGACAGCCAGGTGTACAAAATATCTGGGTGACAGCCTGACAGAGGAGGAAAAGAACGAGATCCTGGATTTGTTCTTTTTTGACTCCATAGAAGAGATGGGCGCAGCCTATGATCCGTCGCTGGTGGATTATATCAAATTCCGCTTCCCGGAACAGGTCGATGGAGAGACGCTAAACCGCTACCTGCATCTCTGGGCAAAGATGGGGATGAAGTATCCGGCTACCTATCTCAATGCTTTCATCAACAACTATTTTGAATATGTCTATCCGGGCTGTATCTTCATGCAGTGCTCCTATGACTGGAGCGAGACATGCTTTGGCCGCGTGAATGAGAAAATCGGATCGGACTTCCATTATCCTGAGAAACTCAGAAGCTTTCGAAACGGGATGGAAAATGTCCGGGAGCGGGTTTTTGAAACCTATCCGTTCCGCCTGATCAATATGCCCGGTATGACGACGTGGTTTCTGCTGACCTGGGTATTCTGGCTGGTTTATTCCGGAAAGACGGAGTATCTGATGCTTGCGGTCCCACTGCTTATCGTGATGCTGGTTTGCTTCGCTTCTCCCTGCAACGGGTATTACTGCAGATATCAGTACCCGCTCCTTGCATATCTGCCCTGGGCGATTCTGGCGGAACGAAACGGTAAAATAAGTGAGAATATGAGGAAAAAACTGTGACGAAAAAACGCTATGACGGCATTGACTTACTGAAATGCATTGCAATTATAATGGTGATTGCCCTCCATGTGCCGCTGCTGCATTTTTATATGAACGGGGTGGAAGGAAGCATTTTTCGCAAGGTTCAGTTTGCTCTGCGCATCATCATGCAGCCGGTCCCGTATTTTGTCGCAATCAATGGTTTCCTGATGCTGAAAAAACGGACATTTGATCTGAAAACGCATATCAGGAAGACGCTGACCATGATCCTGCTGTTTTTCATCTGGGCCACTATTCTGGTCATTCTGGCCAGAGTCATCGCCGGAGAGGAACTGACGCTGAAACAGTTTTTGATCTGGGTTTTTGAAACCGGTGACGGAACCGGCAATTACGCAGGAGTCCTCTGGTTCATGGAAGGCCTGATCAGCGTCTATCTGGTTTATCCGCTGCTTTGGAGAGCTTATCACGAGGACTTCCGCAGCTTCCGGTTTTTCTTTATCGCATTGAGTATTCTGGTTGCCGGCGTAAGCTGCCTGGAACTGATCCGGAATGCAATACATTTTGATACGGACACCGAGGTGCTGGATCAGTTCATCGGATTATGTAAGCGCTTCCGTACCGAGATCGGAGGCTGGTTTCTGTTCTATTTCTGCCTGGGAGGCATGATCAGTCATGATCTTGACCGATTCCTGGAAAAAAGAAGATGGATGATCCTCACAGGACTTGCCGCGTGGGTCGTTTCATATGCATTTGCATACTATATGAGTGCAAGACAGGGAAGTATGTATGATCCTTCCTTCAATTATGAGTCTGTATTCACCGCGGCATTCATCATCAGCATGTTTGCCCTGGCTCTGCCTTATCAGGCGAGTGGAAAGCCTCTCTCAAAGCTCCTGATGGGGATCGGACAGAATACGTTCGGGATTTTTGTGATCCATAAGATTTTCATCTGGATCATTGACAGACATTTTGAAGTGTTCTCGTTCGGAGAGCGGCTTGCAACCTGCCTCGTCGTGCTTGCGGCCAGCTACCTTGTGACGATTCTCATGAACCGGGTCCCCATCCTTAAAAAGATGGTTATGCAGTGAGAACGAACAATTATGCTAAAAGCCGGAATTGCTTGCAGATGGGGGAATTGGTTTGAGAAAATACTTGCCATGTGCGATCATGACCCTGCTGCTGATTCTGGCGGTCGCGATATGTATTTCTGAAGAGACAAGGCTGGAATTGACAACACAGAACCGGCAGGCTGACTTAGCGTTCCTCGTCCCGGCGGGGGACAGGGAAGAAAAACTCTCCTGGTGGTCGGAAGATGCCGAGCATGCTTTTGTTTTTCTGCCGCCGTATGTGGAAATGAAGGATGTAAGCATCTCCCTGAAGAAAGGAATGGATGCTTCCATTGGAGATGTGATACTCTCTGATGGGATGGATTGCGGGATCTTTCATTTGGATACAGACTATCAAATGAGCATACAGGACCGGAATCCGGTGTCAATTCGCTTTGTCCGCTCCGAAAACTTGCCGTCCATGTTTATTCACACCATAAGCGGCACAGAAGACACGATCCATACACAGAGAAACGTGTGGGAATACACAAAGCTCTGTCTGGTAGACGCGGAGGGAAAGACCGATTATCAAGGAGAGCTGGATGAAATCAGCGGCCGCGGAAGCGGATCCTGGTACTATGAAAAAAAGTCATACAATTTAAAGCTGAATCAATCGGCAGACTTGCTGGGAATGGGTGCGGGGAAGCGATGGATTCTGCTGGCCAATGCACTTGATGAGTCCCATATGAGAAACAAACTTATCTATGATTTTGCCCGTGAAATCGAAAGTTACGCCGGTTTTGCGCCGGACTGCGAATATGTCGATCTCTATCTTAACGGAACCTATGTGGGACTGTACCTGCTGACAGAGAAAATCGAGATCGCAGAGAATCGGGTAGAGGCAGACCCCAATGCCATGCTCTTTGAAGTTGATGCGATTTCTCGGTTCGACAGAATGAATCTGCCATTTATCCTCGATTGGGGAATTGCTGCCGGAATCAAATCACCAAAGAGCAGTACAGAACAAGATCGGGATAAGCTCATGAATCGACTGTTCCTGTTCCAGGATACTCTCCAGGCAGAGTCCGGAGGTAAAGCCGCATTACAGTATATCGATCTGGAATCGTGGACCAGAAGATATTTGATTGATGAAATATTCGAGAACTTTGACGGCGGCTGCCACAGCCAGTTCTTTTATTGGGACCCGAGAGAAGGAAAGGATAACAGAATATATGCCGGACCATGCTGGGATTTTGACAACTGTGCAGATAGCTGGAGTGAGGCAAAACAGAATCCACGATGCTTCCCGATGCTGAGAATATGGAAAAATGACAGCGAACATACTCCATGGTATGGGACATTGATGGAGCAGAGTGCTTTCAGGAACCGGGTGACGGAACTGTATAGAACAGAACTGTCTGCAAAGCTGCACAGACTCCTGCAGGTTGATATTGAAGAAGAAACCGCGTTGATACAAACAGCCCTGAATCTGAATGCACTTCGATGGAATCTTGCCGATCCCACAGAAGCAATCCGGCATTTTCATGACTTTATGGAGGAACGAATTGCTTTCCTGGATTCAGCATGGATCGATGGTATAGAGTACAGGACAGTTACGGCAAAGAGCATCGGAGACTACCGATTTTATTGTACTACGCCGGGAGAAGTCTGTGAAGATATTCCAACACCTGAAGAACTGGGAATGGAAAGAGGAACGATTTGGATTCGGGAAGACAACGGTGAAACGTTTGACAGAAAGATGCCGATCTGGGAAGACTTAACGATTATAGCTGTTCCGGGAGATGGACAGGTGAAATCATCTGACAATTGACAGCAAAGTGCAGTTTCAAGGAGGAACCATCAAAGTGGTAATACAGCCGTTTCAGAAAAAAGTCTGGCTCTCTACGCCAACCATGCACGGAGAAGAGCAAAAATGGGTGGATGAGGCCATCCGTACGAACTGGGTCAGTACGGTCGGAGAAAATATCAACGAGGTGGAACGTCTGGCGGCCGAGAAGATCGGACGCCGGTACGCGGTTGGACTTGCGACCGGCACCGCATCGCTGCATCTTGCCGTGAAGCTGGCAGGAGAAAAGCTCTACGGTCAGCCCAAAGTGGGGCATGGCGTGCTGGAGGGAAAGAAGGTTTTCTGCAGCGATATGACCTTTGATGCCACCGTAAACCCAGTCGCGTATGAGGGCGGTGAAGCCGTTTTCATCGATACGGAATATGAAACCTGGAACATGGATCCTGCTGCATTGGAACGGGCGTTTGAACTCTACCCGGAGGTCAGACTGATTGTAATCGCACATCTCTACGGAACTCCCGGGAAGATCAAAGAACTCCGGGAAATCGCGGATGCGCATGGAGCACTGATCGTCGAAGATGCGGCGGAATCCTTTGGTGCGACCTACAGAGGGATACAGACCGGTAACTTCGGCGATGTCGGGGTTCTGTCCTTCAACGGCAACAAGATCATCACCGGCAGCGCGGGAGGGATTCTGCTCTGCGACAGCCAGGAGGATGCGAACAAGGTTCGAAAATGGTCGACTCAAAGCAGAGAGGATGCCGCGTGGTATCAACATGAAGAAATGGGATATAACTACCGCATGAGCAATATCATCGCCGGCATCATCCGAGGACAGTTCCCTTATCTGGAGGAACACATTGCTCAGAAGAAGGCTGTTTATGAGAGATACCGGGAGGGGCTGGCCGACCTCCCGGTGGATTTGAACCCGTATAGCGCGGAATATTCCGAGCCGAATTTCTGGCTCAGCTGCATGCTGATCCGGCCGGAAGCCATGTGCCGACAGGTACGGGGAGACAAGGACGCGCTTTATGTCAGCGAATCAGGAAAAAGCTGCCCGACAGAGATCCTGGAGATCCTGGCACGAAATAACGCTGAAGGGCGACCAATCTGGAAACCGATGCATCTGCAGCCGATTTACAGGATGAACGCGTTTATCACCCGGAACGGAAACGGACGTGCGAGAAGCAACGCGTATATCCGGGAAACCGGATTCCGGGATGTGGGAGACGATATTTTTAACCGAGGCCTCTGCCTGCCTAGCGACAACAAGATGACGGCAGAGCAGCAGAACGGTGTGATTGAGCTGATTCACCGGTGCTTTGAATGACAGAGCATTCCGGTAACCAGGAGAAATCAGAGAAATGACTTCGCAGAATACCTGAGAAGCAGGAGTATAAAACTGAGGCATGTATAAACGCAGCAGCGAAAACTGGACCAAGCACCTGGACTTCATCCTTTTGGATGCAGTGTGCCTTGTGCTGTCCCTTTTCCTGGCGTATTATTCATATTACTATTATACATATCATAAACTGTTCGACCTGTTTGCAGATGATCTCTATCGGAATATCATGATCCTGCTGATCTTGATCGATGTGTTCGTCGCCGTACTTCTGAATACGATGCATCGTGTCATGCATCGAGGTTATTTCATCGAATTCAGCCAGACTGTCAAACAGGTGCTTGCGGTCTTTGGAGTAGAAATCCTGCTTCTCTTCGTGATGAAATGGTCCGACACTTACAGCCGTGTGATCCTTTCTCTGACGGCATTGTTCCACCTGATCCTCTCCTATTCTACACGGATTCTATGGAAGAAGGCGGTGCGTCTTTACAGCGGGCAGAGAGATAAACGCAGCATGATTCTTGTCTGTGCAGAGAGAGACGTGATAACTGTCCTTGCTAGAACCAACACGGAAGATGAGGCGGGGTTTGCCGGAGTGGTTCTTACAGATCGTGATGCAGCAGGGGAGAGCGTCTGCGGACTGCCGGTTGTTGCAGCACTCTCTGATGCAGCGCAGTATATCTGCCGCGAATGGGTAGATGAAGTCTTTTTCTACACAGATATGGCAGGGCTGGATGCGGTTCAGGAGATGGAAACAGAGTCCGGGGATGAGCCGGAGACGGGGACAGTAGCTTCGCTGGTGGATGCATGCCGCCAGATGGCGGTTCCAATCCATATCCGGGTACCGCTCGGCGGACACAAAGGCCGCAGCTTCGTTGAAAATGTAAATGGATTTAATGTGGTTACTGTGGCGGCAAATTATGCTTCTCCGCTGCAGCTGTTCCTGAAACGGCTGATGGATCTTATAGGAGGTCTTGTCGGCAGCGTGTTTGCCCTTCTGATCATATTGATATTCGGACCGGTGATTCGCAGGAAATCTCCCGGACCGGTGCTGTTTATGCAGGAGCGAATCGGTCGAAACGGCAAGCACTTTAAAATCTATAAACTCCGCACGATGTATCTGGATGCCGAAGAGCAAAAGAAAGAGTTCCTTGATCAGAACCGGGTAGAGGACGGCATGATGTTCAAGCTGGATTTTGACCCGCGTATCATAGGGAATGAAATTCTGCCGGACGGTACAAAGAAAGCTGGAATCGGAGAATGGCTGAGGGAGCACTCCCTGGATGAGTTTCCGCAGTTCTGGAATGTCCTGATCGGAAACATGAGTCTGGTAGGAACCAGACCGCCTACGGTGGATGAATGGGAGAAGTATGCATACCACCATCGTGCCAGGCTTTCATTCAAACCTGGGATTACGGGGATGTGGCAGGTCAGCGGCCGCAGTAAGATTACGGATTTTGAAGAGGTTGTGCGCCTGGACACGGAATACATCGAACACTGGGATCTGGGACTCGATCTGCGGATTTTGCTGAAAACCGTTATCGCTGTGCTTCACCGGGATGGAGCAATGTAACAATATTCAGAATTTATCAGTAGGAGTATGATGATGAAGAAAGCGTTGATCACCGGAGTGACCGGGCAGGATGGATCGTATCTTTCCGAGTTTCTGCTGGAGAAAGGCTATGAGGTTCACGGGATTATCCGCCGCTCTTCGGTGGACTTCCGTGAGAGAATTGCGCATCTGGAGGGGAACGGGCATTTCCGCCTGCACTATGGGGATCTGACAGATTCGATGAGTCTGGTTAAGATCATTGCGGCGGTGCAGCCGGATGAAATCTACAACCTGGCAGCGCAGAGCCATGTACAGGTCAGCTTTGATGTACCGGAGTATACCGCTGATGTGGATGCAACCGGTGTGCTGCGGGTACTGGAGGCGGTGCGGGTCTGTGGCCTCGGAGATAGCTGCCGGATTTATCAGGCTTCGACCAGCGAACTATACGGAAAAGTGGAAGAGGTGCCTCAGAACGAGAAGACGCCGTTTCATCCCTACTCACCCTATGCGGTGGCAAAACTGTACGGATACTGGATCATCAGGGAATACCGGGAAGCGTATCATATGTTCTGCTGCTCGGGAATCCTGTTTAACCATGAATCAGAGCGAAGAGGGGAGACCTTCGTCACGCGAAAAATCACGCTGGCCGCGGCGCGTATTGCCCAGGGCCTGCAGGACAAGCTTTATCTGGGAAATCTGTCTTCACTGCGTGACTGGGGTTATGCCAAAGACTATGTGGAATGCATGTGGCTGATTCTGCAGAATGAAAAACCGGAGGACTATGTGATCGCAACGGGCGTACAGCACAGTGTCCGGGAGTTTGCTTCTCTGGCGTTCCATTACGCCGGTATCGAACTGGAATGGCAGGGCGAGGGCATGAATGAAAGAGGCATCGATCAGGTGACAGGCAGGGTGCTGGTGGAAGTCTCACCGGACTTTTACCGGCCGACGGATGTGGTGAATCTCTTGGGGGACCCATCCAAGGCCAGAAAGGAACTTGGCTGGAACCCGACCAAGACAGGTTTTGAGGAACTGGTGCGGCTGATGGTGGAACATGACATGGAAAAGGTTGCAGCAGAACGGAAGAGCGATTCAACAATCGCAAACAACGGAAAATGAAGAAAAGAGTCGGTATTGTATTATGATGGAAAAAAACGCAAAAATCTATGTCGCCGGTCATCGGGGAATGGTCGGCAGCGCAATCAAAAGAGAACTGGAGCGGCAGGGATATACGAATCTTGTGACAAGAACCCACAAAGAACTGGATCTGATGCGGCAGGATCAGGTGGAAGAATTCTTCGCTCAGGAGAAACCGGACTATGTCGTGCTCGCTGCGGCTAAAGTGGGGGGCATTGTGGCAAACCAGAATGCGCTGGCCGACTTCATGTATGACAATATGATGTTGGAAATGAATGTGATTCATGCAGCATGGAAAAACAACTGCAAAAAGCTGCTGTTCCTCGGGTCCAGTTGTATCTATCCGAGGCTTGCTCCACAGCCGATGAAGGAGTCCTGCCTCCTGACCGGAGAGCTGGAAAAGACCAACGAGGCCTATGCGCTGGCGAAGATCAGCGGCCTTAAGTACTGTGAATTCCTGAACCGCCAGTATGGAACCGACTTCATCTCGGTGATGCCGACCAATCTCTATGGCCCGAATGATAATTACCACCCATTGCACAGTCATGTGCTGCCGGCCCTGATTCGCCGCTTCCATGAGGCGAAGGAATCCGACGCGGAATCTGTCACCTGCTGGGGAGACGGCACGCCGCTGCGAGAATTCCTGTATGTGGATGATCTGGCCAATCTCTGTGTCTTCCTGCTGAACCATTACAGCGGGAATGAGACCGTTAATGCCGGAACGGGAAAAGAACTCACCATCAAGGAACTGACAGAACTGGTGGCCAGAGTGGTTGGATATTCCGGAAAGATCGAGTGGGATACCACGAAACCGAACGGGACACCGAGAAAGCTCCTGGATGTCAGTAAAGCGACTGCATTGGGATGGACCTACAAAACAGAGCTGGAGGACGGTATCCGCCTGGCTTACGAGGATTTCCTGCACAACCCGGTACGGGCGGAGAGATAAGTATGAATATCATTCTTCTCAGCGGAGGCTCCGGTAAAAGGCTTTGGCCGCTGTCCAATGACATCCGGTCCAAGCAGTTTATCAAAATTTTCAAAACACCGGATGGACAATATGAGTCCATGGTTCAGAGGGTCTATCGGCAGATCCTTGCAGTGGATCCGGAAGCGACGGTGACCATTGCTACCGGCAAATCACAGATTTCTGCGCTCCATAACCAGCTTGGGGAGCAGATTGATATCAGCGTGGAACCCTGCCGGAGGGATACTTTCCCGGCGATTGCACTGGCGGCAGCATATCTGCATGATGTGAAAGGTGTTCCGGAAGAAGAGGCCGCGGTTATCTGCCCGGTTGATCCGTATGTGAATGAGGACTACTTTGAGGCACTTCAGGAGCTCTGGACGCTGGCACAGCAGGGGACAACGAATCTTACCCTCATGGGGATTGATCCCACATATCCCTCCGAAAAGTACGGCTATATTCTGCCGGTCGACCACAAACGCAGGTCCAAAGTGTCCGGATTCAAGGAGAAACCGGATGCGGCAACGGCTCAGCAATACATTGAGGACGGAGGCCTGTGGAACGGCGGCGTATTTGCGTGCCGGCTTTGCTATGTCCTTGATCGTGCCAGAGATTTGCTGGCCTACACAGATTACACAGACCTGTATGATCGTTATGACACGTTACCTAAAATATCTTTTGACTATGCAGTTGTAGAACATGAGCCGGATATCGAGGTGCTGCGCTTCGGCGGACAGTGGAAAGATATCGGAACCTGGAATACCCTCAGCGAAGCGATGGAAGAAGCTTTGGTGGGGGATGTTCGCCTGGATGGCACCTGTGCCAATGTCCATGCAATCAATGAACTCGGGGTCCCGATCTTGGCGATGGGGCTCAGAAATGCTGTGATCACAGCCTCTCCGGAAGGCATCCTTGTCACGGATAAGGCACAGAGCAGCTATATCAAGCCCTATGTGGACGCCATCAACCAGCAGGTGATGTTTGCGGAGAAAAGCTGGGGCTCCTACCTCGTCCTGGACGTGGAAGATAGCAGCATGACCGTCAAGGTGACACTGAATCCCGGGCACCGGATGAATTACCACAGCCACGATCATCGGGATGAGGTCTGGACCGTGATCAGCGGAACCGGACGGACAATTGTGGACGGTATGGAACAGCCGGTGCGGGCCGGCGATGTGATCACGATGGCGGCCGGCTGCAGACATACCGTAATCGCCGAGACAAAGCTGCAGATGATCGAAGTACAGCTGGGCAGGGATATTTCGGCTGCGGACAAGCATAAATATGAGCTCGATGAATAGACCTTTCCTGCTCAAACCGGCGGCAAAAGATTATCTTTGGGGCGGCAGCAGACTGAATGACGACTTCGGGAAAGCAATCCCGCTTTCCCCGCTGGCGGAAACCTGGGAATGCAGTACGCACCCGGACGGTCAGAGTATGGTTACAGAGACGGGAGAGCCTTTGGGTACGTTGCTGTCGCATTGCCCCGGCTATCTCGGAAGTCATGCACTGAGACTTGCCGGGGGAAAAGCGGAGCTTCCCATTCTGATCAAGCTGATTGATGCGAAACAGGATCTTTCCATACAGGTGCATCCCGATGACGACTATGCGCTGGAGCACGAAAACAGCCGAGGGAAGACGGAGATGTGGTATATTCTGGCGGCGAAGCGAAACGCTGAACTGATCTACGGATTCCGGCAGGAGCTGAGCAGGGAACAGCTGGCCCGAGTACTGGATGAAAAAAGAGTGGAATCTGTTCTGAACCATGTTCCGGTCCGCCAGAACGATGTTTTTTTCGTCGAAGCGGGCATCGTTCATGCGATCGGAGCAGGAGTCCTTTTGGCGGAGATCCAGGAAAGCAGTAATGTGACCTACCGACTCTATGATTATGAAAGAACAGACAAAGCCGGAAGAAAAAGAAACCTGCATATCCAGAAAGCGCTTGATGTGGCGAAGTTAACGGCTTCTGTTTCCCCACGTCAGCCTATGCGGGTGCTGAAGTATCGAAATGGCTGTGCGGAAGAACTGCTGGGCCGATGCAAATACTTCCAGGTTGGGCGGATTCTCCTGAATACGGAAATCCAACGAAATTTTGCCGAGTATCAGACAGACGGCAACAGCTTTCATGTTTTGCTCTGTATTGAAGGCTGCGGCGTACTGTTTGGAGAGCATGTCATGATCCCGTTTTTTAAAGGGGACTGTATATTTGTTCCGGCGGAATCAATTCCGTTGAAACTTCATGGTAAAGCGCAGTTGCTGAATATCAGCTGCTGAGCGCAGATATTGAATTCTTCTTTGGGGGCTGAATTGTGAAAAAGAAAATCCTGATCTATGCGCATTATTATGCCCCCGATGTGGCTTCGACCGGCCAGATCCTGCAGGACCTGGCTGAAGGAATGAGAGACGAACTCGACGTAACGGTCATATGCACCGTTCCGAGCTATACGGGAAAGATTGCCGAAGAGTATAAAGAGAATAAGTTCTTTCGGGAAGAGATTAATGGGGTGAATGTCCTTCGGGTCCCGGTACCGGAATTTACAAAAAGCAGCAAAAAGAGCAGAGTCCGAAACCTTCTGGCCTATTATCATGGGGCGCGGAAAGCAACAGAAATTGTTGAAAAACAGGATTATGTGCTTACCATAAGTCAGCCACCGATCATGGGGGGCATGCTCGGCGTATACGGAAAGAAAAAGCTGGGGGCAAAACTCATTTACTGCATTCAGGATTTTAACCCGGAACAGATCATGGCAATCGGCTATTTCAGAATCAAGGCCGTTTTGAAGGCGGCTATGCGGCTGGACAAGAGAAGCTGTCGAAAATCGGATCTTGTTGTGACGGTCGGACGAGATCTTTGCAAAACGCTGGAACACCGTTTTCGGGGAGAACCAGTCCCAAACTATGTCATGATTAACAACTGGATTGATGAGAACCAGATCAAGCCTCTCCCGGAAGATGACCCGGACGTGACCGCCTTTCGAAAACAATTCAACCTTGACGGAAAATTCGTGATCATGTATAGTGGTAATATTGGGCTCTACTATGATTTGGAAGGACTGTTCCGAGTAATTGAATCCGTTCAGAATTTGAAAACGCCCGATGGCCGGGAGGTGGTCTTTGCATTTGTCGGCGAAGGATCCATGCTTGGAAAACTGAGGGATTATCAGCAGACTCATCAGATGGAGAATGTTGTTTTTATTCCATACCAGGAAAAAGATCGGCTGATTTACAGTCTTAACGCCGCAGATGTCCACTGGTGTGTGAATGCGAAGGGCATCAAAGGCGTCAGCTGCCCGAGTAAGTTTTACGGTATTGCCGCGGCTGGAAAACCTGTCCTTGCGGTATTGGAGAGAGGAACCGAGATTCGCATGCTGATTGAGGAGATCGGTTGCGGCAAATGCACTGAACCAGGAGAATATGAAGAGATAAGAAAGATAATTCTATGGTTTGCAGAGCATGCAGGGGAAAAAGAAGTTCAGGATATGGGAAAACGGGCAAATGAACATCTCAGAATGCACCTTACAAAAGAGATTTCGGTAAAAAAATATATTGGGGCTATAAACAGATTATGAAATACTTTCTGTTGTTCTCCGGCATTGAGCTGACAGCTGTGCTTTTGGGCTACCTAAAGCGTCCATTCGGCCAGATCAGATGGATGAGCCGTGATTACACTACAGCTCTAAAGGGTTTTTCTATACTTCTGGTTCTTTGGGTTCATGTAGGAGCATGTTACAGGGTCGAGGGAATTCAATTTATAGGGACCGTTGGTGTGTCGCTGTTTATCATCTTTTCCGGATATGGGTTACAGCTGTCTGTAGAAGCAAACAGTCTCAAAGGTTATTGGAAGAAAAGATTCTTTCATATTATGTTGCCTTTCTGGATAGTTGAAGGCATAGGGCTTGCAGCAAGTGGTCGACTGACTTTCAAAGTTTTTATGATGGACTGCCTGTTTCTGAAACCGGCAACCGGACCTGGGTGGTATATGCCATACATCATGATCTGTTATCTGCTTTTCTTTGTTGTTAAACTTTTAGTTAAAAGAATGAACCCAGATGAACCGGAGAGATTTGAAAGTATTACATTATATGGAGCGTTTCTGATCTGGTTTGTAATTGACAGTATGTTTTTTGCAATACCTGATATGCCTTTCCTGAGAGCAAGACAGATGCTTTGTTTTCCGTTCGGTGTCTCGGTAGCAAAGAACAGAGAAGTGTTTGAAAACGCGGCTGGCAGGCCAGAGCCTTTTTTCCTGGGAGGTTTTATAGGACTTCTGTTCATGGGGATTACCCAACTTCCGGCGGTGAAAGAATTGCCCTATATATTTCAGAATATGCTGTCTCTGCTTACGGTATTTCCATTGGCAATTGCAGTATTGACCATTACAAAACGGCATCTTTGGCTGGTTAATAATTGGGTTTTAGAGAAGCTCGGGCTGGTGTCTTTTGAAATCTACCTTGTTCATGCTTTCACGATGAAGACCATTCAAGCATCTCTGTGTTCTCTTGTCGGCTTTATTGGCATGACGGCACTGGGAGCGTGGCTGCTTCATATGTTGATCCGAAAGGGTAATCAGGTATGGTCGATTTAACAGTGGTAATTCTTACGAAAAATGAAGAGAAGAACCTGAGAAAATGTATTGAGTCATTCCACGGTATTGTAAAGCGTTTTGTGATCGTTGACAGCGGTTCAACAGACGGGACCGAGATGCTTTGCGGGCAAATGGATGAGGAGTTACATGCTGTTGGCTCTCAGCTGGATTTCTACGCTCATCCCTGGGTGTCGTATGCGGATCAGCTCAACTGGGGACTGGAGCATACCGATATCACGACAGAATGGTCCATGAGAATGGATGCCGATGAAGAATTGCTTGAGGATCTGGCGCAAGAAATTGATGAGAAACTGGACGGCCTGCAGGAGCCAGTGAATGGAGTCGTACTTCGCCGCCGTACAATCTTTATGGGAAAATGGATTAAACATGGCGGACGTTATCCGGAGCTCCTTTTACGTATTTTCCGCACCGGCAAAGCCAGATGCGAGAGCAAAATCATGGATGAGCATATGATCCTGTCTGAGGGCACAATGGTGACCTTTGAGCACGATCTGATGGACAACAATCAGAAGGATCTGAACTGGTGGACGGCAAAGCACAACTGGTACAGCAACCGCGAAGTGCTGGATCATCAAATGAGCCTGGAGGGAGATGCCCTGCAAGACGAGGGAGGCTCCAGCAGGCAGGCGAGAGTCAAGCGAATTGTGAAGAATGGCGGTTATTACAAACTGCCGAAATTCTTTCGGGCACATTTGTATTTTCTGTACCGCTATTGGATCCGCCTCGGATTCCTGGACGGAACAGAGGGGAGAATCTACCACTTTCTGCAGGCCTACTGGTACCGCTTCCTGGTAGACGCCAAGATGTATCAGTGCGAGAAAAACGGCGTGAAGATAAAACCGCAGGGAGATCTGAAAGCGTAACGGAGTGAGACTCAGTGCGAGAATTCTGGATTATGCGATAAAACCAGATTAAAGAGCAATTGACAGCAAATAAAAAAAAGGTCAGTATTAACAGGACTCTTTCGGTTCTTCTACAAAGCTGAGCGGAGGGAATCAAAATGCTATATGTTGTGACGGCTTCGCATAACAGAAAGGCAATCACAGCGGAGTTTGCCAAGAGATTGACGAAATCCAGTTGCCAGGACTATAAATTGCTGCTTGTCGATGACGGATCAACAGACGGAACAGCCGAAGCAGTACAGAAGATTCTTCAGAAACGGGCAATCATCCTGTATGGGAATGGCAACCTGTGGTGGGGCGGAGCTCTTCATAAGGCTTATAAGTGGCTCTGTGAAAATGCAGATTCGGATGACTTTGTTTTGTTTTCCAATGATGACGTGATCTATGCCTCGGATTATCTCAGTAAAGGGATTGATCTGCTTTCCGGGCAAAAGAAGAAGCTACTTCTTGGCCTGGCTTACAGTGACAGAACGGGACAGCTTTTTGATGCGCCGATTGAATGGGACTGTTCCATTGCAGAAGGGAAAAAAAGAACCTGTCCGCCATGGCGTGGTAACTGCGCATCTACAAGAAGTTTATTCTTTCGAGTAGAAGATATGAAGCAGATTGGTGGATTTCATCCGATCCTTTTGCCGCATTATCTTTCAGACTATGAATGGACAATCAGAGCCTGTAAAAAGGGGTACGAGGTTATCTCATCTGAGAAATTATATTATACTATGCTTGAAGCAGAAACAGGCAACCGTGATCGAAAGCAACTAAGTCTGAGACAGTTATTTAGTAAGAAATCTAATATGAATCCAATCTATCGACTGTCTTTCCTTTGCCTTACTGTGCCCATTTGGAACTGGGGGAAAGCTTTTAAACGCCAGTTGCAAAGATTATGAATCTATTGCAAGGAACAATACGAATTCAATGTGATGCATTGTTTGTCACCACAAACTTGCCGATACTGAATAATCAATATCGCTGTAAAAAATCTTATAAATATGAGCATGAAGACTGTGCTATGTACAATGATGCACAGATGACACACGGATGTTGCGGGAAGTGTATATGAAGAAAATGATCAGAATAATGTATGTTCATCATGGAAGAAGTAGTGGAGGTGCAGCTAGAAGCCTTGCCTTTCTGATTGATAAACTCGACAAAGAAAAATATGATCCATATGTGATTTGTCATCTTGACTTTGAAAAGAATAGACAACTATTTAGCTCTGTAGGAGCTCATGTAATCCACGGGAAGTATTTGGGGGGGTGGCATGGCAGTACAGTTGCCCCGATCAATAAAAGTACATTGAAGTTTAATGTAGTTCATCTGCTACCAACCTATTTCGGAATAAAGTCACTTGTAAGAAAGATTCACCCAGATATTATCCATTTAAATAGCACATGTCTCTGTTTTGCAGCGAGATCGATTAGAAATTCGTTTCCGACCATTCCAATAGTCTGCCATGTGAGGGAACCTTTATTAGATGGTTTCTGGGGGGATATTCTGCGAAAAAACTGTGAAGTAGCAGTGGATAGATTTATTGCAATTGAGCAATTTGATGCAGATTCTTTGCATACCTCTAAAAAAGTCGATATCATTTATAATTTCGTGGATTTTGATATCTATAATGATCAAGTGAAATCAGATTGCTTGCGGAAAGAATTAAATCTGGATAATAATCACAAGATTCTTCTTTATCTGGCGAGAGTATGCCCATCTAATGGTGCACTGGAACTAGCGACCGCGATCATACCTTTCCTGCAACAGAGGAAAGACATCCATTTATGTATTGTTGGAGTCCAGCCGGAAGACCATTCAAATTATCTGCATAAGTTGCAATTGCTGAACACACAAAACAGTAATCTTCACTTAATTTGTTTTAGAAATGATGTACCACAATTAATTGCTTCTTCTGATCTAATGGTAGTACCATTTCAGACTCCTCATTTTGCAAGAAGCATTATTGAAGCAGCTGCTATGGGGGTGCCTACAATTGCGTCTGATATAGAAGGGCCTAGAGAACTCATTATACATAATGAAACAGGTTATCTGATTGATCCTGCAACCTTCAGTGGATTTGAAGCATACTGTAAAAATCTGCTTGACGAAGCAGAAAATTATAATAGAATATCTGAAAATGCGATCAAATTCGCTCATAAAAATTTTGACGCGAGGATTAATTCTAGAAGGACAATGGAGATTTATCAGGAATTATTAGATCATTGAGGAGAAATTGTGTCAATACCTGCTGCATTGACACAATGAAATTTAGAAATATAATCAGTCACACTGTTGGAAGGTCGGATGAGAGATAAGCCATGTTCTCGCGTCTACGGTCTTGAACTGCCACTTGATCTTAGAGTATTTACCGTTGTGTTGACATTCTCAGGCATTCAGTTGAGTCCGGAGTTCTTCAATCGTTTTAATACGACGTGGAAGACATTGACGAGTCATTCAATTTCTGCAATATCCAGCCAGATGCTGTGCTCTGGCGTATAGTGAATTCCCAAGTATCGCAATAATCTCCGAGCCTCTTCAGGATGGAATCTCCTACAAAGGGAAGCAGGCTTATGAGTGTTCAGATTATCCATTACCAGAATAATCTTTTCTGCTTCTGTGAACATGACGTCGCAAAGGTACTTGATCTGCTCTGCCCAATCTAACGCAGTACGGTGCTCCAGAACAGATACGTGGCGAATTCCTTCCATGGGGGCTGTAAAGACAAAGATACTGCAGGTAACGTTCCTCACATACTCAGAGTCAATCTTAACTGTATCGCTTGGACGCATCGGCAAGGGCGTGCGTACTTCGCCAGGCAACTGGCTGGGTTTCTCATCCATACATATAAGTGGATGGTCAGGGTTACGAGGCATCTCGTAAATATCTAGAACATCCTCCATGCATGCTATGAATTCTGGATCTTCTCTGTTCGGGATACACCAGCATTCCGAGAGATGAGGTCGAATTCCATTTTTTTTAGAGCACGGCGGATAGCTTCTCGACTTACCGGAGTATCAAGCTCTACCTTTGCTGTGTCTTCCAACAGCCTGAGTGTCCATCTGCTATGACCGTCCGGAACAGGTCCGCAGGCAATCTCAATGATCTTTGCTTCTGCACGCCCGTCAACTTTGCGCCTGGCACTATCTGAATTGACATTTCTTTCCAGAACAAGCAATTTCTCCAAACCATCTGTGCAAAATGATTTATCCGTATTGCTGACAGTTGCGGCACACGAACCTGGTACCGTCGCGCACTCTTCATAGTCATAGGGTTGTCTGTGCGCGAGATCGAGAAGGAGCAATATTTGGCAACGGCATCTGATTGTTTGAGGGGGCTTTACATTGCGGATCAGTTTTTTAATCATTGAACATCTTCATCGGATAAATGCACGGTATTTTTTCAGTGTCGAGGCATTTTATCACCACCACTTTTTGTGATGGCAATTTAGTCCACCAAAGTAAGAGCAAAATCAATATAATTCTAAATATCAACGAGACACTACGCTAGATGAGATGAAAATTGAACGGACAAAGAATACATTACGTAATGCAAAATGGGGAGTAGTGCAAAGGTTTGTCCATATCCTGTTCCCTTTTGCTGTCAGAACGATTCTTATTCATACATTAAATGCTGAATATGCAGGGATCAGCAGCTTGTTCACATCGATCCTTTCTATTCTCAGCTTGACTGAGCTCGGTTTTTCCGATGCGATTGTCTACAGCATGTACAAACCCGTTGCGGAAGATGACAAAGAAAAGATCCAGGCACTCCTCTGTGTCTACAGAAAAGCTTACAGAGTGATCGGTACTATCATTTTGTCATTGGGATTATCATTGCTGCCTTTCTTACGCCATATGATTCACGGGACTGTTCCCCCTGATACGAACCTTTACATCTTATACTGTATTTATTTGTTCAATACGGTAATCAGTTATTTCCTCTTTGCATATAAATCGAGCCTGCTATCTGCTTATCAGAGAGTTGATGTGATCAGTAAAAATACACTAATCGCAAATATCTTTTTATACACTACTCAATGTATGGTTCTGCTTATATTTCAGAACTATTATGTTTATGCGGTTATCATTCCGCTATCGACTGTACTTCAGAATCTTCTGACAAACCATGCGGTCACCAAATTGTTTCCAGGATACTTACCGAGGGGAAGCATAAGACCTGAGGAAAAAGCGGAACTGAAGAAGAATGTGACAGGCCTGATGATCTGGAAGATTGGTGGAGCTACTCGCAATACATTGGACAGTATTGTCATTTCTTCTTTTATTGGACTTGTCTCTGTGGCGATGTATAACAATTATTTTTACATCATAAACGGGGTAAACTCTTTCCTGGCGGTCCTGACTACATCAATGCTGGCAGGTGTTGGAAATAAAATAGCTACGGAAACGCCGGAAAAAAACTATGAAGATTTCAAGAAATTCCATTTTCTTTATATGTGGATTGCAAGCTGGTGTACAGTGTGCATGATGTGTATGTATCAACCATTCATGAAGATATGGATGGGAGAGGATCTGTTGTTTCCAAACAGCATTATGTTCCTGTTTTGCTATTATTTTATTATGATGAAACAAGGTGACATCAATTCGGTGTACTATCAGGCAGCTGGACTCTGGTGGCATGGGAAATTGCGTTCTATTGTGGAAGCTGTTCTTAATCTGACTTTAAATATTATTCTGGGTAAGATGCTCGGTGTGACAGGAATCATTCTTGCGACAATTATCTCCTATACCTGCGTTTACTTTTATGGTTCAAAATTTGTATTCACAGAGTATTTTAAGAATGGAAAGCTTGGTTCATTCTATATAGATAATTTGTTTTACCTTCTCTGTACTGGTATTGTAGGCTATGGATCTTTTGGCCTGCTAAAGTGGCTGGTGGGAGATCGGCAAAACAGCTTGTTTGTATTGGCTATAAGTCTGTTGACATGTATTACTCTTCCTAATTTGTGTTTTGGCATCATATATAGCTTACGGAAGCAAAATCGGATTTATATGAAACAGTTCGCCGGAGAGCTTAATAAAAGGATCATATTATCAAGGAGCAAATAGGTTTGAAAATCTGTGCAATAATTGTTACATACAACAGAAAAGAGCTTGTAAAGGAATGCTTATCTGCAGTCCTGAACCAGACATATCCGATTCATGATATTCTGCTCTTTGATAATGGCAGTACTGATGGGACACATGACTTTTTAGATGGTATTGGTCTGCTTTGTGATAGCCGTATTCATTATACTTACGTTGAAAATAACATAGGGGCTGCAGGTGCATATTCTGAAGCATTCAATATTGCGAAAAGTATCGAGTGCGACTGGATCTGGGAAATGGACGATGATACTATCCCAAACCCAGATTGTTTAGAGAGATTATTGGGGGCACTTGATGTCTTATCTGAGGAAAAAAGCATTTCCTTTTTGGCAAGTACAGTTTTTGGGGAAAATGGCGAATTCATGAATGTACCTGCTATAGATGCCAGACCTTCAGAAAATGGGTATCCCTCTTGGTACAAATACTTAAATAGAGGGATTGTCAAAATTGGGTGTGCCACATTTATCTCATTGCTGTTCAATAAAAAAGCAGTAGATCAGATTGGGATACCGATTAGAGAATTCTCTATGTGGGGTTTTGATACCGAATATACCAGACGCTTAACTAAGTATTTTGGAGATGCATATTTTGTAGGCGACAGCGTTGCAATTCATAAGCGAAAAAATGCGATAGCCCTTAATATTGAAAAAGAAACAGAGCCCGACCGCATTAAGTTGTATAGAACTTTATATGAAAGCTCGTTAATCAATTCGTATCTATATGCATGGAATCGTTCCAATTCTAAACTATATCTATATGCGATGTGTAAAATTTTAAAATCTTTGAAGTATCTAAGAAAGGAAAATGGAGAAATAATCTTCAGGGAACACATGATAGGTGCATTAAAAGCGTTGAAAGATAGAAAAATGTTTGAAGTAATGGTTGATGCTGAAATAGAGCGTAAAAATGAATAGTTCTATATTGAATGAAAACAATGAAACGCGTTGCTTGTGGCAGAACTAAGATAGCAGGGGGATCGTCTGGCTAATATGAAGGTTGTAATTCTTGCAGGAGGATTTGGTACTCGAATTTCTGAAGAGTCCGAGTTCAAACCTAAACCTATGATTGAAATCGGCGGAATGCCTATATTATGGCATATCATGAAGATATATGCGCATCATGGGTTCAATGAGTTTATAATATGTGCCGGCTATAAGCAACATATTATCAAGGAATGGTTTGCGGATTATTTTCTCCACACATCTGACATTACGTTTGACTACACATCAGGTAATAATGAAATAATAGTCCACAATAAAAAAGTGGAACCTTGGAAAGTTACGATTGTGGATACCGGACTGCATACGCAGACTGGCGGACGTGTGAAGAGAATTAGAGATTATGTTGGTAATGATTCCTTCATGCTTACTTACGGAGATGCAGTGGGTGATATTAATATACCGCAGCTCCTGCGCTTTCATGAACAGCATGGAAAGATAGGCACAATGTCTATGTATAACTTCGGACAGAATAAAGGCGTAGTTGAAGTGGGGAAAGAAGGAATTATTGAAGCTTTCCGTGAAAAGTCAGATATTGACGGAGATCTTATTAATATTGGCTTCATGGTCTTTAAACCTCAGCTGTTTGATTATATTGAGGGAGATACAACGATATTCGAGAAGGGGCCACTTGCGGAGTTAGTCAGAGATAAAGAACTTGTTGGTTATACACACAGAGGCTATTGGCAGTGCATGGACACAATGAGAGAAAAACAGCAACTTGAGAAACTATGGGATACAGGTAAGGCTCCTTGGAAACTTTGGGAGGATTAAATGACGTTCGATCTGTCTTTCTATAAAGGGAAAAAGATACTACTCACTGGGCATACTGGGTTTAAGGGGTCTTGGATGTCAGTTGTGCTTGTGAATGCGGGAGCAGAGGTTATAGGATATTCATCTTGCTCTAAATCTGAGACACGACTCTTTGATTTGTGCAAGATCAAGAACCAAATCACTCATATCAAAGGGGATGTTCGTGATTTGGATCATCTCCTTTCGGCGTTCAATGAGTACAAACCGGAAATCGTGATTCATATGGCTGCTCAACCGATTGTACGTGACAGTTATCAGGATCCGGTTGGAACATATTCTACGAATGTTATGGGCACAGTGAACGTACTTGAGGCTGTTCGGCATACTCCGTCTGTAAAGTCTTTTTTGAATGTGACAACCGATAAGGTATATGAGAACAAAGAGTGGGAATGGGGCTATCGGGAGAGTGAGCCGCTGGACGGTTATGATCCGTATTCAAATTCAAAATCCTGCTCGGAGCTTGTTACGCATTCATATAAAAACTCTTTCTTTGCAGATGGTCATACTGCAATTTCCACAGCTCGTGCCGGCAACGTGATCGGCGGTGGTGATTTTGCGAAGGACCGAATCATTCCTGATTGCGTCAGGGCAGCGCTAAGAAATGAGAACCTTGTAGTACGGAACCCGTATTCGACTCGGCCATATCAGCATGTTTTGGAACCTGTTTGCGCTTATCTTATGATTGCGGCAAAACAGTATGAGGATAGCAAATACGCAGGCTATTATAATGTTGGCCCGGATGATAGAGACTGCTTTGTAACCGGAAAGCTTGTAGATACTTTTGTAAAGCACTGGGGAGAAGAGCTGAAGTGGATTGATACGTATGATGGTGGTCCGCATGAAGCTAACTTCCTAAAGCTCGATTGTTCTAAACTAAAGACAACCTTTGGCTGGCAGCCAAGATGGGATCTTGAAACAGCAATTGCGAAAGTAGTTGAGTGGACGAAATGCTGGAGTGACGGCGGAGACGTTCGGGCCTGTATGAATAAACAAATTGAAGAATTTCTTGGAGGGGACAGATGATGTCTACTTGGAGTAACGAAGCAGAAGCCCGAGAACAGATAAAGGAGATTGTTGCAGAATACTATCATGACTTTAAAGAAAAGAAAGACGCTTTCAAGCCGGGGGATCGCATCAGCTACGCTTCCCGTGTCTTCGATGAGAAGGAGATGCAGGCGCTGACAGATGCGATGCTGGACTTTTGGTTGACTACAGGCAGACTTTCCGATCAGTTTGAAAAAGAGTTCGCTTCCTGGATCGGAGTAAAATATGCTCATTTGGTTAACAGCGGTTCTTCTGCGAACTTGATCGCTTTTATGGCGCTGACTGCCCCGGAACTCGGAGAGAGACAGATTCGACCCGGGGATGAAGTTATTACAGTAGCTTGCGGATTCCCGACAACGGTCACTCCGATTTTAAATTACGGAGCAGTTCCTGTTTTTGTGGATGTAACGGTTCCGCTATATAATATTGATGTGACCAGACTGGAAGATGCACTGAGTGAGAAAACGAAAGCTGTCATGATTGCCCATACGTTGGGTAATCCGTTTGATTTGAAGGCGGTCAAAGCATTCTGCAATAAGCATAATCTATGGCTTGTGGAAGATAATTGTGACGCCCTTGGTACAAAGTATACCATTGATGGTGTAACAAAGTTCACAGGGACTTGGGGCGACATCGGCACCAGCAGTTTTTATCCACCTCATCATATGACAATGGGGGAAGGTGGCTGCGTTTACACAAACAATCCCTTGCTTCACAGGCTGATTCTCTCTTTTCGGGACTGGGGACGTGACTGCATTTGTCCTTCTGGACGAGATAATTTCTGTGGTCATCGATTTGATGGCCAGCACGGTGAATTGCCTGCCGGCTATGATCACAAGTATGTGTATAGTCATTTTGGATACAATCTGAAAGTTACGGACATGCAGGCGGCTATAGGATGCGAACAGTTAAAAAAATTCCCATCTTTTATTGAACGTAGAAGACACAACTGGGCTCGACTTCACCAGGCTCTGGAATGTGTCAATGATAACCTGATCCTTCCGGAACCTGCTGAGAATAGTGAACCCTCCTGGTTCGGCTTCCTGATTTCGGTAAGACCGGAAAGTGGCCTGGATAGAAATAGGATCACCAGATTTATCGAGGATCATAATGTTCAAACAAGGCTTCTGTTTTCCGGTAATCTGATTCGACACCCATGCTTTAATCAGATTAGAGAGACTGATAAGTATCGAGTAGCCGGAAGTCTTGAATGTACTGATTTTATCATGAACAATACGTTCTGGATTGGCGTATATCCGGGGATGACCGATGAAATGATCGATTACATGGCTGAAACTATCATTGAAGCAGTGAACATGCAGCTATGAAGAAAGCGATTGTTACTGGCGCGAATGGATTTGTAGGAACTGCTGTTTGTAAAGAGCTGTCGACACAGGGAGTAGAAGTTATTGCAGTTATCCGGCGTCCTGATGAGGTTTTTGGAAAGATTGCAGAGAATAATGGCATCAGGATAGTCTATAGTGACCTCACAAATTACAGGAATCTTGCGGAAGTAATTTCAGATCGTGATGCCGAAGCTCTGTTCCATTTCGCTTGGACAGGTAGTGCCGGCACACTTCGCGGTGATGCGGATGTTCAGCTGAGTAATGTTAAGTATACCTGCGATACTGTAAAAACATGTGCAGATCTGGGATGTAAGCGGTTTGTTTTTGCCTCCAGTATTATGGAATATGAAATTGAAGCGACAATGGCTACCGATGCAACTCCTGGAATTAATACACTATATAGTACTGCTAAAGTTGCTGCAGATTATATGGCGAGAACAATTGCCGGCAGCTTGGAAATTGATTATATTCGCGCGGTTATTTCTAATATTTATGGTCCGGGTGAAATGAGTCAACGCCTTGTTAACACGAGTCTGAGAAAAATGTTGAATGGAGAATACTGCGCTTTTTCTGCCGGAGAACAAATGTATGATTTCATATATATAACTGACGCGGCAAAATCTTTCGCAGCAATTGGGGAAAAAGGGAAAAATAACAAGACTTATTATATCGGCAGTCAGGAACCGAAACCTCTCAAAGAATTCATATTAACAATGAGAGACCGTGTGGATCCAAATATCATGATTGGTCTTGGCGAGATTCCGTTTAATGGAGTGTCCCTAAGCTATAAAGAGTTCGATATTTACGCTGTGAAAGATGATACAGGGTTCGTGCCGCAGATCAGTTTCAAAGAAGGTATTGATAATACAATTGCATGGTTGCGGGAGGTTGGGTGATGTCAGGGTTTAGTTTTCAAGAATTGGACCTGAAAGGTGCGTACTTGATCAGCAACTTCTATATTGGAGATAACCGTGGGGGATTTACAAAAATCTTTGAAAAAGATCTATATAAAGAAGTGGGAATTGACTTTCAACTGAATGAGACTTTTGTTTCTCGCTCTATGAGAAATGTTATTCGAGGCCTTCATTTTCAGACCAATAATCCTCAAGCGAAACTGATTTCGGTTGTGGCAGGGGCGGTTTGGGACGTCATGATTGATTTAAGACCAAATAGCCCGACGTTTAAGCAATGGATTGCGTATGAACTAAGTGCAGAAAATCATTTGTGCTTTTATATTCCTCGTGGATTCGCACATGGTTTTGCAAGTCTTGAGGATAACACGGTTATGTTATATCAGTGCGACGGTAAGTACGATAGGGAAACAGATACGGGAATTAGATTTGATGATCCCGAGATCGGGATTGAATGGCCGGGTGACAAAAGTGTGGCTATACATAGCGAAAGAGATTTGGCACTTGGCAGCTTGAAAGAGTATATGATGCATCCAATGGAGCTATAGTATCGTTCGGAATAATGAATATTCAGCTGCAGATTGAACGCCTGCACCACACAAGCTGAACACCTACTCCGGCATAATTGAACGGTAGCACCACTGGGATTGAACACCAGGATATTTGCAGTAGCATATTGGTGTGTGCTCAGGCACGACATCAAAATAAGAGTTATCATGACTAACATTCATAATTAACAGCACAGAGCCCATGAGAAAGCGTTACCGTCTTGACGCTTAAAGGA
>JAFTFT010000037.1 GCA_017458335.1 Oscillospiraceae bacterium
AAAGTCCACAGTTGCCGAGTCAGCCGATGGTCTGCGCCGGTCACTATCTGCTGTGAGAGAAGACGTGACCTATAAGTCCTCTCAGACAGTTGGCTTGTTGGCGCTTTGAGTTTTAGGTCCTATAATTCCGACTAACACCATAGTGTTTTCCACTCACAATGCCGAATTCGTGAATAAACTTGGCTTGGAGAAAGTGATTGTATTTCACAAAGGAACCGCTTTTAATCTCAGCAAGGAGCTCAGCGAAAAAGATCGTGACTACCTTGCGGCTAATCCCAATACCGATATTTTTAAGCTGCTGTATTCAAAAAAGTCTATACTCGTAGAAGGAATAACAGAGGAACTTTTAATCAAGTCCTATCTTCATACCAGACGGGATCTAAACGACATTAAGGTGCTTTCGTTCCATAAAGGTTACACAAAAATCATTGATATTTGGGCAGCTATCAATGTGGGAAGCGGTAATAAGTTGGGGGTTGTCCGAGATTATGACGATGAGCCCAACGCGCAAGAAAACCACGAAAAACGGCAGAATTCACAAATAATCGTATGTACCACAAAAGGAGATACCCTTGAAACCGACATTACTAAGACTAATTTTGGCCTGCTAAAAAAGACATATGGCGCTGAATATGGCTGGAGTGATATGACAGAGGCGCAACTTGTGGAGGATTGGAAAGGGAAGAAATCTCATGTAATGCTAAGAATCTGTCATGATATGATTGCTGGAGAACTGAATGGATTCGCCTTGCCGCCCCACATCCAGCGAGTAATTGACTTCTTACAAGGAGACATAAATGAAAGTTAATGTTGCTGGCGCAGGGGCGGGCAAGACAACGCAAATGGCAGATATTATCATGGGTTATAAAATTCCAGAAGGGAAAAAAGTCTTTTGTATCGCATTTACAAATGCTGCCGCTGATAATATAAGGGAAAAAGTTGTCGGAAAGCTGGGGGAAATCCCAAGTAATCTCAAAATAAGTACTATCCATTCCTTTTTGTATCAGGAGCTGATTGAGCCGTACTATTATTTCCTATACGGAGAGCACTTTGACCGATTATCAGTAATTGGACTGCCGACGGAAAATGCATATAAGCGGAACCGCATATCTGAATTAGAGAAAGCAAAGATTCTACACTTTACTACCATTCCAGAAAGAGCAAAATGGCTTGCTTATAAGAAGAGCAGAGATACAAAGGCCATTGAGAAGAGGCGCCAAAGCATAATTTTACAGTTTTCCTCTTATTGTGCAGCGATTTTTATAGATGAAGCGCAGGATATCAATGGGGACATAAGTGCTGTTATAGATGCACTGTCGAAATCGGGAGTAGAAATCATCCTGTATGGCGACCCAAAGCAAGATGTAAAAGGTTTAGGCTATTTTCGCAAGATAATCGACGAAGAGGAATGCGTTTCGTATATACCCGCTTGTTACCGCTGCCCTCAGATGCATTTGAATCTTTCTAATATGTTGGCCCCACAACCGGAAAAGCAGATCGCCGATAAAGGAAATGCTACAGGGAGTATATCCATTGTTTTTGAATCAGACATCAGTATCCAAGAGTTCATCGACAGTGGGGAATTTGGACTTCGATATATCAGCTCAAAGCGTGATCGGTATGAAACTCATGAAAAGAGGGAATTAACTGAACGATTTGATACTCTTTTTCATGAAGTCTATCGCGCAGTTAATGATAAATGGAGAGGGGAAAAATCCGAGCTTGAGATCAAACGCGCCGCATATTATATAACGGAAAAGATGTTGGAGAAATATGATGCAACAGGAGATCCATCAGGCATCATTGCACATTGGTCAAAAACGACTGCCTTTGACCGTTTGTCAGGTCAGCGATATGCGCAAATGATCACGGCTTTCACGCCTCAAGAAAATGATTCGGTTAATGGTGTGGCTGTCAGTTCAATAGAGATTGTAAAAGGACTCGAAGCAAAACGGTGCCTTTTTGTCTTGACAACAGACCTTGCCCCATACCTTTTCCAAGAGAAAACCGACGATAACAAGATGAGACATCTTCTTTACGTCGCATTAACCAGATCACTCGACCATCTCACCATTCTTATAACAAAAGAAGTAGAAGAAAAGTATTCAAAAGAACAAGTGATGGGATTCTTTAGGGAACAAGGGGTGCTATAATGACCAAAGAACAACAACTCAATCAATTTTGATATGGTGTTATCTCACGTTTGCCAGTTTTCCAAGCTTACGTCTTCTGGCGAGTCGCAACAGTTGACCCATGGTTGACTGCGGAAAGGCTTACTGCCAAAGCAAAGATCCCCGATGCACCTTCTATTTTGCTGCCAAAATTGACAAAAAGCAAAAACAGCAATATACTCGACTTTGCTAGTTTTTCTGGCATTGAATAGTAAATTAAGAAAGGATGGAAAAGAACATGAAGAAACTGTTTGCGATGATTCTTTGCGCGGTACTTCTTTGCGCGGCGGTTCCTGCCGGTGCAAGCGCTGCAACGGACATCAACTTTGTCACGGCCGGTACGTCCGGAACCTTCTATGCCATCAGCGTAGAGGTGGCGAAGCTCTGGAACGAGAACATCGAAGGAATGCGCGCGGTGGCGACCCCCTCCGGCGGCGGCGTGGACAACCTGAACCAGGCCAGGGACGGAGAGGCGCAGATCGGTATCGCGAATGCGAATCTGGTCTATCAGTCCATGATGGGGACGGATGCCTTCGAAGACGATGCAAACCCGGATATCAGAATCTTTGCGGGACTGTATTATAACCCGAATCAGGTTGTCGTGACCGATGCCAGCGGCATCGAGACCATTGCCGACCTCAAAGGAGCACACTTCTCCGTCGGCGCGGCCGGTTCCACCACCATCGACGAGGCGGTTCACCATCTGGCGACAGCGGATCTGACCCTGGACGACATGAAGACGGAGTACATGGATGTCGCCTCCTCGGCCGACGCCATCCAGAACAGGCAGCTGGACGGTGCCTGGATCATGGCGGGCGCGCCGAATGCCGGTGTGACCCAGATCCTGACGGGCAGCGACGCACACCTGCTTGCGATCCCGGAGGAGACCGTAGAGGCGCTGCAGGCAGACTATCCCTGGTATGCCGCCTACACGATTCCGGCCGGAACCTATGCCGGACAGGATGAAGATGTCCCCACCTCGGCGGTAAAGCTGACACTCTTCCTCACCGCGGATGTAGACGAGGAGACGGCGTATCAGATGGCGAAGGTCTTCTGGGAAAACTGGGACAACCTGACGGAGAATTTTGCCGCACTGAAGGCGGCGGACCCGGAAAAGGCCTGTGAAGATCTGGCCGGCGTACCGCTGCACCCGGGGGTCGAGCGCTACTACCGCGAAATCGGCCTGATTGAGTGAGCGATTTCGGTGGCAAAGACCGCAAGACAAAATTGATATTTGTTGGACTTGCACAAACTTTATATGCGATTTTTGTACAAATTGCACATTGCGTTTCTTCTTTTTTTGAATATAATGCGCATCGTCGTTAGACAAGAAAGAAGGAAACAACAATGAGCAAAAAACCCAACAGAACATTCAAACAGATCATCCATGACATTTTTGAAGAGGGCGCTCTCGCGTTTGCCATGTCTTATGCCGTCACCAGAGGCGACATGAATTCGGTCAGGATGTTCGAGGAGAAGCAGCTCCACTGAGCGTCCCCTCATCCAGCTGAGAATCATAACAGCCCGCAGAATACGGAAACCCTCCGTGCCTGCGGGCTTTTTGCAGCGGCTGTGATGTGTCCGCCGCATATCAAAAGGGGATCAATGCACCCGCAGAAGAGAAAAAACTTGACAAGCAGGGAAATCTGTGATAATCTCTGATCACAAGTTAGATCGAATTAACCATAAGCGCTCATTCCGGAGCGCTTATGAAAAAAGCAGAAGTTAGAATTATCTAATTTTAAGCTGAAAGGAGATCTCCATGAGCGTCGTGATCGTGGGCGGCAATGAATGTATGGAACGCCGCTATAAGGAACTGTGTGAAAACTACCAATGTCAGGCGAAGGTCTTCACCAAACCCCGGGGAGGACTGCGGGACAAGGTCGGCAGCCCGGATCTGATGATTTTCTTCACCGATACGATGTCTCACAAGATGCTTCACGGCGCGATGAGCGAGCTGAAGGGACAGAACACCATCATCGAGCACTGCAGGACCAGTTCCCTGTCGGCGCTCCGGAATGTGCTGGAGAAGCACGCGACAGCCTGAACTGAACCATGTCGGACGAAATGTTTGTACGGTGCTGTGCGCCGACGCTGGCCGGAATCAAGACCGGCAGCATGTTCAGCTGTGAGTATTCCGGCAGGGAAGAGATGACAGACGAGCTGCGCAGGCTCAACCGTGTCCTCTCCGCCGGGGGAATGTGCATCCTGCCGCTGCGTTACCATGACGGGAAGGCGCTGCTCTATCTCTTTCGGCCGGAATCGCTGCAGCGGGATATGAAGAACCGGGCCGCGAGGGAAATCCTGGAGGAAGCGGGATATACCGGGCTGCGGTATCAACAGTGCATCCGCCGGCTCATCCGAAGAATCGGGAACGGAAACGAGTTCCCGCATGAAATCGGCCTGTTTCTGAGCTATCCGCCGGAAGATGTCAGAGGCTTTATCGAGAATCACGCGCAAAACTATAAATTCATCGGGTATTGGAAGGTCTACGGCGACGAGGAAAAAGCGCGCCGAACCTTTGAAAAATACAGAAAATGCACAGATTCGTACTGCAGAAGCGTAAAAGCCGGTCATAAGCTGGCGGAGCTTGCGGTGGCGGTCTGAAAAAAGAAAGGAAGTAGACAAAAATGAAAAAGGTAGCAGTTGTATTCTGGAGCGGCACGGGCAACACCGCGGCAATGGCCGACGCGGTGGTAAAGGGCGCGCAGGCAGCGGGAGCAGATGTCACGAAGATTGAAGCTTCGAGCTTCGGCGCAGGCGACGTCGACAAGTACGACGCCATCGCGTTCGGATGCCCGGCCATGGGCAGCGAGCAGCTGGAAGACAGCGAATTTGAACCGATGTTCGATTCCGTCAAGGGAAGCCTCTCCGGCAAGACCATCGCCCTCTTCGGCTCCTACGGCTGGGGTGACTGCGAATGGATGCGCAACTGGGAAGACGACTGCAAGGCGGCAGGCGCCACTCTGGCCTGCGACAGCGTGACGGCCAACGATGCCCCGGACGATGCGGCGGTGGAAGCCTGCAAGGCTCTGGGAGCGGCGCTCACATAAAGCAGGCGAGGCTTCTTCGGCTCGGGAACGCCGGCCGATCATACATCACATCAAAGATATCAGAACTTATGCATACAGAGACCGCCGGCTCCAAAGCGGAGCCGACGGCCTCTGTGCATATCACGGTCCGGTTCAACGGTCCGGACGGATCAGAGAAGATTTGTCATGCTGCGGATGCTCAGCAGCAGGGTAGAACCGTTGTGAAGCATGGCCGAGGTGCCCGGCGGCATCAGACCGACTGCGCCGAGACCGATCAGAGCGCCGTTGAAGCTCATCACAAAACGGTAGTTATGTTGAATCCTGCGCATGAGCGCGTCAGAGAGCTGCTTCAGGAAGATGAGTTCCGTCAGGTCCTCCGCCGCGATCGTGATGTCCGCGACCTCCCGGGCAATCATGGCGCCGCTTCCGATGGCGATGCCGACATCGGCCAGGGACAGCGCCGGGGCGTCGTTGATGCCGTCGCCGATCATGATGACCGTGTGGCCGAGCGCCTGCTCGGAACGGATATAGTCCGACTTGTCTTCCGGCAGAACCTCCGCACGGAAGTCGTCCACGCCGACCTCTTCCGCGATGGCCTCGGCGGTACGCCGGCTGTCGCCGGTCAGCATGACGCACTTTTCGATCCCGACCTCATGAAGATGCCGGATGACGTCGCGCGCTTCCGGACGCAGCGGGTCGGAGATGCAGATCACCCCCGAGAGCACACCGCCGATGGCGAGATAGAGACAGGAATACTTCGCCGGGATTTCATCGAAGGCTTTCTGATCCTGCTTCCGGATCCTGGTTCCTTCGTCCTCAAAAACAAAATGGTAGCTTCCGAT
Source organism: Oscillospiraceae bacterium (assembly GCA_017458335.1). Taxonomy (GTDB): domain Bacteria; phylum Bacillota; class Clostridia; order Oscillospirales; family Oscillospiraceae; genus Limivicinus. The sequence goes on from JAFTFT010000037.1 coordinate 6,046, forward strand.
AATGGCACGCTTGCGGCCGATCTTCGTGGCGATGCCGTGGGCGACAAGATACTCCACCTCACTGTGCATCTCCTCATGGTCGAGCCCCTTTTCGCGGGCGGCGCGCACAACCGCGTTCGCCATCGAGTGGGGGAAATGCTCCTCCATACAGGCGGCAACGCGCAGCATCTCATCCGCATCCTGACTGTTGAAGGGGATCACGTCCACCACGGTGGGGCAGGCATTGGTCAGCGTTCCGGTCTTGTCGAAGATCACGGTCGTCGCGTCGGCGACCTTTTCCATAAACTTGCCGCCCTTGACCGTGATGTGATAGCGGCTTGCCTCGCGCATGGCGGAGAGAACGCTCAGGGGCATCGAGAGTTTCAGCGCACAGGAGAAATCCACCATCAGCACCGAAACGGCCCGGGTGGCGTTACGCGTCAGGAGATAGGTCAATGCGCTGAGGCCGAGACACCAGGGGACCAGCCGGTCCGCGAGATGGGCGGCGCGGCTCTCGACGTCGGACTTCAGCTTCTCGGAATCCTCGATCATGCGTACGATCTGGTCATACTTGTTGCTGCCGGCCGCTTTGGTCACACGGATGGAGCAGCTGCCTTCCTCAATGACGGTGCCGGCGTAAACCGACTTGCCCGGACCCTTGGGGACGGGGACCGATTCCCCGGTCAGAGAGGACTGGTTCACCATACAGTCGCCTTCCAGAATGACTCCGTCCAGCGGGATCAGGTTCCCGGTCTCCACGAGGATCCGGTCATCCGCCTGTACCTGACGGATGGGGACGAGGACCTTCGTCCCGTCGCCCGCGAGCATCCAGACCTGATTCACGTTCAGGGCCATGGCCTCGGCCAGGTCGTTTACCGACTTCTTGTGTGTCCATTCGTCGATGAGTTCCCCGACGCCAAGCAGGAAGGTCACCTGGCTTGCCGTACCGTGATCGCCGCGCAGCAGACTGACGCCGATGGAGACGGCATCCAGCACCTCGACATCCAGCCGCCCGTGCAGAAGGCAACAGAGCCCGCGCCAGAGCCGCGGCAGCGCCTTGACGACGGCCAGCACCTGGCGGACTTCCACGGGCAGAAAGAGCTTCCTTACCGCGCGGAAGACAAACTTGCGCGCCATCCGGTCTTCATATTCATGCTGAAGGGCGCGGGCGGAGCTGTGCGGAACCGGCAGCTCCGGCACCCGGTCGTAATCAAACGCAGAAAGAGCCCGGAGAATGCTTTCGCGTTCCGGACTCTTTTCGGTCTCATGAGAAGAATCAAAACGATAGCGGATTACCGCGTCCGCGGTTCTCTCATAGACTTTTACTTCGATGACGCCGGAGATGCCCTTCAGATACGCCTCGAGCCTGTCGGCTTCCGACAGTGACATGTTGCACTGCCGCATGTGCACACGCAGACGCCCGGGCCGCTCATGCAGGATTCGGCAATTCATCCCTCAGACCCCTTCCGCCTCCGCAAGCAGAGCCTTCGCATCGGCAATCTCACGGGCGCGGTCTTCCGCGGCACGCTTCTCGTTGATGGCCTTCGCGTCGGCCGCGATGTCGTCGCAGTTTTCCTTGATGCAGGTGGCGGTCTTTACCACATCGTCCACGCAGCGCAGCGTCGCGGCGGTCACATGGGTATAGACTTTCTTCGCGTCCCGGCTGCTCAGGAGTTTTACTCCCGCAGTGCCGGCCAGGAATCCGTATGTAAGCATTCTGACAGTATGCCAACTCATGATGATTGTTCTCTCTTTCCCGGGCAGCAGCCCGTTTTGTCTGTTATTGTTTGATCATACTACTATTAATTAGGAAAATCAACCGATCGAAATAATAACACCTGTTATTATTTCCGCCGATTCGTTCCGGCCCTGACTGCGGCAGAGAAATGCGCGAAAAGTACTTGACAAGCGCGGAAAGAGCGAATATAATTCCAACAGTTCCGGATTAAAGGGGTCTAATTTTTTTGACAGAACGTTAAGGGACGCTAATTATCATAAAATGAACTTAACCATTCGGAACAGAAAAGCGCATGGGAGACATCAGGAAAACAGATCGACCGTGCGGCTTATATTTTGACGGCATGTTAGAAATTTCTAACATTTTTTGAGCCATAGAGTTAGCTTTTGCTATCTTTTTGCGCCTGAAAACAGCCGAAAAGAAAGAAGGACAGCAATGAACCTGCTGAAAAGAAGTTTCAGTTTCATGCTGATGCTTGTTCTGCTGGTCTCCGCGTTTCCGGGCATCGCCGCATTTGCGGAGGACGGCGCGTCAACCCGCTGGGCGGATGCGGCGGATGAAATCGACAAGTACCTCGACGCCGCGTTTGAGAGCTATCTGGACGGAGACGCGAAAACAGCCTATGACAATGTCAGCAACGCGTATTTCCGAGTCTATGAGACGACGGGGTTCGAACGGCAGACCATGAGCTATGTCTCCGGTAACCGCAAGAACGCGGTGGAGATGCAGTTTTCGACCTGCAAGGCGGCCGTGAAGAAAGAGAACACCGATCTGGAAACCAAGGTCAAGGTTCGTTCGGCCCTGACCAAACTCAAGAGCATGATCCGTGAGGACGGAAACAAGCTTGCAGCCCTGCAGGGCGGGGTACAGAGCGAAATGAAGTATTACTTGCGCGGAGAACTGGTTTCCTCCGATCCGTATGCGGATTTCTCCGCCGATCCCAATGCCGCGTCAAAGTATGAAAACTGGTATGAGGCGGCGACGCTGGTCAAGGAACTGCTGGATACGGCGTATATGGGCTATCTGGACAAGGACTTTGAGGCGGCCGAGGACAACATCAACACCGCGTATTACACCGTGTATGAGGAGTCCGGCCTGAACCACGCGATCTATACCGACCTTTCCCTGAAGGACCGCCAGAAGATGGACGGACACTTCACCGCCCTGCACAATCTGGTTGCTTCCGCGGCGGAAAAGTATCAGAAGAACAAGTACCGCACCAGCACCGACAGCGCGAAAAACGACATCCTGAAGATGGCGAAAGCGCTGGATACAAAAGAAGAGGAAGCAAAGGCGGCGGAAGCCGCGGCCGCGGCCGAAGCGCTGGCGGCCGAGACGGAAGCGGAGAGCGCGAAGCAGAGCGACCCGCGGCTGCTGACCTTCCTCGGCGCGTTCGGCATCATCGTGCGCGAGGGGCTGGAAGCAATCCTGGTCATCGCCGGCATGATCGCTTACCTGGTCAAGAGCGGCAATCAGAAAACCCTGCGCAACGTCTATATCGGGTCGATCCTCGGTATCGTCGCGAGCTTCATCGCGGCCTGGCTGCTCTCCTATCTCAAGCGCGTGTGGACGGGCGCCGGACAGAGCCAGGAGGTCATCGAGGGCATCACGGCCCTGATCGCGGTCTGCGTACTGTTCTACGTGAGCAACTGGATGATCTCGAAATCCGAGGCGGCATCCTGGAGCCGCTACATCGACGACAAGGTCCACTCCTCCGTGGAGACGGGCAGCACCTTTGCCCTGGCCTTCACCGCGTTCCTCAGCGTCTTCCGCGAGGGCGCCGAAGTGGTGCTCTTCTATCAGCCGATGCTCTCCGAAGGCAACCCCGGCATGGTCTGGGCGGGATTCGGCGCAGGCTGTGTGCTGCTGGTGTTTGTATACCTTGCCATCACGAAGCTCTCCATCCGCCTGCCGATCAAGGTCTTCTTCACCGCGACCAGCATCCTGATGGCCGTCATGTGCGTGAGCTTCCTTGGCAGCGGCATCAAGGAACTGGCCGAAGGCAACGTCTTCGACCTGAGCATGAACGTGCCGGGCATCCCGGAGAACGACGTGATTCAGATCTTCGGCATCTATCCGTGGCTTGAGACGCTGGTTCCGCAGCTGATCCTCTCGATCATCCTGCTGGTGACCTTCCTGGTTGCGCACTACCGCGGCAAGATGGACGCGTTGCGTGCGGAACTCACCGCAAAGTACGAAGGCGCAAAAGCCTGAATAAATTTGCTGTTCCGGGCGGTATTCCCCCGCGGTATGCCGCCCCGGCAATAGAACCACCCCCGAAAGGGGTAAAGTAAAATGAATTATTGGAGGATCTTCTAATGAAAAAGCTTCTTGCAGTTCTGCTGGCTGTCATGATGGTTCTCAGCGTCGGCGTTGTTGCGTTTGCTGAGGATGAGGCCGGTTTCGATGAGTTCGAACTCGGTGTGGAAGGTGAACAGGAAGTTGGCTTCATGACCATGAGCATGGTCTATTTCCAGCCTGTCGACATGGCTCCGGTTGAGAGCGCGACCCCGAAAGAGGGTTCCGACCTGCACATTGAGGTTGACCTCACCGCCAACGAGAACCCCTACAGCTTCCCCGTGGACGGCTGGGTTCCCTACCTCACCATCGACTATGTGATCTATGATCACGCCACCGGCGAGAAGGTCACCGACGGCTCCATGATGCCGATGGCCGCCTCCGACGGCCCGCACTACGGCAACAACATCGCCCTCAAGGACGGTCTGTACGACATCACCATCTCCGTCAAGAACCCGGGCGAGAACGGCTATCTGCTCCATGTTGACGACGAGACCGGTGTTGAGGCCGATGAGTTCTGGACCGAGCCCCTGACCGCAACCTGGACCGAGTGGGAGTTTGTCAAGCAGTGGTAATCGCTGCGGTGTTCCCTGACATCAAACAAACCTGAAGTTTCACTGCTGACATGCAATACGCGGGGTATTGCATGTCAGCAGTAAGCACGTTTACAAGTCGTATCTGGAGGCATGGTTTTATGCTGAAATATCTCTGGATGGTGACGCAGGATCTGTTCCTGCCGGTTACCTTCGTATCGCTGATGCACGCGGTGCTCGTGAGACAGTTCGGGAAGAAGGGACGCGCGCTCCACCGGACGGGTATCATTCTCGGGATTCTTGCATCGCTGGTCTTTACCTATTACAAAAACACATCGAATCTCATCATCTCAAGCCATTGGAACCATGTGATCTACGCGGTGATCATGGGTTTCACGCTGCTCTTTGCTCTGCTTCTCCTGATTTTCGGACGGAAAAAGCCGGAAGCAGAGCTCTTCGGCTTCGGCGAAGGGCTGCTGTGCCTGGCTGGCGCGGGACTCTCGGCAAGCTGGATCTTCTTCAAGCTGCCCGGTGTCATGGGCTATCCGTTCAACTTCAATACCATGGGCAACGGTTACTGGTCCTGGTATTATATGCAGCGCCTGATCGGCTGGGCGCTCGCTCTGGTTATTTTGGCTATTTATGCGCATCTGCTCTATGAATGCGCGTTACAGATAAAAAAAGCGTTGCTTCCGAGACTGGTTCTGGTGCTCGGCACACTCTGGAATGCGTTCTACTGCTTCTGCTACTTCTTTGTGCCCTTTGTCAGCCGTGCCAAGTGGCTGAACTGGCCGGTACGCTATACGGCGGAGGAATACGGCTGGGTCCGGAAGCTGACGCAGTTCGGTTCCAAAAATTCCATGCTGTTCATCTGGACGGTAGCCGCGCTGGTGCTGATCCTGGCCGTGGCGTTCTTTGCGGAGAACACAAAGGTCACGGATCCCTATGAAAACCCGGCGCAGCACCGGAAACTGCGCGCACGCAACCGGCGGCACAGAAGACTTGCCGTGGCGACCGGGATCTTTCTTGCGGCGGTCGTCGTGATTCTGAGCCCGGTCAAGAAGTACGACACCCGCGTGATCGAGCTCTCGCCTCCTGAGACCTACAGCGTCGAGGGCGAAGAGATTCTGGTGCCGATGGAGTCGGTTTCGGACGGACATCTGCACCGCTTTGAGTACCAGACCGAAAACAACGTCAGCGTCCGCTGGATCGTGGTGAAGAAGCCCGGTTCGGCAAGCTTCGGAACGGGCCTGGATGCCTGCGAGGTCTGCGGCAACGCCGGATACTTCGAGCGTAACGGGCAGGTGGTCTGCCGCCGCTGCGACGTCGTCATGAACATCAACACCATCGGCTTCAAGGGCGGGTGCAACCCGATTCCGCTCAGCTATGAGGTGCGTGACGGAAATCTCGTGTTCCAGCTGGCGGACATTCTCGCCGGCGAGCGGGAGTTCCGGTAAAGGAGGTCTGAGAACAGATGCTTTTCAAAATGATACGCGGCGTGCTGTTCCATCAGAGAGGAAAGATGCTGCTGATCGCATTTACGATTGCGCTGGGCGCATCCCTCGCGACGGGCATGCTGAACGTCATGATGGACGTCGGCGACAAGGTCAACCAGGAACTGAAGACCTACGGCGCCAATATCACCGTCAAACCGAAGGATTCATCCCTGCTTTCGGATATCTACAATCTGGAAGAAGGAGAGGAGGAGCTGAACGCCTCCTATCTGGAAGAGAGCGACCTCGGAAAGCTGAAGACCATCTTCTGGGCGTTCAACATTGTGGACTTCACTCCGTTTCTGGACACGAACGTGACGCTTCCGGACGGCAGCTCCGCCAAGCTGGTGGGAACATGGTTCAATCACCATCTCTCCCTCCCGACGGGCGAGGAACTGGACGCCGGCGTGGTCGGCATGCGCTCCTGGTGGGATGTGACCGAAGGCAAGTGGCTTGATGAGAAGGACGGAAACGTCCTGAATGAAATTATGGTCGGCACTGCGCTTGCACAGCAGCAGGGCTGGAAGCTCGGCGACAAGGTGACGCTGACCGCCTCACAGGGCAGCAGAGAAGTCGAGGTTGCGGGGATTTATGACGCCGGCGGCGATGAGGACAGCCAGATCTTCGCTGCGCTGGACCTGGTGCAGGCGCTGACCGGTCGGGAAGACAAGGTGGCCTCCATTGAGGTTTCCGCCATCACCACCCCGGACAACGACCTGGCGCGCCGCGCAGCCAAGAATCCCCAGGCGCTCAGCAGCCGGGATTATGAGACCTGGTACTGCACGGCGTATGTGAGCGCCATCTGCTATCAGATTCAGGAGGCGATCCCCAACTGCGTCGCCTCGGCGGTACGCCAGGTGGCGGAGAGCGAAGGCGCCATCCTTGAAAAGACCCAGCTGCTCATGATCCTGATCACGGCGCTGAGTCTGGTGGGCTCGGCCCTCGGCATCTCCAACCTCGTGACGGCCAGCGTCATGGAACGCGCTCAGGAGATCGGCCTGCTGAAGGCCATCGGCGCGAAGGACCGCTCCATCACCGGCGTCATTATTGTCGAAATCCTGATCACCGCGCTGATCGGCGGCGTGATCGGATACTTTATGGGATTTGGCTTTGCCCAGCTGATCGGACACAGCGTGTTCGGCTCGGGGGTGGAGATGAAGCTGAAGGTGATCCCGATTGTCGCGGCCCTGATCGCGCTGGTCACCATGGCGGGAAGCCTTCCGGCCATCCGCACGGTGCTGCGCCTCCGCCCGGCGGAAGTGCTCCACGGCGGACACTGAGAAGGGAGGAACAGCCTGATGTCAAAGAGAAAAATGTTCCTGCGGATGATCACCGCATCCCTGCTGAGACGCCGCTCCCGCATGCTGATTGCGTTGTTGTCGATCGCCATCGGCGCGACGATCCTCTCCGGACTTGTGACCATCTATTACGACGTGCCCCGGCAGATGGGCGCGCAGTTCCGCTCCTACGGAGCAAACATGATTCTTCTGGCAAAAGAGGGAGAGAGCCTCACCACCGATACGCTGCAGGATGCGCTCAGCGTCATCCCGGAGGATCAGCTGGTGGGCGCGACGCCCTACCGCTATGTCCGCCTCGACATGACCAGCCGGCAGCAGTCCTTCACGACGGCCGGAACCGACTTCGCCGAGGTTCAGAAAACCAGCCCCTATTTCAGCGTGGAAGGCGAGTACCCGCAGGCCGCGGAGGAAATTCTCCTCGGAAAGGAAATCGCCGATACCATCGGGGCCAAGGTCGGAAGCTATATCCAGCTGACCTGGCGGCCCGTGGTCACGGTCCATGAAAACGCCTCCGACGACTGGGTGCCGAACGCGAAACTCAGCGGCAGCGCAGAGGGCTTTAACGCCGGCATCGTGGTGGTGGAAGCCACCCTTGACGACGAAGGAAAGATCGCCACACTGGAAATTGACGCCTCGTCCCAGACCCCGGAGATCGGCGGCCAGGTGGAGACGGACCGGAACTTCATCTCCCGCTTCATCGGACAGAGCCTGCCGGTAAGCCTGGGCGAGGACGTGGACGCCGTCTCCGGCGCGACGATCAGCTCTCAGGCCGTGGTGGACGCCCTCAACAACGCCCGCAGCACCGCAAAGGGCAGCGCGGCGGCAGAGCGCTCCGGCTACTTCAATGTGACGGGCATTCTGGTCACCGGTGGCGAGGAAGAGTCCTATATCTACATGAATCTGAAAGACCTGGAAGGTCTCACCAACGACAACCTGCTGGATGTGGCGGAACTCAGCGTTTCGGCCAACGCCGAACAGCTGGAGGAATACGCCAAGGCCATCGACGGCTCTGACGCCGGCATTACGGCGCGGCTTGTGAAGCGCGTGACCCGCTCGGAGACCGCCGTCCTGGGCAAACTCCAGGCCCTGGTCTTCCTCGTGACCGTGGTGGTGCTGCTGCTCACGATGATCTGCGTCTCCACCACGATGATGGCGGTGGTGTCGGAGCGCCGGCGTGAAATCGGTCTGCGCAAGGCGCTGGGTGCGCCGGACAGCTCCATCCGCGCGGAGTTTCTGGGCGAGGGCATGTTCCTCGGCGGCCTCGGCGGCCTGCTCGGCGGTCTGCTGGGCTTTGTGTTCGCGCAGGTGGTCAGCGTGAATGTGTTCGGTTCGTCCATCACGTTCCAGCCGCTGCTTCTGCCGATCACGCTGCTGGTTTCGATGCTGATCGCGGCGGTTTCGTGCCTGCTGCCCATCAAGCGCGCGGTCGCCATCGACCCGGCCCTGGTGCTCAAGGGTGAATAAGTTTTAGGAGGAAAAAGGCAATGAGTCTTCTGGAATTGAAAGGCGTTTCCAAAATATACGGCGACCTGAAGGCGCTCGACAACGTGAACATCCATGTGGACAAGGGCGAATGGGTGGCAATCATGGGCCCTTCCGGCTCCGGCAAGAGCACCATGATGAACATCATCGGCTGCATGGACAAGCCGAGCACCGGGGAAGTGCTCCTGGACGGCGTGGACATCTCCAAGGAAAGCAGCAAGGCCCTGACGGACATCCGCCGTGACAAGATCGGCCTGGTGTTCCAGCAGTTCCATATGGTCAATTACCTGACGGCCGTGGAGAACGTGATGGTAAGCCAGTACTACCACTCCATGCCGGATGAGGAAGAGGCCCTGGAAGCCCTGGGCCGTGTCGGACTGAGGGAGAGAGCCAAACACCTTCCGAGCCAGCTCTCCGGCGGTGAGCAGCAGCGCGTCTGCGTGGCGCGGGCGCTGATCAACCATCCGGAGCTGATCCTGGCGGACGAACCCACCGGCAACCTGGACGAAGCCAACGAGAACATCGTGCTGGATCTCTTCCGGCAGCTTCATGACGAGGGGACGACCCTGATCGTCGTCACCCATGACCCAGAGGTCGCCGAGGCGGCGCAGCGCACCATCGTACTGGAGCACGGCCGTGTGGCGCGGGAAGTCATCAACGAGAACTTCGGAAAGTAAAGAAACGGGGAACCCGACATGAAACGATTCTCTGCGGGAGCAGCCATTGCGCTGCTGCTGTCTGCCGTGATTGCCGTCGGAAGTGTCAGCTTCCTCGGCCCCTGCGTCCATGAGGACGGAAGTTTCGGCTCCTGCCACTGGGCGGGTCAGGCGATGCTGGGCATCGGCCTGCTTCTCGCGGTGCTGAGCCTTGCGGCGCTGCTGGTAAAAGACGGCGGGCTGCGGGCCGGTCTGCTCTTCGCCGCAGCCGCGGCCGCGGTGCTTGGGATCTTTATTCCCGGGACGCTGATCCGCCTGTGCGGCATGGCGACCATGCGCTGCCGCGCGGTGATGCGGCCGGCCATGACCCTGCTCTGCGCCCTCACGGCGGCCTGCAGTCTGCTGGGCGGGATCGCGGCGTACAGAAAGGCCGGACGCGGAAAATGAAGTGCGGAAGTCTTGCGGTCAAGAACCTCCTGAGGAAACCCGGCCGCACCGCCGCCCTGGTGATTCTGACGGCCCTGCTCGCGCTGTCGGTGTTCGGCGGCTCGGTGGTGGTGGGATCCCTGCGGCAGGGGCTGCGCAGCCTGGAATCCAGACTTGGGGCGGACATCATCGTGGTGCCGTCCTCGGCCCAGTCTAAGGTGAGCTTCCAAAACATGCTGCTGCAGGGGACGACCGGCGCGTTCTATATGGACGGGGAGAACCTGGAGCGGGTGCGCGAGGTGGAAGGCGTGGAGCTTGCCGCGCCGCAGGTCTTTCTCGCGTCGCTGAAAGCGGACTGCTGCTCGGTAAAGATCCAGGTCATCGGCTTTGATCCGGAGACGGACTTCTTTGTCCGGCCATGGATCGAACAGAGCTATACAAGAGAACTCGGCGATCTGGACGTGGTGGTCGGCAGCAAGGTGGAAGCCGGCGTAGGTGAGATCATCCGCATCTATGATGAGCGCTGCAAGGTGGTGGGACGCTTGGCCACGACCGGAACCGGACTGGACACCGCGGTCTACTGCAATCTGAGCACCATGAAAACCCTGCTGGCCGCGGCGGAGAACAAGGGCGTCTCCCACAAGGTCAGCAGCGACGAGTCGGACGACCAGATCTCCGCCATCTATGTCAAGGTGAAAGAGGGCTATGACATCGGCCAGGTCAACAGCAAGATTCAGGGCCACACCAGAAAGTGCAGTGCGGTCCGGACGAAAAGCATGCTGACCGACGTGTCCGACAGCCTGACGGCGATCTCGCGCACGGTGACGACGCTGATCGGTGTGGTCTGGCTGCTGGCGCTGGTGATCCTGGTGGTGGCGTTTGTGATGATCGCCAACGAGCGGAAAAGGGAATTCGCGGTTCTGCGTCTGCTGGGGACCTCCCGAGCGATGCTGGGTGGCATGATTCTGAAGGAGTCGGCCCTCTGCAGTCTGGCGGGCGGGGTGCTCGGTGTGCTGATGGCGGCGCTGCTGGTCTTCCCGTTCACGACGCTGATCGAGACAAGCCTCGGGCTTCCGTATCTGAGGCCCTCGGCAGGCGCGATCCTCACGCTTGCGCTGGCGGCGCTGGCGGCCACCGTACTGGTGGGCTCGCTTGCTTCCTCCTGGGCCTCGTTCCGGCTGAGCCGGGTCGACCCGGGCACGGTACTGCGGGAGGGAAACTGAGATGATCTTATCTGCAGAACAGATCAGCAAGCGGTATTTCCGCAAATCCGGCGAAGCCAATCACTTTTACGCCGTAAAACCCCTGAGCCTGACGCTCAGGCCGGGGACTGTGACCGTCCTCTGCGGAAGAAGCGGGTCGGGAAAGACGACGCTGCTGCACATGCTCTCCGGGCTGCTGACGCCGACGGAGGGAAGGGTGCTGCTGGGAGAGACGGATCTCTACCGCCTGTCGGACAAGGAGCTCTCAAAACTGCGAAACGCCTCCATCGGCGTCGTGCCGCAGGCGAGGAGCGTCCTCGACACGCTGACGGTGAGGGAGAACATCCTGCTGCCGTCTGCGCTCTACGGGACGGAAGACCGCTCGGAAGAGGCGGCGCGCTGGATGGAAACCCTGCGCATTGAGGGACTCGCCGATTCCCGGGCCGCGGAACTCTCCGGCGGCGAACTCCGGCGCACGGCCATCGCCCGGACGCTCTGCATGTGCCCGCCGGTGATTCTCGCGGACGAACCCACCGGGGACCTGGACGACGAGAACACCCAGCTGGTCTTCGGCTGTTTCCGAAAGGCGGCGGAAGAGGGGGCGGCAGTCCTGATTGTGAGCCACGAGAGCGACGCCCTGAACATCGCCGACGCGGCCCTCCGGATGGACGGGGGACAGCTGAGCGCCCTGAGCTGACGGGATAAAAATAAAGAAAACCGACTGAAACGAAAAAAACTCCCGCAGGAAACGGAAAATTCCGTAATCTGCGGGAGATTGTTATATGATGTGGGGGATCAGCGCAGCGCTCCAAAGCTGACGGCTGTCGGCATGATGAAGAAGAATACCGGGTTTTACGTGCTCATACCGCAGCGGAAGCGACACGTGCTGCGGGGCGGGTGAACACATGGCAGAGCAGAGTACCCGCGAGGGCGGCGCCGGCACCGATCAGAAGTACCGTGCGCACCGGCAGCGCGTCATAGAGCGGGCCGCCGATGGCACTGGAGAGAATGTTCCCCAGCGTCACCATGCCGAAAGCGAGGGCCTGGCCCTTGGCGGAATCCTTGGGGTCGATGTTCAGAATGACATACTGGACCATCGCCGGGGTGATCATGGCGAAGGAAACCAGCTGTAGAACATTGGCGGCGTACAGGCCGCCCATGCTGGGGGCAAAGGCAATGGCCAGTGCCTTGAGCACGAACATCGACGAGGCAAAGCGAACCGTAGAGGCACAGCTGAAGCGGCGGAGCAGGCGGTCGTACAGGAACATCATGGGGATCTCCATGACGGCGGTAAAGCCGCTGATCAGGCCCATGTCCGAGGTGTCTCCGCGGACGTTTCGCACGACGTTGATCAGATAGTTGTTTACCAGGTTGTGGGTGAAGAAAAGCAGCGCAACCCCGGCGAGCACGCCGAAGAATCGCCGGTTCTCCCGATAAAACTGCGGGAAGCTGCTGGAAGCGGACTTGTTCCGACGGCGGAGATCCGCATCTCCTTCGGCCTGCCGGATGCTGAGGCAGAGCAGAAGCAGTGCGGCGGCCTGCAGCGCGATGCAGATGAGAAACACAGTCGGCAGAACCTGGGGGCCGATCTTTTCGAGCAGATGACCGATCAGCACCGAGACCGGTGCAAAGGCGATGGAGCCGGTTCCTCTGGCCGCGCCGTAGTTGATATGGCCGATGCGAAGATCCAGGTCGACGCTGATTTCCGTGTTCATGGGATTTAGGGTGATTTCGACACCGATCAGCAGCGCGTTGAGCAGCGAGACCGCGAGGCTCCTGCCGGGAAGCTGCCGAAGCAGAAGGACCAGAACCACCTGGAGAAGAAGCAGCATCCACTGGCACCGGTAAACCGTGATCTTTTCGGACCGGTCGATCAGCGCGGCCAGCAGCTGGGGGATCAGAAAGCCGAGAATGTAGCCGGCTGCAAGGATCTGACCGAGCTGGGTATTGCTGTACCCGCGCGCCTGAAGATAGACGGCGGCATAGCTCACAATGCCGCAGAAACTGACCCAGTAAAGCCCCTGAATCAGGGCGTATTCCAAATTAACGACACGAAGCTGGCGCGAAGAGTCGTGCAACGAAATCACCGCTTTTCCTAAAATGCGGTGATTATTATATCCGCTGTAAAGAACTCGTCAAGTGGTATTTTACACAATTTTTGCGGCAAAATGAGAGCGTCGGGAACCCTTTTCAGGCTCTTTCTATTCCCAGATCTTTGAGAATCGCCCCGGCGTCCCGCAAAGGCCGAACATAGCCCTCAAGAGCCTTGGCCTTCACGGCCAGACCGCGGGAGCGGGGATTGATGTAGATGCGGCATTTCTCCCGCCCGTTCCTGGCCTCCTGGATCAGATTCAGCGCGGCGGAATTTCCGTCGAAGGCCAGGAGGGCCGACGGCCTGCGCTTGAAAATCTCATAGGCGAAGCTCTTGTACAGCCCCATGGGGGAGTTCTCAATGCTCAGCAGCACATTCACGCCCGACTTCTGAAGCCTTATCTTCTCCGCACGGCTGATCAGACGGGGTACGATGGCATAGATCCGAAACCGGCCTGCCGCCTGCCGTGCAAGAAAGGCCTCCTGTCCGGTCAGACTGTGCCCGAGCACAAAGAAGGTCTTTTCAGGGTCAGCGCCGGCAAGCAGCGCTTCGAGGAAGTCCCGGTCGTCCGCTGTAAGTTTGCTGCGGTGGCTGCTGTTGTTGAAGCTTCCACCCGCGATGATCACCGGGAACCCGTCCTCGGGGAGTGCGGAAAGCTGATCCCGGAGCGCTTTCTCTGCATCAAGCTTCTCGGAAGCCTGCCAGAGAACCCTGGCGTTCTGTTCCGTCTGCTCCAGAAGGCTTCGGTAATAGCGTTCCGGATCGCCGGACTGGAAATCGCGCTGAAACTGGGCGGATTTTGCTTCAAAGACCTGCCGGCTGTGCACCAGGATCTCGTCCTCGCTCCGACGCATGCTGCAGAGCTCTTCAAAACGCATGCCGAGCAGCTTTTCCAGACTCAGTTCCTCGTCAATGGAGTTCGTGCCGTACAGGGCGCCGCCGTCTGTGCCCTGCACACAGCGTACTCCGGCGCTGAGGTACTGCCGCAGGGGGTGGTGCTCCAGACTGCTGAGGTTGTTGAGCCTGACGTTGGAGCTGATCTGGAACTCCAGCGTGACTTTGTTGTCCCGAAGCTCCTCCAGCAGACGCGCGCCTTTGGCGCTTCGCAGGTCGCAGGTGTACAGGCCGTGACCGATGCGCAGCGTCGGGAATTGCTGCCCTTCCTGCAGGGCGTCCTTGACACAGCGAATGGCATTTGCCACATTGTCGCGCAGGCTGTCGTTCTCTCCGGCATGAATGCGGATGACGAAACCGGGGGTTTCACCCGCAAGTCTGACAAGTTCGCCGATCACGCCGCGCAGTTCAAGGATGTCGTTGATCTCCTCGCCGATGATATCCGCGCCCGCCACATAGGGGTCGCGCGCAACGATGCTGAGACAGCGCAGGTTCTCCGACAGATAGTCGCCGGGCGTTACCTGATCGCGAACGATGGTCAAAGGCGTTCGGCGGATACCAGCCAGAAAGCGGAGCAGCACCCCGGTCTCCCGCATTACATTCGGCATGACTTCGTGGATCTGACGCAGTTTCGCCGGAAACTCCGCCTTATTGAGCAGCGAAGTATCCGTGATCTCGGCATACTCAATTCCGTAGCGCCGATACTCTCTCGCAATCCAGAGCAGCAGATCCTGATAGAGGGTGTTCCGGCGATAGCGCACATCCTTCCGGTCCTCCCGGATCCGGATGGCGTAGGCGCGCACTTCACGGTTTGGAATCTGCTCGATGTTGAGGGCGGGGAACTGCTCTTCGGCAGCGATTCCTTTCGTGAAAACATAGCGATAAAGATAGACCTTTTCCAGATCGGCAAAGACCGCCTGGCCGTCCTTCGGGATTGTCAGGGAATTGCGGATGTGGGCGATGTTGGACGCCGCGTCTTCGGGATTGCCGAGGATGAGATCGGCAAAGTTGATAAAGGTGAAGTCATCGATTCGCCGTTCCCGGCGCTTCCCGGTCAAGGGGAGATCACCCAGTTCGCGCGCCGTCTTCTCCCTGGCCGCTTCCAGACGCTCAAGCTGCTCCGGCATACAGCGCAGGCCGAGCTTTTTCACATAATAATAGGGATATCGGATCTGGTGCATTACGCCCAGCGCGATCAGAAGCTCAGGAGGCAGATTCCCGTTCATGTGCGTATGCAGATCGGTACGGAACTTGCACTCGCTGCGGATGTAAGTCTTGACCAGGGTCTTCTCAACTCCCAGGCGATAGTCCTTGGTCTGGCTCATCAGTGTTTTGGAAATAGCAGGAATGGAAGCCTTTAGTTCAACGCTCCCATCCGGGAAAATGTTCGCCACCTTTGTCCCGCCCAGGCGCAGGATATACATACGGCGATTGCTCCCGTCAAAATAACAGGGGACTTCGCCGCGGATCACGAGCAGACCGCTGTCGTCCTGTGTTGTCGTGAGGTCAAAAAGACCGGCCAGGTTCCGGATCAGGTTTCCCGTGTGATGGTTGGGCGTCCGCATGATGTAGTGCATCCGCTCACCCTCCATATAGAGATCAACAACGATGTCCTTCTCCCGGTCCAGATAAAACTGCTGAAAGAATACGATGGCAACACACCTCCCGTCACTTTGCGCACTCGTCCTTTTGCGATTCGCGGAGACATTATATCATGTTTCCGTCATGCTTTCATCCAAATTTATTACAGGTTTTTCAGAACCGGTGAAAGGCCTGAGAGAATCAATAAAATCGCGGTGATTCTGCGGATTGTTTTTTCATTGATATGTATGATATACTTTTGCTAAATCAAGACAGCACGGAGGCTGGTATGAAAAACGGAAAAACTCCAGATCCAAATACGATCCATCCGATTGCCGGATACGATAAAGAAATATATGTGAAACCAACGATAGAGAATCCGAATATCATTGTCGGGGACTTTACCTATATCGCAGACTCTGATTTTGAAAGCCATGTAACGCACTTCTATCCGTGGAGCAGGGACAAGCTCATCATCGGAAAGTTCTGTCAGATCGCAGCAGGTGTCGAATTCGTGATGAACGATGCCAATCACCAGATGAATGCTGTATCTACATTCCCGTTTTATACACTTGAGGGCTGGGAGATGGAGCCGCCGGCTGCCTCGGATATGCCGTTCAAAGGCGATACCGTGATCGGCAATGATGTGTGGATCGGTCAGAATGCGGTCATTCTTCCAGGGGTTCAAATCGGTGACGGAGCGATCATCGGGGCAAACAGCGTTGTTGGCAGCGATGTTGCACCGTATACCATCATGGTCGGAAATCCAGCGAGAATGCTCCGAAAGCGTTTTGATGATGAGCTGATCGATATTCTGCTCCGGTTCAAGTGGTGGGATAAAAGCATTGAGGAGATCAACAGCCTGATTCCAATTCTCACCAGCAGCGATTTGAAAACTGTCAGGATAAAGTTGATTCAGAATAACAATTTTGATGTCTGAGAACATGGGAGGCCGTATGATTATAATAATAACCGGTGCATCGCACACAGGGAAAACCTTATAGTTGAGGGGGTTGGGTGCAGCCTGAGAGCATCGTGTGATTGTATCAATTTGCCTCGGAAGAGGGAAATCTTGAGTAGCGATTTGATACAATCACATGAATGCGGAGACAGGCTGAAAACCCATTGAAATCAGGCACTTTTTCGCTGTGGTCTGATTCTTTTATACCAGCAACGATAGCGCACTCAACTTCTCTGCCGGTCAGGTGACGAACAGCCGGAGAGCTGGGTTTATACAAACACACGATATATCGTGTGACAGTTCAATCGTGTGATAGTTTGATAGTATAAAATCGGTGGTGTCGGAGTGATCAGTTCCGGTATTGTAAAACCTTACATTGGGGCTGGCGGATGCGGCTGAATTATGGTATAGTCTTTAAAAAATTGAAGAATTGCCATCAGATAGTCGTCAACAACCGTTGACGGAGGTGAGATCATGTCGGAAAAGAACAACGAAATCATGATTGTAGATGAGAAGTCACTGCGAGATAAGATCTATGTCATCCGAGGACAGCAAGTGATGCTTGACTTTGACCTTGCTGAGATCTACGGATATTCCACAAGTGCATTTAATCAGCAGGTAAACAGGAACATCGAGAAGTTTGATGAAGACTTTATGTTCCGTTTAACACAACAAGAGTTTGAAAACTTGATGTCACAAAATGTGATATCAAGTTGGGGCGGTCGACGGAAACTTCCAAATGCTTTTACCGAGCAGGGCATCTATATGCTGATGACAGTGTTGAAAGGCGAACTTGCAACGGTTCAAAGCAAAACGCTTATCCGCCTCTTCAAGAGCATGAAGGATTATATCGTTGAGAATCAGCAACTCATGATTCCGCAGAAAGACTACTATGCTCTTACAGAGAAAGTGGCCAGCCATGATGCCGATATCCGGGAAATAGAGGAAAAGATGGGGGAAATGGTCACCAAGGCTGATCTCTCCGATTTCATGGAGCTCTTCGATTCCGGTATTGAGCACGAAGAGATTCTGATCCTCGATGGAGAGCCGTTCAAAGCGGATGTTGCATATCAGAAAATCTATGGGAAGGCAAAACGCAAGATCATCATTATGGATGATTACTTGAGAGTGAAAAGTTCTCACTCCAGTTTATCCGGCAATCTGCCGGGTTAATACAACCTCCATCCGTTCTCCGGTAAATGCTGGAGAGCGGAATATTTTTGCAAAACTGCAAAAAAGTGCTTGACAAAAATCAAAA
>JAFTFT010000038.1 GCA_017458335.1 Oscillospiraceae bacterium
AGCCGGCTTGGGCAAAGCCTCTTCTGCCATGGAACGTTCCAGAAAGCTGCAAGGTTTCCTCCACGAGCTGAGTTTCCTTACGCAGGCCGCCTCATGGCGGCCCTTTTTCTATGTCAAGTCACCTGCAGATTTTACGCTTACATATAGCCGTACAGCTAAACTTAATATTTGAGCATTTTTAGCAATCATTCTCTACAGAATTGTTGCTATTCTTATAAGTTCATGGCCTGTCTTGGTATATGCAGAATTGAGGCCAGCTGTCTTATGGCAATTCTGGCATCATTCCGGAAGGCTTCATTCTCTGGTTCTATGCTGAAACAATAATTGCTGACAATTTCAGGCGTGTAGCCATATTGCTTACCATAGACTGCCGACATTGCGTTATACAGGACCTGTCCCCACCTTTGATGATATGAGGATGTGACAATTGTCATCGTCCTGACACCCCTGCTTTTCAAAATAGCAAGTGTATTCACCGCATTCTCTGCAGTAGTCATTGCTCTTTCATCTGTAAAGATTCTGCCCGGATTGACGCCACATTGCTCTGCAAGATACTTGCGCATCATTCCCGCTTCTGTATGGTGTTCCGGATTATTCGATCCCGTGGCACCTCCCGAGCAGACAAGAATTGTGTTTGGATACATCTTTGCTGCAACTGCGGCTGCTTTACAGCGGCCCTTCAGCTCATCTGTCATCTCACCGTCTTTTAGTTCATAGCCAAGAACAATAAATGCATGAGAAGATGTATCCGGAATCCCTGAATCGGTTATTTCTGGTTCCATATCATCGTCGTGGTAAACGTTCAGATGATACTCCGGATCCAGATAAACACTTGCCCAGTGCTCAGCGATTGCTTTGGCTACGTCATAGTCTCTGATACTGACCGCCTTTATCGTTTCCAGATCAAATTGCAGTCTATCCTGTACCTGTGCCGAATCATTTTCATAAGCGTCAAGCAAGTCCGAAAGAAGATGTCCGAAGTTAATCCTGTTGCCTTCTGCAATCTGGTATTCTGTTGTTCGGGGCTGCATCCCGATCAGAATTGCGGTGAATAGAACAATCGCAGCCATCAAAGTGACAATTCTTTTCATCTGCGAACTCCTCGAACTCCTTTGATATTCATTTTGAATCCCCTCTATCTTCCCTATTTCTAATCTTCAGCCTAAAAGCCTATACTTCTTTGCTTTACAATCATATGTCTAAATGATATGATTCTATCGATCTGGAAATCGCATGGTTTACAAGGCATTCTTGTGACACTAAAACAAAACTTAAAGCAAATGAAGCAATCCATTCCGCCGGCCTATTTCCGAAATGTCTACTGTTTTTTACTTGTCCGGTCTCCGGATCTATGTTATATTCTTTATAATCTCGCTTTCGGGAGATTCACATGACGTATTTCCTTACACTGGATTCATATCCGGCTGATTGCACAGCACGAAATTGAAGCTGATTCTGACTGCTGTTTCGACAATCTTCATGCCTCTTACTCTGATCGCTGGCAGGTATCGAATGAATACCACCTGTATGCCGGAACTTGATTCCCCATATGCCAACCCAATCGTAATGATCGCCGCTCTTGCCTTTGCGATTGGTTCCCTGCTCTATTTCAAGAAGAAATAGCGGTTATACCCCCTAATTTTATTTTGCTTCTCAGGAATGCAGGTGAAACTATGATCACATCCGAAACAAAAAGGCTGTGGCTGCGGCCCTTCTGCCATGAAGATCTGGATCTGATTCTCCGGCTTTATACCGATCCGGAGATTCTTCATTACACACCATTCGATACGCTGAGCCTGGAAGCAGCCAGACATCACCTGGTGCAAATTGTCCGGGACTGGGAGCTGGATCCCCAACAGAGCTTTGAATTTGCGATGATCCGGAGAGAAGACGGCGAACCGATCGGGCGCTGTCATATTCTTATCGACCCGGAGACCGACACCGGGATGATCGGATGGCTTCTGCTTAAGGAGCACTGGGGACAGCACTATGCCTCAGAATCCGGCGAAGCACTGGTTCATTGCTGCTTCGAAACATTGGGGCTTCACCGGGTCAATGCAGTCTGCAATCCGGATAACATGGCTTCCCGCAGGGTGCTGGAGCGGCTCGGCCTGCGTCTTGAGGCACATTACCGGAAAAAGTGCCGGTATCAGAAAAATGGGATCATCAGCTGGGAAGATGAGCTTGAATATGCCCGTCTGAAAGAAGAATAGAAGAGCAGTGGAACATGCAAATACAGATACACTTGCCTTTTTCTCACCTCATTGTGTCAAAGATGCACAGAAAAAAGTGCAGTCAAACAGATTTCTCGATATCTATGTCACGGAGAATCATTTTTCCCGGTCAGCCTGCTGATCCAGATACCGCCAGATAAATCCTCCTGCATGCTTCTGTTTGCCGTTGGCACAGTTGCGGATACTGGTACGGTTGCTCCCGACAGCTTTTGCAGCCACAGTGGCGCTGTCGTATTCCGCGATCAGATGCATCTCATCGTCATACTGACCGATGCGACGGTTTCCGGGAGCCGGTTTGAAAGCGGATGCCGTCTCTTTTGTCTCCTCAGCAGAAGCAGCTGCAGGTTCGGATTCTGTTTTCAGAGCAGTCTCAGTTTCCCGGTTTTCCTGTATATTCGTCTCTGCGACTACAGCAGCTTCGGACTCCCCGAAGGTCTCTTCCAGAATCGTCCGATCCTCTTCTGAAACAGTTGGGTCTTTCTTCGTTGAATCTTCATTTGGAACCACAGTCTGAACTGCTGCAGACTCTTTCTTCTTCACAAAATAATATAGGGCAAGAGTGCCTGCTGCAAGTGCTCCGATTCCAAGAAGCAAACGAACTCTTTTCATGATTTAGTCTCTCCCGGGCAAATAATTCATGTGTTTTGTCGGTTTGTTATTTCTATTGTACCCCGAGCATGTTTACTTGTAAATCATTAATATACCGAAGCATATTCCTTGACGCATAAACTGTCTCTCTGCTATAATGAATTAACGAAGCTGTGCCGCAATTGCGCAGCTTCCTGATCCGGGAGCAATTCCCGTATCTTATATAGAGCGGATGTTTCGGCATCCGCTTTTCCACTATCTACAATCGGAGGCCATTATGTCTGTTGATGATATTATGAAGTCCATTACGGCAGGTCTTACAGGTAATGCTCAGAAGGACATTCAGTTCTTGAGGGATCAGATTGCATTTCGAAGCAGTCAGGAGAACGGCAGGGAGATTGAGCAGGAGTGTAACCGTCTCATTTTTTCTATGCTTCCAACTGAAACGAAGGACCGTTTCACTGATCTAATGAACCGTGATGCCAAAACATGGCATGGCATCATTTCCGAAGCGGATCTGAATATGAGCCATCACAATGTAGACCAAGTGATTCAGATCCTTGAGCCTGTTGTATCAGACCTTTATCAGCTTGAGCAATTTTTTTATCTGGATGATCCTCAAACCGAGTATCATAATTTCACAGAGCTCTTCGAAGAGCTTCTTTACCGCGAACTGTCTCACAGTGAGCTGGATTACAAGCCGGTCCCGATCCCCTTCTGTGCTCTGTACAGCCGGTATAGCAGCGCGCTTTTTGAAAAAGACCGCTGTGGCGATGCTGCCGAATGTCTCGAGAAAGCGCTTCGCTGGAACCCGGTCGATACAAATCTCATGTTCGAATACGCAGAGTGCCATAAGGCATCAGGAAATCTGGACCGGTTCTATCAGATCACACTGGGTGTGTGTGAAGTGGCCTTCCGTCCGGAATCTCTCGCCCGCTGTTACAGGAATTTAGCCTATTTCTTTGCGGAGAAAGAGCAGTGGGATGTTGGCGCATCCTGTATTTTTATGAGTCAGCAGTATGATCCGGAAAGTGAAATTGCGCGGAACGAACTGGAATATATAGAACATTCCTCCGGGAAGCCGGTCTCTGACCAGTCCTTCCTGAAATTTCAGCAGTACTGCTCCAGATATAATCTTCCGATGGGGGCCAGTGATGCTGTTCTTGGCACGGCTTACTCTTATGGTCATTATTTTCTGCAGAATGGTAGAAATGATATAGCAAAATACCTCCTCACCATTTTCTATAATCTGACCTACAACGAAGATGTAAAGGCGATACTGGATGGTCTCCAGTAATCTTTGATATCTCGGACGAACTGAAAGGACGTAATTACCATGAATGAAATCTATTCTCGTGTCAGTATCCGAAAATTTACAGATCAGCAGGTTGAGCACGAAAAGATCTTAGCCATGCTCCGTGCTGCCATGCAGGCACCGTCTGCTCATAACCAGCAGCCTTGGGAATTCTACGTCGTCACCGATAAGGATATGCTGGAGAAACTCTCTCATATCAGCAAGTATTCCATGTGCATCAAAAACGCGCCGGTGGCTATTGTCTCTGCATACCGTACAGATCCCGATCTTCCCTCACCGGATTTTTTCCATGTGGATATGAGTATCGCCATGGAGAATCTCTGGCTTGAAGCGACTCATCAAGGGTTGGGCGGTGTCTGGATCGGGACCGCTCCTAAAGAAGAGATCATGCATGCTGTTGAAGCAATCGTTGGAATTCCAGAAGGTCAACGGGCTTTCGCGGTCTTTCCTTTTGGATATCCCGCTCAGGAAAAAGAGCAGCAGGATCGCTTTGACAGCAGTAGAATCCATTGGCTTTAACTGTATCCTTCAGATCATTCTGAGTTTAGCATCTTTTTATTAACTCACTAAGGAATTGATAAATCATGTCCAACATTATTCTAAAAGAACTGCATTGCATATCGCGCGCTGAAGAGAGATTTATGAGACTGCGCTTCCATACGGCTTTGATTATAAAACACCACCTGTGACAATTCTGTGATTACCTCTCTGATATACTTTGGCCATAAACAGAGAGGAGATGTTCATAAATGCGTTATATCAACTTTGAAGTAATGATCATTGCTTTTGTTGCCCTTAGCTTTCTTTGGACGTTATTCAAAATCATCAGAGTCAGAATGCTGGGCGTAGAAGTGAATGCTTTTATAACCCGTCTGGAGGAGCATGAGACCACGGATGCGGATGGTATTCCAAGTGAGTACTATGAGGTCTATGTCCGGTATCAGACAAAGGACGGAAGAACGGTCAATACATCTCTGGCTAATTCCACTGCATTTCTGAATGTCGGAGACCTGGTTAGAATCAAATATATTCCCGGGCAGGAAGATTATCCTGTATTAGCGTGAAATACTATATGAAGGCTTTGTCTCAAACAGCAAGTCAGTCCGAATGATATACTCCCTCTATAGAAGGCAGAGAAAGCAAAAGTCTTCGATAGGGGGAGTATTCATGTATTATGCGCAGCTTGTTGTTCCGTCGCTGAATTCCTCTTTTTCAGCGTGTTTGTCAATCCAGAGCTCGTAAATGTTTTGAACTCCTTCATTATTAATATAAGCGAGCACGTTGTACGATTTTGAATCCTGATAAACCGCCCTGGCCTTGCACAGTATACAGAGGGTGTCCCCCTGTCTCCCTAGAACGGCAAGGGGCGTATATTTCACATTGAGGAGATCATTCATTGCACTGTCAAAGAGTGTCTGGATCTCTTCTGTAATTTCCGTTGGTACTGCCGTATCCCATTCTGGAGCTTCGTCCGTCTTCAGGGAAGATCCCTTTATTTCAATGCCTCCATCCCAGGTGTTGATTCCGCCAAATTCATAAGCATTGATATAGCCCATATCAGCCAGCTTCTGTGCCGCCTGTTTGGACCGGTTCCCGCTTCTGCAGTAGATCAGGATGATTTGATCCTGATCCGGAAGGGCTTCAGGAGGAGAATCCAGAATAGATTCATTTGGAATCAGAATGGCTCCCGGAATGTGCCCGGAGTCATACTCATCCTGCCTGCGGACATCTACGATCACATGGTTGTCATCCTCTGCCAACATCTTTTTGGCTTTCTCCTGGGTGATTGACTGCCAGGAAGGCGTGATTTCCTGTTCATATCCGCTTTCCGCCGCCAACGAAAAGTATTCCGCTGCCTTCTTCTTCCCAAGTGCATCAAGGTCATCCGTACAGGGATTCCCGACCGTCAGCAGCCCTTTTTCATACATTAACGCAAGCCGGTAATATCCTTCTCCATCTCCTTGAATACCGGCTCTTTTAAACGCTTCTGCTGCTTTTTCATACTGAGGTGGAACTGAATCAAGGAACTGTTCTCCTTCTTCAATCAGCGCTGAATCGGCAAATACTGAGGAAGGAGCCATTATAAAGATGCAGATCCACAAAAGTACAAGTGCTGATTTCTTTATCATTACGTTTCCTTTCTACAGGTACGATGCAATAGTTTGAAAGCGCTGCATTAACAGGCCTTACAAACGGTTTCGTCCTTCTGAGTATTTTTTAAATATCAAATGCAAACAGTTTTATTCGGCAGAACGATCGAAAAGAGCCGGATACGATATGGGTTATTTCATATCATTTGTCAGTGTTCCTGTCACTGTCCTCGGTTTGTATCGTTATTGGATTATCCCGTAATTCCTTCAGCGCATTGAGTGTATTCAGCAGTTTCTCACTCTTGTCCGTTGCGGGAGCAGAATAATACGCCTCAGGAAAATAATGATAACACTGGTCCAGGATCTGCATACTTCTGACGAACAGTTCGAAGCAGCACTCTCCCACACAATCCTCTGAAATCTTGGTCGGCAAATCCGCCTGACCGGACAGATTCCCTTCCTTATCCACATAGAACTTCAGGAAACGCAGCTCACTGTTGATTCTATTGCATGCCTCAAGGATAACTCCTCTCTTATCAGCGCTGATCTTATTCAGAAGTCCGAAGATTCTTATCTGAACATCATTGCTGTCATCTCTGTCCTGTGAAATGAAGTGGAAGCGTACTGTCGGACCACCCTGGATATTATATCCGGCATCTATGAAAGAAAGCTGTTCCGTCTCTACAATGCGGTACTTTATATTGTGATTATTAAAAGCTTCTTGTATCAGATCAATCGTACTCATAAAGTGCTCCTCTCTTCGGTTAACTCCGCTTCCTCAAAAATGGTTCCGCAAAACTGCTCCACCAATCGTGTATATCTTACTTTATCAGTTATATAGCTCAGCCCGTGATCCGCTCCGGGGAACGTATAGCGCCTAATCTTCTCAGAATTGGCTTCTGCAATCCGCTGGCTCATTTCACACGGGACCAGACCGTCTGCTTCGCCGTGAATGATCAGAATCGGCACCTCTGTATTCTTCACTGCCTCAACAGCATCTGCATCTGTCAACGAAAAATTCCCAAACAGTTTTGCTGCCATGCCTGCCATCGGATAGGCGATTTTCATTGGAAGTTGTCTCGCCCGGCCAAAATCCATAATCATATCGGACGGCGATGTAAAAGGGCAGTCAGCAAGAATGCCCTTCACATTATGCGGAAGGCAGAGCCCGGACGCCATCAGCACGGTCCCTCCGCCCATGGAAATCCCGGCAAGCAGGATTTTTAAATCGGAGCCAAACCTGTCAACGGCATAATTGGCCCAGCTGAGCACATCATATCGTTCTTTTACACCAAACGTAATGGTATGTCCCTCGCTTGTGCAATGTGCTCTCTCTTCAATCAAGAGGACATTGATCTCCATGTTAAAGCAGATATCCGCTCCGCCACAGAAGTCCCTGGAAGGTGTCCCGCGATAACCATGGCAGAGAATGGCGAGCGGAGCGCCGTCTTTTATGTGATAATACCGCCCCGACAGTCTCAGCCCATCATAAGAACTGATATATACCCGCTCATACGGCCTTGCATTGAGCTTGTCTATCATGGCAATGCTGCGGTCAAGCTGTTCTTTGCTCATCGGGATAAGGATCTTGTGATCGTCATTCTGCCTTCTTCGAGGAGAATAAAACCCATACCGGTAAATTCCATAGACGGTGGTAACAGTTGCAGCTGCTGCCGCTGTCAAGCCGGCAGCCAGATATCTAAGATATGTCATGTTCCATTCTGCTCCATTTTCGAAGTATGCCTGAATTGTTCTGTACCTTTATTTGACGATCTCGTAGCTGTTAATCACTCCTGGTATCTCCGCCTAAAAAATCATGTACTTTGTTTTTGATACCGGTATGCTTGATCTCACTTCCCTGAACCAGATCTTTAATCGCCGCATATTTGTCTGCCACAGAAACAATCATACATTCCAATGAGTTTGGGGCCTTGCTGTGCCCTGCCGGCCACATATGACGTTCTATGATATCTGCAGTTTTTTCTGGCAGATCTTCTACAAGTCTCCGCGCTACTTCGACGGAATCTGCCGGATGCTGTCGGCTGCATTCCTTATTCGATTTATATTTATCATACCGTCCCAGAATTCCGAGGTCGTGGCATAATGCACCTTTTACAACAGCTGAGGTATCCGTACTGACATGTATCTTGCGAAGTGCATAGCAGATCGCAAGGCTTGCTGCAGCGACTCTCAATGTGTGCTCGCCAACTGTTGACCATCTATGGTGTGTCTGGTCATACGCATGCTGCAGTTCATCTGAATTAAGAATATCACTGCCATAGCGCTCAATATCATTCTTATAGCGTCTCTTCATATGTTTCCCTTTACAACAGTAAAAAACAGATTGTGCTGGAGTTTACGGATTATTGTAGCAAAGAAACCGCACATTGTCCATATTTCAAACAGGATGATCATGACACTTGCTGCAGTTGCCATTTTCTTTTCCCTCAGCCGAATTGCAGCCCGGTTTATGCAAGGAAGCCAAGATATTCATCAAAAACGTTGAAAAGCATGTCTCCGGAACAGACCGGAAGCACAGCGTCTGTCTCTCCAATCGGGACAAACTCAAAGGTTTCCCTGGATGAAGTCAGAATCAGAACCGGGATCGCCTCGTAGTCCGGTCCAAACATGATTTCCAGATACGGGCAGTACTTAGCCGCCTGCAGGACCTCTTCCGGATTCACTTCATTCTTCATCTTGAATTCAAGAGAAAACACCCTGTCTTCCGTGATCACAAGGACGTCCGTGTAGATTCGAACATATCGCGACTGCTTCAGTCTCAGTTCAAAGGCTATTTCCCAATCCAGACAGCGTTCTCCCAACATTTCCCGGAGATCTGAAAAGAGGCGGATCATTTGCTGCCTGCAGTCCATAAAGGAATGGAACAGGCCGCGGGTATCGTTCAGATTTCGCCCGATGTTGGTGCAGCCCTCTTTCAGCTGCTCGAGCCACTCTTTTTCCGTAAGTCCGATGAAATTCCTTACTGTATCATAATAGCCGGCAAATTCCTGAAGTCCGGTGTGCGGGCGTCCCTGTTTCATGATTCCGTGCCAATTATACTCTCTGTCCTGCCAGCATAGTTCCTTCATCAGAGGCGAACTGTACAGAATATGATTGACTTCCTGACGTTCGACTTTCAGCAGCCTGGCAATATCTTTTGCCTTCATCCCGTTGCTTCGGCAGATCAGAGCACATATTTCACGATCTGTCTGCATGGTCATCGATGTGTCAGGAGCCATGAAAAAGCTCTCGCTGTCCTGAGGTCTGGATTTTTAAAATGGTTTCCCGGATTCCATTCAAGGATACAGGAAACTCCTTTTCCGGAAAGATGCTCATAAGCTTCCCGGATTCTGTCTCCAACGGTTGCCATCAGCGGGTTCCGGGTTTTCGCTTCCCTGTCCCCAAGACTCAGATACACTTCCCTTGTCAGGATTTCATTTGACTTCATGTAATCCAGAAATCCCGGAAACCATACCGACGGCGATGCTGCCGCAGCGCCCGAAAATGCATCTGCCTGGAAAGCTGCCCAAATCGCGAACAAACCGGCCAGAGAATATCCGCCGATATAGTATTTTCTGTTCTTGTCATATGTGAGATTCAGGATTTCAGTTAAAGTATCTGCTGCATTTCCTCCAAATCCCTCGTCGCCAAACACCGGAGACGCCTGCCACGGGGACAGATCATCGTTCCAGCGTTCAACTTTGACAGCGAGAAGTCTGAAATTGTTCTCTGTAAGTTCTTTGATTTTGCGTACCTCGTTTTCAATCACATCAAGGTCGTGGTCCTCAACCGGTTGAATCAACACATTTGCTGACTCAGCGTTTCCGTACTCATAAACCGTCAATACTCCATCCTCATTTCCTTCATATGTACCATATTGTATTTTTTCCCGGTCTCCGGAGACTGAACTCCCGGCTTGTTCGTACATTCCCCGGGAACCATTACCGTGAATAAAGTAATATTTCTTACTTGTCTGGCTTCCCTTTACAGTTAAGATGCTTTATAATAGGGGATGATATTTCAAACCCCTGGATCTCATATAGTTTAGGAGGAATAACAACATGTGGAAAAGGTATCTGGTTGAATTTGGTACCGGTTCTGACCTGCACGGCATGAATGTAACGGAAGCCGCCGCACGCGCGGTGAAGGATGCAGTTTCCCATTGCTGCATGTGTGGGCTGGTAGACGCGCTCGGAATCACAGATTTGAAGAGAGATATGAAGGTTGTGATGAAGATTGCTGCTCCTGATCCGGAATCTGTCGATCCGGAAACGTTGAAGGAACTCATGATCACAGAAAACGTAGAGGTAGAAGTCGTCCATGGCGGAATGCTGCTTAACGGGCTCCATGTCAGTGACTTTGGAAACGGTGATCAGATCGTGATTGTCAATGCAGGCTTGACGGTATATGCCAGAGTATAGAGTACGTTATAGACAATGTCCCCAGAGGCCAAAGCTCTGTGGTCAAAAACAATACTGCTGCAGAAGACTGATCCGGAATATCGCAATTATGCACGCAAAGCGACTCAGAACCGCCTTTCTGAGTCGCTTATTTCTTACCCTGATTCAGCAGCGGTCTCGCTGCCTTAACATTGAAGAAAGCAATCAACGGTCCCATGAAAAAGGCTGTTATGATCGTTCCAATGTTGATCTCTCCAAAGATGTTCACTCCTTTGGCTTTGCAAAGAATCGCCCCGGCACAGACACATACCAGATCACAGATGATTCTGCAATACTGGAAGCGGAGCCGGCTCTGCTTTTCTGCCCAGATCAGGGATACCGCGTCATAAGTGGACACTCCCAGAGCTGCCGTAAAATAAAAAGCTGAGGCAAGGCACATAATCACAATAGCGATCAGAAGCAGAATAAAGCGGCCGGCAATCCCAATATCCGGAAGCAGCAATTGGCAAATTCTCTGTGAAAACTCCGCAATATACCCCAGGAAGAAAAGATTGATCAGCGTTGCCAGTCCGATTTTCCGTCTGTCGAATACCAGAGCGAAGGTGAGAAGCAACAGATTGACGATTACATACAGTGTACCGAATCGGATTGGAATTGCTGCATCCAGTCCGCTCATCAGGGACTGGAATGGATCTACCCCCAATGATGCGTGCTTAAACATTCCCACGCTGATTCCACATATTATCACGCCAAATGCGCTCATCAGAATTCGTCTTGCTTTCATTATCTGCCTTTCGTTCTCCCTTTCCGGGTTCAGTATTCCAAAGTAATGCTGATATCTGGTATCGTACTCCACGGCCGGGGGCTTGTCATTCCCATTTTATTGAATCCAGAATGGACTCCCACATGACAATCTTTATCTCCAAATACTGATAGTTCCGATAGATTTTACCACATAATCAGCCGTGTCACAATCCCGAAATACAAAATTCAATACTGTCAGGAATGGAGAACCTGTCCGTTTTTTCGGACAGGTCTTTTGTTATGATATAATCATGATAAAGGAACGGGAGGCAACAGGAATGAAAGGATATTCACATGGTGCCTTTATCTGTATTGATCTCAAAAGCTATTACGCATCTGTTGAGTGCGTCGCCCGCGGTCTGGATCCGTTAAAACAAAACCTTCTTGTCGCTGACCCGAGCCGTTCGGACCAGACAATCTGCCTGGCGGTCTCCCCTGCTCTCAAAGCCATAGGCGTCCCTTCCAGACCCCGCCTTTTTGAGGCCAGGCAGGCTATCCGTCTTTATGAAGCCCGGCATCATACCAAAGTCCCTTATATTACCGCCGTTCCCCACATGGCCGAATATGAACGGATCTCTGCCAAGATTTATGAGATCTACCTGAAATACGTCTCTCCTGAGGATATTCTTGTCTACAGTATCGATGAATGTTTCATAGACTGCGGCAGGTATCTGAATGCTTATGCACGGGAAGCTGCGGAAACCGGTCTGGAACCTGCCCATATGATGGCACTCACCATGATCCGGGACGTTCTCAGAACAACTAAAATCACCGCAACGGTCGGAATCGGTACAAATCTTTATCTGGCCAAGGTTGCGATGGACATCGTTGCGAAGAAAGCTCCTGCGGATAAAGACGGGGTGCGGATTGCAGAGCTGAATGAGGACAGTTACCGATTTCTACTGTGGGAGCATAAACCTCTGACGGATTTCTGGCAGATCGGACGCGGAAAGGCAAGGCGTCTGATGAACGCCGGAATCGAAACCATGGCGGATATTGCCGAGCGCAGCCGCCTGGACGAGGAGTTTTTCTATAAATTGTTCGGGATTGACGCCGAAATCCTGATTGATCACGCCTGGGGAATGGAACCCGTCACAATGGCGGATATCAAAAACTACCGCACAGACCGTCACTCTCTGTCCAACGGACAGGTTCTTCCGAGACCGTATGCTTATGAAGAGGCCCGCGTTGTCTTTCATGAAATGCTTGATCTGACATGTGCGGATCTCTTCAACAAGAATCTGATTACAGACAATCTGACCTGGTGGGTCATATATGACTACAGGAGTCTTGAGAAAGTGCCGGATTATGACGGCGACCTGAGCCTCGACTTTTACGGAAGACTGCATCCTTCTCACAGTACCGGGACGGTAAGGCTCCGGGCAAAAACTAACAGCCGCCGGATCATCTCCCCCGCCGTACTCGCACAGTTCGATAAAAAAACAGACCGCCGGCTTTTATACCGGCGACTGGGCATTTCCGCAAATGAGGTTCAAAGCAATGACGGTGCGTTTCAGCTGGATCTGTTCACGGATTATGATACCTTGGAACGTGAGAGCAGGCTGCAGGGGGCCATGCTCAGCGTGCGGAACAAATACGGACCAAATTCAGTCTTCAAAGGTACAAACCTGGTGGACGGAGCAACTGCATTGGAACGCAATCTTCAGATAGGAGGACATCGTGCCTGAAGGAATTCCGGTTATGAAGCAAGGCGAGCGGGTGAAACTTCCGGAACTGCGTCCTGTTCTTCCCCTGATGGATCGAGCGCGCCGCTCTCCGTCAGCTCTCTGTTCAGAAAATATCCTCAATACTCTGCTTCAGATGATTGTCCGGCGTTTCATTCTGTGATAGAATAGAAAAAAGATCAGATTCTGATGCTCTGCGGCATATGCGGGGCAGCATCTTCAGATTCATACCGCCGGAGGAGAGGTATTTGAATATATGGAACAGCCTGTTTGCCTCCGTCCGGCGACTGTCAGAGAAGGGAAAGAACTTGAAATGAATCAACAGAATGCCTTATCTCCGGAAGATTACCTGGAGCCGGAATGCGTGCTCTGCATGGATCCGGCTCATCTGGATTCCGATGTCGTTCCTGTTCCGCAGCAGCGGATCAAAGACAGGCTGGATTACTATATGAACAAAAAGGATTATGAAGGGGCCGAACGGCATCTTCTGTACTGGCTCAAGGAGGCGGAGCGCGGGCTTGACCTTCGGGGCAGATTGTTGATCGACAACGAGCTGATCGGCTTCTACCGAAAGACCGGAAAGAAGGAAGAGGCGTTTCATTTCTGCGCCGAAGCGCTGGAGCTTCTGAAGAAAATGGATTTTGAAGAAAGCATCAGCGCCGGTACCACTTTTGTCAACGCCGCTACTGCGTACAGCGCGTTTGGTGAATACGATGAGGCTTTGGGGCTTTTCCGGAAAGCCAGAGATCTTTATGAGCGGATTCCGCATACACCGCCTCACCTGTTGGGCGGGCTGTACAACAATATGGCCCTGACGTATCAGGCCCTCGGTCATTACGAAGAGGCGTTCCAGTTCTATCATCACGCCATGGAAAAGATGGCTCTCGTGCCGGGTGGCGTTCTGGAGCAGGCCGTCACCTGTCTGAATATGGCCGATGCCGTCGCGGAGCAATCCGGCCTCGAAGATGGGGAGGAGGAGATCGGCCGTCTCCTGGATCGCGCTTATGAGTTCCTGCAGGACAAATCCGCGCCGCACGACGCTTATTACGCCTTTATCTGTGAGAGGTGTGCTCCCTGCTTTTCCTATTACGGCTATTTTGCCGCAGCGGAAGAATTGCTTCAGGAGGCGAAAATGATTAATGAAAGGGCTTGAACTCTCTGAGGCTTTTTACGAATCTTTTGGAAAACCCATGTTGGAGGAACAGTTTCCAGAGCTTCTCCCGTCTCTTGCCGTCGGGCTGTTCGGCAGCGGGTCCGAATGCTTCGGGTATGACGACGACATATCGCAGGACCATGATTTTGAGCCCGGATTCTGTATCTTTCTTCCCGATGAATCGCAGGTGGACCGTCACAGTGAATTCTTACTGCAGCGTGCCTATGCAAAGCTGCCTTCATCCTTCATGGGATTTCAGCGTTCAAACATCGTTCCGGTCGGTGGGGCGCGGCACGGTGTTCTGCGTACTGCGGACTTCTTTCTGAAAACAGCCGGTTCTCCGGATGGTGCGCTGAGTCCCCGGCAATGGCTCACCGTACCTGAACAGGCTCTTGCGGAGGCGACAAACGGACGTCTGTTTTTCGATCATCTTGGTGAAGTCACACGCATTCGTGACGCGCTTTCCGTTTTTCCGGAGGATATCCGTCTGAAGCGTCTGTCCGGGCATCTTCTTCTGATGGCACAATCCGGGCAGTATAATTATCTTCGCTGTCTGGATCACGGTGAACCCGCTGCCGCGCAGCTGGCCGTGACAGAATTTGTAAGAAGCTGCATTTCTGTCATTTTTCTGCTGAACCGCCGTTATCAGCTTTATTATAAATGGGTATTTCGTGCCATGCGAGAGCTGCCGCTTCTGCCGGAACTCAATACGCCTCTGGAACATCTCCTTTGCAGCGGGAATGCCCCGGATGACGCGGTTGAAAAGTCTGCTCTGATCGAAGAGCTCTCCGCCCTGATCGTCGATCAGCTGGTCGCGCAGAAACTGACTTCACTCCGAAGCAAAGAACTGGAGCGCCAGGCTTATGCCGTCAACAATTGCATCAAAGACCCGGAACTTCGCAATATGAACATTCTCGCCGCAGTATGACAACCTGTTCTGCTCCTTCCGACAAAACAGTGTGACCGTCTCCCCGAGCCGGTCACACTGTTTTGTTATTCATTTGACCGGGCATATCCTGCGGTCCGGGTATATTCCCTGGTTCAGATTTCCGTGATTACCGGAAGAATCATCGGGCTGCGTCTGGTTGTTTTATACAGGAACCCGGAAAGATTGGACTTCACCTTTGTCTTGATACTGTTCCAGTCCGTGATTTCCTGCGCATCACAGCTCTCGACCGTTTCCATCACGACCCTGGACATTTCTTCAATCACATCCTCCGAGTCTTTCACGTAAATAAACCCGCGTGTCAGAATCTCCGGGACAGCAAGGAGCTTGTGATCATAGGACGAATAGGTCAACACAATGACAATCATGCCGTCTTCGGCCAGTCTGTGGCGATCCCGCATAACGACGCTGCCGACCTCTCCGATTCCGCCGCTTCCGTCCACCAGAACGGCTCCGGCGGGCACGCTGTCCTCGCAGAGAACACCCTTTTTCGTAAACTCAATAACCTTACCGTTTTCGGCGATGACGATGTTCTTCGGAGCCACGCCCATCATGCGTCCGAGTTCCGCGTGTTTGACCAGCATCCGGTGCTCACCGTGTACGGGGATAAAATACTTCGGCTTTACCAGGGCCAGCATCATTTTCTGCTCCTCCTGGCAGGCGTGGCCGGAGACATGCAGATCGGTGTGCCTGTCGTAGATCACCTCGGCTCCTTTGTGGAAGAGCTCATCGATCACCCGGCTGATGGTGTTCTCGTTACCGGGGATTGCGGATGCGGAGATAATCACGCGGTCTCCGCTGTCGATCTGAATCTGCTTGTGTTCCGCAAACGCCATGCGGTAAAGCGCCGACATCGCTTCGCCCTGGCTTCCGGTGGAAATGATCACGGTACGGTTCTTTGGCTGTGATTTGATCTGCTCCAGATCCACGAGTACGCCCTCCGGAACCTCCATATATCCCAGTACCATGGCCGTACGAAGCACGTTCTCCATGCTGCGTCCCGTTACGGCAACTTTGCGGTGATATTTGGCTGCCACGTTGATGATCTGCTGCAGGCGATGGACATTGGAGGCAAAGGTCGTAATGATGATCCGCTTATCGCAGTTCTGAAACAGCTTGTCGAAGCTCTCTCCAACCTTGCGTTCCGAAGCGGAATGACCGGGCGTTTCGACATTGGTCGAGTCGCTCATCAGCGCCAGAACCCCTTCATTCCCCAATTCACCAAATCGCACAAGATCGATCATGCCGCCGGAGATCGGCGTGAGGTCTATTTTGAAGTCTCCCGTGTGTACAATCATACCGACCGGTGTCTTGATTGCCAACGCTACCGCATCCGGGATACTGTGGTTGACACGGATAAATTCAATCGAAAAACAGCCGATCCGGAAAACAGATCCTGCTTTCTTGGTAAAGATCTGCGTATTATAAAGAAGATCATGCTCTTCCAGTTTCAGCTCAATCAGGGCCGCTGTCAGCGGTGTCGTGTAAATCGGAATATCCAGTTCCTTCAGTACATAGGGAACCGCGCCGATATGGTCTTCATGTCCGTGGGTGATGATGAGGCCGCGGATGCGGCTCGCGTTATTCCTGAGATATGTGATATCCGGCAGGACCACGTCGATTCCGTACATATCCTCATCCGGAAACCCCATACCGCAGTCGATCAGCAGAAGGTCATTTCCAAATTCAATAACCGTCATGTTTTTTCCGATTTCTCCCAGTCCGCCCAACGGTATAATTCTGAGTTTAGATGTCATTCGTTCTCCTTTCATATTTTTTGACCAATAAGCACAAAGCAATCGATAAGTCAGATTTCCGTCCTGCCCTCCAGGGCTCTGGTCAGGGTAGCGTCATCTGCAAATTCAAGGTTCGACCCCACCGGAATTCCGTATGCAAGCCTGGTCACTTTCAGGCCAAGTGGTTTCAGCAGACGGGAAATATAGATCGCCGTTGCCTCTCCCTCCGTATCCGGGTTTGTCGCCATGATAACCTCCCGGACTTCTTCATTCGCGGCACGGATCAGCAGTTCCTTCACGCCGATGTCATCCGGCCCGATATGGTTCATCGGAGAGAGCACCCCATGCAGCACGTGATACAGGCCGTTATACTCTCTCGCACGTTCGATGCTCAGGACATCCTTCGGGTCGGAAACCACGCAGATCAGGCTGCGGTCTCGACTGTCACTGGCGCAGATCGGGCAGATATCACGATCAGTATAATTGCGGCATACGCTGCAGCGCTTTACTTCTTTTTTCGCCGCACGGATCGTGTCGGCAAAGCCGATCGCCTCCTCGTCCGGCAGCGACAGAACATAAAAGGCGAGACGCTGCGCACTCTTGCGTCCGACTCCGGGAAGAGACGCAAACCGATCAATCAAGTTATCAAGGGCCGCTGGGAAAAAAGCCATAAGTATCTGTTTCTCCTGAAAAAATTATTGTCCGCGGATCAGGCGCACCGCCTCACGCCGGTCGGATGCGCGGAACACGGCGCTGCCGGCTACCAGGACGTCGGCCCCCGCCTCGATGCATACCGGCGCGGTGTTCCTGTCCACACCTCCGTCTACCTCCAGACGGATGTCAAGGTTCCTGTCATCAAACAGGCGGCGCAAGGCTCTGACCTTGTCCATCTGTTCCGCCATGAAGTGCTGCCCGCCGAAGCCGGGCTCCACCGTCATCACGAGCACGAGATCGATCTGATCCAGATACGGCAGAACGGCTTCCCAGGGTGTTTTGGGCTTTACCGTCACGCCGCAGAGTTTTCCTTCCTGCTTCACGATACCGAGTGCTTCCCGCAGCTTCTCTTCCGTGTCCGCTTCCACATGTACATTCACAAGATCGGCTCCCGCATCGCAGAACTGGCGGACATATCGGATCGGCTCCGTAATCATCAGGTGTGCGTCCAGAAAAAGATCCGTCGTTTTCCGGACAGATTCCAGAACCGGAATTCCCATCGAAATATTCGGCACAAAGTGTCCGTCCATCACATCATAGTGGAGCCATTCGGCTCCCGCAGAACGGACATCCTCGATTTCTTCGGAAAGCCTGGCAAAATCAGCTGCCAGAAGAGACGGTGCAACTCGAATCATGACGAATCCTCCACGCAATTGTTCTTAGCTGCTAAACTAAGTTATTATAACCCGGATGCGGCCTGTTTGCAATGTTTTTTTACCAGATTTAAGATGATGGATTTCTTGACGAAAATGCTTCTCTATTGTATAATAACATGATTGAAAGCGGATAATAACCGAGCCTGAGGGAGGATCCTTCAGCTTGTTTTTACAGGAGGAATTATGTTCGGACGCAGAAGAGGGCCCCGTCCGGGCTCGATCTACAGTTTTCTGGCTACCTGGCTTTTTTTATCGCTTTTCTTTCCGATGTATCGCTTAGGGAGCCTGTTGCTGACGCTTGGTGCAGGCCTTGCGGTTGCCTATCTCGTCGGCCGTGCGGCAGGCAGGCGCAGCAGTCAGCGGGAATCCGGTGAGAAGGAAAAAGCTCCTCGCAAGACGGTTGACACCACCGTGCGCAAAGTCGGCGAACAGGCCGGAACCAAAGAGCAGCCTGCGCCTCAGCCGAAACCCGCAGAAAAGAAAAGCTACGGGCCGGAAGTCGATCCGATCATTGAGGAGGGAAATAAGGCCCTCAGTGAAATGGGCCGCCTTTACATGTCCATCAAGGATCCGGAAATCCGGGTCAAAATCAATGAAATCATGCGCATCACCGACAAGATCGTTCAGGATGCCATTGCGGATCCCTCCGACATTCCCAAGATCAGGAAGTTCATGAACTACTATCTTCCGACGACCATCAAGCTTCTGAATGCGTATGACCGGATGGATTCCCAGGGAATTGAAGGGGAAAACATTGACAAGAGCCTCAAGAGCATTTCTGAGATGCTGGACGCGGCGATTGCTGCATACAAGAAGCAGCTGGATTCTCTGTTCGCCAATCAGGCGCTGGACATTGAAACGGACATCGCGGTGATGAACGCCATGCTGAACCGTGAAGGCCTGAGTGACAAAAAGGACTTTAACATCCGGGATCAGTCCCAGGGTACCGTTGCAACCGGCTGATCTGTTCCATCCCCGTTCAAACACTTCTGATCTTAGTTGAATAATCAAATGAACGATATAAGAAAGGATCTGGTAATCATGGACGAAAACACTTCATATGTTCCCAAGCTGACTTTGAATCCCACTGCCGCTCAGGCTGCGGTTGCGGAAGCTCCCGTGGAAGAGCAGAAGGAAGAGGCAAAAGAAACCGTCAAAGCCGAAAAGCTTGATATCTCCTCTCTCTCCCCCGCTGAGCAGGCCGCGGTGCGTGAGTTTTCGGAGCAAATCGACATTCTGAACACCGAGCAGGTAATGAACTACGGCTCTGCCGCACAGAAGAACATTTCTGAATTCTCCGATGCGGCGCTGAATACGGTCCGTACCAAGGACCTCGGTGAAGTCGGCGATAAGCTGAGCGATCTCGTTGTTGAGCTGAAGGGGCTGAACTTCAACCAGGAAGAAAAGAAAGGCCTGAAAGGTCTTTTCAAGAAGTCCACCAGCAACATCGCGACACTGAAAGCCCAGTATGACAAGGCGGAAGTCAATGTCGACAAGATTGTGGAATCTCTCGAGGGCCATGAAGTGACCCTGATGAAAGATGTTGCGCTGATGGATAAGATGTATGAGCGCAACGAGGAATATATGAAAGAGCTGACCATGTATATTCTGGCCGGCAAACTGCGCATCGAACAGCTTCGCAATGAGGAGCTTCCCAAATACCGGCAGAAGGCCCTGGAATCCAATCTTCCGGAAGATGCCCAGGCTGCCAATGACTTTGCGAACATGATCGGCCGTTTTGAGAAGAAAATCCACGATCTTGAGCTCACCCGTACCATTTCGGTCCAGATGGCACCGCAGATCCGGATGATTCAGAACAACGACTCCCTCATGATGGAAAAGATTCGCTCGTCCATCAACAACACCATTCCTCTCTGGAAGAATCAGATGGTTCTGGCCATGAGCCTGTTCCATTCCGACCAGGCGATGAAAGCACAGCGCGAGGTTACCGATATGACCAATCAGCTTCTGGAAGCCAATGCCAAAGCCCTGCATCAGGGCAGTGTGGACGTCGCCCGTGAGTCCGAGCGAGGCATCGTCGATATGGAAACCCTGATCAAAACCAACGAAGAACTGATCAAGACCTTGGATGAGGTCCGCCAGATTCAGGATGACGGCCGTACCCGCAGAGCCCAGGCTGAAGAAGAGCTTGCCCGTATTGAGGGTGAATTGAAGCAGAAGCTTCTGGATATGCAGGGATGAAAAAGCTCATTTCCAATCCCTCTTTCGCGCTGGTGCTCACTCTTGTGCTTATGATCGCTTCCGTCCTGCTGAACACCAGGGTCAAGCTCGGCAAGCAGTGTGAAACTCTTTGCGAGCGTTTTTACGGTGACAGCACGATCTCCGCTTCTCTGCTTTCCCTTTGTGACGCTTCGGAACAGCTTGCGCGCCTCGGAGAACGCTATCAGGTCGACGAAGCCGACGACACCCTGGAAACAACGCGCTCCGTACGGGAACTTCTTCAGGAGCGCAGCTATGATGCGGAAGAGATTTATGATCATTATTATGATCTGTTGAAGTCCGTCTTTTCTCTGGAGGGCACGCTCGCCCGCACCGCGTTGTCCGAAGAGGATGCCGGAGCGTTTGTCAGTGCGCAGCACACAGCGGCAGAGGCCAAGGCCATGATTGACAATTCATCCTATAACGAGCTGGTTCGCATTTTTCTGAACAGGAACCGCCGTTTCCCCACGCCGCAGCTCGCATCGCTCAGCGGCGTGCACATGCCCGAATTGTTTGCCTGACCGGCTCTTTTCCCTGCAGAACCAATTCAGAACAGGAGTAATCAAACCATGTCTATCGCAGAAGGCAGAGCATATTTTCGTTCCCTCGGCCTGGAGGACCGTGTCCGGGAGTTCACCGTCTCCTCGGCTACCGTGGATCTGGCCGCCGCCGCTCTCGGTGTAGAGGGCGCCAGAATTGCCAAAACACTTTCCTTTAAAACAGCCGACGGCTGCATGCTGATTCTTGCAGCCGGCGATGCCCGGATCGACAACCACAAGTTCAAGGATAAATTTCATTTCAAAGCGAAGATGCTCTCCGCGGATGAAGTTCTGGAGCTTGTCGGCCATCCTGTCGGCGGGGTGTGCCCGTTCGGCATCAAGCCCGGCATCCCGGTCTATCTGGATGTAAGCATGAAGCGCTTTGAAACGGTGTTTCCTGCCGTGGGCAGCGCAAGCAGCGCCATTGAGCTGAATCTGGACGAGCTCTTCCGCTATTCCAAAGCGCTGGAGTGGATCGATGTCTGCAAGCTTCCGGAAGAGTAAGCCGAATTGAATCATCTTCCCGCTGAACAGACCGGGAAAGGGAGAAGGAGTACTCCGTACTGGTACTCCTTCTCCCTTTTTGTACCCCGATCATTTTTTGGCCTGTTCCCGCTCGATCAGCCAGTCTTTGAGATATCGAATCGCCTGTCGATATCCTTCAAAGCCGAGTCCTGCATAGGTTTTGATGCAGGCCATACCCGG
This sequence comes from Oscillospiraceae bacterium, assembly GCA_017458335.1. GTDB lineage: Bacteria > Bacillota > Clostridia > Oscillospirales > Oscillospiraceae > Limivicinus. Next base: position 21,786 of record JAFTFT010000038.1, read on the forward strand.
ATAGGAGATCTGACGAAAGCTTTCCCGGCTGCCGACATCGGACAGATGCACTTCCACCGCCGGGATCGCAACCGCTTTCAATGCGTCGAGGATCGCGACGCTTGTATGGGTGTAGGCCGCCGGATTGATGATGATTCCGTCCGCATCCCGGTACGCCGCCTGAATCCGGTCAACGATGGCGCCCTCATGGTTGGACTGAAACAGGACCGGTTCGATCTTCTCCTCAAGGCAGCAGTCATAGATAAAGCGCTGCAGAGCCCGGAAATCCTGCGCCCCGTAGATCTCCGGCTCCCGGATACCGAGCATGTTGAGATTCGGCCCGTTGATGATCAGAAACTTCATTTCAGCACCTCCAGAATCGCCTGAACTGTTTCCTCCGGGTTTCTGTCGTTGGATACCGTCGCATCCGCAAAGCGGGCATAGAGCGGCTCGCGCACGGCTGCCATGTTGCGGAGATCCGCGTTCAGAGACAGCGGCCGCCCCTCCCGCGCCAGCTTTGAGAGATCGCGGGTGATCCGGATAATCGTTCCGTTCTGATGAAGGAGTGGATAGTTCTCTTTCCTGGTAACGCAGCCTCCTCCGGTAGAGATGATCAGTCCGGAGCGTTTCCCGAGTTCGGCAAGGACCTCGGTCTCCCGGCGGCGGAAGCCTTCTTCCCCTTCCGTTGAGAAAATCTGCGGGATTGAACAGCCTGCCGCCTTCTCGATTTCGGCATCCGCTTCCACGCACTCCCGACCGAGTGCGGCGGCCAGAAGTCCGGCTACGGTGGATTTCCCGGAGCCCGGCATCCCGATCAGGACTACATTCTGCATCTCCTTATTCAGCTTGGAATAGATTCGCTCCAACTCCTGAGCGGGAAAACGGTGTCCCAGAAAGATTTCCGACGCCCGTACCCCCTGGGCAACCAGCATTCTGAGTCCTCCGGCGCAGGGAATGCCCAGTTCTTCCGCCTGCAGCAGAAGCGCGGTCCGCGCCGGGTTGTACACGACGTCCAGCACGGCCTCCAGTTCTGAAAACGGGGCCAGATCCAGAGCTTTTTCTCCGTTTTTCGGATACATGCCCAGCGGCGTCGTGTTCACCACCAGCGCGGCATCGGAATGGAGCGCTGCCACGTTTCGGTAATTGGTCTCGCCGCTTCTCGACACGACAACGACCTCGGCCCCCTGATGCCGCAGGCAGGCGCAGACCGTTGCGGATGCGCCTCCGCTGCCGAGGACCAGCGCCTTCTTCCCTGCCGGAATAAAGCCCGTTTGTCGGAGCAGCGTCTCAAATCCGTAAGCGTCGGTGTTGTCTCCCAGAATGCTTCCGTCCGGACGGCGCAGCAGGGTGTTCACGCTTCCGATCATTTCCGCCAGCTCTGTCAGCTCGTCGCAGAACGGAATCACGGTCTTCTTGTACGGGATGGTCACGTTCAGGCCGTGCCAGTCCCCTTCCCGCACAAAAACCTCCACTTCTTCAGGCTTTTTTTCGTACAGCACATATTCATAGTCGGCCAGTTCCGCATGGATCCGGGGCGAATAGCTGTGCCCCAGCTTTTCCCCGAGCAGACCGCATTTCATTCAGACCACCTCACTGTAGCTTCCGAGGTACTCATACTCCTCGCAGATATCGCCGAGTTCTCCCATCAGCTGGATGAACTTCGGAGAATAGACCGATGTATCCAGGTCAAAATAGAACCTGTATTCCCAGTTTCTCCCGGGAATCGGGCGGCTTTCCAGTTTGTGCATGTTGATGCCGAGCACATAAAACCGCGCGAGCACATGATGGAGGGTGCCGGGTTCGTCCCGGATCACCATCATCAGGCTGGTATGATCCGCTCCCGGATAGATCTCGAGATTTTTGGAGATACAGATAAACCGGGTATAGTTGTTGTCCGAATCCTGTACGGAGGCCATGAGGCACTCCAGACCGTAGAGTTTTGCACAGCTGCGGGAAGACAGGGCCGCCACACCGGGTTCCCCGGATTCGGCAACCATCTTTGCCGCAACCGCGGTATTTTCACAGGGGATGATCTTCGCATTTGGAAAACGCTGGAGAAATCCGGCGCACTGACTGATCGCCTGGCTGTGGGAATAGATTTCTCGGATGTCCTCTTCCCTGGTCCCGGGCCGGACCAGAAGATTGTGATCCACCTTGATCCGTACCGATCGTACAATCCGGAAGTCGTGCTTCACCATCAGATCATATACCGCGTTCACGGTACCGGCTGTGGAATTTTCCACCGGAATCACACCGTATCGGCACAGCCCCTTCTCCACTGCGGTAAACACCGCGTCAAAGGAGGAAAAGTAAAAGATGCTCGGACGCGTAAAAAGCTTCTCACAGGCGATTCCGGAATACGCGCCCTCCACACCCTGACAGGCGACAATTGCCTTTTCCGGGAAGAGCTGAGGCGTCTCCCGAAGCGCGGTTTCGATTGCTTTGGTCTCCGGGCTTTCCCGGTGCAGGATCCGGTTCTGTCTGCTGCGGGAGAGCTCCATCAGCATGGAAAAGAGGGTAAAGCTGTAGTCCGAAAGCTCCGGATCGCTCATCTCCTCGATACGCCGCAGCTTCTCTTTTTCCCTGCGTGCATCGAGCACCGGCAGGCTGTTCTCCTGCTTCCAGGAGGCGATCTCCGCGGCAATGTTCATTCTCTCGGAAAAGAGCCGCAGCAGTTCTTCATCAATCTGATCCAGTCTTGTTCTGTAATCACTCAGTTCCATGCATTTTTCCCTCCCAGTATAAGATCAGACAGCGCAAGCGCCGCCGCGGCTTCCACAACCGGCACCGCCCTCGGGACAATGCAGGGATCATGGCGGCCGGTGATCTCCAGGGTCTCCTCCTGCAGAGTCTCCAGGTTGACGCTTTGCTGCGGTCTTGAAATAGACGGCGTCGGTTTAAACGCCGTGCGGAAGACAATCTCTTCTCCGTCGGTGATCCCGCCGAGAATACCTCCGGCATGATTGCTTCGGGTACGGATCTTTCCTTCCGCCAGACAGAATGCATCGTTGTTTTCACTGCCGCGCATTCCGGCGGCCGCAAAGCCCGCACCGAACTCGATCCCTTTTACGGCCGGAACGGCAAACATCAGCTGCGCGATCCGATTCTCCACGCCGTCAAACATCGGTTCTCCGACTCCTGCCGGCGCGCCTCGGATGACGCACTCTACAATCCCTCCGACCGAATCCCCTTCTCTCCGCGCATCTGAGATGGCTTGTCTCATTTTTACACCTGCTTCGTCTGAAACGGTCGGGAATTGCTTCTCCGAAACGGCAGAGACAAAGGGGGCGTCATCTGTTACATCGGCGATCCGGAGAATCCTCGCCTGAACCGTGATTTCCTGCTGGGCAAGCATCTGCAGCAGGATCCCGCCCGCAATACAGAGCGGCGCGGTCAGTCTCCCCGAAAAATGGCCTCCGCCGTTCGTATCCTGAAACCCGCCGTACTTCACCTGAGCGGTGTAGTCCGCGTGTCCGGGTCTCGGCAGAATGCGCAGCTGCGCATAGTCCTGTCCGTGGGTGTTGTGATTATGAATCACGGCCGTCAGCGGCGCGCCGCAGGTTTTTCCGTCCTTCAGACCGCACAGAAACTCCGGCCTGTCTTCTTCCCGCCGCGGTGTGGACCAGTCGTTCTGTCCCGGCGCCCGCCGGTTCAGAAAGAGCTGAAGCGCTTCCGGATCAACCGGGATTCCCGCCGGCAGACCGTCCAGCGTCATGCCGATCGCCTCACTGTGGCTCTGGCCGAAGATGGAGAGCCGCAGCGCCGAACCGCAGAAGATACTGCTCATCTTGCTTCTTCCTTTCCGGTGAATATTGGAATCCGTCTGCTTCAGTCAAGCTGTTCTGCCTTCTGCAGAGCTTCATAATCCCGCCAGAAGGCGGGATAGGATTTCCCGACGCATTCCGCTCCGAGCACCGTGACCGGTTCGGAGCACAAAACGGAAGCTGTCGCCGCACTCATCGCGATTCGGTGGTCGTTATAGGTCTCTGTCGTTCCGCCGCGCAGCCTGCCGGTTCCGTGAATCACGATGCCGTCCGGCAGCTCTTCTGCTTCTCCGCCAAGACTGCGGATCAGCGCGGTCGTCGTTGTCAGGCGGTCCGATTCCTTCCAGCGGAGTCTGGCGGCTCCCGTGATTCTGGAGTCCCCTTCCGCCCCGCAGCAGAGGACGGCCAGTACCGGCACCAGATCCGGGATTGACATTGCGTCGACCTCGATCGGCCGGCGGCATCCCGCCCGGACCGACACGCTCTCTTCATCGACGGAGATCTCAGCGCCGAATTCGCGGAGAATCCGAAGGATCTGACGATCCCCCTGGTTCGAAGCGGGATTCAGTCCGCTGACCCGGATACCCTGCCCGGACAGTGCGGCGGTGCAGAGGAAGAACGCCGCGTTGGACCAGTCCCCTTCCGTGCTGACCGTGTCCGGCAGGCGGGGGATCTGCCGCCCGAACATATTCCAGGCTGTCGCGTTTTCCCGATTAAAACGAATTCCGGCTGCCTCCAGCACCTCTTCCGTCAGATGCACATAGGCGGCTGATTCCATCTCGCCTTCCGTCTGCAGCCGGCTGTCACAGTTGAGCTTTGGCAGAGCCATCAGCAGGCCGGAAAAATACTGTGACGAGATGTTGCCGGGCAGGCGGAACAGGCCGCCCTCCAGCTGTCCCTCACAGCGCAGGATCTGCCCGTCCCGCTGAAGCGCCATCCCGTGTTCCCGGAGCAGGCGGTCAAACGGCGCCATCGGGCGCTCCGCCAGGCGGCCTTCCATGATGAAATCCGCCCTGCGTCCGAGTGCGCCGGCCACCGGAATGAGAAAACGCAGCGTTGATCCGCTCTCGCCGGCCGGAAGGATCGCTTTCTCCGTGTCGGCACTCCCGTTAATCGGCGAAACATGCAGCTCGTGTTCCGTGCGGCGGATCTTAGCGCCCAGTGCCTCCAGGCAGTCCGCAGTGGCCCGGATATCCCGTGAGAGCCCGTCGTATCGAATCGTGACCTCATGCGCACCCAGCGCGGCACAGATCAGCTGCCGGTGGACAATGGATTTGGAGGATGGAATCCTCACATTTCCGTATCGTTCTCCCGGGGCAACGGTCTTAATCATACGCCGCCTCCAGCCATTGTCTCAGTTTCCCGCGGTCAACCGGAATCGCTTCGCACCAGCCGATTCCGAGCGGGACGATCAGCGAAAGCTTTCCGGAGGAGATTTTTTTATCCAGCAGCAGCAGCTCGTACAGTTCGTCCGCCCCGTAATCGGTCCTGACCGGGAGCCCGAAGCTTTCCAGCGTCTCGACGATGGCATCCCTGGAATGGGCATCCAGCATGCCCATTCGGACTGCCGCCCGGGCAATCATCGCGGTTCCGACGGCAACCGCCTCTCCGTGGAGCAGCTGATAGCCGCTTCTCGCTTCCACCGCATGCCCGAAGGTATGCCCGAGATTCAGCAGTCTGCGCCGCCCGAAATCATGTTCATCTTCCGCGACAATATCCGCCTTCATGCGGACACAGGTTTCGATGATGTTCTCCGGGGTGAATCCGCCCTGCTGCAGGGTGTCGAAGAGATCGGCGTCTCCGAGGATGCCGTACTTGATCACTTCCGCATATCCCGCCCGCAGCTCCCGCGGAGGCAGCGTTGAGAGCGTGTCGGTATCACAGAGAACAGCAGCCGGCTGATAAAATGCCCCGACCTGGTTCTTCGCCGCGGGGAGGTTCACCGCCGTCTTGCCGCCGACAGACGAATCCACCGCGGCCAGCAGGGTCGTCGGCACCTGCACATAGGCGATGCCCCTTTGATATGTCGCGGCGGCAAAGCCCGTGAGATCGCCGGTCACACCGCCGCCCAATGCGACCAGACAGTCTGAGCGGCTCATCCGGAAGTCCGTCAGCGAATTGAGAAGTTCCCCGTAACGCGTGAGGCTCTTGGTCTCTTCCCCGGACGGAAATACCACGGACTCCGCCCGGATTCCGGCATTCCGCAGGCTCTCCAGGGCACGCTTTCCATAGAGCGGAAACACATTCTCCCCGGAAACCACCACCGCCCGTCCGGCCTTTGTCCTGGCCCTGACTTCTTCCCCGAGACTGTCCAGCAGGCCGGCTCCGATTTTTACCTCATAGGCCGCGGAAGGCGTATTGACCGAAACGACCTTCATTTGCCGTCTACCTCTTCCTTGATTCTCTTTCCTTCGTCCAGCAGTTCGATCAGTTCCTCGCGGTTGTTTTCCTCGATCGCCCTGCGGTAGGCGTCCATATGGCTGATGATTCCGTTGATCTCGTTCAGAAGATAGTCCTTGTTCTCCAGGAAAAGCTCTGCCCACATCGGCGCGTTGAGCCATGCCACTCTGGTCAGGTCCTTGTAGCTTCCGGCCGAAAAGCCGTGATGGATGCGTGAGGTGGGACTCTTGACATAGGCATTGGATACGACATGGGCAAGCTGAGACGTAAAGGCAATCATTTCATCGTGCTTTTCCGCCGTCGTGACGGAGATCCGGCTGAATCCGGCGGGAGACAGCAGCTCCTTCACATGATCAAGAAGGAAAATGTCGTCATATTTCGGCGGAACGATCACCAGCGGCGCGTTGTGATACATCGTCGCCTTGGCATACTTGTATCCGGAGTACTGTGTTCCGGCCATCGGATGTCCCCCGACAAAGAGAAAGCCGTATTCTTCCGCGATCGGAAAAACAGCCTCGCAGACCACCCGTTTGGTTCCGCAGCAGTCCATCACAAGAGGCTTTCTGCCGAAATACGGCGCGAAATCCCGGATGGCCTGGATCGCCGCCTCCGGATAGATCGTTACCAGCACGAGGTCGCAGTCTCCGACATTTTCTTTTGTCAGCTCGCCGTCGACCTCTCCGGAGAGGATGGCGAAATCAAGCACCGCCTTCGTGCGGTTGGACGCCAGCACCTCCCAGCCTGCCGCATGGTAGGCTTTGGCAAAACTCCCTCCGATCAGGCCGAGTCCGACAACACCTACTCTGCTCATGCCACAACCCCACGTACGGCGCGGATCTTCTCCGCCAGTTCGGCAAATTCCTCCGGTCTCAGCGACTGCGCGCCGTCGCAGAGCGCATGGATCGGGTCGTTGTGGACCTCGATGATCAGGCCGTCCGCCCCGCCGGCTGTCGCGGCAAGCGCCATCGGCGGAACCAGCTTCGCAATTCCGGTGGCATGGCTCGGATCCACAATCACCGGCAGATGGGTCAGCTGATGCAGCATCGGAACCGCGGCCAGGTCGAGGGTGTTTCTGGTATAGTCGGAAAACGTACGAATTCCGCGCTCGCAGAGCATAACGCGCTCGTTTCCGCTGGCCATGATATACTCCGCGCTCATCAGCAGTTCCTTCAGCGTGTTGGCGAGGCCTCTCTTGAGCAGAATCGGCTTGTCCAGATGCCCAAGCTCTCTGAGCAGGTCAAAGTTCTGCATGTTTCTCGCCCCGACCTGGATCACGTCCACGTCCTCAAAGAGCGGAAGATCCATGATATTCATCAGTTCCGTCACAATCGGCAGTCCGGTTTCCTGCCGGGCGATCTTGAGAAACTCCAGGCCGGTGGCTTTCAGGCCGGCAAAATCATAGGGGGAGGTCCGCGGCTTGAAGGCGCCTCCGCGCATCAACTGTGCCCCGGCCGCTTTGACCGCTTTGGCCACGGTGACGATCTGTTCCTCCGATTCCACCGAGCACGGTCCCGCGATCATGACGAAGTTTCCGCCGCCCACTTTCACATCACCGATTTCCACGACCATGTCGTCGGGATGGAATTTCCGGTTGCAGCACTTGAACGGTTCCGTCACCCGTTTGACGGAGTCGACGATCTCCAGGCTTTCAACCAGATCGATATCCACCGTGGTGGTGTCGCCGATCAGACCGAGAACCGTCTGGAATTCACCGTCCGAGATGTGGATTCTGAGGCCCAGTGCCTCGAGCCACGCAATCAGCTGTGCCTTTTTTTCTTCCGAAACTCCATGCTTTAAAACGACTATCATTTTGACCCTCCAAAAATAAAAACCGCACAGGATAACCTGTGCGGCAATTCTCAACAATCCGAGTTTTTTGCACCACAAATTATCCTTACCGAAGCTTGTCAGTAAAGTAATAATAGTAGGATGCAAAACGGAAAGCCTTCATTTTCAATCCTCCAAAAGGAACTGCAAGTAATATAGTCCAAACCGTACGGATTGTCAAGTAATAATTATCTGAAAATGCGCAAAATCAAAGCACACCGATCAGCACGAGAAACAGCAGCACAAAGGTCACCAGGATGGCCAGTGCAAACAGGGTAAAGCCGATGTTGAAGTGGCCTTTCTGGTCCGCGCTTTTGCTCGGCTCAGCCAGGTGAGCCTTGCGCAGGGCATTGACGATCGGCTTGTAGAGCAGCAGGGTCAGTCCCGCGTTAATGCCGCCCTTGGTCAGGTTAAACGGCAGGAAAACCGTCATCAGCATTCCGGCGACCTGTTCCCGCGGTACGCCCATATAAAACGGCGTGATGATATAATTCCAGAGGAGCATGGCCGCGACCATCGCAAGCACCCCAAAGGTCAGACCGATGACGGCATCCTTCTGGGTGCGGTGCTTCTGGTAATACCAGGCCGCAGGGACCGCAAACGCGCAGGTCGACACAATATTCATCAGCAGTCCGTAAGGACCGGTGGAGCTGATGGTGATCATCTCAATAAAGGATACGATCACCGAGATCAGCACGCTGGTCAGAGGACCGTACAGCAGCCCCGCGATCACGATGACGGCGTCCTTTGGCTCATAGCTGAGGAAGCCGGCCACATTCGGAATCACCTTGCTCACCAGGACGGCGACATAGGAGACGGCGGCAAACATGGCGACCGCGGCCATGTAGCGGGTGGACATTTTGCTTTCTTTCATACTTTTTCCCTCCAAAAAAAGAAAATACCTGAAGAAAAATCTTCAGGCGCAGTAAAAATGAGGGCAAGGAAAACATATGGACTTCTCCATCTTCTTCCATCCAGACTCTACTGTCGGTCCCGGAATCACACCGGATCATGCCTCTCGGCTCGCGGACTGTACCGCCGGTCGGGAATTACACCCTGCCCTGAAGATGCCTGTATTATAGCAGGCGAAACAAAATTTGACAAGCCCCATTTTACAGTTTATACTGAACTTGCTTATAAAAATGCGCTGAAATGCCGGAGGACCGTATGATCGACAGAGAACAAACCTGCTGTTTTACCGGGCACAGGCCCGTAAAGCTTCCATGGGGTATGCGGGAGACCGATCCCCGCTGTCTCGCGCTGAAGGATCAGATCGCGGCGACGCTGGACGGGATCTACGACTCGGGATACCGCCGGTTTATCTGCGGCATGGCCATCGGCTGCGACATGTATTTTGCCGAAGCGGTTCTTGTGCTGAAGCAGAAGCATCCGGAACTTGTTCTCGAAGCCGCCATCCCCTGCGACAGTCAGGCCGACCGCTGGACCCGTGCGCAGAGAGAGCGTTATGCCGAACTGCTGGAGCTGTGCGATCTCGTTACCTATGTCTCACACATGTATTCTCCCGGCTGTATGATGAAACGCAATGAATATATGATCGACTCGTCCTCTCTCCTGCTGGCCTGCTTCAACGGACGCAGCAGCGGAACGATGAGTACGATTCTCTATGCCGAACGTCAGGGCGTAAAGACAATTATCCTCGATATCGAATAAGCGGAAGAAAGAAAAATCCGGCTCACACGGAGCCGGGTTTCTTTTTTATTCCAAATCTGCAGCAGAATCAGCAGCAGATCACGCCTGTCCGGCAGACCGGACCGAGGCAGAGATTGGCCGCGCACAGCGTCAGACACAGCCGGTCCGTCCGCAGGCCGGAAGAATAATTCACACGGTAATTGTTGTAGAAGTCTCCTCCGTTCTGAAGCTGTTCCAGAAGTCTTCTGTAGTCCTCGTTATCGGGTTCGATCTCCACCGCCCGCTTTGCCGCATCCAGGGCTGCAATCTTCTTCCCGAGATACATGTTTGCCCCGGCACAGAGATAGTACCACTTTCCGTCCCGTTCCGAAACGGGCACGGAGGAGAGGGCATTCAAAGCTTCCTGATACATGCCGTTTCGGATATAGTTTTTCGCTGCCGTATACTCCACGCGTTCGGTCTGCTGCTGCGTCCCCTGCCAGCTGTTCCAGGAATAGCCCCAGGGATCGCGGTATCCCTGAAACGGATCGCCATACTGCTGATACTGGTATTGATACTGGGAAGAACCGCCTCCGGCATACTGCTGCTGCGCCGTACCGTTCTTGATCTGGTCATAGGCGGCGTTGACATCGTTCATCATCTGCGCGGCATGTTCGTCGCCCGGGTTCAGATCCGGGTGATATTTTTTTGTCAGCTCCCGGTATGCCTTTTTGATCTCCTCATCACTGGCATCCCGGGACACGCCCAGAACTTTATACGGGTCCGATACCATGTTCGTCGTCCTTATTGATGTCGAATTTTTTGTCAAATTGCGTCCAGAGTCCGAAGCAGAGAATATTCTTCAGAATTCCGACGTCCTCTACCAGCGGCAGGATATCAAAATAAAACAGGCATTCGCCGAGAAGCATCCGCAGGATATCCGAAAAGCGTTTCCCGTTGTCCGGAAGTCCGTAAAACCTGCGGAATGGATTGTAGCGGTTCCGGATTGAATCGGAATCCAGATCCATGCACGCGTCCATGATATACAGAAATCGTCCGAGAGCCGCACCGAAATGCCGGAGCGTATCGCTCCAGCGGTCGTCCCGATAAGCAAAAACCTCCGCCATCAATCCTGCGAAGGTCTCTGCCGCGGCATCCGGATCTTCTTTTCCGCTCTTCTCGATCTGCCTCAGCGTCAGAATCGACGTCTGCATCGCACCGCACTGGCGGGGATAGCGGTCTGAGATCATACCGTAGGCCCGTTTCAGGGAGGAAGACGCAGCCAGAGCCGCGAGGTTTCCGTCGTCTTCCCAGTCGTCCTGCAGTTTCAGGTAGCTCAGCGCGATGTTCATATCCGCGGCATATTCGGTATACTCGCTCTGCCACCAGGAATGCGGCCTTCTGGGATGCATCACACAGATTTCTTCACCGCTTCTCTCATCCGCCTCGTAAAGCGACTGGAGCAGCAGAATCAGAAAGCACTGATCATAATTCAGCGTCAGTCCGCTCAGACTGCCCCAGCGTGTTCTCAGCGTCCGGCAAAGTCCGCAGTACGCGGCACGGTAACGGGCGTCTTCCTCCGGTGTCAGATGTCCGCGGTCCGCTGTCAGATATCCAAACACGCAGTTTCCCCGTGCCTCAGGACTTGCCCATAAAGGAATTTCCGCACTTCCGGCAGACGATCTTGATCTTTCCGCGGCCCTTTGGTACGCGAAGCGTCGCCTTACAGGCGGGACAGACAAAGAACTTATAGTCCTTACGCTGAACCCATTGTTCCTTTCTGACGCGGAGCGCGCTGAGGACGCGCTCCCGGATCCGGAAATATCTGGCATTTTCATCGCTGCGCCGGATCAGATCTCTGGAAAACATCCGATAATAGGTGAATCCAAGCAGAACAAGTGCAACCGGTGAAAGAAAACGGCCGATTCCCCTGCTGAAAATGACAGACAACAGGATCAGAACCATGTCAACCGCCAGCAGGAAGCGGTTCAGCTCATCATTGCCGTTCCGCCCGATCATGAACTGCATCAGTTTTTGCCTCATAGATGCTCACCTTCAAGTCACTTGCGTTCCAGTTACAATCTGATGACTATTTTACTCGTATTCGCGCAGAATACATCACGAATTTGTGAACAAGCGCCTACTCCCGTCGTTCCTTCAATGACAGCAGCACGATTTTCTCACAGAGCTCGTCGTAGCTGAGGCCTTCGACCCTGGCCGCTCTCGGGATCAGGCTGTTCGGTGTCATCCCCGGCAGCGTGTTGACCTCCAGGAACCAGACCTTTCCCTCACGGTCGAGGATAAAATCCGACCTGGAATAGACGCTCAGGCCCAGTCCTCTCTGGACCTGTTCCGCCGCTTCTCTCAGGAGCCTGTCCTCCTCCGTCGTAATCGACGCCGGGCAGATTTCCCTCGCGCCGAGGGCGCCGCTCTGATACTTGGCCACATAGTCAAACCCGGCCCCCTCCGGCGGCACAACCTCAATCGGGCTCAGGGCGCGCCCGTCCAGTACCGGAACGGTCAGCTCCCGGCCGTAGATCTTCTCCTCCACGATAACATGGTTTCCGTACTCCAGGATTCTCTCCAGCGCAAGCTTCAGTTCTTCCTTTGTTTCGGGAAGTTCAACGCCCAGGGAACTTCCGCCGTTGATGATCTTCACCGCGCACGGGACGGAAAGCGTTTCGACGAGCTTTGGAATATCCTCTTCTTCAAAGAAGAGTTCCTGCCAGGCCGGGGTACGCAAACCCTGGGGTTCGAGGACGCGCTTCGCCATCGCCTTGTCCATGGCCAGCGCGCTGGCCAGCGGCCCGGATCCCGTATACGGCACGCCGATCATCTCCAGGATCGCCTGGATCTTGCCGTCTTCTCCGTCTCTGCCGTGAAGCCCAAGAAACACACAGTCGGCCAGCGCGCAGATTTCGATCACATTCTTCCCGAGCCTGCTCGGGCTCTGATCCTTCCGGCTTTCCCAGACCGCTCGAAGGTTGGGGGCTTCCGTGCGGATTTCGACAGCTCCGCAGAGCCCGTCCGGTTCCGAAAATGCTTCTTCCAGCGGTTTGTCATAGTTCTCCATACCGAGGAACATATCCACATAGACCGCCTGATGACCGCGGCGGCGCAGTGCCTGGCAGACCGAGGTCGCCGTGACCTGCGCGACATTCCGTTCCGTACTCACGCCGCCGCCTAAAACAACAATTTTCATAAAACGATGCTTTCCTCCGTTTAACGCCAATCAGGATGTTTCTATAAAATACCACGAAACCCCTAAACTCACAAGGGGGATAATGGGACTTTTTCCTTCAAAGCTGTAAAAAAGATGAAAACCGCAGTGCTCCCCCTGCAGGAAGCCGCGTTCTCTTGTTGTTTTCATACTTGACACTGAAGGGAAATCCTGTTAGTATGAATCAAATCGATCGGATCGCGTTGATCCGAAGCGGGATATGGCCGCCGCCTTCTGAAGCGGAGGCCGCACGGACAGCCGGATGACTGTATGCTTTCGCATACAGTTTTTTATTACACGGGAGGGTGCCATGAGAAGAAAAATCATCGAGCTGAAAGGAATCACCAAAGCCTATGACGGTGAGACGGTGCTGGATCACATCAACCTGGATATCTATGACAACGAGTTCGTGACGCTTCTCGGCCCAAGCGGATGCGGGAAGACCACGACGCTTCGGATCATTGCCGGCTTTGAGCAGCCTGACGAAGGGGACGTGCTGTTTCTCGGAGAGGACATTGCTTCTTTGCCTCCTTATCGCCGCAACGTCAACACCGTGTTCCAGCGCTATGCCCTCTTCCCCCATCTCAACGTCTTCGAAAACATCGCCTTCCCCCTGCGCGTGAAGAAAGTTCCGGGGGCCGAGATCGAGCAGAAGGTCACCGAGATGCTGCGCCTGGTGGCGCTGCCGGGGTTTGAGAAGCGCTCGGTGACGAGCCTCTCCGGCGGTCAGCAGCAGCGCGTTGCCATAGCCCGGGCCCTGGTGTCGCAGCCGAAGGTTCTGCTTCTGGACGAGCCTCTGGCTGCCCTGGACGCGAAACTCCGCAAGGACATGCAGGCGGAGCTGCACAAGATCCAGCGGGCTTCCGGGATCACCTTCATCTTCGTGACCCATGACCAGGAGGAGGCACTGAGCATGTCCGACACCGTGGTGGTCATGGCCGAAGGCCTGATCCAGCAGATCGGGACGCCCACGGATATCTACAACGAGCCGCAGAACGCCTTCGTGGCGGACTTCATCGGGGAATCCAACATCGTGAGCGGCGTGATGCTGGAGGACCGGAAGGTGAAGTTCCACGGGCAGGTGTTCGAGTGCGTGGACGAGGGCTTCGGGAAGAACGAGCCCGTTGACGTGGTGGTGCGGCCGGAGGACGTGGACATCGTCCCGGAGGACAGAGGCCAGCTCAGGGGCGTGGTCACCAGCGTGACCTTCCTGGGGGTGCACTATGAGATCATCGTGGACGTGCAGGGCTTCAAGTGGATGATCCAGACCACGGACTTCTGCGCGGTGGACTCGCACATCGGGCTCAGCATTGAGCCGGACGCCATCCAGATCATGCACAAGTCCAAATACTCCGGGATGTTCGGCGACTACAGCAGCTTCTCCAACGAGTTTGACGAGCTGAGCGACGCGGAGGAGGAAGAATGAAGAAGAACAATGCGCTGAAGCACGTGCAGCGGGCGGTGCTGGCGCCTTACGGGGTGTGGGCGCTGCTGTTCATCGTGGTGCCGCTGTTCTTCGTGGCGTATTACGCGTTCACGGATGCTTCCTTTCATTTCACCACCGATAACATCACCCGCTTCTTCACGGCGAAGAGCCAGGTCACCGATGCCGCCGGTGGGACCAGAGAGGTCCGGACCTACCTGCTGATCTTCTGGAGGTCGCTGAAGCTCGCGATCATCTCGACGGTGATCTGCCTGCTGCTGGGCTATCCCACGGCGTATATCCTCTTCCGGGCCTCGGAGCGGACGCAGAAGATCCTCATCACCCTCATCATGATCCCGATGTGGATGAACTTCCTGATCCGGACCTACGCGTGGATGACGATCCTGCAGGACACGGGCATCCTCAACCGGATGCTGGCGCGGATCGGTCTGGGACCGATGCACATCATCGGGACGGAGACGGCGGTGGTGATCGGGATGGTGTACGACTACTTCCCGTATATGATCCTGCCGATCTACTCGGTGATGGCGAAGCTGGACATGAAGCTGGTGGAGGCGGCGAAGGATCTGGGCTGCAACGGGTACAACGTGATGAAGCGGGTGATCTTCCCGCTGAGCCTGCCGGGGGTGATCTCGGGGATCACGATGGTCCTGATCCCGTCGATCAGCACCTTCTACATCTCCCAAAAGCTCGGCAACGGCAAGTTCTACCTCATCGGCGATGCCATCGAGGGGCAGTACACGGCCAACAACCTGCACTTCGCCGCGGCGATCGCGCTGCTGCTGATGATCGTGCTGCTGGTGTGCATGGCGCTGATGCAGCGGTATGCCAATAAGAAGGCGGTGGCCTGATGAAGTTAAGTTCCAAGATCTTTACGGCGCTGATCCTTGTGTTCCTGTTCGCGCCGATCGTGATTCTGCTGGTGTTCTCGTTCAACGCTTCGAAGAGCCTGAGCGTGATGTCCGGCGGCTCGCTCTACTGGTACCGGGAGCTGTTCCGGGACGCCGAGACCCTGGGCGCGGTGCGCAACACCCTGGTGCTGGCCGTTTCGGCGGCGCTGATCTCCACGGTGATGGGCACGGCCGCGTCGGTGGGGATTCACCGGCTGCGCAGCAAGGCAGTGCGCCTCGGCTATGAGCAGGTGACGAACATTCCGATGATCAACCCGGACATCATCACGGGCATCTCGCTGATGCTGATGTTCGTGTTCGTGGGACGGCTCTTCGGCGCGGCCACCAGCCTGAACTTCTGGACGATGCTGATCGCGCACATCACCTTCGGGGTGCCGTACGTGATCCTTCAGGTGCTGCCGAAGCTGCAGCAGATGGACGAGAGTCTGGCCGAGGCGGCGATGGATCTGGGCTGTACGCCGCTGCAGGCCTTCTTCAAGGTGGAGATCCCGGAGATCATGCCGGGCATCGTCACGGGGATGATCATGGCCTTCACGCTGAGCCTGGACGACTTCGTGATCAGCTACTTCACCTCGGGCAACGGCTTCGAGACCCTGCCGATCCGGATCTACAACATGACCAAGAAGACTGTGACCCCGAAGATGTACGCGCTGAGCACGATCATCTTCTTCACGATCCTGGCGCTGCTCATCATGTCCAACCTCATCGACACCTCGGCCCCCGGCGTGGCGAGGCCCATGAGGCGGGAACGCACGGCGGAGCAGAAGAAGCGCCTGCGCCTCGCCGGCGGGATCGGAGGGGTGCTGGCCGCGGGGATGATCGCCCTGATGATCATCGGGGCGCCGGACCACCCGGTGCTCAACGTCTACAACTGGGGCGAGTATATCTCCGACGGGTCCGAGGACTGCTTCAACACCATCCGGGGCTTCGAGCAGTGGTACAGGGAGAACTACGGCAGCGAGGTCGAGGTCAACTATACCACCTTTGCCTCCAACGAGGACATGTACGCCAAGATCGCCAGCGGCGCGGTCAGCTACGACGTGATCATTCCGTCGGACTACATGATCGCCCGGATGCGGGACGAGGGCATGCTGCTGCCGCTGAACTTCGACAACATCCCCAACTACGAAAACATCGGGGAGAGCTTCCGCGGGCTGTACTATGACCCGGAGAACCAGTACACGGTGCCCTATACCTACAGCTTCGTCGGAGTCATCTGGGACGCCGAGCGCGTCGACGAGGCCGACACGGGAGACTGGGACCTGATGTGGAACGAGAAGTATAAGGGCGACATCCTGCAGTTCAACAACTCCCGCGATGCCTTCGCCACGGCCCAGTACAAGCTGGGCCTGGACGTGAACGACCCGGATCCGGAGAACTGGAGCCGGGCGCTGGAGGAGCTGAAGACGCAGCAGCCGCTCGTCAAGAGCTACGTCATGGATGAGATCTACAACATGATGGAATCCGGCGAGGCCGCGGTGGCGTCCTACTACGCCGGGGACTACTTCACCATGCTGGACGCCCAGGCCGCGGGGGTGGACCTGCGCTTCTATGTCCCGGAGCGCACCAACTACTTCATCGATGCCATGTGCATCCCCTCCTGCTGTCAGCAGAAGGAGCTGGCCGAGGCCTTCATCAACTACATGCTGGAGGAGGAGCCCGCCGTCGCCAACGCCGAGTATATCATGTACGGCTGCCCCAACCGGGTGGTGTATGAGTCCGAGGAGTACGCCGAGGACATGGGCGAGGAGGCCATGGAGATTCTCTACCCAAACCTCGACGACTTCGCCGAGAAGTATAACCGCTTCGCCTACCGCAACCTCGACCCCGAGACCCTCAGCCTCGTCAACACCCTCTGGGAGGAGCTCAAGATCAACTGAAATATAAGATATAGGAGAGTAAACAGAATGAATATGATTTGTTTTGACCTCGAAGGCGTTCTGGTGCCGGAAATCTGGATCGCGTTTTCGGAAGTCAGCGGGATTCCCGAGCTGCGGCGCACCACCCGGGACGAGCCGGACTATACCAAGCTGATGAACTGGCGCCTGGGCATCCTGCGCGAGCACGGGCTCGGCCTGAAGGAGATTCAGGAGACCATCGCGAAGATCGACCCGCTACCGGGCGCGAAGGAGTTTCTTGACGAGCTGCGCAGCACACAGCAGGCGGTGATCATCAGCGATACCTTTTCACAGTTTGCCGGGCCGCTGATGAAGAAGCTCGGCTGGCCGACGCTCTTCTGCAACGAACTGACCGTCGGGAGCGACGGCATGATCGACGGCTTCCGCCTGAGAATCAAGGACACCAAGCTCTCCACCGTGCGGGCTTTCCAGTCCATCGGCTATGAGACCATCGCCGTCGGCGACAGTTTTAACGATCTGGACATGCTGCTGGCCAGCAAAAAGGGCATTCTCTTCCGCACCACCGAGGAGATCAAAAAGGCCCATCCGGAGCTTCCCTGCTGCGATACCTATGATGAGCTGATGAAGGAGATCATGACCGCCTGCTGAGCGGCAAAACAGAAACCGGCCCCCTCTCCATTTCGGAGAAGCGGTCCGGTTTCTGCTTTATGATGATTGAATTCTCTGCTGCCGTGGGAAAGTGTTCATTGGCTTTTCAGGAAGTCCAGGACCTGCTCCCGGCTCTTCAGCGCGGTCGCGGCGCCGACCGCCGTGGTGCAGATGGCTCCGCAGGCATTGGCAAAGCGCAGTGCGGCCTCCGTGCCGCTGCCGCGCAGAAGCTCACAGGCAAAACCGGCCACGAAGTTGTCCCCCGCTCCGGTGGCATCCACCGCATGGATCTCACAGGGCGGAAGCGAGATGCTTCCCTCTGTTCCGCGATAATAACAGCCTTTCGCGCCCAGCTTGACGATCACGTTCTTCACGCCGCAGTCCAGAAAGACCCGGGCCATCTCCTCAGGGGTTTCCCGGCCGCTGTAATAGCGGGCCTCGTCCTCATTCGGCGTGATATAATCGATCAGCGGCAGAAGATCGCGCAGATCCTCCAGCCCGAGGAAGCGGAAGTTCGGCAGCTTGGTGTCCGCGATCACAAGAAGCCCCTGCTCCCCTGCCGCGCTCAGAACGCCCCGGATCACATCCACATCATCAAACGGCGCCCGGAACAGAGAGCCGAGAATCAGCGCACGGGCCTTCCCGAAACAGCCGCGGTACCGCTCCGGATGGAAGTTATAGGTATGCGAAGCATTCGTGATGGACTGGCGGCTGCCATCGTCGCGCACGAACATCGTTGTCACCGGCGTCGGATGGTCCGCCGAGCGCACGATCAGGGACGTATCCACGCCGCAGCGTTGAAGCGCGTCCGCCACCATGTCCCCAGCTCCGTCCTCGCCAAGGCCACAGAGGATCGCGGTCCGAAGGCCGAGCTTAACCCCGGCCATGGCCTCGTTCACCGCCTCGCCACCCACGTTCAGGCTCCCCGAGGCCGCGCGGTACCCGGAGGCCGAAACCGGCTTCGGATCAAAGCCCTTGATGATCGAATCCACCAGCGCCATGCCGACGCAGATCAGGTCATATTCTTTCTTCATTCCTGCAATCCGCCTTCTGATCTGAGATCTGAATTTCAGGTAGTCAACGCACAAGACTTGTGCTATACTGATTGTATAACAAACCGACCGGGAATACAAGACACAGAGAGGAGCCAACATGGGACTTTTTGATAAGAAATACTGCGATTTCTGCGGCGAGAAGATCGGCCTGCTGGGGAACAAGAAGCTCGAAGACGGAAACATGTGCAAAACCTGTGCCGCCAGACTCTCGCCCTGGTTCAGCGATCGTCGGCACAGCACCAAAGCCGAAATCCAGGCCCAGCTGGATTATCGCGAAGAGAACAAAACCGCCGTCGCCGCCTTCCACCCCACCCGTAAACTCGGGAAATATACCAAACTCCTGCTGGATGAGGAGGCAAAAAAATTCGCCGTTACCGGCGCTTCGGATCTTGTGAAGGCCAATCCGGACATTCTGGACTATTCCCAGGCAAGGGACTGCCGTCTGGACATCGATGAGAGCCGTCATGAGCTCAAACAGAAGGACGCCGAGGGCAAGCTTGTCAGTTATGATCCGCCGCAGTACGAGTATTCCTATGACTTCCACGTGGAGATCGATGTGGAGCACCCGTATATCGACACGATCCGCTTCAGCCTGTCCAACGGCTATATCAAGACCGGCGACCGCCCGTCGCTTCCGACCGCAGGCGCCTGGCAGGTCAACACCGCCGACGGCATGAATACCCGCATGCAGGACTATTATGCCATGCTGGACCTGGGGAATGAGATCAAGGCCGCGGTGGATGAGATGCGCTTCGGCCCCGCCCCGGCGCCCGAACAGGTCCCGGGCATGGACACGATGCCGGACGGAATTCCGCAGCCGGATTCGGAGCCGTCTGCTATACCGGCCGCCCCTCCGAAAGAAGCCGTGGTCTGCCCCTGGTGCGGCCTGACGACGATCCCGGACGATAACGGCTGCTGTGAATTCTGCACCGGAACGCTCTTCTCCTGAACTCTGTCCGGCACCGGTTATACCGATTCACCGGATTCTTTCCCGCATGATGTCTGTCTTTTTCTCCCCTTTCCTTCGAACGCAGGAGCAGGTGTCCCCCTGCTCCTGCGTTTTGTGTTATGCGTTTTCTTTCCAGCGGCAATAAGACTTCACCATCAGCATCGCCCCAGCCGTGGCCATGATGGAGACCGCTGAGTGCCGTAAAGAGCGTGGTTCTGCGCCGGGCGGGCACATCAGCCAGCCGTTTTCTTTCTTGTCTTCTTCGGCTTCGTCGATTGCTTTCAGGTCCATCACGTAGAACTGCAGCTTGTCTGAAAAGCGATATCTCTCATCGTCCTGTAGCGCATACTTTGTGAAGAAGCGCCTGTGCTCCGGAAACAGCGTATAATCCATGATGGCAATCTGGATCACGGACTGAAGCCCGTCAAACCAGAAGCCTTGGAGTCAGAATCTTAGATCAAATAACTGACTCTGCCAGCAACTTTACACTTCCCATGACTTCATTCCAAGTCAGTTCACCGACAAAGAAGGATTCCTTTCGGAAGTTTTCCCACTGTCGTCTCATTACATTGTCAGCTTCAACCGTCTCCAAAATACTCCTGAAATCTGTAATTTGATCTGCGGTATTCCGTTCACTGCTCGTAGCAAGGAACGCCATCTTGAGGATCGTCGGATCAAACGGTTCCTGCCGGCTGATAACATAAATATCGTAGAAGTCTCGCATCCTGGTATTCGCTGTTGCACGAGCCATGATTGTCTCCAGCTTTTCCGCCAACAGCGTTTCCAGATTGTATGTCCAGAGGGAAATTGCCCGGTCTTCAAACATCAGGTTGTAGGAATACTCCACTGCTTCTGGTGTAATGACATTTCCAGTAGAGATATCAATTTTGATTGTATTTCGAAGATTATCCAATGTGGCTTCCAGCATAAAACGAATACCAGGATAATCATGCATCTCCATGATGTCTGTGACCTTTGTGATGGTGAAATGGACGCCATCCGGAATTTCGACGGCGATAATCTCTTCAACGATCTTTACCGCATTTTCTTTGGAAAGCTCCAAGGATTTCACGGTGGTGTCTATGTCCATCGTTGCTCGCATGTCCAGACCAACAACAGAAGAAACCAGCATCCCGCCTTTCAGGATGAAGTTATTTCGGTACTGGGACAGGGCAATACGCTCAAGAAAGCGTTCCATGATGAAATTTCGGATCAGTGTCTGTGCTTTTGTGCTGTCTCCTCCGGATAGGTTTCTGATTTTTGCTTTCAGTCGCGTTGCTGTCCTGATCATAGCATTACCTCAGTATATGTCCTCATAACAGGCTCGATATGAAACTCCTTTGCGTATGCCATCAGATGGCTCAGATTCTTTTGACTGCCAGACATGTATTCTTTCATTGCGTACTGAAAGATCTGTACATCCATAGAATCCTTATACCGGAGAATGTCGCAGATGGTTCGTTCCTTATCATAAACGCGGACTTTATTGCCAAAACCGGTTTGAACCTCTACAACACCCAGATCAGCAACATACGGCTTCACCTGATAGACGCGAATGCCTTTATTGCGCAGATGAGAGGCGTTATACCCTGCTTTCACCGTCACACTTGTATTCTTTGGCTCACGTTCCATAAGTTCATGGAGAAACAGAGCCGTTTCATGCGAAAAAACGATACGGCTGTTGGATAAGGAAAGCAGATATAGTTCGTCCGGCCAAGCATCTGCAGCAAGATATATGCCCTGAGCAACACGCTCCATATTCCGTTTGCTGACGTATTCTGCAAGTGTCGGCTTTGAGACCCCTTGCTCCAGTACCTGGGATGTACGGAGATACCCATTTCCGTTTTTAACAAGATTGTCCAGGATATCAAATCGATCCATATGATCACCTTACTCTCACGCTCTTGATAATAGCAGATAAGAGCGTGAAAGTAAAGTGCAAATAGTAGCAAACTGAAATAAAAGTTCGTCCTTTAGGATTTCCAGCGGCGTTAGAACTTCATCGTCAGGATCGCCCCTGCCGTAGCTGTCATGAAACCGGCGAGGCAGTGAACAGCGCAGGTCCGATTCCGCGTCAGGGCTGGCACATCAGCCAAACGCAAGCGCTCGTGCTTGCTTCTCCTGTATTCCGGACGCTATCAGTTGCTGTTCATGCCTGATACTTCGCCATGTTCTCAGAGAGCTGAAGTGTCGTCATCCTCAGTCTCTTTGCGCCGTCTTCCGCGGAAAGCACACCATCTCTGACCAGCTCATAAATCATATCCTTCTTGCCCTCCGCGCGGCCTTCCGCTCGGCCCTCTTCTTTCATCTCCATATCATGAATCATCATAATCATATACTCCGGCCTCCTGGATTCATTATACTCAAGCTCTGTGAACAATTCAAGAAGCAACGCCCATCAAATGAACGGTAATGCTATTAGAATTTTGCCCTGCGTCATTGCCGCCATCCTGCTCGTCTTCCTCAGGGTTCTGGGGATCATTTTTAAGCTTATATTTGAGGTTTTCCAAGGTATCTGGAAACAATTTTCTCTTTTTCTACTTTCTGTATGAAATCGAGGCTTTTCTTACCTTGACAGACATGATAAAATGTAATTGTAGTTGGGTATTCGCATCCCAGTGAGGATCAGCCGATCCCGTCTAACGAGGACCGGGATGCCCTCAGAAAGATAGGGCAGAAGCGAAGTACCCTTATATCCGCTCGGACTGGTATAACCGTTGATTTTGGTCCGGATAGATTTGAAATTTTGATTGATTAAGTACCAGGAGGTGAAAACATGCTCACATTTGAAGATGCAAAAAGAGTCGGTACGCTTGCCTGCCTGGACAAGCTGGGGAGAGATTTTGTAAAACAGCACAGGGACACTGCATGCTCAGCATACGGAGATCATGATGGACATGCTTTCTGCTTTGTGGGCATAAGCGACACACCGGATACCCCTTGGGATGGTGGTGCAATTGTCTTGGACAATTCTTCAAAATTCCCCTATATGGCCAGTTGCAATGTGGCCTATGACACCGGCGCGATCACATTCCTTGATTGCGTTCTCCCAAACAGGCAATGATAAAAGCCGCTGGAGCAATCCGGCGGTTTTGTTTTGCAGAAAACAAAAAAGAAGCCCACCCGGTCGTGTTCCATTCTGCATAATTCCGAGTCATATTCTGCACAAAGATCAGCCAAAGAAGTTGCCCTCGTCCCAGAAGAGCTTCTTGTCTCCTCGGTGAGGGATGATGTGGTCGACGTCGGTCGCCTTGACGTACCTGCCCTCCTTCATGCACTCTACACACAAGGTGTGCGCCTCCAGGTAACGCTTGCGTGCTTTCTGCCCTGCCATAGCCACGGCCCGCTGCCGACCGCACCTCCTCCGGGTGCAGCGGCTTGTGCCTGTCGCAGTACTTTGTGCCGTAAGGCACGAGGGCTGCACAGCCCGGGTGACGGCAGGGTGTATTGGGTCTATTAGGCATTTACTGATTCTCCCGTTCACAAAGAATTATCACTTTAGACTTTCTCCGTCGTTGACTTTGGATTTCTACCATGGTATACTTTGGATCACCACCATGTTTGGATTTAGATTATAACCCTTGTTTGCTTTGGATTATTCCAGGAGGAGCACTTATGATTCAACGCACTGCTAAAGAAGCGCTGCTTCGTCTTGCATCGCAGTTCCCCGTGGTAGGCGTTACCGGCCCTCGTCAGAGCGGAAAGTCCACCCTGACCAAAGCGGCATTCCCGGGCAAACGTTATGTTACGTTTGACGACAGGACCATGCGTGAACTGGCAATTTCAAACCCGTCTGATTTCCTCGCCGCTTTTCCTGATGGAGCTATCATCGATGAGGCACAGAAAGTGCCTGAAATCTTTGATGCTTTGAAAATGCATGTGGATAATTCAGACTTCACACCCGGAAAGTTTATCCTGACCGGTTCGAGTCAATTCCGGCTGAAGCAGAACATGACTGACAGCATGGCAGGCCGAGTAACATTTCTGAAGCTTATGCCCTTTTCTGTCAATGAACTGAAGAACGAGGGAGTTCTCTCCGACAATCCCTATGACATCATTTTCGGAGGCCAATATCCTCCTCTCCATGATCCGGAAAAGCACTTCATCCCGGAAGACTGGTATGAGAGCTACATCGATACCTATCTGGATCTGGATGTTAGAGACCAGATCAACGCAGATAATCTATCTACGTTTAAGAAATTTATCCAGATATGCGCGATCCATAGCGGTCAACTTCTTTCCATGGACAGCATTGCCAGAGATGTCGGAGTCTCCGCACCAACGATCAAGAAGTGGCTTTCCATTCTGGAAAACTCGTATATCATTCACTTTCTTGAGCCGGATACCAACAATCTCGGAAAAAGCATTGTCAAGACGCCCAAACTGTACTTTGTCGACTCCGGACTGCTTTGCCATCTTCTCCGGCTGGATTCCAAAGAAGAACTCCTGCTAAGCCGTTACAAAGGAGCTGTCGTTGAGACCTTTGCCGTGGCAGAGCTTCTAAAGCATCGCATGAATCTGGGCAAAAAACCGAATCTCACATTCTTTCGGGACAGTAAAGGTTTTGAAGTCGATACCATTGCAGACTGGAAACACACATTTGCCATAGAAATCAAGAGTTCCAATGCGCCTGAAGCAAAGCTGTCTGCGAACACAAGGAAGT
The DNA here is from genome assembly GCA_017458335.1 of Oscillospiraceae bacterium. GTDB lineage: Bacteria > Bacillota > Clostridia > Oscillospirales > Oscillospiraceae > Limivicinus. Next base: position 46,134 of record JAFTFT010000038.1, read on the forward strand.
ATCTTGAGCTTCGCGGGGACGACAATGCCAGAAATGCTGTTTTCTATCTCGGCGATATCTCCATGACAATCAACGGCACGTCTTATGTCTCATGGAAAGATTGGGGCAATTTCCTCTCCTGAAAACATCATTCGGTGATGCGCCGGAGGATTTCTTTTACTGCTCCCAGGGAAGGCCTTCCTTTCCGAAGTGGCCGTAGGCACTGACCTTGTTGTAGTCCACGTCCAGCAATCCGAGCCCGTCAACGATTCCCCTCGGTGTGAGGTCGTAGCTGTCCCGGATGTACTGTTCCAGGAATTCCCTGTCCTGGTACTCCTTGCCGAAGCTCTCCACATACTCTATGAACACCTGACGGATGTCGTCGTTCGGCATCCGCCTTTCTTTTTCTATCAGTCAGATCCATCTAACCCATCATCAACACACAAGGAGCAGGTTTCCCCGCTCCTTATGTCATTTTGGTTTATGCTGTTTTTCTCTTCCTGCGCAGTGTCAGAATCGCCCCTGCTATGGCTGTCATGAGACCGCCAAGCGCTGTGAAGAGCGTGGTGCCGATGCTGCGCCGGGCGGGCGCATCAGCCAAACGCAAGAGCTCTCGCCTGACTCTCCGACATACCGGATGCTACCATCCGCTCATAGGCCTCCTGCTGCCCCTTTCGTTTTGCATCGTCAAGTTCCGCCTGTCGGTCAAGCAGGGCCGTTCTCCGATCAATGATCAGCTGGCGCTGGGTCGGTTCGCTCATGATGACTTCCATTGTCTTTTGCGCCTCCTTTACACCTGGATTGTCGATCTGCCCCACTTTCTCCCAGCTTTTCGCCGTGAAGGCTTCCGCCCAGTCGACAAGCCCGTTTGTCTTTTCCTCTTCTTCTGCTTCCTCTTTTGCCGTCAGGTCCATCACGTAGAACTGCAGCTTGTCCGAGAAGCGATATCCTTCCTCATCCTGCAGCACATACCTTGTGAAGAAGCGCCTGTGCTCCGGGAACAGCGTATAATCCATAATAGCAATCAGGATCATTTTCAAGATGTCGAGGCGACAGAGCTGTTAAGCCGTAAATGCAAGTGGTACATCCTGCCTGATGCCGGTTTCGCGTTCGATCATCCTCGCCCAAGTAAGTCTTGTAACCTCATCTACAAAATACTTCTCTTTTGGTGTAGCCGTATAATATCGAATGCCAAACTGTTCACAGATTTCAAACAGCAACTCCAGATAACGAATATCATCTTTTTTGGGTAATGCGACATATCCCCCGGCTTCCTCAGCCAGTTCATCTATTCTTTCGGAATAATCAGCTTCGTAATGTTGCATTCTTGTCTACCCCTTCCGCAATTATCATACCAAATACTTTGAAAACACCTGCCATGCTTCCACATCAGCCAGCATAAACCTTCTCGGCCCTCCGCTGAGACTGTTTGTAATCTCAAGCGCATGAAAATCTTTCCGATAATGCTCTGCAAGCTGCTCTGTTTTTGCATCGAAGATAACCTCGCCCCGGCCTCCATTGTCGATAGAATACTTAATGCCAAAGGCGATCATTGCTTCTCCAATCCCTGAGTATTTTCTTTCCTGTTTATTGACTATAGTTGGATTACTATGAGGCGCACTCTCAAGATAGAGAATAAGCACATAAGCCTGTTTTCCGATAATCTGATATGCGCCCAACGCGATCAGTTCCCCAGAATCTGACTTCATGGAAAACCTATCAATTTTCGGATCTTGCAGATACTCGCTGTTCCACTCTGTTTGCCATCCAACCATTAATGTCTGTTGAATATCTTCATCAGTTGCAGGGGCGATGCTGACATAGACGGTGCGATGTGTATTCTTCTCTATCACAAAAGGAGTGAAAACCATATTCATCTCTCCATCTTCTATTCTCAATTATCATTATATCCAAGACCTGTGAACAATTCAAGATGTTTCGCCCATTAAACAATTCTAACTTTTACTACGCACACAGGAGCAGGTTTTACCCTGCTCCTGTGTTTTGTGTTATGCGTTTTCTTTCCAGCGGCTTCAGAACTTCATCGTCAGAAATTGCTCCCGTGGATGAAATGCGCCGTCAGAATGATCTGAATCCCGCTCTTGACTTTGCCGTACGGCAAATAGTATAATTTATTTGAGAAAATTTAGTCGAACGGCAAAATCTGTCATCTTCAAGCAGTTATTTTGCCGTTCGGCTAAGCAGTCAGAAGCGGGGGGGTTCAATCTTGATTACAGACGCAGCATCATTCGGAATGGCTTTGCGCCAGCGCCGCAGGGAACTCGGATATACGCAGGTCTTTCTATCAGAGTTCAGCGGACTCAGCGTAACCTATATTTCTGATCTTGAAAACGGAAAGAGCACGGCAGAACTCGGTAAGGCTATTCAGCTTGCCAATCTTCTCGGTCTGGACTGCTCTCTGACACCAAGAGGCTGAGTCATGACGAAGTTGAATGTCAGCATCGAGAAGAACGGAATACTTGTTCCTGTTGGGACAATCTCCGGTTCCGACAGAACGGATGCCCGGTTTTGTTATTCCGCTGATTATCTGTCAGCAGCGGGAACTCCTATTTCGATCAGCCTGCCTGTTCAGGAAGCTCCTTTTTCTCCTGAGCAGACAGCCTGCTATTTTGAAGGTTTGCTCCCGGAAGGCTTTACCCGGCGAACCGTTGCACAGTGGATGCACGTCGATGAGGCGAACTACCTGTCGATCCTTCACGGTCTTGGCCGTGAGTGCCTCGGGGCCATCTGTATTTCAGAAGACGATGAAACTGTAGCAGCGTCCTATGAAGAAATCAATGAGTCTCAGATTAGGGCCCTGGCTGCGGAAGGTGTGGCAAAATCATCTGAACTGGTGACCCAGTCGCACCTGTCATTGACAGGTGCATCCGGCAAGGTTGGATTATATTATGATGCTCCTTCACAGACCTGGTATCTGCCCCGCGGAACCGCGCCGAGTACTCACATCATCAAACAGAGTCATGTGCGGCTGGAAGCAATTGTAACCAACGAAATGCTGTCTCTGATGACAGCGAAGCGCTGCCAGCTTGATACCCCCGAGAGCTTCATTGTCAATACCGGATACGGCAAAGACAGCGAGGTTCTCTTTGCAACACAGCGATATGACCGCTTGTTTGAGGATAACAATCCTGCCATTGACTTTCTCCCGCGGCCATATCGGTTACACCAGGAGGATTTTGCCCAGGCGCTGGGTATTCCTTCTTCAGAAAAATATGAAAAGGCTCCCCGCGGATATATGAAAGCCATGTTTGACATCCTGCGGCATTACTCAGCCGATCCGGTCACGGATCAGCTGAAACTTTGGGACATCATTGTTTTTGATTATCTGATTGGGAATACAGACGCACATATCAAGAACTTCTCGCTGCTTTATGGAAAGAATCTCCGTAAAATACGGCTGGCTCCCGCTTACGACATCGTAAGTACAGTCGTATATTCACAGAGCACCAGGTCCATGGCTTTCCACATCGGTGATGCGATCTCTCTTGATGACTTGACAAGAGATTCTTTCCGGCAGGCTGCATTGGAAATCGGACTAGGCGAAAAAATGGCGATGAGGCGCTTTGATGATATGGCAAAACGTTTTCGCAGCGCACTTCACGAATCATCAGAGCAGCTCACCGGGCAGGGGTATCGACATGCCGCGGAACTGGAAGCACGAATTCTGCAGTCCGCCGGAATCCATTCCATCATATAACAGGAGCAGGAGTACCCCTGCTCCTGCGTTTTATGTTATGCATTTTCTCTCCTGCGGCAATAAGACTTCACCATCAGCATCGCCCCTGCCGTGGCTGTCATGAGACCGCCGAGTGCGGTGAAGAGCGTGGTGCCGATGCCGCTGGTGGAGGGGAGCTCATAGCCGCCCTCCGGGGTGTTAACAACTATCTGTCCATTTATAGCCCGTGGGGTCTCACCCTGATTGAAGATTAATCCATTACCAGTCTCCGTCTGATAGCTCAGTGCCTTGTATCCGCTCACCTGCGTCTCCATAACGTAGTCTGAACCATATCGTTTTTTAACTGTTCTCCACTTTCCGGGGCATTTTTCAACTTAAATTTGAGGTTTTCCAAGGTATCTGGAAACAATTTTCTCCTTTTCCATTTTTATACGAAATCGAGGGTTTTCTTACCTTGACAGGCATGGTATAATGTTATCGTAGTTGGACATTCGCATCCCAGTGAAGATCAGCCGATCCCTTCTAACGAGGATCGGGACGCCCTCAGAAAGATAGGGCAGAAGCGAAGTACCCTTATATCAGCTCGGACTGGTATTACCGTTGATTTTGGTCCAGATAGATTTGAAATTTTGATTGATTAAGTACCAGGAGGTGAAAACATGCTCACATTTGAAGATGCAAAAAGAGTCGGTACGCTTGCCTGCTTGGATAAGCTAGGGAGAGATTTTGTAAAACAGCACAGGGACACTGCATGCTCAGCATACGGAGATCATGATGGACATGCTTTCTGCTTTGTGGGCATAAGCGACACACCGGATACTCCTTGGGATGGTGGTGCAATTGTCTTGGACAATTCTTCAAAATTCCCCTATATGGCCAGTTGCAACGTGGCCTATGACACAGGCGCGATCACATTTCTTGATTGCATTCTCCCAAACAGGCAATGATAACAGCCGCTGGAGCAATCCGGCGGTTTTGTTTTGAGGAAAAAAAGAAGCCCACCCGGTCGAGTTCCATTCTGCAAGGCAAGTGCGCTCTCAAAAGAAAACCGCAAACAAGCCATCATCCTGCTGAGCAAATCGAATCAGTTGATGCTTTATGCTCCAATGATTTATACTGAGAAAGACTACTATCGGATCGTAAACTGGCTTGAACAGGACTTGGATTTTTCCCTTGCGGACAGATGGAAGCAATGGATTAAGGAACATGTTCCATCGCCCGAGCAGAGGTAAAGAGCTGGCCCGTTGATCTGTCGACAATAAAGAGTCAGCTGTTCACAGCAAACGAGGACCGCTTTCTTGCAAGATGGATCTCCTCCCATCCGTTGAGTGTCGAAGCGGAAGAAGTGGTAAAGGCCGCACTGCCTCTTTACCGGTATGTCTATGGGCATCTCGCAGATATTCTCTGGCTTGATTATAGAATTGAGCTATGGGACCTCGGCTGGTGGCAGGTACGCTCTGCAGCAAAAGACATGGACTCGGCTGAATCCCTGCTGAATGCTCTTAGTACTGCCGAGAAAAACCTTGAAGCGAAATTGCGAAAACAAATTTCGGAACTCGGCTTCACTCCCCCACAGGTAATCCCTCTTTCAGATACTCTATGAACACTGACGGATGTCGTCGTTCGGCATCCGCCTTTCTTTTTCTAGCAGTCAGATTCATCTAACTCATCATCAGCACACAAGGAGCAGGTTTCCCCCGCTCCTTATGTCATTTTGGTTTATGCTGTTTTTCTCTTCCTGCGCAGTGTCAGAATCGCCCCTGCCATGGCTGTCATGAGGCCGCCGAGTGCCGTGAAGAGCGTGGTGCCGATACCGCCGGTCTGCGGAAGCTGGGTAGAAACATTACTGTCATTGGTATACACATCGAATTTCTTACTATTCTGTGCAGTATCTACGACAGCAGCAGACTGAACAACCGTAGGAGAGATAATGATACTGTTCCCATTCTTCCTGAGCAGAATCCAGGTCACCGATCGCGGATTTGACAGTTGTTTTTGAGATAGACTGCGAATCAAGAGTAATAACCTGAGTCTGGTCATCCTCACCAAGTGGCTTGCCATTGCCTGTGACGGAAACATGGTTGGTATAGGACTTTGATTCTGCGGAGACGGCGTCAAACTCTGAGCTGTCCACTGTTGCGTAGACAACCACATAAAGCAGAGTCCCCTCTCTGAAGAACTGAGAGCGGTTAGACTCATCTGTTACCGCAAGGTTTACAACAATGTCAGTGCCGGAAGAGGATTTCGTCGCAGTAATAGAGCTGACATTGTCCTTCATATCATTATTGCCAGCGGTCCTTGTAAACGAAGACGAATCAACATCAGGTGTAAATGTATCCTGATTATACTCACCGCCCACCATGATCTTACTAACTGTAAGGCCGGCAGGAAGCGTATCTGTGATGGTCATCGTATATTGTCGCGGGAGAGGCCATTTTGTGGCTATCACCCAGAAATAATTTTTCCCGCGTCTCCCCAGCTCTTCCCCCGCGACTTTTCCGTCCTATTTAGTTAGTTCTATCTAACCCAAATGCAAAACAAAACGGCACCGGGATTGTGTTCCTGATGCCGCCGTGTGATTCTTCTTATCTGAACTTTACCGCCGTTCCATAGGCCATGACCTCGGCGGCATTCTGCATGATGGACGCGGAACTGTATCTCACTGCCACAATTGCGTCAGCTTCCATTCCTTCGGCTTCTTCGACCATCCGCTTTGTGGCAAGCGCCCTGGCGTTGTTCATCATCTCGTTGTACTTGGTCAGCTCACCGCCGACCAGAGTTTTCAATCCCGCGCCGATATCCCGAACTGCGTTGACCGTCTGGATGGTACTGCCCTTCACCATGCCCAGCATCTCCAGATCTTTTCCGTTGATGTTTTCAGTAGTTGTCAAGATCATCTTCTTCACCGCTCCTTATTTCTCCGATTCTTGATTTCAGTGTGTATACCATGCCGATCCCCAATGCGACCAATGGGATTGCGACAAGGATCATGATGGGATTCCATTCCGCCGCTACAGCAAGGGCAGCGCCATATCCAATGAGGTATAGCAGAAATACGATTGTGATAACTATCGGTGCTATCATTTTCTTCTTGTGGTCTTTGCTTTTCATCCATACCTCCGTCCGTAGTCGCGCCGGATCCTCTCCAGTTCTTCCTGGTCGACATCAGCGTATTTCCCGACCATCTTCAGTTCAGCAAGGCAGTACAGAATCTGATAGCTGATACGCACCAGCCTCTCATAAAAATCACGGCGTTTCATATCAGAACCAGCAATTTATCACACATTTGATTTCTTCCGATTGCAGTCCGCGCAGAGCATCTGGCAGTTCTCCGGGATGGTTTTGCCGCCTTTGCTCCAGGGCGTGATGTGGTCGGCCTGCATGTCCTTCAGTTCATAATGCTTTCCGCACTTCGGGCAGATGCCGTTTTGGCGCTCGTAGGCCGCACGGATCATCTTCGGCGTGAAGGCGCGGATGCTCAGATGCTTCTCCTGCCCGTCCAGCAGATACTCATAGACGCCGGAATTCTTCGTCACATCATCGTCTTCCATCAGTTCAACAATACGGGCCTCCAGGGTCTTCGGATCATATTTTCCCTGACCGTATTTGTTGTAGAAGATGCCCCAGTCGAGGCCCTTCATCTCTTTCCGATAGGCCGGGAATGTCGCCTTCACCCAGTTGATCACGCTCTGGAAATACAGCCAGATCTCATTGCAATTGGTATCGTGCTGATGCGCCGCCATGTAGTCTTCGATCTCGATGCCTTCCCGATGGGCAATCCACTTGATCGCCGTCTGAAGATAGTCCTGTCGGATTGCCGTTCCCGCAAGATATTCGCTGGCGATCCCATAGGCAGGGCATCCGCTGCGGCTGAAATACTTCTTTGCTTCCGTGAGCCATTCTCCCGTATAGATCGCATTCCGCAGTTCTTGCGCCGTCAGCTGCTCCCCGGCTATATTGATGATCTTGAACCAGTCCAGTTTCTCCTTGTCCGTCCCCTCGCAGAGATAGATCATCAGCGGGTAATCAAGAATCTGATCCTGTTCCGTCTTCGTCAGGTTTCCAAAGCCCTGGTGGTTGATGGAGAAGTCTCCTTGGATGTACTGGCAGATGCTGATCGTGCGCTGCTGGCCGTCGAGTACTTCAAAGTTACCGTCATCACTTTTCACCCAGTACATGACGTTGAGCGGGAAGTTCCGCCGCACCGTGTGAATCACTTCATCGCGCTGCTTATCCTTGTAGATGAACTCCCGCTGGAACGCTGGACGGACATTCAGCCTGCCGCCATAGGCAACCACGCCGTTCTCTGCACTATCGACGTAGCCGTCTGCAACATCCCGGATCGGAATCTCATGCAGTTCGATTTTCATGTTGTTGCTCTCTTCCTTCTCTTTATCAATAGCCTCGGAAATGTATTCTTCAATGTTCCATCCGGCTGTACTAATACTGGTCCTGCATTCAGATCGCTGTAATTCGGGTAGTCTTCTTTGGTATATACTCTTGAACGGAGGGCCGGATCGCCTGCCCCTCGCTTTGCCATCCCAATAATCTCAAACTGGTCTGGATTGTACTTGTCCATAAAACTGATCGGAACACCCATGACGCCTTCATAATCACACGGGATATCTGCCGTCTTCGAAACCTCTATCGCATCATAATTGTCGTACTTTGGGTAGCGCTCAGGATCATACTGCTTATACAAAATCAAATTCTCATGGCGCTGAGCATAATCCACATTTGTGAACCACCGGACGCCTTTCACATTGATAAACTTATTTCCCTGCTCGTCCGTCCGATATTCATACGCATTCAGCGGATAGTCGTCGGGTACCCGGAAGTCCCTTCCATGACTGTGAATCGATGCGCCATACCACATTTTGTTCTGCATGATGAGAGGGAAAATCTCTTTATACGTGATCGAATTCTGGTTTCCGATGATAATGAAGTCCTTCTCGTACTCGAAGAGCTGAGCAACATACTCACGGAACAGTGAGAACGGAGGGTTCGTCACGACCACATCCGCGGACTTGAGCAGCTCGATACACTCCTGGCTGCGGAAATCGCCATCCCCCTCCAGCATGGACAGCACATTCTTCTTATTCTTAATCAGATACTCAACATCGGTGAGATCCACACGTCCATCGCCGTTTTCATCCGTGACTTCTGTAATCTCCACCTTGTACGGCTTTGCCGCTGTCTCTTCTCTCCCCATCTCTTCCGGCTCACTGAAGAAAGACAGCTGTGTATAGATGAACGGGGAGGTGACGTAGCAGGTGGCAATCAGCTTCTTCAGGCCAAGAGAGTTGAAATTCATGGCGAAATACTTGAAGAAGTTGCTCTCATAGGGATCGTCACAGTTACACAAGACGGTTTTCCCTTTGAAGTACTCCCGGTAATACCGCATCTCCTTCTCGATGTCCGTGAGCTGCGTATAGAATTCATCTTTCTTCGCCGCAGCCGCATTCATCAGCACAGCATTTGTATTCGCCATCCTCATCACGCTCCAATCCTGTTTATCATACCATATTTCCTGCCGCCCGTCCACTGCACAATCTGCAATTAGCTTTATCTAACCAGCTTCCAATAAGGAGACCTCCCTGATTTAGAGAGATCTCCCGTTTTGGTTTATGCTGTTTGTTTCCGCTTGCGCAGTGTCAGGACCACTCCGGAGGTAAGGGTGAGGATAGAACCGAGGATAGTGAATAGATGTGTTCCGATGCCGCCGGTCTGGGGAAGGGCGATGCCAGCATGGTTCACAACGGTGAGCTTCGGGATTGTGCCTTCAGTCGCATCCGTTGTAGCCTTATCATAGGATACCGTTACATCCTTTGCTCCGGAATCCAATTCTACCGTGTACTTCCCGTTCTCCAGTTTCACCTGGAATCTCGGATTTGCAGTGGCTTTCACATAGCCGTCAGGTGAGTCAGTCTCCTCCAACTCATAGTATCCAGCTGCCAGACCTGTGAAGGTCAGGGTTCCTTCCTTTCCTTCATCAGTGCTTACTGCCTGCTTATCCCACGTTTTCTCTACTTCTCTGTAGGTATCGTCCTTATACTGCTTCAGTGTGAACGATGCGCCTGTCAGCGGAGTTGTTCCATCATCCTTGACCTTCAGGATATGGAGATCAACCGTGGAGAGTTTGTTGGTGATATCGCTGTACTCGGCGTTCTCTCCTTCGCCCTTCTTGGAATAGGTCGCCTTACCATCTTCGCTGTAGAGAACCTCATAGCCGGACTGGCCGGAAGTTTCCTTAACGATATAGACGAGTTCGGTTGTCCCGTCATCCGTAAACTTCGGCAGATCTTTGAATGTGGCTACCCACTTTTTGGCTTCGCCATTTTCATCGGTCGTACCGTCAAGTTCCACGGTCTTCACAGCTATGTTAGACGCGGCAGTGGCTTCCTCTTCCGTTTTGCCGGAGTACACGCTTAGGGTAATCTTCGCACCCTCTGGCGGATCCATTTTCTCTCCATTGGAATCCACCCACTTCTTCTCGACTTCGACTTCCACAGTGGGCTTTTCCCGGTTTGTGATAGTCCACATGCCATTGTTCTCAGACAACTGGACAAGATAGTCAGTTGTTTCGCCCTGGTAGCCATCAACCTGAGTTTCCCCAACTGGCTGATCTGTTCCACCATCCAGTTTAATCTTGAGCTCGCTGATTTCATAGGTGAAGATCACATAATCATCGCCGACCTTCTGAAGTTCGGGAAGCTTCTCAAACTTTGCAGCCCAATCACCTGTGATTGTACCGTCATAAGTTCCACTGCTCTTTGTCAGTGTGGATTTGCTGAGTGTGTAGATTCCCTCATTTGCTTTTCCAGGGTCAACCTTGAGCATGTTTGTCTTGAAAGTATTATAGTCTTCATACAAAGTCCCAGAAGACGCCGTTACAGAGCTAGTCCACTGGTAGGCTGTCCCCAGATTTATAACCCGGTCACCCCAAAAATCGTAATTGCCAAAGAAACTAAAGTCCAACTTTAATGTAATCTTTGTAGCATCAGTTATTTTTGGCGTGGTGTAGTAATATTTTTCATTTCGTCCGCCAACGTTCGAGATAGCACTATTCCCTATGGTTACGCCAACATGATGACTTGCAAGAGTGGTCCCCTTTTCAAAAGTGAAGCTGAGTGTGCTACCACTCTTAACAAATATTTCCTCCTGTTTCCACAGAGTGTTATCTGCATTAACATACAGGAGAGTGACCGGTACATATCCTGTAGCATGCGGTACCTGTTTCAGTGTGAATTCGATCTGATCCTTTTCATGGGCCGCAGACGCGTCTTTTCCATCCTCATCGAGCCAAACTTTAGATACCGACACCTCTGTCTCATGATCCGTATCTCCAACAGGTGTATTCTTTATGATTGTGCTTGTTCCATCGATGGTATAGCTGGGCCAGTAGACAACGTCTCCCTTAACCGGCTGCTCGACAACACGGTACGTATAGGTGACAATCCGAGCTTGCTCGTCTACAGTTTCTACACCATTCACAGGAAGATCCGAAACTTTAGTGACCGCACTCCCGTTTATCGTGTATACCGTCTCATCATTTGGATAAAAACCTTCACTGGCCGGTTTCTGGTCTTCTCCATCCATATAGTAACCAACGCGATATACCTTGAAGGTTACACTCGTCGGGTGGTCGCTCGGGCTTGTGGAATCCCAGACCTTGGACACGTTAAGCTCTGTGGTCTCCTTATTGTTTGTGAACGTCGCCTGTGCGCTGGTCTGCTCTGCTGCCGTATCACCCGCAGTTACACGGACGGTAACCTTTTTATCGACCATACTGACAGGACTGTCGCCTTCATATGTCCCGTCGTCTTTCGCATCGCCGCGCTTAATACCGCTGAGGGCCGTACCGTTAGTCGGCGCAGTCTCGGTGATGGTATAGTCGCCTTCTGCGAGATCCGTAATAGTCGCCCATTCGCCGGTTGTAGACTCCGCAGCAGTCCAGGCTTCATCTGTATTGATATCCGCAACCTTATACGACGCAGCCACACCGTTCGTCACAGTAATCTGGACATACTTTGTCACTGCCGGGTCAATGCCGGTGCCGCTTTGCACCGTGAAGGTGTATGTGCCGTCGGCAAGCTGCTTCTGGGTATCCGTTGCATCACCCGCGATGGCCTCTCCGTTGACCGTTACCGCCTTGGTGAACTTCAGTGCTCCAAGCTGTTCGTTCGTCCAGGTTCCGTCACCGCCATCTGCCGCAACAGGATCTTTTGTCACAGTCAGAGTGCCGTTTCCGGCATCTTCGACCGTAACCTTGATCCATTTCTGCGTGGTATCGTACTTGACGCCGTCTTTTACGCCGTTGCTGTCGACATCGCTCGGGACCTCTTCTTCGAGCATGAACCAGTATTCACCGGTCTCGTCAACAGTAGCATTTTTGTTGAATGTGATTTCTGTGAAGGCTACAGTATCCTCGTTGCCGCTGGTCGCTGTAGTGGTTTTTTCCTCAGCAGCAGTCAGCTTCAGAGCCGGGATCTTACCTTCACCAGTTACGACATCCGCAGCGGTTGCAAGTGTAGTGCTATTATTTGCTGTAACCTGCGTCAGTTTGAAGCTAAAGAGTTTGTCCGCGCTCAGCGTACCATTAGTGAATACCTTCTTCGCGCTGAAGGAAACAGTTCCTGTTGCTTCCTGGGGTTTATCCTGTTGGTTAATGATCACGGCTGTATCGCCCGGATTACCCACCGCTTTTTCAACGGTTTCTCCATTCACCTGATAGGTAACTGGTTTGTATCCAGGAATCGTAGAGCCCTTTTCAACGACATAATAGCTGTAGTTGACCTTCGCTCCGGAAGAGTTGGTTCCGCTCGTCGGCAGGTTATATACCAGAGAAGACCAAGCCTTTGTACCCGGCGTGACGCGGATGCTGGAATCAGAGAATGCAGATTCTTTGGTCAGAGTGGCATTGTCGTTGGTGACCGTAACTTCGCCGATCTTATTCTTGGTCAGACCGTCCCAATCTACTGAAGCGTTCGTGGGTTCGCTTACGAGAGTAATATTAACAGAAAGGGTGGCTTCAGTTTTCTGATATATCACATGACCGGATAATTTCACATCTCCGTTGATATTACTGATTATCAACGTTCTTGTTCTACTATCAAAAGCTTTGTTTCCATAGTCATCTGTAGCATGTTCTTGCAGTGAAATATTATCAGATTCAAGCGTTCCTCCAGTTACTGAGATAGTGCCTGTTAACGGACCATTATACTGGTTAGTCGTCACTATTTCAACTTTAATCGTTGAGCCCTCGAGGATTTTTCCATCAGAGGCAAAATTAGTAACCGTTGGCGAGTAAGAATTCCATCCTCCGGAATCTTTGAATTCCAATCCACTAATATCAATGCCATACGATCCAGTGGCGCTATATTCGTTGCTTTCACCCAGCGGATTCTCTACCTGATACAACTCATAGGTAATGCTGCCGTCGGTCTTGGTGCTGTTAACATTATTCCCGTCGGCATCTTCCCATCTTTTATTGACTTCCAGTTGATCTGGGGCCGTGTTGGTCACAGTGGCGCTTTTCGATCCAATTTCATAGCTTGTGGAATTCTGTGCGAAGCTCCCTGACTCAACGATATAGTAGATGTACGGATTTCCGTCATCGTCTGCCACTGGAAGATTGCTGAACGTATAAGTCCAGCCGTTGCTTTTATTCAGAGTTACAGGTTCGGCTCCAGTGTAGGCTGTCCCATTAAATCCATCCAGTTCGCTCTGGCCCATGGTATATACTCTGTCTGCACTCTGGAGATCTGTCGCCACAATCGTCGCGTTCGTCGCACCTGTAACCGTAATGGTCGTATTGCCGTTTGGCACCTTAACAGACCAGCTCTTCGTGGTGTCGTTACTCACGAGCTGTTTAGCCTCAGCATAGGGATTCACACCACACTGTACAGTACCGGTGAAGCTGGATGCCTTCGCTACCACCTGAATAGTATCACCTGGCAGCGCATAGAGTTTTCCGACCTCTGTATCACCATTCTTGATGATTACGGTCTTCAGTTCTGTCGTCGCAACTGCATTCTCTGTATCTCCGCCCGTGATAACCATACCCACAGAAGGAGCCGCAGAAGTCTGGTACAGAGTGACGGTAACAGCTTCGGAATCCGTCATGGTAGACGTGATGTCCTTGCCCATGGAGTTGACCCACTTTTTGTCTACTTGGACATAAGTCTTGGTAACATCACGACGGTTGGGAACTGCAGCAGAACCAAATCCAACGGAGAGGTCAGTTGCGGTTTCACCTGTGGGAAGAATGGAACCCGGCGTCCAACGTGCGGATTCCCCGCTCGGCTCGTTCGAGAAATAGAAGTAATACTTCACCGGGCTTTCCGGTGTAACGTAACCTTCCGGTGCCTTGGTTTCGACAACATAATACAGAGTATCTTTGTCAAAGCTGAAATCTGAACCCCAGGAATTATCCTCATAGGCAATCTCGAGTTTGCCTTCGCTGTTCGTCTTCAGCCCAGTCTTGACATCTGTCTCTGTTTTATCAGAGTTAACCTTAACGATTTTAAACTCCGCATTGCCAAGAACCTGCGCAGTATCCGAAGAGACCTTTGTGATGTCATACTTGTTGACAAAATAGCTGTTTGTAATTGCAACGTCATGGCTCTTCCCATCTGTTGCGTCTACTTCCACGCCATTCTCTTCATTGACCGCAGTCTGTTTTGTTCCATCTACCATGTATTCCGTGCGACGAGAATACACCTTGCCGTCCTCAGAAGCCAGGTTCTGGTTTGTTTCGATCACACGGTAAGTCCCCTGTGGGAGTTCTTCTATCGTAAAGATGCCCTTCTGAAACAGTGCGTCTCCCTTGGAATAGGTAACACTGTCCCCAGACCCTGTGGATTTCACTCCATAGGATCCATAGGTGAATGTATTGCTGGAATAGTTGCCGTCCGTTACGCTGTCACTCCAGACATTGACCGGATAGTTGACCCAGTTATCCCCGTCCTTCTTCTGAATCTGGAAGGTAACCTGTGCCTTCTGCTCGCTGGTGAGGTCCACATTTCCGGTAAATGTTTTCGAGATTTTGAAAGTTGTTGTCTCTTCCGGCCAGTTACGGACGGTCATAACGTCGTTGTTATGATACACATAGACCCCGCCGGGCGCGGTATAGTCTGCTTCATCTGCGATCAGGAAACTATACTTGGTATAGGTTTTTTCATACTGCTCTCCGTTTGGGCCAACCGGAGTCTGCACTTCTTCCAAATAGTAAGTGCGTTCCTTCTTGATGGTAATTCCATTTTTATTCTGGTCGAGAACCACTTCCGCGAAACCACCATGAAGTGTGATTCCGAGTTTTGCCATTCCTACGGCACTCAGGTCGCCATAGGTGACCAGTTTTTCTGAGTCTTCAGTTGGATTTGTAATTGTACCGTTGTCCCATCTTGCTTTTCCGGCCTCGTTGAGATCATCTCTATATACTCCGGTATTATAGCCGCTCCCTTCAACGCATGTGTAATCCAGCCTGTCTCCTGCGGCATGGATAACGCCAAGGGCACTGAGGTAGCCCGTTCCGGTGGTGTAGATGATTTCATTCCCGTTCAAATCTACAACCGGGTTCATGTCCTGGTCGAGCAGCCGGAATTTAGCTCCGTCCAGACCACCTTCCATGTGATTGGCCGCATACTTCAACAAACGAATACGAACTCGTTCTGCTGTCCCATCGCCTCTGACAGCGACCACGCGGTCCTGAGTAATGGTCTTGCTATGTCCCTGCATATAAGCCGTGTTTGTGATTGACTGGGCGCTGCCCGGATCTCCGATGATACCGGCATTGTACTTGATAACCACATGTGTCTCATCAGGAATATTGAACGTACCGACATTGCTTCGGAAATCCCATGTGACGTCACTGGACCGATCTTCGCCATTTTTGTTGGTCGCCGTCACAGTAATGGTACCGAAGTCTATTGACAGATTCTTTGAGTAAGTATCTGTCATTGTCATGTTATCACCGTTATTAAGCATAAGCTTATCCGGGTTGATCGTTATCGTATACTGTTCGTAGGTAACACCAGTGTAGGCATCAGTTTTCTGCTCTGATGTCTTGTCGATGAAATCATATTCGTACTTGAAATCAAGCTCGTCCGTGGAGTCTCCGTACTTTGCAACATTGCTGAATACATATTCCCCATCTTCCAGAGCAAGCTGTTTGATCCGATCCCAGGCATTCTGGTCTTTAGGAATAAGGTTATATTCCACCATGTAGAAAGAATAATAAGCCTTATCATCCATGGGAATGTTGGTCGCAGTGAAAGTGACCTTACCATTGCCTTCCACAAACGTCAGATCACTGGCATTTTCAATTTGCTCATCATGTGCGTATTTTTTATTCCCATTACCGCCCCAGAACTGAGGGGCCTTGTTTGTGTCCATGGGATCAGGTACATAAACCTTAAAGAGATCGGTATCAAAGTAGTCTTCGATGACAACAGGGTCTTCCTTTACTCCTCCTGCGATCACCCGGAACGTCCACATGGGGTAAGAGACTCCACCAGACTTGCTGCTATCCGTATATTCCGATTCCTTATCAACCGTCTTCTTGTCGCCTGGGCGATACTTGAACACCGTCTTGTCCATCGGCTCAGACGTCGCAGATTTTTCAACACCGTTGATATCAGCTTTATTGGTATGCTTAATCAGCGCCTCGTCAGCGCCCAATTTTGCCTCTGCAATCCAGGACTGGCTGTTCTCAGAGGTCAGTTCAATAGTGAATGTGCGCTGGGCCGTAGCATTCAGTCCTGGGTTAGATTTGTCCCCTGTCGCTTTTCCATCCTTATAAAAGACAAACTCAACCTTGCTGTATCTTTCGTTATCTCCTGCGGTTATTGCCCCTTGATTATCAATAAATTCCTGATAGGTGACAACATCTACCCATTCGTCGTCCTGCAGTCCCACGATCTTGAAAGAGCCCGCTTTGTATCCATCAACAAAGTATTTGCTGTAGTACTGAAGGCGTGGGAGTGTTTCCGTCACAACAAACTTATTATAGTCGCCAGGATCCGCCGTAACCGTAATACTCCAGGATGTTTCAGCTTCAGAAACGTCCTGTCTTGTTTTTGAAATGGTATATTTCTGATCTTCCGGCTTGGGGCCTACGTTCGCAGTTCCAGTCGTGTCGCCATTCTTCGTCTCTACGTTGTTCGAGACAGATGTCGGCCCAGACATGCTACTGGTGTCAACCGTGGTTTTATAGGTAATCTCATAGGAATAGACGCCGTCTGACTCAGGGATCTGATATGTCCAGCTCTTCTGATTGGCAGGATCAGTAATGCCGAGAGCAGCCCATTCAAGCTCCCCACTCCTGCTGGTTACTATAATGCCGTTGGCATCCCTGACCGTCAGGTAGGGCTTGCTGGATGTGTCATAGGACATGACAGAGCGCGAACTCTCAGAAATCGAGTCTGTAATGGTGCTCTTGGCAATGGATTCCGTCGGATTTTCATTTACTTTGATCGTCCAGGATACCGTCTGACTGGTCTCCGAATCAGTGGTTAAACCCGAGGAATACTTGGTGACATTCTTATGCCCAATTTCGCGCTCATAGTGCGTAGCTTCTTTGTCGGGGAAGTCCTCACTTGTCAGCTTCACGGTATTCCCAGTTTCATCAAAGGTAGCGCTCGTAATGTTATCGATCTTTGATGTGTCAACCTTGCCCCAGTAAGTAATTGTTATGGTTTCTCCATCCTGCATAGAAACGTTGCTGAGCGAGAATCCTTTATCCGTAAATGTCGGAGCAATCGTCTTTCCGGAGACACTGCTGGTTGCGCTTGTATTACTCGTGTCAAGCGTAACCGCTGTGCCCTTCACAACGTCATTCAGATTGACAGTTGTCGTACCGTCGGACGTTACGGTAACCGTGTATTTGATTGCAGGTACATTGTAAGGATTGCCCTCAGCCCCGGCAGCATAGAACTGGCCTGCCTTCTGCACGTTTGCATCATGGTGTTCCTTGCGTGTAATGTCAATATCCAGATCCATATCGAAATCGACATGGTTGACATTCTCGTTGAATGTGCCAGTCAAATCAAGGATAATCTTCGTATTGTCAGTCGAAATGAGTTTGCTGAAGTTCGGATCCTTTGTGTTCCAGGTAAGCTTCAAAGAATTGGTTTCAGGATCGTACACAACTTTGTTCCGATAGACTTTGCCGTCGATACCAAGGCTTAAAGTAAAGTTTGCATTCGTAGAGTCAAGTTTCACACCATCAGGCAGGCGATATACCATCTCCGTTCCGTCATCCGGGAACTGGAAAAAGTCGTTTTCAGTAATCTCCAAATGGAGTGAAAACTTATCTCCATTATCGATTTCCACGCTGCCCGTTTCTCCTGCATTGACAGTCTCTCCATTGACTGTAACGGATATATCCGTCAACAGGCTGTTCAGATCGGTTGTATACTGAGCGTCTGTAACCCTAATGACATAGGTCTTCTCCCCCATATCCACGGTTAAAGTATAAATGGAGGTAAATGCGACATCGCTGTGCAGGGTATATTCATCGTTCGTCTCGGTCAGGTAGAGGGCTTCTGGAATCTCAATACCTTCTTGAAGCTCAAGCGTGGCAGATTTTACAATGCCATAGATTCCGAAACGCGCCATCACATCTTCAAGCGCATAGCTGCCCTTACCGGGGAAAGACCATGTGACACCTTCAAAGGTAAAATCAACCGTATAGCTCAGCACAAATTCCGAGAAATCAGGCGTCACGAAGGAGACAGAAGAAACCAGTTCGGTTCCGTCTGCCAGTTCACGGCTATCCTTATTCAGCTCCAGTTCTTCCACAAACCCATCGTGGATATGATACAGATGGAAATCCTTGCCGATGACGCTCTCGGGGAGATTCAGGGACACGGTGAAGCCGTCGAAATCCCCTGCTTCCACGTTCTCCAGGCTGATGTCGAACACCTGATAGGCTACATCTTCTGCCGCGCCGACAGTATTCTCCACCGCAGCGATGGCGTCTGTGCCCTCCACGACCTCCGCCTTCGCCTCCGCATCAGTCGGCATCAGCAGTTCTCCGATCGTGCTGATGACGGCATTCTCCGTCTCAACGCTTGTCTCGCCCTCGGCATTCACGTCAATGCTGAACACAGCCCCGTCCTGCATAGTGACGACAATCTGGGCATCGCCGTCTCTCAGGACGCGGATCACGTTCCCGTCTGTGACTCTGACAATCTCTTCGTTGGTGCTCGCTACGTTGCTGATCTTGCTGACGAACTCCGCGACGGCCTCATCCTGTTCGTATGCATTCGCGTATACCTTTTCGCTGTCATAGCATACACCCAGCTCTTTGAGTACATTGTAGAGGGCAATATCCTGTGCTCCGGGGAAGGAGGCTTCATAGATCTTGCCGTCCACTTCGTACTCAAAGTCCACCTGATAGGTATAGACAATGGCATAGATGGTGAAGGCGTCGGCGTCGAAGACGACCTCGCTGTTGTCGAACTCGGTTCCCACGGCCTGCTCGATGAGCTCCGCGGTCTGCTGGGCGACGTCCACATGGACGACATTCGTCTTCTCTTCGGCGTGCTCCGTCGCCGCCGGGGTCATGCTCACACGGATGGGGATCGCGGGTTCGATCTCATGTCCTTCGGCATCAAAGAAGGTGATGTCGACGGCCTGGACCTCCAAGACCTCGCCGTTCACCGCGTCAGAGACGGTATCCTTCAGGCTGTTGCCGTTCACGGGGGTGACGGCGATTTTGGTATTCTCAGGGAAGGCGCCCTCGGGGGCTTCGACCGAGACCTTGATTCCGCCGGCGGTTCTCTCCCAGCTCTGTGCGGGCATGGGAACGGCAGGCGCGGATGTGGCTTCCGTGTCTGTGGTCTCTTCGGTCTCCTGCTTCTCTTCCGTGGTCATAACGATGAGGCCGGCGGTCTCGTCGTTCAGGTTCTCTTCTGTCGGAACGTAATCCGGGTTCTGCGGCAGAATGCCGTAGCCGACGATCTGCTCGTCGTCCAGATGATAGCCGAAGGTCGCCACCGCGTTCGTGCGGTCGCCCTCGACGGTGTTGATGGTGCCGTCTTCCGCGTCCACGTGATAGACGATGCCCATATGGTCGATGTTCGTGATCTCGTCGTCAACGGTATCAAAGAAGATCAGGTCGCCGACCGCGGGGACATAGTCCCGTCCGGCGAAGAGCTCACCCTTCGAAAAGCTCTCGGCCATGAGGGCGGCCGTCGGGTTGTTCGGGACATTCTCGACCGGGATGCCGGCATAGCGCAGGCAGAAGGAGACGAACATCGCGCTCCACTCTTCCGCATAGGGGACACCGTACCAGGCGCCGTAACGGGTATAGCCGTGCCGGACCCAGGCGTCGCCTGCGTCGTTCAGAATCGCTTCAAAGTTGTTCGGGCTCTCGCCTCTGCCCTGCTGGGTGGCGGCGACAAGAACGAGGTCTCTGGCCCAGTTGCCGCTGAGCTCAAAATTCTCGAACTCACGGTTCCAGTCCTCGGCGGTCTCGAGATCCGCGTTCGGGTCGCTGACGGGCATCTCGGGGATGGTACTCTCTTCGGGGACGGCGGTCTTTTCCGGCTCGTCGACGGTGATCTCTTCCGTGCGGATGCAGCCGGCGTCATGGACATGAACCGGGAGTTCCTGCTTGTCGCAGATCATGACACGCTCGGTGGAGTAGCACTCGTCCGTATGGGTGTGGGCGCCTTCGCCCTCCGGGATCTCACAGACCAGATCGTACACCGTGGTGAAGCAGTCGGCGGTATGCGTATGCGCGCCGTCCCCTTCCGCCATCGTGCAGATCAGGACGCCGCTGTCATTGAAGCAGGTTCCGTTATGGACATGGCCGGGATTCTCTTCCAGACCGCAGACGTTTTCCTCGCGGGCCGCATAACATCCCTCGCCGTGCTGATGACCCGGGTTCTCGGCCAAAGTGCAGGTGAGCGTACACTGCTCCGCGAAGCACGCCTCCGTGTGGGTGTGCGCCTCGATCTCCGGCAGGGCGCAGACAAGCGTCTCCCCGTCGTAGCAGTCGTCGTTGTGCACGTGGGCCACCGGCTCCGCCCCCTCATGGGTATAGGGGCAGTCCAGGACCTCTTTGGTATAGGTCTTGGCCACCGCCTTCTGGCGGAAACCGGCGAAGGTCCCCAGCGAGACGATCATGGACAGGCACAGAACCATGGCAAGCCATCTGATATGTGCCTTTCTGTTCTTTTCGATCCGTTTCAGAAGAGATTCCATCATGACTATATATTGCCCTTTCATTTATTACAAGATCAAGATATAGTTGCAGTCATTTTGATGCTATAATGCAACCTTAATAATAGCACTTTCGTCAAGTTTTTTCAACATTTTTTCATCCTACGAAGACATTACAATTTATAATAGTTGACTTTGAAAGAACAGGCAATTCTGATTTCAGGACCATTCTAACATATCCACCGTCAATAAAAGCGTCAAAAAACCGCAGGGGGCCGAACATTTTTTTGTCCGGTTCCCTGCGGAATCCGCCATATTATGTTTTGCTTCCTGTTCAGGCGACCTGCCATTCGCTCCCCTGCGTGCGAATCTGCTCATAATACAGCGCCCTGGCCGTCTCCATATACGGCGTGAGCACGACCTGGACCGCGTAGCCCACCACCGGCAGAGAACTCAGCAGCAGCCAGAGGAGAAAAGAGAGATCCAGTTTGAAAAGCTGCGCCTTGTAGCCCTGGGTCATGCGCTTGGATTCCCGGATGCAGTCCATGGCGCCAAGCTCCGGATGGTCGATCATGATGTACACCGCAAGGCTGTAGCGGTAGGCCGCGATGATGCCGGGAATCACGAAGAGGCAGGACCAGAGCATGATGAACAGCGCCTGCAGGATCAGCAGCCAGAGCAGCCGCGGCATCATGCCGAAGCCGTCCAGGAGGTTTCCGAAGTCCGGGGCGTTCTTCCGGACGGTATTCAGCGTGAAAATGGTGAAGCCCACGCTCACGACGGAGAGCGCAAGATGCAGCAGCACATCGATCAGCGACTCGCCCGGGCCGGGCATGGCGCGGGACATGAGCTGCATGGCGGCTTCCGTTCTCCCCTCGGACGAGGCCTGAAGAATCCCGGTCATATCTTCATAAGCCACGCCGGTCAGGCGCAGCGAGAGGAAGCTGATCAGCACGGAAAGGAGCGTGAAGATCAGGCCGGCCGTGATCAGGCTGGGCTTTGAGGTCCGGATGATCTCCTTTGCCTGTTGTTTGACTGCGGGACGATCGATCGTCATCTGTAAAGCACTTCCCTGTTCCGCCCGCTTGAGGCGGAGATTCATTCTACTTTATAATATACCCTTTAATGAAATGCAGTGCCGGTATATCTCCCCGCCGAAGGCGGGGAGATATACCGCTCCGGAAAATTTGATTCCGTAAAGCAGTATCATTTAAGCGGTATCATTATATCGTTTCCCCGTACGGAGATAAAGGACCAATTTATGAATTCTTGGGGAATTTCATCTTGCGGCGGGCGCCGAATCGCGGTAGAATGAGACAAAGGAAGTGACGGCAGATGGATCACTATCAATTGCGGAAAATGATCGAGGCGCAGCCGGAGGCCAAGCTCAAGGACCTGGTTATGCAGCTTCTCTATGACGAGATCATCAGTCTGAAGCTCACGCCCGGGACCAGGCTGAACGTCAACCAGATCGCTTCGATTCTCGGGATCTCCCGCACGCCGGTGGCCGAGGCCATCGTGGGCCTCACGGAGAGCGGCTTCGTGGTGAACCGGCCCGAACAGGCGGGAAGCTTTGTCCTGGAGCTCAGCCTCCCGGATATGATCAGCCTCTACCAGGTCCGCAACGCCATTGAGAGCGAGGCCGCGTATCTCTGTGCCTACAACGCGGACGACCCGACCATCCGGGAGCTCACCCGCCTCTCGGACGCCTTCCGGGACAGCGTGACGATGCGCGACATCCGCGGGATGCGGGACACGGACATGCCCTTTCACCAGCTAATCATCGACGCCTGCGGAAACGCCTATCTGAAGCGCTCGTATGAGCAGATCCGGCCCTATCTGACCCGGTATCAGGCCTCGATGCTGGAATTCATCGGGCGGAAGTCCAATTCCGGCAATCCGTGGCTTTCCAGCGTCAAGTACAATCACACGGCGGTGGTATCGGCGATCCGGATGCGGCTTCCGGATCTTGCGAGGCAGTCGATGGCGGATCACGTGACCTCGAGTCTGAGCTTCACGAGCATGTCGGGAGAAGGCTTCGATCCGTTTGCTTCCTTAAAATAATACATACACCGTACCCCGTCTTTACGGCAGTGCTCGTAAAACAGGTTTACAGATAATAGTGATTCTGGACAACTGTCTGCCGAGATTGGAAATTGAAAAACTGAGATACCCTATATGATAATTACACATCACTATACAGGGTATCTCAGTTTTCTATATCCATCGGTTGTCATTTTCTCATGTTGGAGAAAAGGTATCCCTCATCAGGAGAGGGCCACGTCGGAAAAGCCAGCGGAAAGCAGGATGAATCAGTTCTCTTTCTGTGCGGTTCGCCTTCCTCGGACAGGAACGGTGTATCCGTTGAGAATCATCTGGTTTCTGAATTCGGTTGGCGTCATATTGACTTCTCGAGCAGCAAAAGGCACGGACATTCCGCCTTTTTGTACATAACCAAAGAGGTTATTCATTTCACGTTGCCGGATTACCTGCTCGAATGCTTTTTCCACTTTTTCACACATCTCGAAAACTCCCTTCTCCGTATTGATAAACTGATTCTTCCGGTTTGAAAACTTGGGGAACTTTTCCGGATTCAGTGTTTCCCGGTCTGTGAAGAGCGCCATCAGATCGGAAACATTGCTGTTGAGTTCATTGTCGTGATTCTTTGCAACTGTGTTTACATAGATTTCTGAAAACCCATTATCAGCCCTGACACCGAGCTCATCGATCATTCTTGACACATGATAGATCGGCAACCCGCCTTCGAAGATATCAAAACGTGTAATGTAAATCACAATTATCTTGGCAACATCCTTGAAGTGTGTGCTCTTGGGTGTTTTGTTTGCGGCAATGAGAGCGGCATGGTAACGGACTCTCATCTGATGGTCATCATTGTCCGATTTCTGGACTTCAACATTTACATAGGTCCCATCATCCAGGCGGCACAGGCAATCCAACCGAACTGATCTGCCCTGTAGATTCATGATGGAATCTTGGGGAACAACCTCAACCACGGTGATATGCTCTCCCAGGATGGTAGAGATGATCTCCTGACAGGTGTCCAACTCTTCACAGATCTTCTGGAACATATCGTCATCCATGGGAACAAGCGTATTGACTACACTCCGTACCTCCGGTGAGAACTCTTTTCTTCGAGCCATGCCTGATTCACCGTCCTTATGTCGTAATCTTACCGCTACTGTGGTGATAAAGCAAGGAGTTTTTTGTTAATTTGCAAAAAGCTATTACATTGACGGCTCAGTCAGCTACCTTGAAGTCATGATGTGGGAGATTCTCGCCTTTATAAGAGATGAAAAATTTCACATAGAGGCGTATACTTATTATTTATGGTTGTACAACCGAGGGAGCCGGGAGAAGGAGGAAGTATTATAGATTCATATCTGTTATGAATAATCAGTCGACGCGCTCGCTGCCCCAGAAGAAGAGGGCCACGGTTCCCGGCCCGGTGTGCGAGCCGATCGTGGTGCCGATGTTGTTGATGACCACCTTCCCGTTCAGCTTCGGGAAGCGCTCTTCGACCAGATCCGCGACGGCTCTGGCGTCGTCATAGCAGGCGGACATGGAGATGTAGCACTTTCCGCTGTAGTTCAGGCCGCCCTCGGCGCATTCCTCCATTTTCTTCACGATCTCGCGGATGACCTTTTTCTTCGTGCGGATCTTGAAGCGCGGGATCAGTCGGCCGAGGTTGTCCATGTTCATCAGGGGGCAGATCTCCAGCATGCCGCCGAAGACGCCGGCGGTCTTCGAGATTCTTCCGCCCTTGACAAAGAAGGTCAGATCCGTGGAGAAGAACCAGTGATGAACCTTCAGGCGGTTCTCTTCGATCCATTTGGCAAGCTCGTCGACGTTCATGCCCTCGTCCCGCTTCGTCGCGGCGGTGTCCATCAGCAGGCCGTAGCCGGAGGAGGCGCCCAGCGAGTCGATGACATAGATCTTCCGCTCCGGATAGCGCTCGCGGAGAATGGCGGCGGCGTTGCGTGCGGCGTTGATGGTGCCGGAGATGCCGGAGGAGAGGCTCACGTGGATGATGTCCTTTCCGTCCTCCAGGAAGGGCGTGAAGAAGTCGACATATTCCGCGACGTTCACCTGGGCCGTGCGGGTGTCGGCGCCCTTCGACATGCGGGCATAGAACTCGTCAAAGGGAATGCTCTCGCCGAGGTCGTCCGGGTATTCGACCCCGTCGATGGCATAGTGGAAGCAGACATAGTGGATGTCTCTGGCCTGAAAATGCTCCTTGCTCAGGTCGGCCGTGGAGCAGCAGCTGAGAATATAGCTCATGGCAGCGGATTCCTTTCAGTATTTTGTTAGTCTTACCATATCACAGTCTGCCGGAAAAAGCACTCTACCAAAAGAAAACAACGGGCGGAAGAACTCTACCCGTTGTTTTTTGTCTCTCTACGATTTGTAGAATGCCTGATTTTCAGGGCTTTCGGAGGATTTTTCAGGTTGCAGCTGAGATAGACGATGATCTCGGCCGGAACCGCGATCAGAAACAGCTGCCAGGGGTGATACCGCGGATAGGACAGCAGGTACGCCGCCACGAACAACGACAGGACGAAGGCCGCGATGACATGCTGAAGATGGCGCCGGCGGTGAAAGACGCAGATCAGGATCATATACACCAAAATCGAGACCGGCAGCGCCACGACAAACACCTGCCACACAATAAGTCCGGCCAGCCAGAGCGCCACAAAGGCGGTCAGGGCCAGGGTCCAGACGCCGACGATGGCGATGGCGATGATGCGCCCGGTGCTGTAGGAGACCTGCTCGGTCTCCGGCTCCTCGGTGGGGATCGGCTTCCACTCGTCATGCGAGGAGAGCAGGTTGTCCACCGTGACGCCGAAGATCTCCCCCATCTGCTTCAGGACAAAGGCGTCCGGAATCGCTTCGGCGCGCTCCCACTTGGAGATCGTCTTATCCGAGTAGTTGAGAAGGCTGCCGAGTTCGGCCTGGGTCATGCCCGCCTGGGTGCGGAGGTTGATGATGTTGCTTGCGGTAATCAGCTTGAGTTCTTCCAGTTGCATGAAACAATCTCACTGTTCTTAAAATGCGGTGCGGCCGCCGGCTTACTCCTCGATGAACAGAATCCCGAGGGTCTTCGGTCCGCAGTGGGTTGAAACCGTGCAGCCGGCCAGGGTGTGATGGATCTCCTCCACGGGGATCAGTTCGCGCACCAGGGCGTAAATCTCCTCCAGCGTGCTCTCCGGAACCTCGCCGGATTCGGTGATGAACACGTGGCCCGGGCGGACCTTCCGTCCCTCCAGGCGCTCGCGGATATACTGCTTGTAGACATGCTCGATGCTGCCGCGGTACTTCTTATACACGACGAGCTTTCCGTCCTTCATCTCAAGGCCGGGCTTCAGGCGCAGGAGGTTGGCCCCCAGCGCGGCGACGCCGGTGCAGCGGCCGCCCTTCCACATGTATTCCAGCGTATCGAGAACAAAGCTGGTCTGGACCTTGGCGCTCAGTTCCCGGAGATGTTCCGCGATCTCTCTCGCGCCCATTCCCCGGTCACGGCACTCGGCACCTTCGATGGCGAGCAGGCCGATCCCGGTGGAGAGCATGCGCGTGTCCACCACGTGGATCCCGCCCAGCTCCGAGGCGGCCATGCAGGCGGCGTTATAGGAGTTGGAGAGCTCGGCGCTGATGTCCAGATGGACGACGGAGCAGCCCTCTTTCGTAAACTGAGAGAAGAAGTCGATAAACTCCTGCACGCCGACGGCGGAGGTCTTCGGAAGCGTACCGTCCTTGCGGTAGCGGGCATACATCTCCAGCGGGGTAAAGCCGCTTCCGTCGAGGAAGGTATCCTCCCCCAGCGTAATCGTCAGCGGGATCACATGAATATCATAGCGGTCCAGAAGCTCCCTGGACAGGTCGCAGGTACTGTCGGCGGTAATCACAACCGGTTTCGGCATGTCGGTCATCCCTTCGTTGATACAAATTCATAAAATGCAGGGTCTGGATACTTCCCCGCCGTTGGCGGGGAGGTATATTGCATGCAGATCATTTTTTTGTTGGTTCAAATTCATGAAATGCAGGGCCTGGATATCTCCCCGCCGCAGGCGGGAAGAATATATATGTTCGTAAAAACAGAGGGATTATAACATGCAAAGCAAGGCTTGTCTATGTGGTTTTTAAAAGGAATTGTAAAATAATGCGGAAAGCTGGCAGAAAAAGTCTTGCTTTTTCCTGTTGAATCCGGGATAATAGGGAAAAAACCACGCAAAGGAGCCATACTGCCACATGATTCAACCGAACGACGTGATGAAAGCGCTGGACGAGAACTGGGAAGACTTCAAGAAGCAGGCCTCTCAGGATCCGCTGTACTATAACGGTCCCGGCGATCTGCTGGACACCGCGGAGGGGCGGGCGAAATTCTGCTGTCTGAACGAGACCGGCGTCTTCCGCAAGGAGGATCCGGACTTTCCGGGTTATAAGATCTGGGTCTTCAACCTGCAGGGCAAGGGCATGACCATCAAGAAGCGCAGCCGGGTCGACCTCGCGCTGATGGAGGACATCGACTATGACGCCGAAGGCAACCAGACCGGAAAGAGCTATGAGCCTGCATAAAGCTGCAAATAGTTTCAGGCGCCCCGCCTTCGGCGGGGCGCCTGGTTAATAGGCTGCGAACCCGCATAATAGGCTGCGAACCCGCATAAAGAATCCCCCGCCGGAGGCGGGGGATTTCTTATAGGCGGTGGTTTTTCTGCACTTATTTAATATTGCCGAAAAGTCCCCTGATGATGGAGCTGCTTCCGTTGCGCATGACAGAGCTCAGGGCATTGGTCGCGGCCCGCTTGGCAATGGTCTTGGCGCTGGTCGTCTTTCCGCCGAGGACGGAGTTGACGATATTGGTGCTGACCGAGCGCATCACCGAGGAGGTGGCGGCCGCGGCGGCCTTCTCGACGGCCTTTCTCTTCTTCTCCGCTTCCTTCATTGCTTCCTTTTCGGCGGCGAGGGCTTCCTTCTCGGCGGCTTTCAGGGCGGCCGCCTCTTCCTTCAGCTTCTGCTTGGCTGCGGCGGCCTCTTCTTTCAGGCGCTGCTTCTCGGCCTCGGCTTCCTCTTTCAGGCGCTGTTTCTCCGCCTCGGCCTCTTCCGCCTCGCGGATCCGCTGGGCCTCGAGTTCCTCATTCGCCTTGGTGATGATTTCATAGGCGGACTCGCGGTCATAGCTCTCGCGGTACTTGACCTCGAACTCGTCGGAGAGAATATAGGTGTTCACGGCGCTTTCATCCGCGATGCCCATGAGGCTCTGCGGCGGGAGGATAAAGGCGCGCTCCACGATGTTCGGAATGCCGTCTTCATCCAGGAAGCTGACCAGCGCCTCGCCGACGCCGAGCTCCGTCAGCGCGGTCTTGGTATCGAAGGCGGGATTGACCCGGAAGCCCTTCGCGGCGGCCGTGATGGACTTCTGCTCCGCCGGGGTATAGGCGCGCAGGGCGTGCTGGACGCGGTTGGAGAGCTGCGCGAGGACTTCGTTCGGGATATCCGAGGGGCTCTGGGTGACGAAGTAGATGCCGACGCCCTTCGAGCGGATGAGCTTTACGATCTGGGTGATCTTCTGCACCAGGGCCTTGGGGCAGTCGGAGAAGAGCAGGTGCGCCTCGTCGAAGAAGAAGATCATGCGGGGCTTGTCGAGGTCGCCGACTTCGGGCAGCTTCTCATACAGATCCGTCATCATCCAGAGCAGGAAGGTGGCGTACACGGTCGGGCTCTGGATCAGGCGCTTGGAGGAGAGGATATTGATATACCCCCGGCCTTCCCTGCCGGTGCGCATCCAGTCGCGGATATCGAGCTCCGGCTCGCCGAAGAACTGCTCCCCGCCCTCTTCCTCGAAGGCAAGCAGGGCGCGCTGAATGGCGCCGACACTGGCGGCGGAGACATTGCCGTACATGGTGGTAAACTCCGCACGGTTGTCACCGACGAACTGAAGCATGGCACGCAGGTCCTTCAGATCCAGAAGCAGCAGGCCGTGGTCGTCCGCCACGCGGAAGACGATGTTCAGCACGCCGGTCTGAATCTCCGTCAGGCCGAGCAGACGCGCGAACAGCGTCGGCCCCATCGAAGACACGGTTACGCGCACCGGATGGCCGGTCTCGCCGAAGATGTCCCAGAAGCGGGTCGGGAAGGCCTGATACTGAAAATCCTCTTCCAGGCCGAAGCGCGCAATCCGCTCCTGCATATTCGGAGAGTCCACACCGGGCATGCACATGCCGGAGAGGTCGCCCTTGACATCCGCCAGGAACACGGGGACGCCCATCTCGGAGAAGGATTCGGCCATGACCTTCATGGTGACGGTCTTGCCGGTTCCGGTGGCGCCGGCGATCAGGCCGTGGCGGTTGGCCATGCCGGGCAGGAGGTAAAGTTCTTTTTCTTCCGTTTTCGCGAGATATATTTTGCCGTCTCTGTACATAATCAAATCTCCCATCTGCCGCAGGCTAAATGTATGGGGGATGCCGCGGCCGCATCCCAATATTCTGTGGTTCCTACTATAACACAGGTTTCTTAACAAAACAACGAAAAAATTCATTTTCATTCCGTTGCAGTGGGAAATTAACTGTGATATACTTTAGTAGGAAGAATTTATATACACACAATATCCCCGCCGGAGGCGGGGGTATTGCAGAGGAAGTAAACCGTGTTATACTTACATACAGGTTTTCTTCTATACACAGTATCCCCCGCCGGAGGCGGGGGATTGCAAGAAAGAAAACTGTGTCATGCTGATACAGAATATTCCAGATCTAACGCCTTTACAGAATCGGATGTAATACCATGGTTTTTTACTTTTCCGGAACCGGCAACAGCCGGTATATCGCGCAGCAGCTTTCCGAGCAGCTGAGCGACGAGCTGGTCTCGATGAACCGCCTGATGCGCCAGCGGAAGCTGGATCCCTATACGGCCCAATATGCCTTTACCTCGGAAGACCCCTTCGTCGTCGTGTGTCCCACCTACTGCTGGCACGTGCCGAAGGTGGTGGAAGAGTTTCTTCTGGACAGCCGCTTTCTGGGCAGCCGGGAGATGTACTTCCTGCTGACCTGCGGCTCGGGCACCGGCCAGGCCAAGGCCCACGCAAAAGAGATCTGCCGTGAGCTCTCCATGGAGTTCATGGGCCTGACTTCCATCCTGATGCCCGAAAACTACATCACGCTCTTCCGCGCGCCGGAAGCGGACGAAGCCGTCGGGATCATCCGCGCCTCCAAGCCGCAGGTGGAGAACATCGCCCAGCAGATCCTCATCCACCACACCGTGAAGGACAGCTATTCCGGTCCCGCCATGCCGGCCCTCCTGTACCGCCTGTTCTACAAGCTCTTTGTAACGGACAAGAAATTCCGGGTCAAGGACAATTGCATCGGCTGCAGCGCCTGCGCGAAGCTCTGTCCCATGGCGAACATCCGCATGCAGGACAGAAAGCCCGTCTGGCAGGGCAGCTGTACCCAGTGCCAGGCCTGCATCGCCGTCTGTCCGGTGGACGCCATCGAATACGGCCGAAGGGCAAAGGGAAAGCGGCGGTATTATCTCTTTGCGGACGGAAGACAGAAGTTCCCGAAGGAGGCGAGGCAATGAAGCAGAGAGTCATTTCGGCCGTGGTCCTGCTGGCCATTGCGCTCACCTGTATCTTTGTTTCGTTCGTCACGCGGGTAATCTTCTTCGGCGTGGTGGGGATCCTCTGCGCCTATGAATACAGCCGCGGGCTTGAGAAGATCAACGTCTACTGCGCCGCGTGGGTCATGTATGTCTACATCGCGGTGCAGGCCGTGCTGGCCCTGACGCATACGGGCGCGCTGAGCTATATCGCCTGTTTCACGGGCGGCATTTACCTCGCCATGTTCTCCGGCATCGTTCATCCGAAGGTCTCCGGCCAGGGCGCGATCTACACGGTGGCCGGCCTTGCCTATCCGGGCGTCATCTACGGCGTCATGATGATGATCAGCGTCGGCTCGATCTGGGACGAGTCGCTGATCCTGGGCGCCATCTCCTGCTGGGCCTGCGACAGCTTCGCGCTCTTCGGCGGCATGCGCTTCGGCAAGCACAAGCTGGCGCCGAATGTGAGTCCGAACAAGTCCGTCGAAGGAAGCGTCTGCGGTGCGCTGGCTTCGATGGTGGCGGGCCTTGTGATCTGGGCGCTGCCGGTGCTGCCGCGGCTGTCGCTTCCGGTGTGCGTGCTGACGGCGCTGATCTCTTCATCGATCGGGCAGATCGGCGATCTGGCCGAGTCGATGGTCAAGCGGATGCTGGGCCTCAAGGACTTCAGCAATCTGATCCCCGGCCACGGCGGCATGTTCGACCGCACGGACAGCCTGATGTTTGCCATTCCGACGGCGTATCTCTGCCTACACATCGCCGGAATCGGCAGGTGAAGACGGATAACCTCCTCAAGCGAAAAGCATATTTGTATAACTCCCCGCCAAAGGCGGGGAGTTATTTATCGTTCGGAATCGGCAGGGAGAGATAAATATTTTGCAGCCCACTCCGGGTGACCGGGGTGGGCTGCATGTTTGTTATGAAGCGTAGTGGTGGGCGTCCTGCAGGACCATTTCCTTGACTTTCAGAAGACGGACCTTGGTGGCGTTCTCGTTCTCCTCCAGCTTCATGGTGATGTACTTGATGTTCTGTTCCAGCTCGGGGATCATGACATATTCCAGGGCGTTGACGCGTCTGCGGGTCTTTTCGATCTCCTCGGCCAGCAGCTGCATGGTCTTTTCGACCTGGGCCAGCTTCAGCATGTCCTCGAAGACCTTCGCCATCTGTTCCAGCGCGTCGTCCAGTTCGCCCGAAGTCTGCGCGAAGCCGTAGGGATAGATCTCCGATGGGTCGTTGTTTTTGGTGGTGAAGCTGTAGACCGGGACGTTGACCGACATGATGTTCTTGAACTTCATGTCCAGCTCCACGCTCTGGCGGGGATAGAGCAGCGCCTGCTCCAGCATCTCCGGCGACATGATGGCGCTTGCGACCTGGAGGGAGGCAAAGGCGCCCGTGAGGCCGGTCTCGACGCGGTCGCGGAGGACCTTGTTCTCTTTGACCACGTCCATGAACTGACGCATCAGCTCGTCGCGCTTATCCTTCAGCAGCTTGTGGCCGCGTCTGGCTGTCTTGAGGCGCCCCTTCAGCTGGTTCAGGACCATTCTGGTGGGTGTTACGGCAGTACCTGCCAAATCAGATCACCTCCTGTTTTTCACTCAGCCCGGTTCAGGGGGCTTATTTCTCGGGCAGATACTTCTCGATGAACTCGGGCTTGATGCGCTTGAGTTCACGCTTCGGCAGGATGCTCAGCAGCTCCCAGCCGATGTTCAGCGTCTCCTCGATGCTGCGGTTGGTGGTGTTGCCCTGGCTGACATAGCGCTTCTCAAACTCATCGGCGAACTTGGCGAAGAGCTTGTCGTCGTCCGACAGCGCCGCCTCGCCCAGGATGGTCATGAGCTCCTTGGCGTCCTTGCCGCGGGAATAGGCGGCGAAGAGCTGGTTCATGGTGCCGGCGTGGTCCTCACGGGTCTTGCCGACGCCGATGCCCTTGTCCTTCAGACGGCTCAGGGACGGAAGCACGTCCACGGGCGGCACGATGCCCTTGCGGTGCAGCTCACGGGAGAGGATGATCTGGCCCTCGGTGATATAACCGGTGAGGTCCGGGATCGGGTGGGTCTTGTCGTCTTCCGGCATGGTCAGGATCGGGATCATGGTGATCGAGCCTTTCTTCCCCTGCCGGCGTCCCGCGCGTTCATAGAGGGTCGCGAGGTCGGTGTACAGGTAGCCGGGATAGCCGCGGCGGCCCGGGACTTCCTTCTTGGCGGCGGAAATCTCACGCAGCGCTTCGGCGTAGTTGGTGATGTCGGTCAGGATGACCAGGACCTGCATCCCCTTGTCGAAGGCCAGATACTCCGCGGCGGTCAGGGCCATACGCGGGGTGGAAATACGCTCGACGGCGGGGTCGTTGGCGAGGTTGGAGAAGACGACGGTACGGTCAATGGCGCCGGTGCGGCGGAAGTCATTGATGAAGTACTCGGACTCTTCAAAGGTGATGCCGATGGCGGCAAACACGACGGCGAAGGTCTCGTCATCGCCGAGAACACGGGCCTGACGGGCGATCTGGGCCGCGAGGGCGGCGTGCGGCAGGCCGGAGCCGGAGAAGATCGGCAGCTTCTGGCCTCTGACCAGGGTGTTCAGGCCGTCGATGGTGGAAACGCCGGTCTGGATAAACTCGGCCGGATAGGCGCGGGCCGCGGGGTTCATGGGCAGGCCGTTGATGTCGCGGTGATCCTCCGCCAGAATCGCGGGACCGCCGTCGATGGGGTTGCCCATGCCGTTGAAGACACGGCCCAGCATGTCGCCGGAGACGGCGAGCTGCTGCGGATGGCCGAGGAAGCGGACCTTCGACGCGGCCAGGTTGATGCCCTGGGCGGCCTCAAAGAGTTGGACCACCGCGCGGTCGCCCTCGACCTCGAGGACCTTGCAGCGGCGGATTTCACCGTTGGGGAGCTCGATCTCGCCCAGTTCGTCGTAGGTGACGCCCTCGACGTGCTCGACGATCATCAGAGGGCTCGCGATTTCCTTTATTGTCTTATATTCTTTAATCATGCGTCCTCACCCCCCGCGGTCACTTCTTCAATCTCTGCTTTCATCTGTTTCTCGATGGCGTCATAGGCATCACCAAAGGCATTGGGATCCGCCATCTTGGCACGGCCGATCTTCTCACGGGAGTCGATGGCAAAGAGGGCGTTCATGTCGGCGCCCTTCCCAAGGGCCTCGCGGCAGAGCACGTCGTACTTCAGCACCATATCCAGCAGGCGGAACTGCTTGAGGTAGGAGGAATAGGCGTCTTCATCGACGAAGGCGTTCTGCTGCAGGAAGTCTTCACGGATCATCTTCGCCGTCTCCATGGTGAGGCGGTCTTCGGCGGACAGGGCATCCTGACCGACGAGGCGGACGATTTCCTGAAGCTCGGCCTCCTCCTGGAGGATGTGCATGGCGCGCTCGCGGTTCTTCATGTAGCTCTCGCCGAACTGCTCGGTGTACCAGGGGGCCAGGGTGTCGACGTACAGCGAATACGAGGTCAGCCAGTTAATGGCCGGGAAGTGGCGGGCATAGGCCAGGGACGAATCCAGGGCCCAGAAGACCTTGACAATCCGCATCGTCGCCTGAGAGACCGGTTCGGAAATATCGCCGCCCGGAGGAGACACGGCGCCGATGGCGGTGACGGAGCCGCGGCGCTCGTCGGAGCCGAGGCACTCGACCACGCCGGCACGCTCATAGAACTGGGACAGACGGGAGGCGAGGTAGGCGGGATAGCCTTCTTCACCGGGCATCTCTTCCAGACGGCCGGACATCTCACGCAGGGCTTCGGCCCAGCGGGAGGTGGAGTCGGCCAGAACCGCCACGTCATAGCCCATGTCGCGGAAGTACTCGGCGATGGTGATGCCGGTGTAGATGGACGCCTCACGGGCCGCCACCGGCATGTCGGAGGTATTGGCGATCAGCACCGTGCGCTTCATCAGCGGCTCGCCGTTGCGCGGGTCTTTCAGTTCGGGGAACTCCATCAGAACGTCGGTCATCTCGTTGCCGCGCTCGCCGCAGCCGATGTAGATGACGATGTCCACGTCGGACCACTTGGCCAGCTGGTGCTGCACGACGGTCTTACCGGAACCGAAGGGGCCGGGGACCGCGGCGGTGCCGCCCTTGGCCAGGGGGAAGAGGGTGTCGATGATGCGCTGGCCGCTGTTCATGGGGCGGGACGGGACGTACTTTCTGGCATAGGGCCGGGCGATACGGACGGGCCAGCGCTGCATCAGGCTGAGCTCATGCTCCTTGCCCTTATTGTCCACCAGGACGGCCACGGTGTCCGTGACGGTGAAGCTTCCGCTCTGCACGCTCTTGATCTCGCCGCTCAGTCCGGGCGGAACCATGATCTTGTGCAGGATGGCGCTGGTCTCCTGGACCGTGCCGACCACATCGCCGGCGGAGAGCTTGTCACCCGGCTTCGCCACGGCGACAAAGTCCCATTTCTTATCCCGGTTCAGGGCCGGAACATCGGTGCCGCGGGTGATGCTGTCGCCGGTCAGGGCGCGCATCTCGGGCAGCGGGCGCTGGATTCCGTCATAGATGTTGTCCAGCATGCCGGGTCCGAGTTCCACGGACATCGGCATTCCGGTGGTGACGACTTCGGCTCCGGGACCAAGGCCGGAGGTTTCTTCATAAACCTGAATGGAAGCCTGGTCCCCTGTCATATTCAGGATCTCACCGATCAGGCGGCTGGCACCGACACGCACCACGTCCGAGACGTTGGCGTCCGCCAGGCCTTCCGCCACGACAAGCGGTCCGGATACTTTGGTAATTTTTCCGCTCATTTATCAAACTTCCTCTCTTAATCGCCCAGGATGTTCATACCGACGGCGCGCTCGACCGCCTCGTTGAGAGCGTTCTTTCCGAGGCCGAGGCTGCCCTCGCGGCCGGGGATCAGGATGATCGCCGGGGTCGGGCTGTCCTTATGCTTATCGATCTCATGGGAGATCTCCCGGGCAAGCTTTTCTTCGATGTAGATGATGGCATAGTCGCTGCCTTCCTTTGTCAGGTCGCGCAGGGCATGCAGCGCCTCCGCCGCGTTGGCGGCGGGGCAGGCTTCCAGGCCCACCGCCTTGAAGCCGATGACGGTATCGTTACCGCCGATTACCGCGATTTTAAGCATACAGATCACGCAGCCTTTCCCGGATGGTATCCGAGGGAACGCCGGAGAGGCGCCCGGTCAGAATCATCCGCACGGCGGTCAGCTCGTTCTCCGTGCCGGCGAGATAGGCGATGACGCTCTCTTCGCCGAAGGAGCAGAGCTTCGCGTCGGCGAGATAGCCGGCCACGGCGTTGTCGCAGGCAAGCTCAAAGGCCGTGAGCGTTCCGCCGGAGACGGCATCCGCGCCCAGCTGGGCCGCTTTGGCGAGCGCGCTGCCGGCAAACACGGACGCAAGGCCCTCGCCGGAGATTCCCTGGATGAGGCGCTCCTCGCTGACGCTGCCGCCGGAGACCAGCGCCTCCCGCAGATAGCCGATGTCCTTCCCCATGCGGAGAATGCGGACGGCGGAGCGGAGGTTGGTGCTGTCGGCCAGAAGCGCGACGTAGCCGCGGGCAAAGTCGCTGTCCAGCGCCTCCGCCAGGGCGTTCATCTCACGGAAGTACGCCTTGTCCAGCAGGAAATCGGAGAGCTGGGGGTTGGCGCTGCGGTTTAACAGGGCTCTCCCCTCTTCGCTCGCGCTGCCGAGTTCGCCGGGCAGGTCCCGGAGCCGGTCTTCCTGAAAGCGCTTCTGCATCACATCCGGCGCGATCCGCCCGGAATTGGAGAGCAGCGACGCGTCATTCCGGTGCATGGCCTCGGACTTGATGAGCACCTTGGCGTTGTGATAATCGTATTTCAGGCGGAACAGATCCAGCGCCGCCGTGTCCGGGACCAGGGTTTCCAGCTCGTGGAACACCGCCGCCCGGCGCTCGGAGAGCGCGGTCTCGATCTGTTTCACCGTCATCTGCGACATGTCCTCATATCCGCTCTCCGTGAGCATCTTCGCGGCGTCTTCAAAGCCCGGCGCGTCCAGCATGCGCCCGGCCTTGTCGCGGCTGAGCATGCGGGGCTCCCTGGCGCGGAGCAGTGAGGAGATGTACAGATAATCCTCTTTGTTGATAGCCAATACGGGTCCTCCTTTCGTCGGACGCTTAACTGAACAGGATTTCCGCGAGCTTCGAGGCCATTTCGCCCTTGCACAGGTCCACCAGCAGCTCGGCGCTGCAGTTGGCTTCAATGCTGCCGCGGCGCAGGATCAGTCCGCCGGCGATGTCGCGCGTCTCATCCGCGAGCTTCATGTGCGCGCCTCCGGCGTTAATCGCCTCAATGAGCTTTTCGCCGATGGCCGCCCGGTCGCGCGCGTTGAGGATCACTTCCTCCTCGCCGGTGCCGGCGGCGTTTTTGGCAAGGCCGGCCAGAAACGCGACGTAGCGGTCCTCGGGCAGCGCGGTGATCTTCTCCAGCGCGAGGTCGAAGCTCTTCTCCACCATCTCCTGCTTGACGGCGAGGACGCTCTTCCTCGCTTCCATGCGGGAGATGCGCAGCGCGCCGTCTTCCTGGTCCTGGCACGCCCTGACGCCCTCGCGGATCCGGTCGCTGTAAATCCGGGAGGCCTCTTCCTCGTATTTTGCCCTGATGTCGGCGCACTTTGCCTCGGCTTCCGCGAGGATCGCGCCGGCCTGGGCATCGGCATCCGCCTGAATGTGCGCAATGATTTTTTCTGTACCCTTCATGGTGTCCTCCCTTCGGTCAGATTCCGTCCGGAGAGGGCTCAGATGAAGAGCAGCATCATCATCGAAGCCAGAAGCGAAAGAATGGCGTAGAACTCGACCGTGATGCAGAGGATCATGCCCTTGGACCAGTGATCCGGGTTCTTCGCAAGCAGATTCACCGACGCGGCGGCAACCTTGCCCTGATACTTGGCCGTCACGAGACCGCCGATGCCGATGGGCATGCAGGCCGCGAAGTAGCGGCAGCCGTCCACGAAGCTCAGATCGGCAGCGGTGCCGTTCAGAAGCCCCATGTTCATGATCGCGACAAAGAACACGACCAGGCCGTAGAGGCCCTGGGTACCGGGGATGACCTGCAGGATCATGACCTTACCGAATTTGCTGGGATCCTCCGTCACGAGGCCCGCGCCCGCCTGACCGGCGACACCGGTACCAATACCGGAACCGGCGCCCGCGAGGCACGCCGCAAGGCCGGCGCCCAGAAGACCGATTGCAAGACCGGAATGCTGAAATAAGAATTCCATTTTGTTTTCCTCCTGTGTTTCAATGATGTTTAGTTTTCAACGGTGTCATAGTATTTGGGATTGACGGCCAGCGGGGCGAAGGCCCTTCCGCCGTCCTTGTAGAACTTGCCGAAATACTCCAGGCACTGCAGACGCAAATCGTGCACATAGCAGCCGAGGAGGTTCAACGCGAAGTTCAGCGCGTGCCCGATCAGGAAGATGATCAGGAAGAAGACCAGGTTGTTCGCGATGCCGCCGATGGTGTTGAACACCGTCGCGATGACGCTGCCCGCCAGCATCAGGGCCATGATACGCGAGTACGACAGGATGTCGCCGAACCAGCCGGTCAGGGTGTTATAGAGGGTGCCGAAGATGCTGGTGAACTTGCCGAAGCCCTTGGCGCCGCGCGTTCCTCCGTAGAGGATCATCACGCAGCCGATGATCAGGATCGCTTTTCCGAGGACCGCGGGGACCGCGGGGGCGACGGTCTTGTTCAGCGCGAAGAGGATGATGCCCACCAGGGTGACCCAGAGGGAGCCTTCCTCCCACAGGGCCGAGGCGGCGTCGCCTTTCTTGACCTTCTCCACCGCGCTGATCACCATGCCGGTGTTCAGGTGGATCATGCCGAGCACCATCGAGCCGATCAGGACCAGCATGCTGTCGGTCATGGGATTGAACAGACTCGGCAGCACGCCCCAGCCTTCCGGCTTTCCGAGGATCTTTCCGATCTGCTCGGGAGCGTTGCCGAAGAAGCCGCCCGTCAGCGCGCCCATGATGAAGGTCGAGATGCCGCCGTAGAGCAGCAGCCTGCAGAAGGACAGCGTCCCTTTTCGGGGCTTGATCTTCGCCATGGCCACCAGGGCCGCGATCATCATGATCAGGCCGTAGCCCATATCCGCCATCATCAGCCCGTAGAACAGGATGAAGAAGGGCGCCATCAGGGGATTCGGATCCACGCCGTCATAGGCCGGGAGCGAATACATGTTCGTGACCATGTTCAGCGCGTCGGTGATGCGGTTGTTCTTCAGCTGCACCGGGACGTCGGGATACTCGCTCGGGTCCGGTTCCTCGGTCTCCCAGGCGCAGCCGTAGCCCTCCAGGATCGACGCGAGCTCCTCTTCCTTTTCCGCGGGGACCCAGCCCTGCATCACGACCGTGCTCTCCAGGCCCATCAGCTTGCCTTCGGCTTCGGCGCGGGCGATCTTCGCCGCGCAGACATCCGCCGCCAGCTTGAGATCGCTGCGCTCGGGCGCTTTTTCCACCAGGGCGTTGCGGACGCTCTCCTTCTCTCCGGAGAGGGCGGCGAGCCGGTCCTCGGCCCGTTTCTTCGCTTCCTTCGCGTTCCCCTGCTCACCGGTGAAGGAGACCGCCGTGAAGCCGAAGCGCCTCAGACTCTCCTGCACCTCGGGCAGGGCTTCGCGGATACAGACCACAAGCACATAGTTCGTGGACTTGTCCCCCGACACCCGGAAGAGTTCCGCCTCGTCCGAGGCGCTCTCCACCGCGGAGATCACCTCCTGCAGGTCGATCCTCGCCGGGATCGAGCCCCACAGAACGGCGCTGCGCTCGGTCGCCGCGGTATCCAGCGGCAGATCCAGCTCCAGCCAGGGCCGGACGGATTCGATCAGGGAATTCTGCCGGTTTTCTTCCGCCGTGAGCCGCTTGATCTTTTCCTCCAGGCCGTTGATGAAGGAGGCTTTTTCCAGCGCGCCCTCCAGGATCGAATCATCCAGCAATGTCTCGGTCTCCACCTGGGGCTTGGCACTCAGCAGCGGCTTTTTCTCGGGGGCATAGCGGTCGAGAAGACCGATCGCATTCAGGATCGTGTTCTGTCTGTTCCGCAGCGTCAGCAGATCCGAACTCTCGCGGACAAGGCCCTCGTCCGAAAGTTCCTCCGAGAGCTCCGAGAACTCCACGCATCCGAATGACTCAAGCTCTCTCAGCAGCCGGTCCTTCTCGGACCGAACCGCCATCAGCCTGAGCTTTTTCATTTTCACAATTGCCATATCAACTGCCCACAATCCTTTCCACGACCAGTGCTGCGGCATCCTCAAGCTTCAGTTCCGCCGCGCGGCGCAGCCGGTCGGCTTCGGCAAGCATCTCGCCGTCGAGCGCGGCGGTCTTCTCCGCCGTCTGCTTCTCCGCCTTTTCCCGCAGTACCTTCAGCTCACTGTCGGCCCTGCTCTTCGCGGCGTCAACGGCCGCTTTCCCGGCGCTATCCGCATCGGCAAGCATCTGCCTGGCTTTCGCCTCTGCCTCGGCGACCTTCGCCTTCCCCAGAACTTCAGCATCGCTGATGCCCTTGATTGCTTCAAATGACATGGACACACCTCCCTTTTGTGAAAAATTCCGGTAAAAACCGTCTCCCGCAGATCGGAATCTGCGGGAATTTGTACATTTTGCTTTGATTATTATACTCTGCTTTTGTGCCGCGCGCAAGGCAAAAAGCGCCCGGCGCATGACAAAAAAGTGACAGGATCGGTTCATTTCCCTGTGCAGAGTATACAAACCGAAGCAATTCCCGGTTGAAACCGGTTTCATCCCTGCACATTATACGGCACTGTTAAGAAAGTGTCAAATCATTTTCTCCTGCTTTGTGTTGCTTTTCTCATGGATTAATTAAAATTTTTCATGGATTCAGTGCTTTGTAATTTGCATCTTGCGCATTGTGAACAAAAACTGTATAATGTGTCCAAGTACGGCGATTTCACAGGAAGCAGGTGTTTTTCTATGAGTCTTACGGCCGAAGCCCTCTGGCTGAACAGTTTCTTTTCCGGCTATGACACGGCGATTCTTTCCTTCGCGCACAAAATGGCGGAGCTGGCCGGTTCCGTTCTGACCCCCCTGAACAAAATCATCACGCTTCTCGGCGAAAAGGGCATTCTGTTCTTTCTGCTGGCGATCGTGCTGATGCTTTTCCCCCGCTACCGCCGCGCCGGCGTCTGCATCTTCGGCGCAGTCTGCTGCGGGGCGCTGATCACCAATATTCTTTTAAAGGATACCATCGCGCGCCCGAGACCCTTTGAGACCGTGGACCAGTTCCGCCAGTGGTGGGAGTGTGTCGGATCCCCGGCGGAGGACGGCTTCTCCTTCCCCTCCGGGCATGTCACCGCGGCGGCGGCCGGCGTCACGGGGCTCTGCCTGATGCGCGGAAAGCGCTTTTTTCTCCCCGGCGCGATCTGGGTGCTGCTGATGATGTTCTCACGGAACTATCTCATGGCGCACTATCCGTCCGATGTTCTCTTCGCGCTGCTGATCGGCGTCTTCTCCGGCTTTGTGGCGGCGCTGATCACCCAGCTGATCTTCCGCTTTCTGGAAAATCACGCCGGGGAAGGAAAGTTCTATGACTTTCTCCTGTATACCGGGATCGAGGGCAAGCCGGATCTGAAGTCCGTCGCCGGTTCCGTGAAGTCCGGCGTCTCTTCCGCCGCGGCGCGCCGCACAGGCGCGGGGCGTGAGGAGACAACGGCACGCCACGCCGCGAGGCACCAGGCCGCGGGCTCCGCCCCGAAGGCCTCCCGCCGCAGCGGCAGCTCCTCCGGCACCTATCAGGGAAAGCACTGATTCCGTCCCGCGCTTTGCCGCGGCGGAACTTCCCTTCCCGGACAGGATATCACCCGATCATAAACCGAAACGAAACTTTTTATCAAAACGGCCCCGCCTTTTCAGGCGGGGCTGTTTTGGTTCTATGGAAGCTTCACGGCTTTTTCCGGGTAGAGGAAGTACAGAAGCTTCTCTTTCACCGGCAGGCCGAAGATCCTTCTCAGCGCGTCGGCATAGGTCTCGAGCTGGCGGCGGTAGTGTTCGGCCCGGCTCTGGATCTCCTCTTCCTTTTCCACCCGGTCGGTCTTATAGTCCACCAGGACCAGCTCTCCCTCCTCCAGGAAGAAGCAGTCGATCACGCCCTGAAGCAGGACCTTTTCCTCCGCCTCTTCCCCGGGAAGGAGCTCCCGGATGTCGCTCAGCAGGGAGAATCGAAACTCCCGCCAGACTTTTTCCGCCCGCCGGATCCGCTCCCCGATGCCGGAGGCAAAGAACTGGCGGATCTTTTCCGGGTCCACGGCTTCGGCTTCCTCCGGGGTCAGGAACTCCCGCTCCTCGAGGCGGGAGATCTCCTTCCGGATCTCCTCCGCCGTTCCGGTCAAGCCCAGGTCAATCTGCTGCAGGACCAGGTGGGCCGCGGTGCCTTTTTCGGCAGCGGAGAGCCCCGCCCGGCTGAGGTCCGGCTCCGGAAAGTCGCGGCGGAAGCGCGCAAAGCGCTGAGGGTCCTTCTCCGGCCGCGCCGGGCTTTCCTCCGCGGCCGCCGGGGCTTCCCCGGGCCCGGGCGCCTCGTCATACAGCGGCAGGGCGTCCGGGTCCGGGTCTTTCAGCGCGGTGGCCGTGAGCTTCGAGGGCAGATATTCCGCCCGCCGCCGGGGATAGACCGCGTTCAGATTCCGATCCAGCAGCTTAAGCAGCTCTCCGTCCGCCTCCTTCGCGGGAAGCGCTTCGCGCTCTTCGGCGGCGTTCTCCGCCTCCGGCCCGGCACAGACGCGGTAACGCAGCGCCGTGCCGTCCAGCGCCGCGGGCAGAAGCCAGGGAAGCGCGTTTCCGGAACCTTCCAGCAGCTCACAGGGGATCTTCTCCCAGGCGCGAAGGCGGTCCGCCTCCTCCAGAAGTTCGTCGATCTTCCGCACGCAGGCGGTCATCACCAGGCGGTCCCGGGCGCGGGTCATGGCGACATAGAGCAGGCGCATCTCCTCCGAGAGCATTTCCCGCGTGAGCCGGCGGGCGATGGCGCGGCGGAGGGCGGTGGGATACTCGATCTTCCGCTCCGGGTCGGTCCGCCTCGGTCCGAGGCCCAGTTCCGGGTGGATCAGGACGGCCTCTCTGGTATCCTGGCGGTTGAAGCCGCGGCCGAGACCGCAGACGAACACCACCGGAAACTCCAGGCCCTTGGAGCGGTGGATCGAGAGAATCTGCACCGCGTCGCTTCCCTCGGAACAGCTCTCGGGATCCCGGCTCTTCTTC
Source organism: Oscillospiraceae bacterium (assembly GCA_017458335.1). Lineage (GTDB taxonomy): Bacteria > Bacillota > Clostridia > Oscillospirales > Oscillospiraceae > Limivicinus. The sequence continues at coordinate 88,782 of JAFTFT010000038.1, forward strand.
TCCATGTTCCGCAGCCAGGTCACGAAGCGGTGCAGGCCGTATTCCCCGCTGCCGGCGAAGGTCTCGGCCATGGCGGCGATATCCAGAAGGCGCTGCAGGCGCTGTTCCCCGTCCGGCATGGCCGCGGAGAGCGCGTAGAGGTCCAGCTCTTCGATCACCCGGTCAACCAGTGCGGGGGCGTTCAGGTCCGGCGCGTCGTCCCTCAGCCGGCGAAGCCTTGAGACAAAGTCCCGCGCGTCAGGATCGTCGGAGGCACAGAGTGCGGTATAGAAATCCGTATCCGGCCGGACCGCCCGGATGAGGCCGAGCTTTTCGGCGCTGAAGCCGAAGGCGGGCGAACTCAGCAGCGAGAGCAGCGGGATGTCCCGGTGGGGGTTATCCAGACAAGAGAGCAGGGAGAAGACCATGGAGACCTCCATGCTGCTGTAAAAGTCGCTGCCCGCACCAGCGCTGACCGGGACGCCCATGGAGAGCAGGACGCGGCGGAAGACCCCGCCGACGGCGTTGGCCGAGCGCAGAAGGATCGCGATATCGCCGAAGCGGACCGGGCGCAGGCCCTCGCCGTCCCGCACGGTTCCGCTTTGCATGAGCGAGAGGATCTCCCGGGCGGTCTGCGCCGCCTCATATTCGAGGTCGGTATTCTCCGCCTCCTCCCGCGGGAGCAGCAGGAGCTCCGGAATACAGCCGTTTGAGGCGCCGGGAAGACCCGGGATCAGCATGTCCGCCGGGCCGTAATCGAGGTTGCCCAGGCGCTCGGACATGCAGCGGCAAAACACCGCGTTCACGGCGTTCAGGATCTCCGGGGCGGAGCGGAAGTTCTCCTGCAGGCGGATCACGCGCTCCGGACGCGCTTCCTCTGCATAGAGGCGGCTTTTCTCGCTGAAGATCTCCGGATCGGCCAGGCGGAAGCGGTAGATGGACTGTTTCAGATCGCCGACGAAGAACAGATTCTCCCCTTCGCGGCTCACGGCGCGGAAAATCCGGTCCTGGACCCGGCTGACATCCTGGTATTCGTCCACCATCACCTCGGTGAAGCGGGCCGAGATCTCCGTGGCCGTCGGGGAGGGCTTCCCGTCCGGATCGGTCAGCAGGCGGATCGCCAGATGTTCGAGATCGGAAAAATCCAGGGCGTTGGCCCGGGTCTTTGCCCTGTGAAACTCATCCTCCAGCTCCAGGACCACCGAGAGCAGCGTGCGCATATCCCCCGCGGTTTCCCGGAGGTCGTCGAGGATCCGGGCCGAGGGCGCGTCGAAGATCTCGCCAAGCTTCTCCATGGCCTTTTTGCACCGGTCCCGGACGGCCTTCAGTTCCTCGGCCAGCTCCGGCGCGGGATTGTTCCGGATGCCGGAGATGCGCGGAAACGGAATCGGAAAGCAGGCCGCGGCCTCGTCCCAGCCCTGTTTGAGGCCGGTTTTCAGAAGGCGGAGCGCCCGCGCCGTCTCGGAGAAGCTCTTTTCATAGGCGCGGCAGACCTTTTCCTCGGCCTGCATGTCCGTGAGCGCTTTCTCCATCCGAGCGCACCAGAATTCGGCTTCCGCCCCGGCATCCTCCAGGAGTTCCCGGCCCCAGGGCGTCAATGCGGCGCTGCCGTGCTCACGGGAAAATTCCGCTGCCTGTTCCTCCGCCCAGCGCTCCGGCCGGGCGTGACTCTGCATGGCGGCATGAAGCTTCAGCACGAGATCGGCCAGGCGCGTGTCGTCTCTCCCCGCCCCGACCCGGTCCGCCAGGCTCAGGAAGTCTTCCGCCCCGCTTTCGTAGCGGCGGTCCAGCACCCGCTCCAGAGCGGATACGCGCAGGCGCTCGCTCTTCTCCTCCTCCAGGATGCGGAAGGCGGGCGAGATCCCCAGCACCCCGGCGTACTCGCGGAGAATCGAAGCGCAGAAGGAGTGGATCGTGCCGATCTGGGCGCTGCGGCAGAGCAGGATCTGGCGGCGCAGATGCGCGTTGCGCGGGTCCCGTCTCAGACGCGCGGCGATCGCGTCGGTAACGCGGGCGCGCAGTTCGCCCGCGGCGGCGCGGGTGAAGGTGATGACCAGGAAGCGGTCGATGTCCTCGGGCCGGGCGTCGGTGCGCTGCGGGTCCATGTATTCCATCAGCCGCTCGGTCAGGACGCGGGTTTTTCCGCTGCCCGCGCCGGCGGAGACCAGGACGCTGCTGCCGCGGCAGCAGATGGCCTCCTGCTGTGAATGTGTGAAATCCATTATGTTTCCTCCTGAAGCTGCGCCCACACCGTCTTGTCGTCGAGTCTGGGAGTCGGATTGCTGAACTCGCCGTTCTCCCCCTCCTCAAAGCGGCAGATCCGGTGGTAGGGGCAGTTCCGGCACGCGTTGTCGCTTTCCGAGACGTAGCTCGGATGCACGTCGATGCTGCCGGAGCGGATCTCTTTCGCCATCTCCCGCAGGCTGCTCTCCACATGGCGGCGCAGCAGGCCCATCTGTTCCAGGCTGACCAGGGGATCGGAGCGCAGAACGCGCACCGGGATATACTGTTTGTCCTCGCCCTGCTCCCAGGCCTCGATCAGCGCCGGATCGTCCAGCACCAGACCGGAGCGGCGCTTCCCCTTCCTGCGCACGGAGGCGGCCTCCTCCTCGTCGGGCGCGTGGTCAAACTGCAGCAGTTCTTCCCGTGCCGGCAGGTACAGGACGCCCGCGGGAAGGGCGGCCCTGCCGTAGAGCGCCTCCGCGTGGTCACATACGGCAAAGAGATACAGAAGCATCTGCATGTTTCTGCCGTACCAGACATCCGAGAGGCTGAACTTTTTCCTTCCGGTCTTATAATCCACCACACGCAAAAACAGGCTGTCCCCGCGGATCCAGCCGTCCACGCGGTCCGCGATGCCGGTGAGGCGGAAATCCTCCCCGCCCTCTTCCGTGGCGGCGCCTTCGTCCGCTTCGGCATCGGCTTCGGTTTCCGGTTTCTCAGGCTTCCCGTCTTCGAGGCGGGAGACGTCCAGCTCAAAGCTCAGCGGTACGAAGTCCGAGCGGCGCAGCTCCCCGGCCGTGTCCAGAACAATCTGCCGCACGTCGCGGCAGACGCGCTCAAACAGGTAGCGGAAGCGGGCGCTCTTCTCCCGGAAGCCGGCGAGTTCCGTCGCCACATAATCCTGAACGGCCGCGTCCGTGATCTCGCGCAGCTCATCGTCGCTGACCTCCCGGAAGCCGCCTCTCAGGGCGACCTCCCTGGCCGTCTGTTCCAGAATCGTGTGGACGAAGCTTCCGATCTCCGGCGCGCGGAACGCGGCGGGTTGGTCTTCCTCGGCTTTCAGGCCGTAGTTGCAGTAGTATCCGAAGCGGCAGGCCGCGAAGCTCTCCAGACGGGAGGGGCTGATGCGGATGCGCCTGCCGTAGAGCGCCTCGACCGCGCCCGGGCTGAGATCCCCGCGGCGCAGCGCGGCGTCCTGCAGAAGCTTCTCCATACGCTGCGGCTCGTGAAGGCGAAACCAGGCCTCCGCCGCTTCCGCTTCGGATCCGGCGCCGGGGCGCCGCGCGGAGACGGCCAGGGCCAGCGCGCTCTGCCTTGACGCGAGGCGGAGGGTGTCTTTCCGCACCCGTTCAGGCTTCAGGGAGAAGATCCGCTGCGCCTGGTGGAAGACCATGGCGGGAATCTGAACCTCGCCCTTCATGCCGGTGGCGGGGAAGCTCAGAATCAGCCGGTCCTTCGGCAGGGAGAGCGTGTGCCAGATCATGGCGTACTCACGCCAGAGCTCGGCCTCTCCCCCGCCGATCATCAGCTTGTGCTCCGCCAGGATTTCGAGCTCGGCGGAGTTGAAGATCCCGGTTTGGACACGTGCGGCGGGCAGCCGGTCGTCCGTACAACCAAGGACGATCAGGCGGCGGATGTTCCGCCGGCGCATCCGGTCAAAGTCCCCCGCGGAAACCCGGTCCAGCGCCACGGGGATCAGACCGATGTCGTATTCCGACAGCACCGCGTGCAGCGTATCCCGGAAGCCGGCGAGGTCCATGGGCTGATCGCCCAGCACGGCCGCAATCTGGCGGAGCGCTTCCAGGCAGAGGCTCCAGAGCTGGGAATACTCCGCGCGAAGCTCAAGATTCCCCCGCTGCCGGAGGCGCTCTGACCGCTTTTCCAGCTGTGCCGCCGCATGGGTCTCCCGCAGGAAAGCGGAAAACGCCTCCGCCTGTCCCCTGGCCGTCGCCGCTGCAGCCGAACGGTCTTTCAGGTTCAGAAGCGGTCCCGCGATCCAGCGGCGTGCGCGGTTGATGCCCTTCAGGCGCTTTTCGGCTTCTTCGGTCCAGGGCTTTCCGTAACCGTCCGGATGCTGCCGCCAGGAGTCCGGGCGCAGCCAGGCGCCGCCCTTGAGCTGCCACTTGAAGAGATAGCGGCAGAGCTCGTCGCAGCTTTCCTCGTCCAGACCGCTGAGGCCGCAGCGCAGATACGCGGTCACATCCTCGACATCCCAGCCCGAGAGCAGGATATCGCAGGCCGTCTCGATCCAGAGCGGCAGGGGCTTTTCGGCGATCCGGTCGCGCCGCGTGACGAAAAGCGGAATCTCATAGCGGCGGAAACAATTCTCCAGAACACCGTGGTAGTCCTCGAAGCCGCGCACCGCCACCGCGATGTCACGCCAGCGGCAGCCCTCCTCCCGGACGGCGCGCAGAATCTCCGCCGCGGCGGCTTCGCACTCAAGGCGCGGGTTCTCCGCCTGCAGGAGGCGGATGCTGCCGTCGGATGCTTCGGAGGGAGCCGCGGCGTAATCAAACAGATGATCCGCGAAATACGGCAGCGCGCTTTCCCGCTCGCGCAGGTCAACCGTCTCCTCGCGAATCTCCGCGCCGGCGGACTTGGCCGCCTCGCGCAGCGTCTCCAGCGCCATGCGGGAGGGCAGGAGGAATTCCTCGTTGTTTTTTTCCGTGGCCGGAAGGCAGACGGTCAGCTCCTTCCCCCGCCGCAGCAGCGCGCGGAGGACCTCCGTCTCAAGCCCGGTGAAGTCGATGAAGCCGTCGACATAGACCCGGTCGAATTCCGGGAGTCCGAACTGCTCCAGCTGCCGGGCGAGCAGGCGGAGCGGTTCTTCCGTCGCCGCTCCGGCGCGCTCCGTGACCGCGTCATAGGTGTCCAGAATCAGGGCCAGTTCCTTCAGCTTCCCGCCGAGTTCCCCGTCCAGTTCCTCCGCCAGCTCCCGCAGCGCGCCGCTGTCCGAGGCGGCGGCGCGGAGCGTATCCGCCTCGGACAGGATCATCCGCTGAAGGTCGATGTTGTCCGCCGCCCGGCCGAAGAGGCGCAGGGTCGGCTGCAGCTCCTTCAGGGCCGAAGCCATGCAGAGCAGGCGTCCGGCCCTGTCCAGGCGCACCCGGGCGCCTCCGCCGTGCTGTCCCATGCTCCAGCGGGCAAGGCCGCTGAAACTCATGACCTCGGCATACCGTGAGAGCCGGTCGCCGCAGGCCTCACAGAGTTCCCGCTCGGCCTCGTGGCTGTACTGCTCCGGAACGAGCAGGAGCGAGCGCGCCGTCCCCGCGCCGACCGCGTCCCGGATCTCCCCGATGATATAGGAGGTTTTTCCGCTGCGGACTTTTCCCGTGATCAATCGTAAACTCATAGGCAATTTCCTGTTTTCCGTTCTCTGTTTTCCGTTTTCCGTTCTCTGTTTTCCCGCCGGATATCCGGCGTCCGGCTTCGACAGCCTGAAATCCCTTATCCAATATCAATGTCCGTACCTCTCCTGGCCTGCGGCGGGAAGAGATACCCTGTTCGGCACTCAATTTCCTTCAGCAGTATAGCATACCCGGCCCCCGCGGGCAAGCCGCCGGCGGCAGATTTCCCGGCGCCGGGCCGCCCCTTCAGGGAAGGGAATTCTCCGTGCCCGGGCATCGGCATCCTGATAAACGCTTGATAAACGGGGAGAAAATGATATAATATGACATATTTTGTCCTTTCCGTTTTGCGTGCAGGCAGGGTTTTGACGAGTTCAGTCGGGAGGTGAACGGAAGATATGGACCCCTATCGGAGGCATGTTTGGATCTATCGCTTTCTCTCTGTTCTTGTCCGGCCCGTTCTGCGCGCGAAATTCAACCTGAGCGGTGAAAAACTGCAGGCCGACGGACCGTTTCTTCTCGTCTCCAACCATGTGACGGGCTGGGACCCGCTGCTGGTGGGGGTCTGTCTCGGCGGCAGGCAGGCTTATTTTGTGGCGAGCGAGCATATCTTCCGTCTCGGTCTGCTGACAAAAGTCCTCCATTGGCTGCTTGCGCCCATTCCGAGGCGCAAGGCCTCCACCGGCATGGACACCGTGAAGGCCTGCCTCCGGCATCTGCACGCGGGGCACTCGGTCTGCCTCTTCGCCGAGGGGGAACAGTGCTGGGACGGGCGAACCGATCCGATTTTCCCGGCCACGGGGAAGCTTGCGAAAAGCAGCGGCGCCGCCCTTGTGACCTTTCGTCTGGAAGGCGGCTATCTCAGTCTGCCGCGCTGGGGAAAGCACATCTGCCGCGGGGCCGTCCACGGGCATCCGGTCGGCGTCTATTCCCCGGAAGAACTGAAAAAGCTGACTCCGCAGGAAATCAACGCCCTGATCGAGCGGGACATCGCGGAAGACGCCTGGGAGCGGCAGCGCCAGAGGCCCGTCCGCTATCGCGGGAAGCGCCGCGCCGAAGGGATGGAACGCGCGCTGTACGCCTGTCCGGGCTGCCGGAGGATCGGAACCCTGCGGACGGATCGGGACCGGGTCTTTTGCCCCTGCGGGTTTGAGCGGCGCTATACGGAATACGGCTTTTTCGAGCCGAGGGAGCCGTTTGAGACCCTCGCGGACTGGGACCTTTGGCAGAGAGAGCTGCTGCGCGCAAGGGACTTCGCACATGAGGGCGATCTGCTGTTTCAGGACGAGGGGCTGGAGCTCAAGCGCATTCAATCGGACCACCGCGAAGAGCTTCTGGCCCTCGGCACGCTCCGCCAGTTTGAGGACCGGCTCGATTGCGCCGATTGGCGCTTCCCTCTCCCGGAGATCCGCAGCATGGCGATGGTGCAGACGCACCTGCTGCTCTTCAGCTCCGGCGGGAACTACTATCAGCTTCGCTCTTCAACCGGAGTCAATCTTCGGAAATACCTGGAAATCTGGAAGGAGCTCTGACATGGATTATTCGTCGGCCAACCACGCTTTGTGGAACATCATCATTCAGCTCGGCCTGATCGCCGGCGCGGTTCTGTTCGCAAACTTCCTGCGGCAGAGGGTCCCCTTCATCCGAAAGAGCCTGATGCCGATCGCCGTGCTGGCCGGTTTTCTGCTGCTGGGGCTGAAGTATACGGGGCTGGTCGCCATCGACGGCGCCCTCTTCGAGACGCTGGTCTATCACGGGATCGCCCTCGGCTTCATCGCGATGAGCCTGCGCGTCCCCTCCGGCGACGCCCGCGGCAAAAACGACCTCACCGGCCTCAAGTCCGGCGCCGTCATCGTCAGCACCTACCTGGTTCAGGGCGTCACCGGGCTTCTGATCACCCTGGGCCTGAGCTATACGCTTCTGCCGGGCATGTTCAAGGCGGCGGGTCTTCTGCTTCCGATGGGCTACGGGCAGGGCCCCGGCCAGGCCAACAACGTCGGTTCCACCTATGAGGCGCTGGGCTTTGCCGGCGGGCGCAGCTTCGGGCTCTCGATCGCGGCGGCGGGCTATCTCGTCGCCTGTGTCGTCGGCGTCGTGATTCTGAATGTGCTTGCCCGCAGGAAGAGAATCCGCCCGGCCCGTGAGGACAGCCCGGCCCAGCTTCCTGAGGACTATTTCCAGGCCCATAACGAGATCCCGGTCTCCGATTCGATCGACAAACTCTCGGTTCAGATCTGCATGGTGCTGCTGGTGTACCTGGCGACCTACCTGGCCGCCCGGGGCCTGACGGGCGGGATCGCCGCGCTCTCCCCCGGTCTCGCGGCGACGGTCAACACGCTGATCTGGGGCTTCAACTTCATCATCGGTTCCGCCCTGGCGATTCTCCTGCGCGTCCTGCTGGAGAGCGGGAAAAGGCGCGGCCTGATCCGCCGTCAGTATCAGAACAACTATCTGCTCAACCGCATCTCCGGCTTCTTCTTCGACATCATGATCGTGGCGGGCATCGCCTCGATCAATCTGGAGGACATCCGCGGGCTCTGGCTGCCGTTTGTCCTGATGGCGGCGGCCGGCGCCGTTGTCACCTGGCTGCATCTGCGCTTCGTCTGCCGGAAGGTGTATCCGGACTACTATTACGAGGGGCTCATCTCCATGTACGGCATGCTGACCGGCACCATCAGCTCCGGCGTATTGCTGCTGCGGGAGATCGACCCGAACCTTGAAACCCCCGCCGCAAACAACCTGGTCGTCGGCAGCAGCTTCGGCATCATCCTGGGCGCTCCCGTCCTGATCCTCGTGGGCCTCGCGCCGAAGTCCGATCTGCTCTGCTGGGTCACGCTGGCGCTGGCCGCCGGGTATATGGGCCTGCTGGTGCTGCTGATCACAAAGCTGCATCGGAAGAAATAACGAACAGAGACGGAGGCAGCCCGACAATTGAAACAGAAGGCCTTCTCCAGGCAGACGCCTGAATCGAAATACCAGCGCATGACGACCGAGCCGGTGGAAAAACTGATCCTCCGGCTCGCGGTGCCGACCATCATCAGCATGCTGGTGACGGCTTTTTACAATCTGGCGGATACCTTCTTTATCCGCCAGCTGAACAGCGACAGCATGGTCGCCGCCATCGGCGTGGTCATGCCGCTGATGAACATCATCCAGGCGATCGGCTTCTACCACGGCCACGGATCGGGGAACTATATCTCCCGTGCCTTCGGACGCCGGGATCTGAAGGACGCCGAAAAAATGGCCGCGACGGGATTCTTCTGCGCGGTCTCGTTCGGGATTCTGCTGGCGGCTCTCGGCCTCTGTTTCCGCCGCGGCTTTGCCGGGCTCCTCGGCGCCAAAACGGAAGAGACTCTGGAAAACACCGTTCGCTACATGCGCTATATCCTCCTTGCGGCCCCGCTCATGATGGGCAGCATCGTGATGAACAACCAGCTGCGTTTTCAGGGCAACGCCTTCTTCTCGATGATCGGCCTGACCACCGGGGCGGTGCTGAATCTGTTTCTGGACCCGATCCTGATCTTCCGGGCCGGCGATGCAATCGGCATCGCCGGGCTTCACGCGCGCTTCGGTGCCGGGATGGGCGTTTCCGGTGCGGCCCTGGCCACCGCGCTCAGCCAGTGCGTGAGCTTCACGATTCTGGCCGTCGGCATGCAGCGGAGCGACAACGTGAAGATCCGTCTGAAAAACTTCTGCCCCAACGCCTACTACCTGAAAGGCATCATGCAGGGCGGCCTGCCGTCGCTTGCGCGCCAGGGAATCGCCAGCATCTCGTCGGCAAGCCTGAACCACGCCATCGGCCTGTATGTGACGGGAGCCGTGATGATCGACGCGGCGCAGGCGGCCATGACCGGCGTCAACCGGATCATGATGGTGCTGGCCTCCATTCTGATCGGCTTCGGCCAGGGCTTCCAGCCGGTCTGCGGCTTCAACTACGGCGCGCGGAAGTATGACCGGGTCCGCCGTGCCTTCCGCTTCTGTGTGCGCCTCGCGGCGGTGGTGCTGGTCGGTCTTTCCGCCCTGGGCTTCGTCTTTGCCGGGCCGGTCACCAATCTGGTCACCGGGGCGAGCCCCGAGGCGTCTGCCATCGCGGTCTTCGCCTTCCGGGCCCAGCTGGTGACGCTGCCGCTCTCCGCCTGGATCGTCCTGTGCAACATGATGCTGCAGAACATCGGCGCCACCGCCAGGGCGACCATGCTCGCGGTTTCCAGGCAGGGGCTTGCGTTTATTCCGATGGTGCTGCTTCTTCCCCTCGTGACGGAAGCGCTCGGTCTGGCGCCTGTCCTCGGTATTGAGCTCGCGCAGCCGTTCGCGGATGTCATCAGCTTTCTGATCGCGATTCCGATCGGAACCGGCGAACTCAGAAAGATGGCCGCGCAGGAGGGTGCCTAAACTGCTTTCGCATCCTAATATTACAGGAAAATCTCCCCGCCGCAGGCGGGGAGATTTCACACATTACGGTAAAGGATCGGCAGTATAGCGGATCCGCGGCGCTACTCTATCGGATCAGGCTTTCCAGGGTTTCGTACAGGATCTCCGGCTGTACCGGTTTGGAGAGATGCGCGTTCAAACCGGCCTGCAGACTGCGCTGAACATCCTCGTCAAAGGCGTTCGCCGTCAGGGCGATGATCGGGATCGTCTTTGCGTCCGGCCGGTCCATGGCGCGAATGACGCGTGTGGCCTCCAGGCCGTCCATTTCGGGCATGCGCAGATCCATCAGGATCGCGTCGTAATAGCCCTCCGGGTGCGCGGTGAACAGCTCCACCGCCTTTTTCCCGTTTTCGGCGCGTTCTGCCCTCATCTCCCGCATCTGAAGGATCATGTGGATAATCTCCGCGTTCACGTCCACATCCTCTGCCAGGAGAAGCCGTCTTCCGCTCAGGTCGGCCTTGCCCTGATTTGTCCCGGCGGGAATGTCCTTCCGCTCCGAAACGAGGCCGGGTTTTTCCGCCGCAGGCTGTTCCGGCCCGGACAAAGCCGGATCCCCGTCCGCGGTCGGCGCCGCGGTTTCGCCGGGCAGACACGCTTCCTCCTGTGCCGCCGCCCCGTCGGAATCGGAGAGCGTCACCGTCACAACAAAGGTGGATCCGACGCCTTTCTCACTCTCCACTTCGATCCGGCCGTGCATCAGCTCGACCATACTCTTTGTGATCGGCATGCCGAGGCCGGTACTGCCGTATTTTGTCGTAGTGGAGGAATCCTCCTGCGAGAAGGTGTCAAACAGATGCGGTAAATAATCCTCGCTCATGCCGATGCCGGTGTCCGAGACCGTAAAGCGCAGCGTGGATTTTCCGTCAAACCGTGCCGTTCTTTCCACCTGCAGCTCCACCCTGCCGCCGGAGGGGGTGAACTTGACAGCGTTGTCCAGAATATTGATCAGCACCTGGCGCAGCTTCGCGCCGTCGCCGACGTAAGATTCGTCCGCCTCGGAATTGACGCTGCACCGGTACTCCAGCCCCTTCTCCCGGCACCGGCCGGCAAACATGGTGTTGACCGCTTCCAGCAGCTTCCGGAAGGAAAACTCCTCGTTTCTGAGCGTGAGTCCCCCGGATTCGATTTGCGACATATCCAGAATATCATTGATCAGTTCCAGCAGATGCCCGGCGGATTCGCCGATCTTTTCCAGATACTCTCTGGTTTTCGGCGTCAGATCCGGGTCGTTCAGGGCAATGTTGTCCAGGCCGATGATGGCGTTCATGGGCGTGCGCATTTCATGGCTCATATTGGACAGAAACGCGGATTTCGCCTTACTGGCTTCCTCGGCGGCGGTCAGCGCGTCATGGAGCGTCTCCTGCTGCTCCAGCAGCTTTTCCTGCAGTGCAAGACGCTGCTCCAGCTCCTGCTGCTTCACACGGTTTTCCGCTTCGACGGTTTCCCGTTCCAGCAGAAGCCTGTTGTTTCTCTTGGTCTGGGAGATGATAAAGCCGAACATGATCAGCATCGCGGCGATGGTCAGCGCGGACTGGAGAATGCTTCTCCTGACGGTTCCCTCCGAAATGGAACTGATGCGCTCGCTGATAACGCTCTCCCGGATCAGATAGGTCAGCAGCCAGTCCGTTCCGCTGACCGGAATATAGGTCAGGGTTTCCCGGATGCCGTTGAACGTGAAGGATACCACGCCCCGCGTTCCGGTCTGAAACTCCCGCGCAAAGCTTTCATAGGAATAGGGCGGTTCAAAGACCGCGATGCGCATGGCGTCCAGAAGATTGTCCTCCATTGCCAGACCGCCCAGCACGGAGTCCGTCAGAGCCGAACCGCTTTCCGTATAGATGTTACAGAAGGTAGCGTTGCCGGTGTTGGTCGTCAGGGAGACGCCCGAGAGCATCTCCTGCATGTCGATGGCCATAAAGCAGACGGAGAGCGTTTTCCCCATGAAGGGAATGCTGACCGGCACCGCGATAATCACGCGCTTTTCCGCGCTCTCCGGATGGTAGATGGAAATCTCCGGCTCGGCGAGGGTATGATAGTCAAAACCGTATTCCTCAATGTCGCTCTGGGTCCCGGTGGAGGTATAGATCAGCCCGTCCATATCCACAAACGCGAACTTGTCCAGATGATAGAGCTGCTTCATGCGCGTCTAATACGCCTCCAGGTGCGCCTTGTCGCTGAGGTCCTCGTCGGTCATCAGGTCGATGGCCACGCGGATCGTCTGGATTTTTTCCCGCAGATTGTTCTCCACAACCTGTTCCCGGCGTCCCGCCAGTTCATCCAGATACAGCAGGCTGACCGAGCGGACAGCCTCTTCCGTGTCCCGTCTGGACCGGGCTCCCGTCCACATCGTTACGACCACCAGCATGATGGCGAGAATCAGGCTCCCGATCACCGCGATCGCCGTGGTTGAATTCTTTCTGTCGTGATTCATCAGGGCTTCACCCCCATCTCTGTCATGTCCCATCTGTATGACACTACTATTTTATACGAATCGATCCCTGCTTGCAACAGAAATTTCCGGTTCCCGATCTTTGGATCATCGGGATGTGCCCGGATCATCCGGAAAAAAGATTGAAGAGATCCCTTTTTTCTGGTATGATGCTTTTGATCCGCAGGAATACCGGCGAAGACGCGGCGGCAGACAGGCGGCTTTCCCGCGTGTGACCGGAGTGTGACAGATCATGTGTTACAATCGGATCAATGAATCGGACGAACAGACCGACAAAATATTCTGCAAATATTATACGAAAAGAAAGGACTGAAGATCATGAAAAAAATTATTTCCGTTCTCCTCGCGCTTCTGCTGCTGGCGGGCCTGAGCTGCACGGCCTTCGCCGCCCAGGACGGCATTCAGCCCGGCGACGCCATGCCGGATTTCACGGTAGCCCTCTGTGACGGAACCGACGCCACCCTCTCCGAACTTCTGAAGGATCATGACCTTGTTGTCCTGAACGTCTTCGCCACCTGGTGCGGTCCCTGCAAGGTGGAGTTTCCGGAGATGGAGAAGACGTATCAGGCCCACCGCGACCGGATGGTGATTCTCTCGGTCTCCGGCGACCCGAATGACACGGCCGCGATGATCGCGGCCTACAAGGAAGAGAACGGCCTGAGCTTCCCGATGGGCATGGCGGGCGACGCGCTGGACTTCCTGGATGTCACCGCGTTCCCGACCACCGTGTTTATTGACCGCGACGGAAAGGTCGGCTTCTATAAGGTCGGCTCCTTCGTGCAGGAGGGGGATTTTGAGGCAAAGGTAAACACCTTCCTCTCCCCGGATTACGACGGAACGCCGCTGGCGTCGGAAGTGGCCTCCGGCACTCTCCCGATCATTCTGCTGGTCGGGGCCGCGCTCGCCGTTATTGCCGTTATCCTGCTGGTGATCGGCAGATGGTGCCTCTTCCGCAAGGCAGGAAAGCCCGGCTGGCACAGCATCATCCCGATTCTGAGCATGTATCAGGAGTATGCCATCAGCTGGAAGGGCTGGGTTGGGCTTCTCTCCCTGCTCTGCGGCGCTGGGATATCCGCGAGCTACAAGTTTCTTGGGCAGACCAACGCCTCGGCCCTGCTCATGCTCGCCCTCGGACTTGTCTCCTTCGTGCTGCACGTGATCGAGAGCTTCCGCCTGGCGAAGGCCTTCGGCAAGGGAGGCGGCACGGGAATCCTGCTGGTGCTGCTGCGGAATATCAGCCGCTTCTTCCTCGGCGTGGGGAAAGCCAAGTACGTCAGAGAAGATTAAAACCGGGAAGAAGAAAACCCGAAAGAAGAAAAAACAGACCGACTGCCGGGGAAGCCTGTGGGCACAGCGCTCATCAGGTCGTCTCCCCGGCATTCGGTTTATTCATCTCCCGGCATCTGTACGTACTTCCGACGCTCAGACAAGCGGTTCACGCCGTTTGTTATAGGGCAGAATGCTTTCCGTGGGACAGACCAGGACGCAGAGGTGGCAGCCCACACATCTGCGCAGATCCAGAACCGGCTTCCGGTCCCGGCCCATCGAAACAGCCTGATGTCCCCCGTCCGCGCAGGAGATCACGCAGCGTCCGCATCCGATGCAGGTCTCTCTCTGAAAGCGGGGATAGACCACCGTGTCCCGTTCCAGGACATCCGTCGACGCGTGGACCGCCGTAAGGCCGAGGCCCCGGGCGTCCCGGATGCTGCCAAAGCCCTTCTCCAGCAGGTAGCGGTTCATGCCCGACTTCAGGTCGTCGATGATGCGGTATCCGTACTGCATGACCGCCGTGGTCACCTGAACACTGCCGCAGCCGAGCAGGATATACTCCATCGCATCCTTCCAGGTCTCGATCCCGCCCATACCGCTGATGTGAAGGGATTTGAGCTCCTCTTCCCAGCCGAGCTCCGCGATCATCCGCAGGGCGATGGGTTTCACGGCATTGCCGCTGTAGCCGCCGACCGCGCTCATGCCGTGGACGGCGGGAGCGGAGACATAGGTGTGAAGGTTCTCCCCCAGGATGCTCTTGATGGTGTTGATGGCCGCGAGCCCGTCGGCGCCCCCGCGTTTCGCGGCAAGTGCGGCCGGAACCAGGCTCTGGACATTGGGCGTCAGTTTTGCGAGCACCGGTATGCCGCAGCCGCGTTTGGCCGCTGCGGTGTAGCGTTCCACCAGGTCTGGAATCTGCCCGATGTCTGAGCCAAGACCGTCGCTGGCCATGTTGGGACAGGAGAAGTTCAGCTCGACCGCGTCCGCTCCGTTTTCCTCGCACTGCCGCGCCAGGTCCGCCCATTCCCGCTCATTCTGCCCCATGATGGAGGCAAGGATGAACTTGTTGGGGTAGTTCTTCTTCAGATCGCGGAAGATCTTCATGTTTTCCGCGACGCTGTGGTCGGAGAGCTGCTCGATATTCTTAAAACCGATGATGGTTCCGTTGTCCCCCTTGACGGCGGAAAAGCGCGGCGAGGCCTCGTGGATCTCAAAGTTGCAGATCGTCTTGAAGCAGGCGCCGCCCCAGCCGGCTTCAAAGGCCCGCGCGCACATGTCATAGGTGCTGGCCACCACCGAAGACGAGAGCAGGAAGGGATTCTCCAGGGGCACGCCGCAGAGGTCGGTTTTCAGCCGGTCTTCACCGGAAACCGGCTCGACTTCCGGAAGGACCTCATCGTGCAGGCGGGTCATCAGCGAGCGGATGCCCACCTTTCCCGGGGCCGGGCAGGCGGACTCGCAGGGGGCGGGACATTCGCGGCAGGGGAAATTCTCTCTGAGCTTTTCCGCCGCGCAGCTCTCGTTGTCAAACCAGATGCTTCGCAGGAGATCTGCCGCGTCCAGTTTTCCGCAGGCTGCCGTGCAGGGAGCGTCCCTGCACAGGACGCAGCCGATCATGTCTTTTCGTCCGAGCAGCGTGGAATAATGCATGTTTACCCTTCCTTTCCTGTGTTGTTCTTTCCTGTTTCCTTCTTTCCTGTTTCGTTCGTTCCTGTGTCGTTTCTCCCCTGTCCCGTTCCGTCGCCTGTCACCGTAAAAGGGATCAGAGAAGTCCTCCCGAATCACCGGGGTTCAGAATCCGGATCCGAAGTTTTTCCAGTCCGCATTTGAGCGCGGCGGCCCAGCGGTGGTGACCGTTCAGGATCCTGTATCCGCCGGATTCCAGTTTTGAGACATACACCGGCTCTGGATAGATCGGTTCGTCAAAGCGCCGAAGCTGCGGAATCATTTTGACATATTCCATGATAATCCGGTCATTGGGGCCCACGGCTGCTTTTGAAAACTCATCATCCGGGTTGGCGTGCAGCTCTTCGGGAGCGGCGGTGCGTTTGAACCTTTTCTCCAGAAAGCCTGCCTTGACGATGTTGGCCTTCTTTCCGTACTGTTCCAGATCCTCCAGCACATAGGGGAAGAAGGAAGAATACTGGCCGATGCGGATGCTGTCCTGCCGGTCGGCTTCCCTGCTGATCTCCAGCAGCTTCCGGTTCAGATCATCGCTCTTTCCGGTTCCGCTCTGTGCTGCCGCTTCGCTCTCCCGCAGGGCATGGCACGCGGAATAAAAGCGCCCGTCGATCTCGCGGATCCGGGAACTCAGCTGCCGCATGATCCGGATGATCTGGTCCGGCCGGTTCCGGAAGAAAAGCGCCAGATCCTCCTCGTTCAGCTCGGTCAGAACCGTCGCATCCTCCAGAATGACGGCCGTCGCGTTGCGCGGAAGGCCCTCGATCATTCCCATCTCGCCCAGGAAATCGTCCTGCTTCAAAACGGCGATCTGCTTTTCACCGGATGTCCCGTAATCGGTATAGACGCCGACAGAGCCTGCCTTGATGACGTACATGGTGAGGGCAAGATCACCCTCCCGGAAAAGAATCTGTCCCTTGGAAGTCGTTACTGTCTCCATTTCAAATCTCCCCTGCCGTCTCAGCCGTTTGCGGGCTGTTCCCGTTCAACGGCGGCGTATTTCGCGATTCTGGCCAGAAGCTCGTCGTTTTTCTGATAGCCGAAGCTCTCGGCATCGAGGGCGTCACGGACCGTATGACAGACATCGACGTACCGCCGCGTGGTACTGCGCAGCCGGGAGCACATCTGCAGCAGGAGCAGCATTCCGCTCTCCGGATTCTCTTCAAACCAGCTTCGGGCGTCTTCCTCGGTCAGGGTTTCGAGTTCCGTTTCCTCTTCCAGAATGACCGCCGTGGCCGTGCGCGGAGCGTGGTCCAGGAGGCCCATTTCTCCGAAAATCTGGTCCTCCAGAAGCTCTGCAAGCTTAACCTCGTCGGAACTGCCGTAGTCCAGAAACAGGCCGACTCTGCCGTGCAGGACATGATACATGAAGACGCTTTCATCGCCCTGACGGAAAACGATCTCGTTCAGATGATACTGTTTTCTCTCTCTCAAGCTGATCCCTTCCCTTTCCCATGATGATGCATGAAGAATGCTTTTCAACACTCCGCTTTTGTGCTATAGTAAGCAGCGATAACGTGAAATCATTCTCCTCAACGAAAATGCATCGCCTGTATATCTTATGATTATATGATAAACTGAGGTTTCGCCGTGAAAATATCCTTTGATCTTGACGACGTGCTGTTTGTCTCCCCGGACAAGTACGAGACCGAGCCGGCCCTGCGCTTCCCTTATAATCTTCTTTTCAAGGACCGCCTGCGGAAAGGAACCGTGAAACTGATCCATGAACTGCAGAAACGAGGCTTCGAGGTCTGGGTCTATACCTCGTCCTTTCGTCAGGAGCGGTATATCCGTTCCCTTTTCCAGCGCTACGGCGTGCATATCGACCAGGTCGTAAACGGCCAGCGTCACGAAGAAGAGGTCCAGCGGGGCAGGAAAACCCGTCTGCCACAGAAAATGCCGAACTTCTATCATATCTCTCTGCATGTTGACGACGAACAATCCATCGAGAAGAGCGGACGGATGTACGGCTTCCGGACCTTCCGGGTTTTTGAGCCGGACAGCGGCTGGGCCAAAAAGGTTCTGGATGAGGCCCTCCGGGTCCGCAGACTGGAAGAAAAGAACGATGAACACCGCGATCAGTGACATCATATCATAAGACGGAAGTCAAGGCAAGGTGAACATCTAATAGTCAACTGACTGCCAAGGAAGCTTTTGAGCCCAGCGCTCATCGGCATCATCTCCTTGGCAGTCAGTTTTTTCCAATGCCCCTCTCAGATCTTTACGGTCAGCACGTTCAGCCCCAGAAGATTCTGGTAGCTGTGTTCCTTCGCAATCCGAAACACGATGCGAAGTCCGATGTTCTTCGCCGGGTCTTCGGGCGTCATCATGAGCTCGCGCTCCTGCGGGTCAAAGGGCCGGCAGTCATCCTTAAAGCGGATCATGATATCCCCGTTTTTATAAACAATCCGGAGGTCCACGCTGTGCCTTCTCCCGTCCTGGGGGAAGCCATGCTCGATAATGTTGCCGGCCATCTCCTCCATCGCGAGTGCGGCAAAAGCAGCCCGCCGGGCATCGATCCCCTTCCGGAGGCAGAACTGTTGTACCTCACGGGAAACCTGAACAACTTCCTCCATACCTCGGACACTGAGATCCAGGCGGTCCTCCTCCGCGGCGCCGAATCCGTCCGGAATGACCATCAGCTCCTCCATGTTGGACGGCAGTTTCCGCCGGACACAGCAGGAATAGAGGAAAATGACCGCGGCACAGCCAAGGCCGTTGAGAACATTGGCGGCATAGACGCCGTTCAGACCGATTTTCGGCAGGAGCAGCGCGGAAAACAATACGACGAAGACAAGACCGTCCAGAACAGCCAGAAGGCTGACCAGGAAACTTTTATTCGAAGCCTGTCCATAGCAGGTAAAATGCATCGAAATCACACTCAGCGGCATGCAGAGCGGCAGAATGCGAAATCCCCATTCCGTCATTTCAAAAACCGGGGCCGAAGCGTCGTGATAATACAGGAAGGTCAGCTGTCTCGCCAGCAGGATCAGCACGGCGGCGATTCCCGCCATCAGCGGAACAAAGCGGTACAGCGCGTTTCGCATCACATCGGTCAGCGTCTTCCGGTCTTCCTCCCCGATACTGACCCCGAAGGCCATCCGGGATACCGCAAGCATGCCGTTCGGTACGGCCCAGAACAGGCCAAGAAACGAATTCGCCGTGGAGAAGGCAGAGATGCCAAGCTCTCCGACGTAACGGAGAATCAGCGCGTTGATGAGGACGCCGCGGAGCGCGACATAGCATGTGGTAAGGGAATTCGGTATGCCGACCCGGACAAGCTCCCTCAGCATGCCCCGGTCCCGAAACCTCATGTGGAAGCGAAAAATCGATCTTCCGGCCAGGAAATGAAACGCCTCGACCAGCAGGAAAACCCCGAGTCCCGCGGAGGATGCAAGGGCCAACCCGAGTGTTCCGAGCCGGTACCGCACCACCAGAAGGTAGTTCATGCCAATGGTCACCGCAACAGAGGCAAGACTGGCCATTGTGCTGCGCCAGGGCCGGTTTTCCATGGAAAGAAAGGCGGAAAGCTGCTGCCCCCAAAGCAGCGGAAGTACACCCGGGACCTGACCGAGGATATACTGATTGAGCAGGCGACGCGTCTCAGGGTCACCGGAAACACGGCCGGGAAAGCCGGGCATGGTATATACCACCAGAAAGAGCATGGTCACAGCGGAAAAGAGGCCGGTTCCGAGCATGCTGACCGAAAAAAGCCTGCTGTTCTGTTCCACCTGATTGTTCCCGAGGAACTTGCCGCAGATGATCTGCGAACCGCTCACAAAGAGCACGGAAACCGCTCCGATCAGGAGCCCGATGGGCGCATAGAGTCCGACGGCGCTCATCGCCCGGGCGCCGATATAATTGCTGGCAAAAAGGCTCGAGACGATTCCGTTGATCTGACTGACCGCCGCGAGGAGAATCTGCACCGGCAGCAGGCGGAACAGGAGCCTGTGGATCAGATAAACATCCGGATGCGGTTGTAACGAAAGCTTTCTGTTCATAGGGAGCTCACCTGCCGATCAGATTTCTGAAACACTCCCGAAATTCAGGGACTGGTATTTCGCTCATATTATTCATATTATCATATAAATATACCGGTGCTAATGTCTCCAGTTGGGTGCTGTTCTTCGCAAAGCCGGTCTCATATTTAATCGTCAGTATTCAGGTCCTCCATCAGTTCTGCAACGGAAGAAAAGCTCCGGCTTAAATGCTGTTGAACAGCTTCTGCTTAGAAGTTAGCTCTCTTCTGAATTCATCCCTTGGATGATCTCCCCTGCCGGAATTATTCTAAGGATAGTCAAATCAGGAATGCTGTAGATGCGGTGGAAGTATTTGCTGAGAATCTCCTTATCTTTTGTTGTGTTCAAAAAATCTACGAAAGCATTTCTATCTACTCCATTGACATTATCCGAATAATACGCAAAAAGATAATATGAAACGCTCTTTCCTAAGTAAGTGCTTTCACAGTAATGGCAGAGCATTTCTAAAATAGGTGCTACAACACTTGATAATTGAAATTTTTTATCTTCGTGATATTTTCATTGAATTGTTTTTATTGCAGAGGGCATATGAACATCGATATCTTCAATCACCCCTTCTAATACTACGGGGGCATCATCGTTAGAATCGAGGATTACATCAATAGACTTATTAAATTGATATAAGTAGCCTTTTATTGTGCTATCAGCTTGTCTCATATAGCTCACCACCAATCCATTTGATCTAAATGTCTGTTCTCCTATTCCATTTTTTTAGCAAATAGAAGCAGTTTTAGATTACCAAGAATTAAAACGCGACACATAGAGGTTATTTCATTGCTCCAAACCCTTAATTATACGTACCACACCGGCAGCTGCAGCAGATTATCCCTAAGCAAATTTGGCTGCGGGCAGGTGCAGATGATTGCTCCCATCCCACGGCGCTTCTCCTCAACCTTGTCCAGCACGGTGAACGTGCTGGCCTCATCTGCCGTAACTGCGGGGCTTTGCTTGATTTCTATGGGATAGAGCATTCCATTTTCTTCAATGATCAGGTCGATTTCGCTCTCACTCTCGTATTCTTGCCCATCCTTCCGTACTTTTTTCTTATCACGGCCACGGTAATATGAAACACAATACCGGTAATCGATACCGCGACTGGAATAGGATTTCAGGATTTCAGAAATTACAAAGGTTTCAAACATAGCGCCGCTCATAGCTCCATATGCAAGAGCTTCTGGTGTAAGCCATCGAGTGAGATAGGCGGCAAGGCCAGTATCGCGGAAATAGACCTTCGGGGTCTTGATTGCCTTTTTCAACACGGACGGTGTATAGGGCTCCAGCAAATACACGATTCCGGACGCTTCAAGAATGGACATCCATTTTTTGACCGTCATGGCGTCCTTGCTGATTTCGTCAGCGATGTTTGCATAGTTCAACATCTGCCCGGTTCTGGCGGCCACCGCTACCATGAAGCGGCGAAAATCATCCAGATCCTGAACAGCGGACAGCTTGCGCACATCGCGCTCCAGATAAGTCTTCACATAGCTTGAGAAAAACGCCGACCAGTCCAGATCCGGGTTCTGCAGCTCGGGATAGCTTCCGCGATGGATAATGGCCCAGAGATTATCAGGTGCATTGGCGGAACCGCTGCGCCTTTGCACATACTCCATTGTCGGGACAAACGGTTCGTTGAACGGGGTCCCCTGGATCTCCCGCAAAGATAAACCTGCGAGCTCAATAATGCTGACACGGCCGGATAAGGATTCGGAAGCGCTTTCCATCAGTTCCAGCGGCTGTGATCCTGACAGGCAGAATTGCCCACGTTTATCGCTTTCATCACACTTGATTTTGATAAAGCGGAACAGGCCCGGCGCGCGCTGCACCTCATCATAAAACGCAGGGGGCGGATTGAGCATCATAAACATGTTGGGATTTTCATTCGCCTGATCCTCGATAAAGGGATCGTCAATGGGCACATACTTCTTATCGGGAAACAAGGCTTTGAGCATAGTAGATTTCCCTGTCTGCCTTGCGCCAGTGACCAGCACGCATTTAAAGGTCTTATCCGAAGACTTGACTAAATCCTCAATGCTGCGCTTAATATAGTTCATATAGATCACCAAAATAAAAGTATCGACAAATCCAGAATCGAAATCTGGATTTGTCGATACTCTATCATGTGTTCGCTTATTTGTCAAGAGTCGTACAGCCGTTCTTCTTCCAGCCTGTGGTTCTTGCCTCAATTACTCCCACTCGATGGTTCCGGTGGGCTTCGGGGTCAGATCCCAGAGGACGCGGTTGACGCCCTTGACCTCATGGGTGATGCGCTCGACAATGCGGCTCATCATACGGAAGTCAAGCTCCGCCACCTCGGCGGTCACGGCATCCACCGTGTTGACGGCACGGATCACAACCGGCCAGTCATAGGTACGCAGGCCGTCGGTGATGCCGGTGGACTTGAAGTCGGGGACGATGGTGAAGTACTGCCAGACCTTGCCCTCGAGGCCGTTCCGCTTGAATTCCTCCCGCAGGATCGCGTCGGATTCGCGGACGGCTTCCAGACGGTCACGGGTGATTGCGCCGACGCAGCGCACCCCCAGGCCGGGGCCCGGGAACGGCTGACGATAGACCATGTTGTCCGGCAGGCCGAGCTGCTTGCCGACGACGCGGACCTCGTCCTTGTACAGGAACTTGACCGGTTCCACCAGTTCAAACTTCAGGTCCTCGGGCAGGCCGCCGACATTGTGATGGGACTTAACCGGGCCGCTTTCGAGAATGTCGGGATAGATGGTCCCCTGCGCCAGGAAGCTGATGCCGTCGAGCTTATAGGCCTCCTCGGCAAAGACATCGATGAACTCTTTCCCGATGATCTTGCGCTTGGTCTCGGGATCCGCAACGCCCGCCAGCTTGTCGAGGAAGCGGTCGACCGCATCCACATAGATCAGGTTGGCGTCCATCTGGTTCCGGAAGACCTCGATCACCTGCTCGGGTTCCCCTTTCCGGAGCAGGCCGTGGTTGACATGCACACAGGTCAGCTGTCTGCCGACCGCCTTGATCAGAAGTGCCGCGACAACAGACGAGTCAACGCCGCCGGACAGCGCCAGCAGGACCTTCTTGTCACCGATCTGCTCGCGCAGCGCGGCGAGCTGTTCCTCGATGAAGGCCTGGGCAAGTTCCGGGGTGGTGATCCGCTGCATGTTTTCAGGGCGTTTGTTTTCAGCCATTTGCTAATCCTCCGACTCAAAAAATTCATTTTCGGGGAGATTATAGCATAGAGGTTATAGATTTTACAATATGAATTTATCCTGCTTCATGAAATTGATTGCCCAGTGCCGTTATATCCCCCGCCGGAGGCGGGGAGATATAACGGAAAGACTATCTGATAAAAATGAACGATCAAGAAGCCGAGAAGCTTTGAATGACCCATTGCCATTTTTTTCATGAGATGTTAAAATACACTCATTCCTGTTTAACCGGTGAAGGCACTCTCCCCGCCTCCGGCGGGGAGAGTGTCAGATACCACATTTTATTTCACAAAGGACACAGCAGATGGAAATCAGAATTCTGGCAGTGGGTGACGTGTGCGGAGAGCCGGGAATGAGCTTTCTCTCAAACCGTCTGAAGGAATATATCTCGGACATGCAGATCTCCTTCACCGTGGTCAACGGGGAAAACGCCAACGTGGTCGGGATCACTCCGAAGCAGGCGGATCTCATTCTCCGTGCGGGCGCGGATGTCATCACGCTGGGCAACCATACCTGGACGCGGACGGAGCTCCGCCCCTATCTGGACGAGCGCACGCGCATTCTCCGTCCCGGAAATTACGGGCCGCAGTGCCCCGGCAGAGGCATCGCCGTCTATCACAAGCCCTTCGGGGATGTGTGCGTGCTGAACCTGCTCGGAAGATTTACGCTGGACAACAACACGGACAACCCCTTCCCCATCGCGGACGGATACATGGCGGAAATTCAGGAAAAGATCATCCTGGTGGATTTCCACGCCGAAGGCACCAGTGAGAAGCGGGCGATGGGTTATCTGCTGGACGGGAAGGCCTCCGCCGTCTGGGGCACCCACACGCATGTGCAGACCTCGGACGCGGCGGTTCTGCCGAAGGGCACCGGTTACATCACCGATCTCGGCATGACGGGTCCGATCCATTCCGTGCTCGGCATCGATCCGGAGCAGAGCATCGGCAAATTCATGGGGGATCCGCCCCGGCGGTATGAGTCCGCAAAAGGCCCCTGCAAAATGGAAGGCTGTATTTTCACCATCGATACGGAGACCGGCCGCTGCCGGAGCGCGGAGGCAGTCAGACTCACATGAGAACCATCAAACTCATCCACGCGGCGGACTTTCATCTTGACTCCCCGTTTCAGGGACTTTCCGCCTCAAAAGCCGCCGTCTGCCGGCAGGAAGAGTCGCTGATGCTTCAGCGTCTTATTGATCTGGCGGAAGAGGAATCGGCCGACCTGATGCTTCTGGCCGGAGACCTGCTGGACAGCGCCAACACCCGCGGCGAGACCGGCGAGGACCTGCTGCATCAGCTCAGCCGCGTCCCTTGCCCCGTGGTCATCGCGCCGGGCAGCGGGGACTGGTACGGTGAGCGCTCTCCATGGGCCAGACTGAAGCTTCCGGAGAACGTAACCGTCTTCCGTGAGCAGGCCATTCACCTTGTCTCGATCCCGTCGGCCTCCGCCAGGGTCTACGGCGCGGCGTTTACCGACCGGACCGCGCCGGCTTTGCTGCGGGGCTTTCACGCGGAACGAAAGAGCGATGTCTACAACCTGCTGTGCATGCACGGCGAGGTCGGCAATCCCCAGTCTCTCTGCAATCCCATCACCGAAGAAGACCTGGCAGCCAGCGGAATCGACTATGCCGCGCTGGGGCACGATCATACCGCCGGCGGTCTGAGACGCAGCGGCGGCTGCAGCTACGCCTGGCCCGGCTGTCCGCAGGGACGGAGTTTTGACGAGTGCGGAGAGCGCGGCGTCTACGTCGTGACGCTGAGT
Organism: Oscillospiraceae bacterium; assembly: GCA_017458335.1. Classification (GTDB taxonomy): domain Bacteria; phylum Bacillota; class Clostridia; order Oscillospirales; family Oscillospiraceae; genus Limivicinus. Next base: position 113,149 of record JAFTFT010000038.1, read on the forward strand.
CCCGAGGGCTGCAGCCTTCGGCCGGTCAGCATTGCGGTCCGGCAGTACCGGACGCTGGAGCTGGATATCATGGGGAAAGATCCCCTTCTCCTGATCCACACCTCCCTGCCGGACGATTCGGTACGGGATGTGTATCGCATCACCCTGACCGGCGAGAGCGCGCTGGCGCCGGATCTGCGGAAACTGCATCAGAACCTGGACGAGATGTTCTTCTCTCTGCAGTTGAAGGACAGGACCCGGCTTCCGGAAGAGATCTGGACAAGCGCCGGAAACGACAGTCTTCGGGGGCTCTTCCTTGAAAAGCTGCGTACGCTGCGGGATGCCGCACGGACAGACGCCGAAAGACTGCGTCTGGAACAGGCCGCCCGCTGGGGTCTTGCGGCTCTGACCGGCGGCGAGGAGGTGGCAGTCCATGAAAATCCGTAAGCTCCGCGCCTCGTTCGGCAAACTGCAGGGCGAGACCTTATCGCTCCACGGGGGTCTGAACGTCATCTACGCGCCCAATGAGAGCGGAAAGAGCACCTGGTGTGCCTTTATCCGGACCATGCTCTACGGGATCGATCCCGCGGAGCAGACCGCTCTTCCCGACCGGACGCGCTATGCCCCCTGGTCCGGGGCACCGATGGAAGGGACGATGGACGTCACGGCGGACGGCTGCGACATGACGCTGACCCGGACAACCGTCTCCCGCAATGCCCCGATGCGTGAATTCACCGCGGTCTACAGCGGTACCAATACGCCCGTGGAGGGCATGACCGGGTCCAATTGCGGAGAACTGCTGACCGGCGTCAACCGTGATGTCTTCTGCCGCAGCGCCTTCATCGGCCAGGGGGATGTCGCCGTCACCGGCAATCCCGAGCTGGAGAAGCGGATTCAATCCATCGTCTCCAGCGGCGATGAACAGGTTTCCTATTCCGAGACGGCCGAAAGACTGCAGAACTGGCAGCACAAGCGCCGCTACCACCACAAGGGAATCCTGCCCGCTCTGGAGGATGAGATCGCGGAGTCGAAAAAACTCCTCTCCGAGATGGAAAACTCCGTCAGCAGCGTACAGGAGATGGAGAGCCGCCTGGCGGAGGCAAGGCAGGAGTGCAGCGCCCTGGAGCAGCAGGTCACCGAAGCCAGGAGACGGCAGCGCACGGACGCGCTGAATCGCCTGCGGGACGGCCGGACCCTGGTGCAGGAGCGCAGCGACAGCCATGACGCCGCCCTGGCGGAGGTTTCCCGCGCCAGGGACGCCCTGCGCCGCAGCGAGTTCGGTGATTACACCGGCGATGAGCTGCAGGCGGAAATAGAAAAGGACCGCGCCGTCCTGGAAACCCTGGATGAGAAAGAACCGACAGGACGCTCCGGGCTGTTTCCCGCGGTGGTCTGCTCCTTCCTCGCGATCCTCACCGCGGCCTTCTACGGTGTCACGGCGAAGCTGCCTCTGATTCTGGCGGCGGGCGTCTGCTGTGTCTTCGCGATTCTTTTCTTCCTGCGCTATTCCCGGATGCGTCAGGAAACCCAGACGGTCTCGGCGGAGCGGGATCAGATCCTGCGAAAATACAAGATCTCGGTACCGGACGACCTGGATGCCATCCTCGAAAAGCATCTCGCTCTGGAAAAGGACATCCGCCTGGCCGAAGAAGAGGAACGGCGCAGCCGGGAACGTCTGGAGAACGCCGGCCGTCAGCTTCATGCCCTGGAGGAGAGCGCCGTGACCGAACTGGACTTTGCCGGCGGCGATTCCGAAGCCTCCCGGCTCAGCCGTCAGCTGCAGCAGCGCAGAAACGAAGCCGCGGAGCTCTCTTCCAAAATTTCCGGACTCAACGGCAGGCTCAGCGCGCTGGGCGACCCGCTGGTGCTCGCAAGCTCCATTTCGTATCTTCAGGAGCGCTGCGACACCATTCAGGGAGAATACGAGGCCATCACCCTCGCGTCCGAGCTTCTTCGGGATGCGGACACGGAGATCAAGAGCCGCTTTTCTCCGGAACTGAGCAAGCTGGCCGCCGAGTACATGAGTGAGATGACCGGCGGGCGGTACGAGGACATTCTGATCGGCTCGGACTTTTCCGCCAGAGCCCGTGCCGTGGATGACAGCGAAGCACATGCGGCCGAATATCTGAGTGCCGGTACGATGGATCTGCTGTATCTGGCGGTCCGTCTGGCGGTGTGCGAGCTGGCGCTTCCCCTGGGGGAGCCCTGCCCTCTGATTCTGGACGATGTTCTGGTTAATCTGGATAACACGCGATATGAACAGGCAATGAACCTGCTGAAGAAGCTCGCCCTCCGGCGTCAGATTGTTCTGTTCACATGCAGACGGGAGTGATGAAGCGATGCCTGCGGTACTGGTCAACACTTTTACGGTCCTGGCGGGAAGTCTGATCGGAATTCTCTTTCGCAACCGGCTGAAAGAGAGCCTGCGCAAGGCAGTGATGAAAGCCCTCGGTCTCTGTACCTTTCTGATCGGCATCTCGAGTGCAATCGAAACGCAGAACCTGCTCTGTGTAATCGTATGCATGGTCGTCGGCACCGTCCTCGGTGAACTGCTGCGCATTGACGACGGGATCGAGCATGCCGGTGACGCGATCAAGGCGAAGCTTCTGCGCGGGAAAACCGGCGGCGGAACCATGGAGAGCTTCACGGAGGGCTTTGTCTCCGCCTGTATTCTTTTCTGCATCGGGTCCATGACGATCATGGGCTCGCTGGAAGCCGGGATCCGCCATAATTACAGCATCATCTACGCCAAGAGCATGCTGGATTTCGTCTCCAGCATGGCTTTCGGCGCCGCGATGGGCTTCGGTGTCACCTGCTCGGCCGCCTTTGTTCTGGTGTTTCAGGGCGCGCTCACCCTGCTGGCCGGGGTTCTGGGTTCCCTGCTCTCCGACGCCGCCGTCACCGAGATGAGCGCCGTCGGGGGCGTAATCCTGATCGGGATGGCGTTGAACATGCTGGAATGCAGCCGCGAGCGCATCAAAGTTGCCAACATGCTGCCCGCGATTTTTCTCCCCATTCTCTGGACGGCCGTTTCCTCTCTGTTAAAATGACAACGGAGCGGGCATGGTTTGCCGCTCTGCACCGCTCAGGTTTCTCCTGTTCCGAACCGAAATAGAGGATCGAAGCGTGATGATCGCCTCGATCCTCTTTTCTTTGCCCTGTATTCTTTTTTCAGCTTTCCTCTTCCGGGCCTGCCTTTGCCTCCCGATACCGCCGCTCATAGTCTCTCAAATCCCTGCAGCCGTCGAGCCGCTCAGCTTCCCGCGGAAAGTCCAGATGGATTCTCCTTACGCAGCGCATGCAGAACGCGTCCCGCGCCGCTTCGCTCACGCGAAGGACCTGCTTGAAGCCCCAGGTGTGCGTCACAAAGTGCTGCGTAAGCACTTCCTCCGGCTTCATCAGATACCCGAGGCTCTTACCGTTTTCGCCGGCGCACATCGGGAGAATGCGCTGTTCCGCAAAACACATCGTCTGCACCGGGTTCAGGCCCTCGGTCCGCACATGCCGCATGAAGTCAAAGGCTTCGTCCAGCCAGGCATTCCGCAGCGTCGCGTCCCGGAAGTACAAAAACGCCGTATTCGCCGCCGGAAGGCCGAAATCCCAGTGCTCCGGGAAGGCATATCCCTCTTTCAGCGGGAAACAGGACGGGTCCGGATAGGTACGCGGGTTCAGGGCCTCGGCATGGGCGGCCACGGCGTCCCCGTTCAGGCGGGATTCCACATTCTCCCAGACGATGAGATCCGTGTCCAGCATCACGCAGGGTACCGGCATGTCCCGCAGTGCCCGCAGCTTTCCTGCGGCCCAGAAGGCCATGGGGTCGATCGTCTCTCCAAGGCCGTCCAGAACGGTCTCTGTCCCGTCCCAGAACGGGGATAGCCCGATTTCCTGAAAGAAAGCCGCTCCCGCGGTATCGGTCACCATTCGCACCGGGCCGCTGTGCCGTTTCCATTCCAGTGCGGAGAGGATCGCCGTCAACTGCTCAAAATCCGGAAACCGGATCTCTCCCTCATTGCGGCAGCGGTTTGGTTCAGACCAGAAGGAATGACAGGCCTCCATGCGTCCCGATCAGATCAGCTGCAGACCGTAGCCCAGCGCCCAGCCGCTTCCAAAGACTCCGGAACCCGCGAATACACCGGAATCCACGGCCGAACTCCACCAGGAGCCGGAGAAGGAGCTCCACCAGGCTTCCGGGATTTCCATCCACCAGGAGCCGGAGGAAGAGGCCCACCAGATTTCAGCTCCCGCGGCAAGCCCGGATCCCGCGGCAGCCCGGGGACCGGCGCCGGAGCTCATGAAAGCGCCGGAAGAAAAACCGCTCCAGCTTCCTGACCAGGAACCGGCGTCGAAACCATAGCCGCCGGAACTGACGCCACCGGCCTGTTCGACCAATGAGCGCTCGACCATCTCACGATACTGCTTCCACCACTCGCTCTGCAGCATGATATCCCAAACAAACTGAAGGCTCCCGTGTTCGCTCATCGATTCCTCTCTTTCACCGTGATCAACACCTGCTTTGCCCGTCAGGAAACAGGCTTGGCAAAGCTGTTCATCGTATCATCATCCGTATTTGTTTATATTATATCAAAACACCCCCGCAAATTACAACAGGAACTTACAGAAATCCGCAAGATTTCTTTTTGTTGTTCAAATCGCCAGTTGACAAATCCCTGTCCTGCCGTTATAATCGGAGAAACTTTAAGGCGACCCTGTGAGATCGGCAAGATGAAGTGGATAATTGCGGGCTTGTTATGCCCGATTTCTGCCTTGCCGTCTCCGGCAAGGTTTTCTTTTATATTCTGTATGGAGGAGAAGGAATGGTCGGATTTGACAAAGTCAAAAAAATTGGTACCTTCACGGAGCAGCTTCCTTCTGAGGGCTGCGAAGACGTTTTTTCCCGTTTCAATAAAAGTGAATATGTGATGTTTCCCGGTTTTTGTGATGTGCATGTGCATTTTCGCGAACCGGGTTTTTCTTATAAGGAGACGATCGCGACGGGCGCGGCGGGGGCCGCGGCTTCGGGGTATACGGCGGTTTGTACCATGCCGAATCTGAATCCGGTGCCGGACTGTCTGGAACATCTCAGGCCCCAGCTGGAGCTGATCTCCGGCGCGCCGGTCTCCGTCTATCCCTACGGCTCCATCACCGTGGGGGAAAAGGGCCGGGAGATCTCGGATCTGGAGGGGCTGGCGCCTTATGTCGCCGCCTTCTCGGACGACGGCGTAGGCGTTGCGGACAAAGGCCTGATGCGTGAAGCCATGCAGCGCTGCAGGGCCCTCGGGAAGCTCATTGCGGGGCACTGTGAGGATCTGCGCTATGAGGATCCCAGGGAACGGGAGTGGCGAGAGATCGAACGGAACCTGCGCCTGGCGGACGAGACCGGCTGCGCCTTCCACGTCTGCCATATCTCCACAAAGGAATCGGTGGGGCTGATCCGGGAGGCAAAGCGCAGCGGGCTTGATGTCAGCTGTGAAACCGCGCCGCACTACCTTCTCCTGAACACGGCGCTGATCGAAGACGACGGAAGGTTCAAGATGAATCCCCCGATCCACAGGGCGGAAGACCAGGGGGCGCTGCTGGAGGCTTTAAGCGACGGGACCATCGACATGATCGCCACCGACCACGCGCCGCACGCCGCGGAGGAAAAAGCCCGCGGCTTCGAAAAGAGCCTCAACGGCATCGTCGGCCTGGAGACGGCGTTTCCCGTGCTTTATACCGGGCTTGTAATGGAAGGGATCGTCTCCCTTGAACGGCTCGTTGAGGCGATGAGCACCGCCCCTTCCCGCCGCTTCTCCATTCCCCTCTCCGGCGACTTCGCGGTCTGGGATCTGACGCATGACTACACCATCGACCCGGCAGGGTTTCGCTCCAAAGGGCGGTCCACCCCCTTTGACGGCTGGCCCGTGCTCGGCAAATGCCTGCTCACCGTAAGGGACGGCAAAGCAATCTATATTTCGGAGGATAAGTGACTTATGGCAAAGCGTACGGATGTAAAAAAAGTTCTGATCATCGGATCCGGCCCCATCGTGATCGGGCAGGCCGCCGAGTTTGACTACGCCGGCACCCAGGCGTGCCTGGCGCTGCGGGAGGAAGGCTATGAGGTGGTGCTGGTCAACTCCAATCCCGCCACCATCATGACCGACACCGTCATCGCCGACAAGGTTTACATGGAACCGCTGACGCTGGAGTATGTGGCGAAGATTCTGCGGTACGAGCGGCCGGATGCCATCGTTCCGGGCATCGGCGGGCAGACAGGACTGAACCTCGCGATGCAGCTGGAGCGGAAAGGGATCCTGCGGGAATGCGGCACGAAACTGCTGGGCACCAGCTCCTCGTCCATCGAGCGGGCCGAGGACCGGGAGCTGTTCAAGGAGATGTGCCAGAGCATCGGGGAGCCGGTCATTCCCTCCGAGATCACCTACAACCTGGACGAAGCCAAAGCGGCGGCGGAGCGGATCGGGTATCCGGTGGTGCTGCGGCCGGCGTTTACCCTCGGGGGAACGGGCGGCGGCTTCGCGAACAACGAAGAGGAGCTCGTGGAGATCGGGACCAATGCCTTCCGGCTCTCCCCTGTGCATCAGGTCCTCATTGAGAAGAGCGTGAAGGGTTACAAAGAGATCGAGTTTGAGGTCATGCGCGACTCCAACGACCACGCCATCACCATCTGCGGGATGGAGAACGTGGACCCGGTGGGGGTGCACACGGGAGACTCGATCGTCGTGGCGCCGATCCTGAGCCTGAACGAGCACGACCTAAAGATGCTCAACGACAGCGCACTGAAGATCATTCGGGAGCTGAAGATCGAGGGCGGGTGCAACGTGCAGTTTGCCCTGCATCCGGAGACCTCGGAATACTACCTCATCGAGGTCAACCCCAGGGTCTCGCGCTCGTCGGCTCTGGCGAGCAAGGCCAGCGGCTACCCCATCGCAAGGGTGACGGCCAAGATCGCCATGGGCATGGCCCTGGAGGAGATTCCTGTGGCGGGCGGCACCGCCGCCATGGAGCCCTCGCTCGACTATATTGTCGCGAAGTTCCCGCGCTTCCCCTTCGACAAGTTCCCGGATGCCCCGAACACCCTCGGGACCCAGATGAAGGCCACCGGCGAGGTCATGGGGATCGGGTCGAACCTGGAGGAGTGCTTCCTCAAGTCCGTCCGCAGCCTGGAGACAGGGGTGTACCACCTGCACAGTCCGAAGTTCGACCACATGAGCGAGGAGGAGCTGCTGAAGTATATCAGCGTGTTCCGTGATGACAACATTTTCGCGATCATGGAGCTGCTGCGCAGGGGCGTTTCCATTTCGACGCTGCATGAGGTGACGATGATTACCCAGCTGTTCCTCGAGTCGCTGGAGAAGATCGTCGGGATGGAGCGGAAGCTGCGGGAGAACGTGAACGACGCGGGAACCCTGACGGAGGCCAAGAAGATGGGCTTCTCGGACCGCTGGATCGCGAAGGCATGGCACCTGGAGGAGACAGAGCTCTATGCCAGGAGGAAGAAGCTGGGCATCACGCCGGTGTTTCGGATGGTCGACACGCTGCACACCGGGAAGTACATCGCCTACCTCTACTCCTCGTACAGCGGGGAGAATGACAGCAGGCTGACGGACAAGCGGAAGATCGTGGTGCTGGGCGCGGGCCCGATCCGCATCGGGCAGGGCGTGGAGTTTGACTATTCCACGGTGCACGCGGTGCAGACGATCAAGCGGGAAGGCTATGAGGCGATCATCATCAACAACAACCCCGAGACCGTCTCGACCGACTATACCACCGGGGATAAACTGTACTTCGAGCCGCTGACGCCGGAGGACGTGATGGCGATCCTGGACTTTGAGCAGCCGGAGGGCGTCATCGCGTCGCTTGGCGGGCAGACCGCCATCAACCTGGCCCAGCCGCTCATGGACCGGGGCGTGCGGATCATCGGGACCGACTGCGCCGCCATCGAGCGGGCCGAGAACCGCGACAGCTTCGAGAAGATCCTGCTGGACCTCGATATCCCGCAGCCCAGGGGCTGCGCCGTGACGGACATCGAGGACGGCGTCCGGGCCGCGGCCGAGATCGGGTATCCGGTGCTGGTGCGGCCGAGCTTCGTGCTGGGCGGGCGCGCCATGGAGATCGTGGCGGACGAGGAGATGCTGCGGCACTACCTCAAGACCGCCGTGGAGATCGACGCGGACAAGCCCGTGCTGGTGGATAAGTACATCCAGGGCAAGGAGGTCGAGGTCGACGCGATCTGTGACGGGCGCGACGTGTTCGTGCCGGGGATCATGGAGCTGGTGGAGCGGACCGGGGTGCACTCCGGCGACTCGATCAGCGTGTATCCGGCCTTCTCCATCTCCAACCGCGTCAAGGGGATCATCCTGCAGTACGCGAAGAAGCTGGGGCTCGGGATCGGGATCGTGGGCCTGTACAACATCCAGTTCATCGTGGATAAGGAGGAGAACGTCTACATCATCGAGGTCAACCCCCGGTCCAGCCGTACGGTGCCCTTCCTGTCCAAGTCCACGGGGTACTCGCTCGCGGACATCGCCACCGAGGTCATCCTCGGCAAGAGCCTCAAGGAGCAGGGGATCTTCGACCTCTACCCCGAGGAGCGGAAGCGGCATTACGTGAAGGTACCGGTGTTCTCGTGGAACAAGATCAAGGGCCTGGACGCCTACCTCTCTCCGGAGATGAAGTCCACCGGCGAGGCCATCGGCTACGACGACAAGATCAGCCGCGCCATGTACAAGGCCCTGCAGGCCTCGGGCATGAAGCTGCAGAACTACGGCACCGTGTTCGTCACCGTGGCCCGGGAGGACCGGGAGGAGGCGCTGCCGCTGGTGCGGAGGTTCTATGACATGGGCTTTAACATCGAGGCCACCCCCGGCACCGCCCGCTTCCTCAAGGAGAACGGAATCCGGACCCGGGTGCGGCATAAGATCAGCGAGGGCAGCGAGGAGATCCTCGACTCGATCCGCGCGGGCTATGTCAGCTACATCATCAACACCCGCGCCATCCACAGCGGAAAGCACCTGGAGGACGGCGTGATCATCCGGCGCTGCGCCGCGGAGAACAACGTCACCATCTTCACCTCGCTGGATACGGTGCGGGTGCTGCTGGACGTGCTGGAGGAGACCACCATCACCGTCAGCACCATCGACAGCGGAAGATGACAACGGGAAATGATAAATGGTAAATGAGAAATTGGGTCCGCGGGACGGGCGGTTTCGCCTCGCGGAGAGCAGTGCGCTGAGCGCGACGGTGCGCCTGCTGCGCCTCACGGGCGATACCGGGGCGATCCGGGTGCCGGGGCAGTTCGTGAGCGTCTCGGTGCCGGGGAAGTTCCTGCGCAGGCCCTTCTCGGTCTGTGACTGGGACGAAGGCTGGCTCACGCTGCTCATCGAGCGCGTCGGGGCCGGCACGGAGCTGCTGCATGCGCTGGAGCCGGGGACGGAGCTGGATGTGCTCACCGGGCTGGGCTACGGGTTCACGCTCCGGCCGGACCGGCGGGAGCCGGTGCTTGTGGGCTGCGGGAGCGGGCTCTCGCCGCTGGTGGGCCTGGCGCGCAGGCTCCGGGCCGCGGGGATCGAGCCGAAGGTGCTGCTGGGCTTCAGGGAGGAGCGCGCCCGCTTCGGCGCAGAGCTGTTCCCCGGAATGGACGTGCGCTACGCGGAGGATGTGTTCAAGGCGCTCGATGAGACGGCGCACGACTGCTTCTATGCCTGCGGCTCGGAGAATGTGATGACCCAGCTTGCCAGGCGGGAGAAGACAGCGGGCCAGGTTGCTTTCGACGTTCGGATGGGCTGCGGCTTCGGGGCGTGCATGGGCTGCGCCATCCGGACCCGGGACGGGATGAAACGGGTCTGCACCGACGGGCCGGTTTTTGAGAAATGGGAAATGATCAATGAGAAATGTTCAATGGGCAATGATCAATGAGAAATGGGAAACTGGGAAATGTTAACTGAGAAATTGGGAACGGGCGGCGGCAGGCTTGGGGTTACGCTTTGCGGGATCGGGCTGGATAACCCGGTGATTCCGGCCTCCGGGACCTTCGGCTACGGGAAGGAGTTCGCGGCGTTTTATGACCTGGACGTGCTGGGGAGCCTCTCGTTCAAGGGGACCACACGGCGGGAGCGCGAGGGCAATCCCCTGCCCCGGATCGCCGAGGCGCCGGCCGGCATGCTCAATTCCGTGGGGCTTCAGAATCCGGGTGCGGAGAAGGTGCTCGCGGAGGAGCTTCCGGCGCTGCGGGAGCGCTTCCACAAGCCGGTGCTGGCAAACGTCAGCGGCTTTTCCGTGGAGGAATACGCCGAGACCTGCGCGATGCTGGCAGAGGACGCGTCGGTGGGCTGGCTGGAGGTGAACATCAGCTGCCCCAACGTGCATGGCGGCGGCATGAGCTTCGGGACCGACCCTAAGCAGGCGGCCGCGGTCACGGCGGCGGTGAAGAAGGTGACGGACAAGCCCGTCATCATGAAGCTCACGCCGAACGTCACGGACATCACGGAGATCGCGAGGGCCTGCGAGGGCGCCGGGGCCGACGGGCTCTGCCTCATCAACACGGTCAGCGCCATGCGCATCGACCTGCGGACGCGGCGGCCGGTGCTTAAGAACACGACGGGCGGGCTCTCTGGGCCGGGAATCTTCCCCATCGCCCTGCGGGCGGTGTGGCAGGTGTACGAGGCGGTAACGATCCCTCTCATCGGCTGCGGCGGCGTCTCGAGCGCGGCGGACGTGATCGAGATGATGCTGGCCGGGGCAACGGCGGTGGAGGTCGGCGCGGCCGGGCTCCGGGACCCGCTGGCCTGCCCGAAGATCATCGCCGCGCTTGAGGAGACCATGGACCGGTACGGAATCCGGGAACTGAAAGAGATCATCGGAGGTGCACATGATAGATAATCTGCATTTGGGCGGCGGACGCGATGTGATCGTCGCCTGCGATTTTGCCTCGGCGGAGGAGACGCTCGGCTTTCTCGCGCGGTTCGGGGACGAGCGACCCTTCGTCAAGATCGGGATGGAACTGTACTACGCCGCCGGGCCCGACATCGTCCGGCAGCTCAAGGCGCGCGGCCACCGGGTGTTTCTGGACCTGAAGCTGCACGATATCCCGAACACCGTGAAGAAGGCCATGCGCGTGCTCTCGGGCCTCGGGGCGGACATCGTGAACCTCCACGCCGCCGGCACCCGGGCCATGATGGAGGCCGCGCTCGAGGGTCTCACCAGGCAGGACGGCTCGCGGCCCCTTCTGATCGCGGTGACGCAGCTGACCAGCACGGACCAGGAGAGCCTGGAGAAAGAGCTTCTCATCCCGCGGCCCATGGACGAGGTCGTGATCGCCTATGCAAAGAACGCAGCGGCCGCGGGCCTTGACGGTGTGGTCTGCTCGCCGCTGGAGGCCGGGAAGGTGCATCAGGCCTGCGGCGCGGGCTTCCTCACCGTGACGCCGGGGGTAAGGTTTGCAGACGGGGAAAAGGGCGACCAGAAGCGCGTCACCACGCCCGGGAAGGCGCGGGAGCTCGGCAGCGACTTCATCGTCGTCGGCCGCCCCATCACCGCGGCCCCCGACCCCGTCGCCGCCTGGCACCGCTGCAAAGGGGAATTCCAATAAGCTCGCCCCAGCGGGGAGAGCCGGCTCGATGCGAGCCCATGGTTGAATTCGATCCAGACACTTTATGCCAGCAGAAAACCTGTCCAGAAAAATGGACAGGTTTTCTGCTATTATTATGTAAACTTCAGAAAAGGAGGCTTTATGATGTCCATGGGAATCGGGTATATGCCGATGCCGGAGGGGTTTCGATATGCGGAGCTGGCCAAAGCCGGGCGTCCCCAACATAAGAAATATGATGAGTTCTGGTGCAGGCATCCTCCGATGGATCTCGGGAAACGCGCCAAGATCTTCGCACCCTTCGCAGCTTTGAGAGGGTTTGATGAGGAGATCAGGTCCTCACAACACAAGGTAGAAATCAAACAGGATGGAGAAATCGAATACGTTCCGGTAGACGAATAGAAGGTATTTCCCAGGCTGCTTCCGGACGGATATCCGCATAGGACAACAGAATACACCATGGCGGATCAGGACGAACCCTGCCCGGATCACCACATAAAAATCAGGCTGGATCTCCGGAAAAGTGATTCTCTCTGACACATCATGCGTGACGACGTATTGCAATATTGCCCGTATGAACGAGGTATACGCCCTGGACGCACAGGACGATCGGCACGCTGAAAGTCAGAAACACCTGATAGGCCGGAATATAGGAGCCGCCCGCGTGGTCTGCCAGGAAGCCGGGAAAGGACGAGAAGAGCAGCCCGCCTGCCATATATGCAGTCTGGAAATGCCGGACCGTGCTGTCATACTGTTCTGCCGAGCACCAGTCCCCTGCCCATGCGGAGAGTCCCACCGACGTCATGGAAAGTCCCGCGCCGAAAAGCGCCGATGCCGCATAAACAGTCCGGCTGCTGTGCCAGTTCATGCTGCAGAGGAACAGTCCCGCCAGGAGCAGCATGCCGAAGCCCCAGTTGCTTCTGCAGCAGCCGATTTTTTCGGAAACCCAGCCGTAGGCCAGCTTTCCGCCGGTCAGCATCAGGCCGGAGATCATCACCGCGTTTGCCGCCGTATAGCTGTCAAAACCGTTGGAACGAATCCGGACGGCCAGATGGGAATAGCCCACCGACATCACCGCCCCCATCAGGATCAGCATCGGCAGCAGCACCGCATAGCTTCTGCCCGGGAGCGGTCTTTCCGCTGCTCTGCTCTTTTTCTGCAGGGTTGTACCTTCCCCGTAGGGTTCGAGACCGGCCGAGGCCGGATCGCTCCTCACCAGGAGGTAACTCAGCCCCGTCAAGAGCAGAATCACGGCCGCCTCGGCAAAGAACGCCGTACGCAGACCGTACCGCTCCACCAGCGCGGTCAGGATCGTCGGAATACCAAGCGTGGAAAGGCCGGTTGAACAGGAGCAGATGCTGATGGCCAGGGTTCTTTTTTCATGGAACCAATGTCCGATGACAATGGTAATCGGAATCATACCCGCAAAGCCATAGCCGAGGCCGACAAGCGCCGACGCGGCACAGTACTGCTGGTAACTCGCCGCCAGACCGTAAAGGGCAAAGCCGAAGACGGTGCAAAGGCCGCCCAGCGCCATGCCTGTTCGAAGCGAGAGCTTTTTGTAATAGACTCCCGTCAACAGCATGGAAAGAAAGGAGCAGAAGCTGCGTACCGTAATCAGGGTAGACGACTGTGTATTGCTGAAGCGGTTGAATTCCATAATATAGGGCTGGAAAACGGTAAACGCATTGATGGTCAGCCCGCTGGTGCAGAACAGCATCAGTGCGCATCCGATGCACACCAGCCACGCCCGATGAATCTTTCTCATGTCTCTCTCCCCTGTCTTCTGGTTTACGGGGATTATCATAAACCATTTTCGGGATCTTGAAAAATGAAAGCTGCTGAGATAAAATATTCCATATCGGTTATATTTCAAGGAGTCTGAAGCAAAGATGACAAATCTCAGCTATATCGACCTCGAGATCTTCCTGAATCTCGTTGACTGCGGCACGCTTTCCGGTACGGCAGAACGCCTCTATATGAGCCAGCCCGCTCTGACCAAGCATCTGCACAATCTGGAAGAGCGTCTGGGCTATCCCCTCTTTCTTCGTCGGCGGGGACATCGTACGGTTCATCTGACGGAACAGGGGCTGCTCTTTCTTCCTGTTGCACGCCGCTGGATGCAGCTTTACCGCGAGGCGGATTCCATCGGTGCAGCACAGCATCGTCCCGTGCTTCATATCGCCTCTATCGGCAGCATCGGCACCGGTATTCTCAAGCCTCTGTTTTCCGAGCTTCTCAGCTGTGATCCCGGTTACTCTCTCGCCTATCACTTCTGCCGCTCGGAAGAGGGGTACGGTCTGGTGAATCAGGGCAGCTGTGATCTCGCCCTGATCGACCATATCCGTAAACCCGGAAGCTTCGGTACCGACTCGGTCCTGCTTCTCCCCATCGGTACCTGCCCTTTCGTGGTGATCAGCAGCGAGGCCATAACCGCCGCGGCCTCTGTCCCGGTCGCCGCGGAAGATCTGGATGTCCGCAGGGAAATCCGCCTGTCCTGGAATGTCTCCTTCGATCTGTGGCACACCGCCTGCTTTCCCGAGGAGATCTCTCCGATGGTACATCTGGATCAGACAGCCATGCTCTCCGCCTTTCTTGTCGCTTCGGCCTTTGCCATCGTACCCCAGATCGTCGCCGGAAATGTTCTGGAAGAGCATCCGGATTTTCACGTCCGGAATCTGAAAAACGGTCCTCCTGACGAAACCTACTACGCGCTTCTCCCCGCGGATTACGCCGAAAACCCGCTCACCATGCATTTTCTCCGTGCGCTGGAGGCAAAGCTTCGCCTTCTCCCCGATCTTCAGTCCCAGCTCAGCCTCTCCGCTGAGGGCAGATGAATATACCAGGGCAGATGAATTCAAGCTTTACTGAGATCGTTACATAGAAATCAGGCTGGATCACCGAAAAAGTGATTCAGCCTGTTTTGGATGAAGCAATAAGCGATTACCGTTCAAAATCGATCGATTTCGGTAAAACCAGGTTCAGAAGGATCGCGATGATAAAGATGACCGCCACCACATTCTGCGAGAATACTGACTGGACCGCCACAGGGAAGCTGCTCCAGATGCCGGCCTCCGTTGACGTGGTAAACCCGATGGCAACGGAAAGGGAGATGGCCGTGATCAGCTTATTGCGGGAATTGAAGCCGGCTGCAGCAATCATCTCGATCCCGGAAACCATGATCTGTCCCATCACAATCATCAGCACCCCGCCGATCACTGGCTTGGGCACAGTCCCCATAAACCCGGCAACAGGAGGGAACAGCCCTGCCAGCACCAGCAGTATGCCGCCGCATCGTGCGACGTTCCGGTTTGCAACGCCGGTCATGATGGAAAGGCCGATGTTTTCGGAATAAGATGTGACCGGTGTTCCACCCAGCAGGCCGCTGAGGAACGAGCCCAACCCATCGAGCATCAGGACACCGGTTACCTCTTCACGGCTCGGCTCGCGATGAAGAACGCCGGCCGTAAACGCAGCGCAGTCGCCAAGCGTTTCGGTGGCAGAGACCAGATAGATAATACCAACAGAGATGATGGCATCCAGATGAAAAACCGGTTTATACGGCAGGATCTTAGGCAGCGAGAACCAGCCGGAGACATGCAGCGCACGCAGATCAACCTTTTCCAGAAGCAATGCGGTAACATAGCCCGCAATCATGCCGGCGAGGATGGCAAACTGCTTTTTCGTGCCTTTTGCCTTCACCTCCCAGATCAGGCAAACTGCCATCGTCACTGTGCCGATCAGAATATTCGGCAGTGAGCCAAAGTCTTCCGCATACCCTCCACCGAACGACCGCGCGGCGGAAGCGAACAGCGAAAGGCCGATTCCCGTGACGACAACCGCCGAAACAATCGGCGCCACCAGTTTTTTCCAGTAACGGACCGTCAGGCCGAGCGCTCCCTCAAGGAGTCCACCGGCAAGCACCGTCCCGGTAACAGCCCCATATCCGTGTTTGGCGGCGATCGCCGCGAGCGGAATGGCGAAGGTAAAGCTGGCCCCCATAAAGATCGGCAGGCCTGAGCCGATTTTCCAGATCGGCGTCGCCTGCAGGATGGTCGCCAGCCCCGCGGCAATCATCATGGTCTGTACCAGGTGCATACTCTCTTCCTGTGAAAGAGCCGGCACAGCAGCGGAGATAATCAGACCGATGGGAACCAGGTTGGTCACAAACATGGCAAGAACCTGCTGGAGGGCAAAGGGGAAGACCCGTCGAAAGCCCGGATTCCCTTCAAGGGTATTAAGACGCGTTGTGCTGTCGTACATTCTCTTCCACATCTCCTCTCCCCATCTACTGGCGGGCAAACATAATGACCCCCCCGTTTGAGTGCACAATATAAAAATAATGTTAAATACTCTGCTTTCTTAAGAATAGCGCAAAAATGATATTCCGTCAATCTCAGGCAATAATAATCGTTAACGGCAAACGCTACGTTCCTGTGTCTTAACAGTCTGTCATCACGATCAAGTATGGAAGCTGTCACTTTTGCGAATATCTGATTCTTAGATTCTATTACTCCTTAAGGCGGGCGGTACAACTGAAAGAGTTGACAGGCTGACAAAACAACAATACTCATGCAGTTTTGTTAATATGTCTGCCGCCCTATTTTTGCTTGCTATAAGCATTTATACCGGATATAATGTTTATGGGCATCGGCCAAACTCAGCAAAGCACAGATGCAGCGACATCCCTTGAAAGTCTGGTGAAGAACTGAGTCGGCCGAAACCTGCGGTTGGAGCGGAAGCAGAACTCATTCAGGTATATCTTTATAGGAGGAAGGAGAGAATCTATGAAAAGACGAATTCTGTGCCTGATTCTGGTATTTGCAACTCTTTGCTCGTTCAATCTGACAATGGCTTTCGCAGATACGCGGAATAATCAAATCAGCAAAAGCTATATCGGGCGATTCCGCAGTGGTTGGGATGAACTTACGATCTATGATATCAGTGGAAACAAGATCCGGTTTCATGTTTTTTTCTACAGGCTGCATGACCAATACAGTACGGCTACGCTGGCTTCGGATGGTGCGGCATACTTTTCGGCGCCTTCTGATGGAGGTTTTTCCGGCAAGCTCGAGTTTATCGGCGGGAGTGTCATATTGAGCATCGATGACACCTACGCGAGCAAGGCTTTCTTTGGCACCGATGCTTCCACTTTCCTTGGAGGAAAAACACATTGGTTTTCCAGAGCGGAGTTCTCCGCAACAATGCTTGAGAATTTGCCATATTATAAACAAGTCTATTTCTCTTCGGCTGTGGCCACTTCCGAATATCGGCAAGGTGACATCCTGTTCAAGGCGGAATATGCAATAGACTCAATCAATCGTCCCTGGGTAGAAGACAGATATGGGAGCGGAATTGGCGAAAAATTGAGTTTATACTTTAAGAAACCAACAACGATCCAGGAGCTTTCGTTCCGTTTGGGTTATGCAAGGGATCAGGCGAGATGGGAAAAAAACAACAGGCCCAGCAAACTTCGTTTAAGTTTTTCAGACGGCAGATGGGTAGACTGTTCATTTTTTGACATGAACAGAGAACAACTCGTTCTTCTTAGTGAAGCGGTAACGACTGATGTTGTGCACATAACCATTCTCGATGTCTACGCCGGAAAAGAATGTGATGATACCTGTATCTACGAAGTGAAAGCATACTGTCCTTGATCAGTTCCATTGTGATTGTTTTGTGACGGTTTCCATGATATACTGTGCTCACAAAGCAGGCAATCACATACAGACCGGGAATAACCGGATCATCAGAAAGGAGAAAATCATGCAGGAAGTCGAATTAAGCAGCAAAGAGCTCGAAGGCGTCGCCGGAGGAGACTCTATTCAGGATACGAAGTATAACCTGAGCTATTATGCCTATAAAACAGTTTCCGTGCCGATGGGAACTCTGCTCGTCATGCAGGAAGCGCCCGGAGGGGCTTTCATGTCCACATACTATTCGAACGGAGATTCCATCTTCGTGAACATGCGCTATGCCGAGAACGGATATCTCCTGGCCTATAAGAACGGCGTTTACGGCTATGTCGATATGAAATATGTGAATCTGTAACGGGGAGTCAACATCTCCGGCAAAACAGGGCAACAACCTTTCATACGGAAGAAACATGCAGAAATAACAGGGCAGCATAACGAGCAACCAGGCTGGATCACTGACTATATCCGTGATTCAGCCTGGTTTGGTTTTAAAAGCGCGAACACGGAGAACCGTCCCCTGTGCGTTCGATCTATTTCTTCAGTCCCGCGTTTTCCGTGTTCCAGAGCTTTTCGTAGGAGAAGCCGGTCACCTTTTCCAGTGCGGCCTTTTCTTGCTCTGTCACTTGTTCTTTTTCCATCCCCTTGCGTCTGGCAATGTCCTTCTGGACCATTTTGAACTCCTTCTCGGTCACGGGGAAGAGCAAGGCGCATACGAGCAGCAGCGCCGACATGATGGCCGGAGCCAGCACGTAGCAGATGCCGATGCCATGCTGTGTCGCGGCGGCCTGCTCGAGGCCCGCGTTGGCAAGTGCCTCATCATAATGCACCGCCGTGAGCATGAAGCCGATGATCGCCACGGAGAGACCGGACGCAATCTTTCGGATAAATGTAGCCATGCTGGAGACGATGCCCGGCCTGCGGATTGAGGTAATCAGCTCGTCGATGTCCGTCATATCCGCCATGATGGCGAAGATGCCCGTCAGGGAACCGGCATTGCCGAGTCCGATCAGCGAGGCAAGTGCCAGGATCGGGATGAGCGGCGCCCCGTGATGTGAGAAGGCCAGAAGCCCCAGTACGCCGATAAGCCTTAGCGGCGCAGCGATCACGATTGCCAGTTTCTTGGAGGTCCTGCTCATGACCGGTCCGAAGATGAGCATGCCGACGAACTGGGCCACCATCAGCACCGCAAGGATCGGAATGTAGTAGCTGGGATATGCGCCGAGCGCGTGCTGCACATAGTAAACCGCCATTCCCGAAATGAAGTCCATGCCGCCCTGGCCGAAAAGGTACAGCCCCAGGAAGATCAGGAAGGAACGGCTCCGGAATACGCTGGCCGCCTGAATGAAGCTCTCCCCGAGCGTCATCTTTACGGGTTCCTTCTGCTTTTCCCAGGTGCCGAAGAACACGGTGATTGAACATACGAAGAAGAGCACGCCGAACAGGAGCATGCATGTCATATACTGCGACGGATCGTTGGTCTGCTTGATAATCATGCCCGGAACAAGTCCGCAGGCAGCGGCGCCGAGCGTTGAGAACACCATACGCATATTGGAGAACCTGGCGCGCATCGCGTAATCGTCCATCATGTCCGGAAGCAGCCCGTTATACGGCACGCTCAGCACCGTGAAGCCCGTGTTGAACAGGCAGTACATCACGACGTAGAAGATGTAGTTCGCCGTCATCGACGAGGCGTGGATGTTGATCCACATGAGTACGAAAGTGACGGCGGAAGCAATGCTTCCAACCAGGATGTAAAACCGCTTCGGTCCGTATTTCGACTCGGTTCTCTCTACAATGTTGCCCATGACGGGATCGGTGACGGCATCCCAGATCTTGCCGATCATGGGGATCGTGCCGGCAAGTGCGGCGTTCATGCCGAGCGCATCCGTCAGGAAGACGATGAAGAAGGCATTTATAATAACGAAGCATCCTCCTCCGAAGATCTCTCCCACGCCGTAAGTCAGTCTGCTGAAGAAACCGTAACTCGGTTTCCTGCCGCTGATTTTCTCTTCCATGTTTCCTCCTTCTTATTTGACCTGTTCCGCACCCGAAGCACAGAGAATCAGGTCAGTGCAACATCTGATAATTGAGGTTATTTTATCACCGTCCCATATAAAAAGCAAGCATTCCGGAGGTGTTTTACGAGCTTGTATCCGGGATCTGCGTAAGCATGATCACAGCGGTGCAATTCATTCACGGAACCGCCGTGAGGCTCTTCCCTTTTTGATTCTCATTTGGTATAATTGACGCGGCAGCCTGATAAACTAATGAATTATTAAGTTGCCAAAAAGCCCCGTTCGTTGTACGATAGGCTTGGAAATCATTGATCGTGAGGTGTCCGATATGAAACGAAACCTGACTCTGCTCTTTTGTCTTAGTTTTTTGCTCGTCGCCCTGAGCGCCTGCGGTCTGAGACAGTTCAATAAGCCCGCCGCGACGCCGACCCCTCTGGTGACTGCCGAGGTGACGACTCCGGCCCCCGTGGCTACGCCGGCGCCTGTGGCTACCCCGGCGCCGACCCCGGCTTCCACACCGACGCCCACGCCGGTTCCCACCGCGACACCGGCTCCCACGCCGACTCCGGCTCCCACGCCTGTGGCGACTCCGGTTCCGACGCCCACTCCGACCGCTTCCAACCTGCCGCGCGTCACCAAGAGTCCGACCGGCGAGACCGTTCCCGTAAACGGCAAGTGCCAGTTTATCGCAAAGTATGAAAACGCAAAATGGGCCGAGTGGCACTTTGTCAGTCCGGACGGCAGCAGGGACCTCGACTATGAGCAGGCGCAGAAAGAATTTCCTACGATGAAGATCATCAACGGCTTTACGAAGGATCTGAGCCTTGAGCTTGTTTCCGAGACTCTCAACGGCTGGAAGGTTTACTGCCGCTTCAGCAATGACGCGGGATCCGTGAACACGGATTCGGCTCTGATCGTCGTCACCGGAACCGCGCCCGCGGGCACCGCCTCCGCTCTTCCGAAGGTAACCAAAAGTCCCACCGGCGAAACGGTACAGGCGGGCGGAAGCGCTTACTTCGTCGCCAAGCACGAGGGTGCCGTCTGGGCCGTCTGGCATTTTGTGAGTCCGGATGGGACCCGCGACCTGACCTATGAGGATGCCGCCTGGGAATTCACTGCGCTGCAGATCGTCGGCGGAGATGTGAGCACCATGCAGCTGAAGAACATTCCGGCGGAGATGAACGGCTGGAAGGTCTATTGCGCTTATCGAAACAACAACGGCACGGTCAACACCGACTCCGCCCTGATCACCGTCTCGGGCGCCGCTGCCGCGGCAACGGGAACCACGGCGGGTACCACTGGCACCACAGGCACAGCCGCCACAACCACCGGAACGGGTGCAACGGCGACCACGGTTTCGCGTACCCCGACCGGACGCACCATGACGGCCTACTTCGCCGACGGCTCCACCACAACGCTCTCAGAGCTCGGCGACGGCAGCTGGCAGGCGCCCAGCGGGGCCCTCTACGCGCTCGGCACCGACGACGTGCTTCGCTCAAGCGGTTCTACGGACCTGTATACCTATAATCCGATCTACGGGTGAGCAGAAGACGCATCGGCCGTTATCCCCCTGAACAAAACAGATTGCCTGGATCATTCCCCGCCTCCGGCGGGGAATGATCCTTATGCGGCAGGCAGGATGAACCTTCATTCTGCCTGCTTTTGCCGTCTGCGGCTGTTTTCAGTTTGTTCAAATTCTTCCTAAGCTTCCTCTAAGTTTCCGCTGTTATACTCGGCTCATCAAAACGAAAGAGGTAACAGCATCATGTCCGGTGCAATTTTTGAACGTCACGAAATGAAGTTTCTTTTGAATACGCAGCAGCGCCGCTTCCTGGAAAGCGCGATTCAGGGCAGGATGCGCCCGGATGAGCACGGAGAAAGCACGATCTGCAACGTCTATTACGATACCACCGATTATCTGCTGGTCCGGCGTTCCCTGGAGCGCCCGGTCTACAAGGAAAAGATCCGGATGCGCAGCTACGGTCCGGCCTGCGGGAACGATTCCGTCTTTCTGGAACTGAAGAAAAAGTACGACGGCGTGGTATACAAACGCCGGATCTCTCTCCCGCTGGATCAGGCCGAAGCCTATATGCATGGAGAGATTCCGATGCCGTCGGACTCCCAGATCGGTCGCGAGATCGACTGGTTCTGTCACAGCTACCGGGATCTGATTCCGGCCGCGCACATCAGCTATGACCGGAACGCCTGGTTTGACCGTATTGATCCGGAACTCCGTCTCACTTTTGACCGCAACATTCTCTGGCAGACGGAAGACTGCAGTCTCTCCGCTCTCCCCTGCGGCCACAGCATTCTCGGCGCCGGCGAGTCCCTGCTGGAGATCAAAACCGCTTCTGCGATTCCGATGTGGCTGGTCTCTCTCCTGGACGCCGCGGAGATCCGTAAAACCAGTTTTTCCAAATACGGCACGGCCTATACGGCCATGCTGAACAATTACAGAATGAGAGGTGTTTCCTGTGCCTGATACGTTTTTTACCGCACTTTACAGCGGCAGCTCCCCGGTGACGCTGCCGGTCTTTCTGGCGATCACCGCCTCGGCGCTGATCCTCGGTCTTGTCTACGCCCTGCTCTACCGCTCCATTGAGCACTGCAGCCGCAGCTTTGCGTTGACGCTCTCCCTTCTCCCCGCGGTCGTCTCCGTCGTCATCCTGATGGTCAGCGGCAGCATCGGCGCGGGCGTGGCCGTAGCCGGCACCTTTTCCCTGGTTCGCTTCCGTTCCGCACCCGGTACGGGAAAAGAAATCGTCTCCGTCTTCATCTCCATGGCGATCGGCCTTGCCTGCGGAATGGGCTTCCCGCTTCTGGCCGCCCTGTTCACCGTGATCCTCTGTGCGATGTATGCGCTCTTCACCCGCCTCATCTTCCCGGACGCCGGAGACGAAGAAGCGGAGAAAACCCTGCAGATCACCATTCCCGAAGATCTGGAATACGCGGGCTTATTCGATGATATTTTCAACCGTTACACGTCCGGCGCCAGACTGGTCCGGGTCAAGACCACCAATCTCGGCTCTCTGAACCGTTTAAGCTACGAGCTGCGCATGCTGAAGCCCGGTACCGAAAAAGCCATGATCGATGAGCTGCGCTGCCGGAACGGAAATCTTGAAATCAATCTCTCTGCCCGCTGCGAAGGCAGCGAACTGTGAAAGGAGGATTCCCAGCCATGACAAAACGCAACCGCAAGAGCAGCGCCCCGGTCTTTCTTCGCGGTCTCCCCTTCCTGCTGACGCTTATGCTCTTTCTGTCCCTGATGCTGACGATGACCGGCCCGGAAGCACAGGCCGAGAGCAGCGGGGCAAACGCGGAGGACGAAGATCTTCCCGAATACAGCATCCTGCTCAGCGACGCACAGAGCAGCAGTTCCTGCAGCAGCGTCATCTTCTCCGGCAGCACCGTCACCATCACGGAGACGGGCAGCTATACCCTCACCGGCTCTCTGTCTGACGGACAGATCATTGTAGACACCGCCAAGGAAAACCGCGTCCGTCTGATTCTAGACGGGGTCAGCATCACGAGTTCCGATTCCGCCGCCATCTATGTCCGTTCCGCGGACAAGGTCGTGATCAGCCTGAAGGACGGCACGGCCAGCACGCTCGGCAACGGAGGAAGCTTTGTGCAGACCGATGAAAACAACATTGACGCCGTCATTTTCTCCAAGGATGACCTCACCATCAAGGGAACCGGCGCCCTCACGATCAGCTCCCCCGCCGGTCACGGGATCGTCGGCAAAGACGACCTGAAGATCAAGAGCGGCACGCTCTCCATCACCGCCGCGCGGAAAACCCTCAGCGCCAACGACACACTCTCTGTGGAAAACGGCGTTCTGACGCTGAATGCCGGCACCGAAGGCATGGAGGCTTCCAACGTCATCGTCAGTGGCGGAAGCATCTCCCTTCAGGCCGGAGACGACGGCATCAACGCCACCTGGCTCTCGGATACGACACGCCCTGCGATTGAAATCAGCGGAGGTTCCCTGAGCATCGTGATGGGAGCCGGCGACACCGACGGGATCGATTCCAACGGTGACCTCGTGATCACCGGCGGGACCATCGACATCAGCGGCAGTTCTTCTTTCGACATCGACGGCAGCGTCACCTTCACCGGCGGCACGGTAATCGTCAACGGGCAGCAGGTCGACACCATTCCGAACCAGATGATGGGCATGGGCGGCTTCGGCGGGATGGGCCACGGCGGCCGGCAGAACATGGACGGCTTCCCTGGCGGAGCCTCCGGCGTCGGAAACGTCTTCCCTCAGGGCCAGGACGGAGCAAGTGACTTCGGCGGGCAGCAGCCCGGCGGTTTCGGCGGCCGTAACGGGATGGGCAGTTTTGCCGCTCCCAATATCGGCTGAATGCCACGGTATTCGACGAATAACGCTCATACTTTTCTCCCATCTGTCATACGGCAATCCTATGACAGATGGGGGATGCAAGAAAAAGGCACTCCGACCTGACTCAGTTTGTGTAATTCGCCAGTTGACAAAGCGGTGTTTGGCCTATATAATCAGCACAACTTTAAGGCGACCCAGAGAGATCGGCAAGGATGAAGAGAATGACTGCGGGGAGAATACCCCGTTTGTTGGCCTTGCCTTTTGGGTAAGGCTTTTGTTTTTGGAGGATACGCGGATGGTGTGTTCCCGTCGAATCAAGAAAACAAACGCAGAGGTGAGACTGCCCTTCATCGGGGACACTTTTGCGGCCTTCAACTGCCACGAGACAAATCTATATACAGGTATGCCCGGTTTCTGCATGCAGGTCAGTCTGTGTGGATGAACCGGGTTTTTTATGTATTGGAGGAAATTATGAACAGAGAAGTTCGCATTGCAAAAGATCTGCTCAGCATCAAAGCGGTTTTCTTCCGTCCGGAAGAGCCCTTTACCTGGGCCAGCGGGATCAAGAGTCCCGTCTACTGTGACAATCGTCTGACTCTGACCGCGCCGGAAGTGCGCAACGATGTGGAATACGGTCTGATGGAACTCGTAGAAGAGTTCTATCCGGAGGCGGAAGTTCTGATGGGCACCTCTACGGCCGGCATCGCACATGCGGCCATCACGGCGCATCTGATGAATAAGCCCATGGGCTATGTCCGTTCCGGCGCCAAGGATCACGGACGGCAGAACCAGATCGAAGGCCGTCTGGAACCGGGTCAGAAGGTCGTCGTCATTGAAGATCTCATCTCTACAGGCGGTTCGGTTCTGGAGGTTGTCGAGGTTCTGCGCGAGGCAGGCGCGGAAGTGCTCGGTGTGGCAAGCATCTTCACTTACGGCATGAAGAAGGGTCTGGAGCGCCTTGCCGCTGCCGACGTGATCAATCACAGTCTGACCAACTTCGACGTGATTGCCCAGGTTGCTGCCGAGGATGGATATATCCGTCCCGAGGATGTGAAGCGTCTGATTGCCTTCCGGAACAATCCTTCGGACGACAGCTGGAGGAATGTATGAAACGCAGCCTGATCGATATTCTTGATTTCAGCCCTGATGAGCTTCAGGAGCTGATCGACACCGCAAACGATATTATCGCCCGACCGGAGGCTTACAGCCGGCTCTGTTGCGGAAAGAAGCTGGCCACCTTATTCTTTGAGCCCTCTACCCGCACCAGGCTGAGCTTTGAGGCCGCCATGTATGAGCTCGGCGGAAACGTGATCGGTTTCTCCGAAGCCCAGAGTTCCTCCGCCTCCAAGGGTGAGAGCGTGGCCGACACGGCCAAGGTCATCAGCTGCTATGCCGACATCATCGCCATGCGCCACCCCAAGGAGGGTGCACCGCTGGTGGCTGCAATGAATGCCAGCATCCCGGTCATCAACGCCGGTGACGGCGGGCACAACCACCCCACCCAGACGCTGGCCGACCTGCTGACCATTTACCGGGAAAAGGGCGGTTTTGAAAACCTCACCGTGGGCTTCTGCGGTGACCTGAAGTTCGGTCGGACTGTGCATTCTCTCATCAGTGCGCTCTCCCGCTATCCGGGGCTGAAGCTCTATCTCATCTCCCCGGAAGAGCTGAAGCTTCCCAGCTATGTAAAAAAAGAAGTTCTCGCCGCAAAGAATATCTCCTATGTTCAGACCACCGATCTTGAAGGTGTCATGCCCGAACTCGACATTCTGTACATGACCCGGGTTCAGCGGGAGCGCTTCTTCAATGAGGAAGATTATCTCCGTCTGAAGGACAGTTACATTCTCACCCCCGACAAGCTCCAGAATGCGCGGCAAGATCTGTGCATCATGCACCCCCTGCCCCGTGTCAACGAGATCAGCGTCGCCATTGATGACGATCCCCGCGCCTGCTACTTCAAGCAGGTTCTCTACGGCAAGTACATGCGGATGGCACTGATCCTGAAACTCTTAAAGGAGGCCGGAACGCTTTGAATATCGACTCCATCTCCAACGGCATCGTCATCGACCACATCACCGCCGGCCGCGGCATGAAGCTCTATGAGCTGCTCGGCCTCGAAAAGCTAGACTGTTCCGTCGCCATCATCAAGAACGTCCACAGCGAAAAGCTGGGCAAGAAGGACATCATCAAGATCGACTCCGATATTCCCGTGAGTCTGGATGTCATCGGCTATGTCGATCCGGGCGTAAGCATCAATATCATTCGCAACGGAAAACTGATTGAAAAGAAGCGCATCGAGATGCCGGAGACCCTGACCAACGTGATCTTCTGCAAAAACCCGCGCTGCATTACCCAGACCGAGCAGGAGCTGAAACACGTGTTCCGTCTCACAGACCGCGTCAACAAGGTCTATCGCTGCATCTACTGCGAAACAAAGGCAAACTGATCACCGCCGGACCGATAAGGAGGGTATTCCGTGAAAAAAATCGGCATTGTCATGGGCAGCGACAGCGATCTGCCCGTCATTCAGAAAGCGACCGATCTCCTGAAAAAACTGGAGATTCCCTTTGAAGTGCATGTCTATTCCGCACACCGCACCCCGGAACAGGCCCGGGCCTTCGCCGTATCCGCCAGAGAAAACGGATTCGGCGTCCTGATTGCCGCCGCCGGCATGGCGGCCCACCTCGCCGGCGCCATTGCCGCCAACACCACCCTACCCGTCATCGGCATTCCCTGCAAGGGCCCCGTTCTGGACGGGATGGACGCTCTGCTCAGCACGGTACAGATGCCCTCCGGGATTCCCGTGGCCACCGTCGGCATTAACAACGGCGCCAACGCTGCCCTGCTGGCTGCCGAAATTCTTTCCATCGAAGATCCGGCTCTGGCAAATCGTCTGCAGCAGAAGCGCACGCAGGATACCGCGGCTGTACTGGAAAAAGACGCCGGCATCGCGGCCCGGCTCTGAGCGCAGAAACGCGCCGCTCTCTCAATTTTGTTTACCCTATATATTTATAAAGGAGATATCACCATGGAAAAGAAACTCGTTTACACCGGAAAGACCAAGAACGTTTATGCCCTGGACAACGGCAACTATCTGCTGAAGTTCAAGGACGACTGCACCGGCAAAGACGGCGTGTTTGACCCCGGCGAGAATTCCGTCGGTCTCACCATCGACGGCGTCGGCGATGTGAACCTGCGTATGTCCATTTACTTCTTTGAGAAGATCAATGCCGCCGGCATCCGTACCCATTTTGTCAGCGCCGATCTGAACGAGACCACCATGGAAGTTCTCCCCGCGAAGGTATTCGGCAAGGGTCTCGAAGTGATCTGCCGTCACAAGGCCGTCGGCTCCTTCTTCCGCCGTTACAGCGATTATGTCGAAGAGGGCGCAGACCTGCCCGCCTACGTGGAAATGACCTTCAAGAACGATGAAAAGGGCGATCCCCTGGTCACGAAGGACGGTCTGATCGTTCTCGGCGTCATGACGGCCGAGCAGTATGACACCATCAAGGACATGACCCAGAAGATCACCCAGATTGTCGCCGACGAGATGAAGGCCCGCGGCCTGGTGCTCTACGACATCAAGTTCGAGTACGGTTATGACGCCGACGGCCAGGTCATGCTGATCGATGAGATTGCCTCCGGCAACATGCGCGTCTACAAGGACGGTCAGTACATCGACCCGATGACGCTCTCCGAGCTTTTCTTCGCCTGATGGGCGGTTTTTTCGGAGCGGTATCCAGACGCGACGTCGTTCTTGACGTCTTCTTCGGTACCGACTATCACAGCCATCTCGGCACCCGCAACGCCGGTATGGCGATCTGGAGTCCGGAACACGGATGCCAGCGGCAGATCCACTCCATCTCCAACACACCGTTCCGGACCAAGTTTGAAAAAGACCTGGCGGACTTCAAGGGCGGCTGCTGCGGCATCGGCTGCATCAGCGACTCCGACCCCCAGCCGCTTCTGGTACGGTCACATCTCGGGCTCTATGCCATCACCACCGTCGGTCAGATCAACAACGCCGAGCAGCTGGTGAACACCTACTTTTCCGATCACGGGCACCAGTTCATGGCCATGAGCTCCGGCAAGGTCAACTGCACCGAGCTGGTCGCCGCTCTGATCAACGAGCGCGACAGCCTGGTGGAGGGGATTCAGCATATGCAGCGGGTCATCGACGGCTCGATGACGGTGCTGCTCATGACCGCCAACGGAGAGATCATCGCCGCGCGCGACAAGGACGGGCGGCTTCCCGTTCTGATCGGGAAGAACGAAGACGGCCACTGCGTGAGCTTTGAATCCTTCGCGTTTCAGAAGCTGGGCTATACCAAGGCCTATGAGCTCGGTCCCGCCGAGATCGTCCGGATCACCGCCGACGGGCTCGAAACACTTGCCCCGGCTGCGGAAAAGATGAAAATCTGCGCCTTCCTCTGGAGCTACTACGGCTATCCCAACTCCAACTACGAAGGCGTCAACGTCGAGGTCATGCGCTACCGCAACGGGGAGATCATGGCCCGTGACGAAATCGTCCATGGTCAGCTTCCGAAGGTCGACTATGTGGCCGGCGTTCCCGATTCCGGAATTCCGCACGCGATCGGTTATGCCAACCGCAGCGGGAAACCATTTGCCCGGCCCTTTGTCAAGTATACCCCCACCTGGCCCCGCTCCTTCATGCCGTCAAATCAGGATGTGCGTGATCAGGTCGCAAAGATGAAGCAGATCCCGGTTCCCGAGCTGATTGAGGGGAAAAAGCTGCTATTTGTCGATGACTCCATCGTACGCGGCACCCAGCTGCAGGGCACGGTTGACTTTCTCTATGAGTCGGGCGCCGCCGAGGTGCACATGCGCTCGGCCTGTCCGCCGATCATGTATGCCTGCAAGTATCTGAACTTCTCCCGGGGCAATTCGGACATGGATCTCCTTGCCCGCCGGACCATCCAGGAGCTGGAAGGCGATGAAGGCCAGCAGCATCTGGATGAATACTCCGACTCGCACTCCGAACGCGGTCGGTGTCTGCGCAAGGCCATCAGCGAAAAGCTCGGCTTCGACTCTCTGGAGTATCAGTCTCTGGACGGCCTGCTCGAAGCCATCGGCATCGATCCGGAAAAAATCTGCACCTATTGCTGGAACGGCAAAGAATAATTCCCCGTATGGAGATTTGATGACATGAATAATTCTCACTCCGCATCCTACGCCGCAGCCGGCGTCAACATCGAGGCCGGCTATGAGGGCGTCCGTCTGATGAAGCAGCATGTTCAGCGCACTTTCATTCCCGGTGTTGTCTCGGACATCGGCGGCTTCGGCGGCCTCTTCCGTCCGGAACTTACCGGCATGAAGACGCCCGTTCTCGTTTCCGGGACGGACGGCGTCGGCACCAAGCAGCGCATCGCCCAACTGATGGGGATCCACAATACCGTCGGCATCGACTGTGTCGCCATGTGTGTCAACGACATCGTCTGCTGCGGTGCGAAGCCTCTGTTTTTCCTCGATTACATCGCCATCGGCAGAAACGAGCCCGAAAAGGTCGCCTCCCTGGTCTCGGGCGTCGCGGAAGGCTGCGTTCAGGCCGGCTGTGCCCTGATCGGCGGCGAAACCGCGGAGCACCCCGGTACCATGCAGCCGGAGGACTATGACCTGGCCGGCTTTTCGGTCGGCATCGTCGATCAGGAAAAAATCATCCGGAAAGATTCGGTGCAGGCAGGCGATGTGATTCTCGGTCTGCCCTCCAGCGGGATCCATTCCAACGGCTATTCCCTTGTCCGAAAGGTCTTCGATGTGGAACATGCTTCTCTGGAAACTCATGTGGACGAGCTTGGCACAACGCTCGGGGAAGCGCTGCTGACGCCCACCAGGATCTATGTCCTGCCGGTTCTTGCCGCGCTTGAAACCGGCGGCGTACACGGCGTCAGCCACATCACCGGCGGCGGATTTTACGAGAACATCCCCCGCTGCCTCCCCGAGGGCTTTCAGGCGAAGATCGAAAAGGCCGCCATCCCCGTTCTCCCGATCTTCAAGATGATTCAGGAGCGCGGCGGCATTCCCGAGCGCGACATGTTCAACACCTTCAACATGGGCATCGGCATGAGCCTTGTGGTCGCCCCCGATCAGGTCGACACGGTCAGACGCATCCTGCCCGATGCAATTGTAATCGGTGAGATTGACCGCGGCGAAGACGCGATCTCGATCGAATGAGGAAGATCCGATGACGGAAAAAGCAAGAATTGCCGTACTGGTCTCCGGCGGCGGCACCAATCTTCAGGCGCTTCTGGATGCGCAGCAGAGCGGCATTCTTCACAGCGGTGAGATCGTTCTGGTCGTGTCCAACAATTCCAAAGCCTACGCGCTGGAACGCGCGGCCAAAGCCGGCGTCGAAACCGCCGTGCGGAAAGGCCCGGCCTTTGAAGACGAGCTTCGTGCTCTCCTGCAGCAGTATCGGATCGATCTCATCATTCTCGCCGGTTTCATGCGGATTCTCAGCGAAAGCTTCACTTCCGAATGGCCGAACCGGATCCTGAACGTACACCCCTCCCTGATTCCGGCCTTCTGCGGCAAGGGCTACTACGGTCTGCGCGTGCATGAAGAGGCCCTGCGCCGCGGTGTCAAGGTCACCGGCGCCACGGTTCATTTTGTCAACGAAATCCCCGACGGCGGAGAGATCATTCTTCAGAAAGCCGTCGATGTTCTCCCCGGCGACACCCCCGAGCAGCTCCAGCGCAGAGTCATGGAGCAGGCGGAATGGATTCTTCTGCCGCAGGCGGCAGAACTTGTATCGAAAGGAGTTAAAGCATGACCGATTTTCTGGACTTTCTGAGAAACAATTCCTATCCCGGCCGCGGCATCGCCGTCGGAAAGAATCGTGTATACTATTTCATCATGGGCCGCAGCGAAAACAGCCGCAACCGCATCTTCGTCGAGACGGAGGACGGAATCCGGACGGAAGCGTTTGACGCCGCGAAGTGTTCAGACCCCAGCCTGATCATCTATCATCCGGTACGGCAGAGCGGCGGCGACCTCATTGTCACCAACGGGGATCAGACCGATACCATCCGGGACATGGGCGATTTCCGTGCCGCGCTCATGACAAGAGAGTTTGAGCCGGACGCGCCGAACAACACCCCACGCATCTCTGCCGTTCTACATGATAACGGAAGCTTTGAGCTCTCGATCCTCAAATGCGTTGACGGGCGCTGCCTCCGCGAGTTCTTCTGCTATGAAGGCTGTGACGAGGGCAAGGGCTTCTTCCTCAGCACCTATGAGGGTCCCGGCTCTCCCCTTCCCAGCTTCAAGGGCGAGCCCATGGAGATCGACATGCCCGAACCGGAAGCCGTCTGGGCCGCGCTGAACGAGGATAACAAGGTTTCTCTCTATACCAACGTCTGCGGCGAGGTCAAACTCTTCAATAAACATCTGGGGGATTGAGCGATGAAACAATTTGAACTGAAATACGGCTGCAACCCGAATCAGAAACCGGCCAGCATCTACATGAAGGACGGATCCGAGCTCCCTGTCACGGTGCTCAACGGCCGTCCCGGATACATCAACTTTCTGGATGCCCTGAATTCCTGGCAGCTCGTCAAGGAGCTGAAAGAGGCCACCGGACTGCCCAGCGCGGCCAGTTTCAAGCACGTCTCGCCCGCCGGCGCGGCGGTGGGCCTGCCCCTGAGCGATGTGGACCGCCAGATCTACTTTGTCGCGCCGGATGCCGAGCTCTCGCCCATCGCCTGCGCGTATATCCGCGCCCGCGGTGCCGACCGCCTGTGCTCCTACGGCGACTGGGCCGCGCTGAGCGATCCCTGTGACGCCGCCACGGCGCTCTACCTGAAGGAAGAGGTCTCCGACGGCATCATCGCCCCGGCCTACACCGAGGAAGCCCTGGAGATTCTGAAAACCAAGAAGAAGGGCAACTACAACGTCGTACAGATCGATCCGGACTATGTGCCCGCCCTGCAGGAATGCAAGGATGTCTTCGGCGTCACCTTTGAACAGGGACACAACAATTTCCGCATCGACGCCTCCCTGCTGCAGAACATCGTCACGAAGAACAAAGAGCTCACCGAGGCCGCTGTACGGGATATGATCGTCGCGCTCATCACCCTTAAGTACACCCAGTCCAACTCCGTCTGCTACGTTAAGGACGGTCAGGCCATCGGCGTCGGCGCCGGCCAGCAGAGCCGCATCCACTGCACCCGTCTCGCCGGGCAGAAAGCGGACAACTGGCTCCTCCGCCAGCATCCAAAGGTCCTCGGCCTGCAGTTTGTGGACGGCATCCGCCGCCCGGACCGCGACAACGCCATCGATGTGTATCTCTCCGACGAGTACGAAGACGTCCTCGCCGACGGCGTATGGCAGACCCGCTTTAAAGTCCGCCCCGAGGTCCTCACGCTCGTGGAGAAGAAGACCTGGATCGCAACCCAGAGCGGCGTGACCTGCGGCTCCGACGCGTTCTTCCCCTTCGGCGACAACGTCGAACGCGCTCACAAGTCCGGCGTCCAGTACATCGCCGAGCCGGGTGGTTCGATCCGCGACGACAACGTGATCGAGACGGCGGACAAGTACGGCATGGTCATGGCCTTTACCGGCATGAGGCTGTTCCATCATTGATGTCCCAGACTCATCTTAACTGCAGAGAAGGAATCGTAGACTTATGAAAGTACTGGTTGTGGGCGGCGGAGGCCGCGAGCATACCGTCATCCGGAAATTAAAGGAAAATCCCGAAATCACGCAGATCTACGCCCTGCCCGGCAACGGCGGCATGGCGCAGGATGCCGAATGCGTGCCGATCGGCGCCAAGGATATCGCGTCCATTGTCACCTTTGCCGTATCCAACGAAGTTGACTATGCCGTGGTGACGCCGGACGATCCCCTGGTTCTGGGCTGTGTCGACGCGCTGGAAGACGCCGGGGTCCCTTGTTTCGGTCCCCGCAGCGAGGCGGCGATCATTGAAGGCAGCAAGGTCTTCTCCAAGAACCTCATGAAGAAATACGGCATTCCGACGGCGCGCTATGAGGTCTTCACCGATATGCAGGAGGCTCTGCGCTATCTGGAAACCGCCCCCGTCCCCACCGTAATCAAGGCCGACGGGCTTGCCCTCGGCAAGGGCGTCATCATCGCCCAGACCCGGGACGAGGCTTTCCAGGCCGTGCGGGAGATGATGCAGGACAAAAAGTTCGGTCACAGCGGCGATCAGATCGTGATCGAAGAATACCTCGAAGGTCCCGAAGTCTCGGTGCTCTCTTTCACCGATGGAAAAACCATCGTCCCGATGGTCTCCAGCATGGACCACAAGCGCGCCGGAGACAACGACACCGGTCTCAACACCGGCGGCATGGGCACCGTCGCGCCGAATCCGTATTACACCCCGGAAGTCGCGGCAAGATGCACGGAAGAGATCTTCCTGCCGACGATTCGCGCCATGAATGCCGAGGGCCGCAGGTTCAAAGGCTGCCTCTACTTCGGGCTGATGATCACCAAAGACGGCCCGAAGGTCATTGAATACAACTGCCGCTTCGGCGATCCGGAGACCCAGGTGGTGCTTCCGCTTCTGGAGAGCGACCTCTTCACCATCATGCGGGCCGTTACCGAGGAAAAGCTCAGCGAGGTCGAAGTGAAGTTTTCCAGGAAGAACGCCTGCTGCGTCATTCTTGCATCAGAGGGCTATCCCGAGCACTATGAAAAAGGCTTCCCGCTGGAGATTCCGGAATCCGTCCGGGAACAGGTCTATGTCGCCGGTGCCGCCCTGAAGGACGGTCAGCTGGTTACCAGCGGCGGCCGCGTCGTCGGCTGCACCGCAGTGGCGGACACGCTGGAGGATGCGATCCGCGATGCGTATGCCCTTGCCTCTCAGGTTCACTTTGAAAATGCCTATTGCCGCAAAGACATCGGACAGCGCGCCCTGCGTGCTGTGAAGGGAGTATAACGTGGTTTATCGTATATTTGTCGAGAAGAAACCCGGTCTGGACAACGAAGCGCAGGCTCTGCTGAATGAAGCACGGAGTCTTCTCGGCATTCAGGGCCTCACAAAGGTGCGCCTGCTGAATCGCTATGACGCAGAAGAGATTTCCGAAGAGCTGTTCCGCTATGCCGTCAGAACCGTTTTTTCAGAACCCCAGCTGGACCTGGTAAGCGACGAGGCCGATCTCGGCGACGCGACGGTCTTTGCCGTAGAGTATCTCCCCGGCCAGTTCGATCAGCGTGCAGACTCCGCGGCCCAGTGCATCCAGATTCTCTCCCAGGGTGAACGGCCCCTCGTCCGTTCTGCCAGGGTCTATGCGCTGTACGGAACGCTCACGGATGCAGAGATCGCCGATATCAAAAAATATGTCATCAACCCGGTGGAAGCCCGTGAAGCCGCGCTGGAAAAACCGGAAACCCTTCGGATCCGGTATGAGATTCCCACCGAAGTCGTGACGCTGGACGGCTTCTGCGAGCTGGACCGCCCTGCACTGGAAGAGTTTGTCCGCAGCTACGGCCTTGCCATGGATGCAGACGACATCGCCTTCTGTCAGAAGTATTTCCGTGAGGAGGAGAAGCGTGATCCCACCATCACGGAGGTCCGTGTTCTGGACACCTACTGGTCCGACCACTGCCGCCACACGACTTTCAACACCATCATCGACAGCGTTCGTTTCGAGGATGTGCTCCTGGAGAAGGCCTGGCAGGACTACCTGGACACCCGTAAATCTCTGAACCGCACAAAGCCGATCTGCCTGATGGATCTGGCAACGGTCGCCGTCAAAGCGCTGAAGAAAGCCGGAAAGCTTCCCAAGCTGGATGAATCGGAAGAGATCAACGCCTGCACCGTCAAGATCGAAGTTGAGGCGGACGGAGTCCGGGAGCCCTGGCTCCTTCTCTTCAAGAACGAAACCCACAACCATCCGACCGAAATCGAGCCCTTCGGCGGCGCCGCCACCTGCATCGGCGGTGCGATCCGTGACCCGCTCTCGGGCCGCTCCTATGTTTACGGCGCCATGCGTGTCACAGGAGCCGCTGATCCCCTGAAGCCTGTTTCCGAGACCCTGCCCGGGAAGCTTCCCCAGCGCAAGCTGGTCACGACCGCCGCGGCCGGCTATTCGTCCTACGGCAACCAGATCGGTCTGGCTACGGGAATCGTTGACGAGCTCTATCATCCGGGTTACGCCGCCAAGCGCATGGAGATCGGTGCCGTCATCGCCGCCGCTCCCCAGGAGAATGTCCGCAGAGAGCGTCCGGCGCCCGGCGACATGGTGATCCTTCTCGGCGGAAGAACCGGCCGCGACGGCATCGGCGGCGCCACCGGCTCCAGCAAGGCCCACAACACCCAGTCGGTGGAGACCTGCGGCGCGGAGGTTCAGAAAGGCAACGCCCCCGAGGAGCGCAAGCTCCAGCGCCTCTTCCGCAATCCCACCGCCTCCAGAATGATCAAGCGCTGCAACGACTTCGGTGCCGGCGGCGTTTCCGTCGCCATCGGTGAACTGGCGGACGGGCTCTGCATCAACCTCAACGCCGTCCCTAAGAAATATGAGGGTCTGGACGGTACGGAGCTCGCCATCAGCGAGAGCCAGGAGCGGATGGCCGTCGTGGTGGAGCCGCAGGACGCGGAAGCGTTTCTCGCCCTTGCCGCGAAAGAAAACCTCGAGGCGGTCCCCGTTGCCGTCGTCCAGGCGGAGCCACGGCTCGTCATGGAGTGGAACGGAAAACGCATCGTCGATCTCTCCCGTGCATTTCTGGACACCAACGGTGCCGAGAAGCACATTGACGCCGTCGCCGCAAAGCCGCAGGCCTGGGTAAAGCCGGTTTCCGGCAGCTTCGGCACGCTCCTCCGGGAAACTGCGTCCGATCTCAACTGCTGTTCCAAGCGCGGCCTCAGTGAGCGCTTTGACTCCACCATCGGTGCCGGCACGGTGCTCATGCCCTTCGGCGGCAGGAACCAGCTGACCCCGATCCAGGCCATGGTTCAGAAGATTTCCATGGAGCAGAAGCACACCGACGACTGTTCCTTCATGTCCTGGGGCTACAACCCCTTCATCACGGAGAAGAGCCCGTATCACGGCGCTTACCTCGCCGTCGTCGAGTCCGTCTGCAAACTGGTTGCCACCGGTGCGGCCTTCCGGGACGTTTATCTGAGCTTCCAGGAGTACTTTGAACGTCTCGGCAGAAACAGCGGCAGCTGGGGAAAGCCCCTGTCCGCCCTGCTCGGTGCCTTTGAGGCCCAGATGGGCCTAGGCATCGGCGCCATCGGCGGCAAGGACTCCATGAGCGGCTCCTTTGAACAGCTGCATGTTCCGCCTACGCTGGTCTCCTTTGCGGTCACCACCGGCAAGACCGGTGACGTTGTGACGAACGAGTTCAAGCAGGCCGGAAACAGGGTCGTCCGTCTCGCGCCCGAAACGGGTTCTGACGACCTCCCGACCGCAGATTCCCTGATCCGTCTCTTCGCCCGGGTTACCGAGCTTCTTCGCAGCGGGAAGGCGGTTGCCTGCTATACCCCCGGGATCGGCGGCATTGCGGAAGCCGTCATGAAGATGGCCTTTGGCAACGGTTTCGGCTTCCGTTTTGCGGACGAGCTGGATGTGACGAGGCTCTTCGGCTATGACTACGGCGCTTTCCTGCTGGAAGTCACCGAGGATCTCCCCGACGCAGAATGCATCGGAAGCGTCACCGACGACGGCGCGTTCCGCCTCGGTGAGGACAGCGTCGGATCAGATGAGCTTCTGGCGCTGTACGAAGGGAAACTTGAGCCGGTCTACGCCTGCAACATTCCGCAGAGTTCGGGCGCAATGGAGACCTTCTCCTATGCCGCACAGACAAGGGTCTCGCCCGCGGTCCGGACGGCAAAGCCCCGCGTGCTGATTCCCGCCTTCCCCGGCACAAACTGTGAGATCGACAGCGCCCGCGCCGTGCGTGACGCCGGTGCGGAGCCGGAGATCTTTGTGGTGAACAACCTCTCGGCGGAGGGTATTTCCCGCAGCGTCGACGCTTTCGCAGAGCGCCTGAAGGACAGCCAGATGATCTTCATTCCGGGCGGCTTTTCCGGCGGCGATGAGCCGGACGGCTCCGGAAAATTCATCACCGCCTTTTTCCGAAACGCCGAGATCCGCGAAGGTGTCACGGAGCTGCTGGATCAGCGCGACGGCCTGATCTGCGGCATCTGCAACGGCTTCCAGGCACTGATCAAACTGGGCCTGGTTCCCTACGGCAGAATCATCGACACGGATGAGAACTGCCCGACCCTGACCTTCAACACCATTGCCCGGCATCAGAGCCGCATTGTCCGCACCCGCATCGCCTCGAACATGTCCCCGTGGCTTGCCCTGACCGAAGTGGGCGACGTGTACTCCGTCCCGATCTCCCACGGCGAAGGGCGCTTCCTCGCGAGCGAGGAGCTGATCCACGAACTCGCCGCAAACGGGCAGATTGCCACACAGTATGTCGATTTTGACGGGCAGGCAACCTCAGACGTACACTTCAATCCCAACAATTCCCTTTTCGCCATCGAAGGCATTACCTCTCCGGACGGCCGTGTCTTCGGCAAGATGGGCCACGCGGAGAGAATCGGTTCCGGTCTGTATCGCAACGTGCCGGGCAATTATGATCTGCAGATGTTCAAAGCGGCGGTCCGATACTTCGCGTAAATCCATTTCATTTCACACAGTCCCCTCTTTTTGTGAAAGACCATCGGCTCGGGTTTGAGTCGATGGTCTTTTTTCAGCGGGCGGAAAACAGAGGCATGACAGGGCTGCGTTTATTCCGCATCCCGTTCTGTGATCTTCCCAGTCGGATGGACTCGGGGCAAATTGAAAACCCGCCTGATTCATCAGGAATCAGGCGGGTTATTCCTTGGTACGGCCGACGGGATTCGAACCCACGACCTCCAGAGTCGGAGTCTGGCACTCTATCCAGCTGAGCTACGGCCGCATCTTCAGATAGTTGTTGCCTTTATGCCATGAATTTGGTATAATCCAGACAACGCATGGTATTATACCATCGAAACCCGATAAAGTAAAGCCCTGTTTTTTATTTTCATCAATCTTAAAGGAGATGACGAATCATTGAAAACCGTCGTTCTGGGAAAGAGCGGCCTGGTTGCCACCAAGCCTTCTCTGGGCTGCCTTCCGCTTCAGCGCTGTGAAAAGGACTATGCCGTGAAGCTGCTTCGCGCCGCATACGAGGGCGGGATCCGCTTCTTTGATACCGCCAATGCCTATACCGACAGTGAGGAGAAGATCGGCCTCGCACTCAGCGATGTGCGCAGCGATATTGTCCTTGCCACCAAGAGTGCCGCCAGGGACAAAGCGGGCGTTCTGGCCCATATTGAAAACAGCCTGCGCATGATGAAGACTGACTACATCGATCTCTTCCAGTTTCACCAGGTTCCGGAGGTTCCGGACCCGGAGGATCCGGAGGGGGCCTATGCCGGCGCCCTGGAGGCAAAAAAGCGCGGCTGGATCGGTCATATCGGCGTGACCACCCATCGCGTCAAGGTCGCGGAGGAGTGCATCGACTCCGGCCTCTTTGAGACCGTACAGTTCCCCTTCAGCTATATCTCGGCGGAACGGGATCTCGCGCTCGCCGCAAGAGCGAAGGAAGCCAACGTCGGCTACATCGCCATGAAGGGGCTCGCAGGCGGTCTGCTCACGAATGTCCGCGCCTGCCACGCCTTTATGAAGCAGTATGACAACGTGGTTCCCATCTGGGGTGTCCAGGAACTGGGTCAGCTGGAGCAGTGGCTTCAGGTCGCGGAGGAAGACCCGGATCTGGATGAGGAGCTTGAAGCCTTCATCGCCAGGGAGCGCAGGGAGCTCTCCGGCAGTTTCTGCCGCAGCTGCGGCTACTGCATGCCATGTCCCATGGGGATCGAGATTCGCAACTGCGCACGCATGAACATGCTGCTGCGCCGCTCTCCGTGGCAGCAGTATATGACGGATGAATGGTATGCCAAGATGCACAAGATCGAAGACTGCATCGGCTGCCGTTCCTGCGCCAGCAAGTGTCCGTATCAGCTGGATACGCCGAATCTTCTGAAGTATATGTTAAAGGACTATGATGAATTCTATGAAGCCCACAAGAACCTGGTATAACCGCTTCACCCGCGGCATCGCGCTGATTCTCTGCGTTGCCGCGCTGCTCTCCCTGACTGCCTGCGGCTCTGCCTCCGCCATGGAGCAGAAGCAGATCTTCGCGATGGACACGGTCATGACCCTGACCGCTTACGGAAAGCACGCCCAGGACGGCCTTGCCGCGGCGACCAGCGTCATCAACTCCATGGAGGCGCTGCTGGATCCGGAGCTTCCGACCAGCACCACCTACGCCATCAATCACGCAAACGGGCAGAACGTTGTCGTCAACGCGCAGATCGCCAAGATGCTCAGCACCGCCAAAACGGTCTATGACAATTCCGACGGCTCGCTGGATCTCAGCCTCTATCCGCTCATCAAGCTCTGGGGCTTTGTGGACGGGCGTTATTATGTCCCGCTGTATGAAGAAATTCAGGCTCAGCTCAAGAGAAAGGCCTTTGATCAGATGGTTCTGACCAGCTATCCGGCCACCGGTTCCTATTCCGTCAGTTTCCCCGCCGGTACGGAGATCAGCTTCGGCTCCATCGGCAAGGGCTGCGCCGCGGAAAACGCCATCAGCGCCATGCGCCAGGCCGGGGTCAAGAGCGGCATCATCTCGCTGGGCGGCAATGTCCAGACCCTTGGTCTGAAGCCGGATGACAGCAAGTGGACCGTGGCCATCCAGGATCCGAACAACACTGCCAGCTGGGTCGGGACGGTCCAGGTCGGCGAGACGGCCGTCGTCACCAGCGGCAGCTATCAGCGCTTCTTTGAGTTTGACGGCACCACCTATCACCATATCATCAATCCCGTGAGCGGATCGCCGGTCACCAACAATCTGCTCTCCGCCACCATCATCTGTGAAGACGGCACGATGGCGGATGCCCTGTCCACGGCGATGTTTGTCCTCGGGGAGACCCGTGCGCTGAACTACTGGCGCCAGTACGGCGGCTTTGAGATGATCCTGATCACCAAGAGCAATCAGGTCATCTGTACCAAGGGCCTCATCGATGTCTACACCGCCAACTCCTCGGCGGGAGACTATAAGGTGCGGTACGCAGAATAACACGATGGAACCGTTTCGTAAAGACATACGCAGTGTCAAAGGAATCGGAGAGAAAAGGGCGCAGGCTTTGAACAAGCTGGGCGTCTTTTCTCTGTTTGACCTGATTTCCTATTTCCCGCGCCGATATGAAGACCGCAGCAGCGTGAAACCCATCGCTTTGGTTCAGGACGGCGAGTCCGCCTGTATTTCCGCCGTCGTTGCGGACGAACCCCGGCTTTCCCGGATTCGGCGCGGTCTGGAAGTGGTGCGGTTTCGGGTCTATGACGACAGCGCCGAAGTAAGCGTCACCTATTTTAACCAGCCTTATGTCCGGAATCAGCTTCAGCGCGGCAATTCCTACCGCTTCTTCGGCAGGATGGAGGTGAAGGGCTCCCGCAGAAGCCTCACCAACCCGGTCTTTGAGTCGGAGGAATTGCCCGCCGGCAGGATGTCCGTCACCGGGAGAATTCTCCCGGTCTATCGTCTGAGCAGCGGGCTTCAGCAGAGTGCACTCCGGCAGAGCATCCGGCAGGGGCTGGACAGCTGCCGCGGGCAGATTCCCGAACTGCTTCCGGAATCCGTCCGGACCGGGTACGGTCTGATGGCAGCGGAAGACGCCTATGAGAACATTCATTTTCCGCAGGATACCGCCGTGCTGGATCAGGCCAGGAAGCGTTTTGTCTTTGAAGAACTGTTTCTCCTCTCCTGTGCGCTCGGCAGCAGACGGAAAGCAGACCGAAGCGGCATCGTTGTTCCGAAACCGGATTTCATGCCCTTCTATGAATCGCTCCCTTTCTCTCCCACCGGGGCGCAGCGCCGCGCCATCGAAGAGGCCGCTTCCGACATGGCCTCCGGCAGGCAGATGAGCCGCCTTCTTCAGGGCGATGTCGGCAGCGGCAAAACCCTCGTAGCCGCCGCGCTGATCTGGCAGTGCTTTCAGGCAGGCTATGCCGCCGCCTTCATGGCCCCGACCGAGATTCTCGCCGAGCAGCATTTCCGGACGCTGTGCGGTATTCTCGGCGGGCTCGGGGTCCGCGTCGGACTGCTCACCGGCTCTACCCGGACCAGAGAAAAGCGGGAGCTGACGGAAGCCCTCGAGGCCGGTTCTCTCGATCTCATCGTCGGAACTCACGCCCTGCTCAGCGACGGTCTGCACTTTTCCCGGCTGGCCCTCACCATTACCGACGAACAGCACCGTTTCGGTGTGGAGCAGCGTTCGCACTTCGGCACCGGCGAGCACACAGACCGCGGCGCGCTTCCGCCCCATGTTTATGTCATGTCGGCCACGCCCATCCCCCGGACGCTGGCGCTCATCATCTATGGGGATCTGGCGCTGTCCGTGCTGGATGAGCTGCCTCCCGGAAGGCAGAAGGTGGATACCTTCTGTGTCGGCAGCGCCTATCATCAGCGTCTGCTTGCTTTCATCCGAAAACTCTGCGCAGAAGGCCGCCAGGTCTTTGTTGTCTGTCCCAAGGTGGAGGAGGACGAAGACAGCGAGATTTCTCTGACGGAGTCCGGGAAAAAGCTGCTTTCCGCCGTGGAATATGCAGAGCAGCTCCGACAGGAGCTTCCGGAGCTGCGGATCGGCTGTGTCCACGGAAAGATGAAGACCGCAGACAAGGATCTCGTGATGCAGCAGATGACAGCGGGGGCGCTGGACGTTCTGGTTTCCACAACCGTGATCGAAGTCGGCGTGGATATTCCAAACGCAGCTCTTATGCTGGTGGAAAACGCCGACCGCTTCGGGCTCAGCCAGCTCCATCAGCTGCGCGGACGCGTCGGACGCGGGGAGCACAAGAGTTACTGTGTTCTGGTGACAGACTCTGAGAGCGAAGAAGCCAGAGCCCGCATGAAGATCATGTGTGAAACCGGCGACGGTTTCCGGATCGCCGAAGAGGA
Source organism: Oscillospiraceae bacterium (assembly GCA_017458335.1). GTDB lineage: Bacteria > Bacillota > Clostridia > Oscillospirales > Oscillospiraceae > Limivicinus. The sequence goes on from JAFTFT010000038.1 coordinate 154,741, forward strand.
TCTGCGTCTCAGAGGACCCGGAGACTTTTTCGGCTCCCGCCAGCACGGCCTGCCCGAAATGCATGTGGCGGACCTCGGCACCGACACCGAGACCCTCATGAAGGCCAAGGACGCCGCCGACCGCCTGCTCGCTCTTGATCCGACCCTTTCCCTTCCCGAGCATGCGGCGCTCCGGGACCGCGTCCTGCTGCTCACGGAAAAGCTGGACGGCACACTGAACTGAAAAAACCCGCGGCAGAGAATTCTCCCACGCCGCGGGTTTCATGATTGATATCCTTTATCGAAATGCGGTGCCGGTATCTCTCCGCGGGCAATCGATCCCGTTAAGCAGTATCAGCCGGCAAGAGGGTCAGTCACGATAGGCCGCGAGAATCCCCTTATAGGTCATGTAGCAGTCGAACTTGGAGACGACCTCAAACGGGGCATGCATGCTCAGAACCGGTACGCCGGCATCGATGGTATCGATGTTGCGGTTGGCCATGTACTTGGCGATGGTTCCGCCGCCGCCCTGGTCGACTTTGCCCATCTCGGCCATCTGCCAGATCACCTGCTCTCTTTCAAAGAGACCGCGGAGATAGCCGACGATTTCCGCCGAAGCGTCGCTGGTGGAGGACTTGCCTCTTGCTCCGGTGTACTTGCAGATCGCAAGACCGTAGTTGAGCTTGGACTCGCTGCGCTTCTCCGAGACTTCCGGATACAGCGGGTCAAAGGCGGCCGAGACATCGGCGGAGAGGCAGAAACTGTTCTCCAGGCAGCGGCGCAGCGCGACGTGCTGTGCCTCGCAGAGGTCCTCCATGAAGCAGTCAAAGGCCGAGCTCTGCATGCCGCTCACGCCCTCGGACCCGATCTCTTCCTTGTCGGCAAGAATGCAGACGCAGGTCCTCCTCGGCGTCTCGAGGTCAAACATGGCCTTCAGCTCCGCCCAAGCGCAGACCCGGTCGTCGTGGCCGTATCCGCCGATCATGGAGCGGTCCAGACCGATCTCACAGACGTCGAAGGCGGGAACGGCTGTCAGCTCCGCCGAGAGGAAATCTTCCTCCGTGATTCCGTATGCATCGTTCAGCAGGCTCAGGACCGCAAGTCTCACGCGGTCTTTTCCGTCGTCGGCATAGGGAATGCTGCCGATCAGGATGTTCAGACCTTCTCCGGTGATGCCTTCGGCCATCGTCTTCTTCATCTGGTCCTGCGCAAGATGCGGGAGCAGATCCGTAATGACGAACTTCGGCTCTCCCGGTTCCCGGCCGATGCAGATTTCCACCGTCTCGCCGTTTTTCAGCGCCGCGACGCCGTGCAGCTCCAGGGGAATGGTCACCCACTGGTACTTCTTGATGCCGCCGTAATAGTGGGTGCGGAGATAGCAGAGTTCATCCTGCTCATACATCGGGATCTGTTTCAGGTCGAGACGGGGGGAATCGATGTGGGCGCCGGCAATCACGGCTCCCTGCTCCAGGGATTCTTTCCCGATCACGGCCAGCATCAGAGCCTTACCGCGGTTGACGCGGTATACCCGGTCTCCCGGATTCAGCATCTCGCCCGGCTGAAATGCCCGATAGCCAAGCTTTTCCGCCTTTGTCACAGCATAGCGGACCGCTTCCCGTTCGGTGCGCGCTTCGTTCAGGAAGTCCATATACTCGCGGCAGTATTCTTCGACTTTGATCCGCTCCTCGGTTCCGATCCGGTCATAGCCGTTCTTCTGTTCATAAAACAGCTTATCTCTCATGTTCTCCATCTTACAGTCGTTCCTCCAGATAATCATTCAATGTTCGGATAAAGCGATCCCTGTCACCGTCGTTCGACACGGTGAAATCGCAGTTTTCTTCAAACCAGGCGTTCGGCCGCTGCGCACGGATCCGCAGCTCCGCCTTCTCCCGGCTGATGCCGTCCCTCTCCATGATGCGGGCAATCCTTGTCTCGTCCGAGGCGGTGACCGCAATGGTAAAGTCGCAGATCTCCGCCAGCCCGCTGCCGATCAGTTCGATGGCATCCAGAGCCGCAAGCGTGCCGCCCTGCATGGCCCGGTTCCGCAGACGGGAGGTGATCTCCGCCATGATGTGCCGATGCGTGATCTCATTCAGGAGCTTCAGCTTTTCTGCATCCTGAAAGACGATCTCTCCCAGCCGGTCTCTCCGCAGCACGCCGTCTTCCACCGTCCCGGGGAAAGCGGTCTTCAGCTCTGTGATCAGGCTTTCGGAGTTCTGAAGCAGCTCATGATACACCGCATCACAGTCCAGAAGCAGAGCGCCGTGGTTTTCCAGTTCCTTCAGGGCCGTGGTCTTGCCGCAGCCGCTGCCGCCGGTGATGCCGACGATGGTCATGCCGGAGACCAGGGTATCCATGATCTTCTCTGCCGGCAGAGAACCCTGCCGGAGAATCCGGTAAGGCGTTTTGCTGAGATCCAGCACCGTTGATTCCAGGCCCAGCGCGCACGGACCGCCGTCAATGACCGCGGCGATCTTTCCGTCAAAGTACCGAAAAACCTGATCCGCGTCCTTCGGGCTCTCCATCCCGGACGGGTTTGCGGACGGAACCGCCAGAGGAAATTCCAGCTTGCGAAGAAGCTGAAGCGTCTGCTCCTGCCGCGGGCACCGAAGACCGACCGTCTCCCCTCCGGCACGGAGGATCTCAGGAACGGAGCTTCTCGCCCGCAGGACCAGGGTCAGCGGTCCCGGCCAGAATGCCCCGGCCAGCGTCCGTGCTGCGTCCGGAACCTCTTCACATAGGCGGTCGATCATTTCCGCACCGGGAACCATCAGCGAAATCGGCTTGATAGCCGGCCGGCCCTTGACCTCATAAATGCATTCGATCACCTGCGCATCCAGTCCGTTGCCCGCCAGACCGTAGACGGTCTCCGTTGGAACAGCGACGAGACTTCCCTCGCGAAGAAGTTCCGCCGCCGTCTCAATCTCCCGGCTGATCCGTTTTGTCTTCATTCCGCCATCTCCCCCTCTGCCAGCTTTTCCGCCTGATCCGCCGCCGTCAACGCATCGATCAGCGGATCCAGGCCGCCGTTGATGACGCTCTCCAGATTGAAGCTGCGTCCCTCACCGCTCAGGCGATGATCGGTCACACGGTTCTGGGGGAAATTATAGGTACGGATCCGGTCACTTCGATCTCCGGTGCCCACCTGGCTCCTGCGCTCGGCAGCCAGGGCAGCATGCTGTTTCTCCTGCTCGCGCTCATAGAGCTTGGCACGCATGATCTGCAGCGCCCGGTCTTTGTTCTTATACTGGCTGCGCTCATCCTGGCACTCCACCACCAGTCCTGTGGGCAGATGGGTGACACGGATGGCGCTCTCCGTCTTGTTGACGTGCTGGCCGCCGGCGCCGGAGGAACGGAAGGTGTCGATCTTCAGCTCGTTCATATCGAGCTTGAAGTCCACCTCTTCCACCTGTGGCAGAACCGCAACCGTAGCAGCCGAGGTGTGGATCCGCCCTCCGGATTCCGTCACCGGCACGCGCTGAACCCGATGTCCCCCGCCCTCATACTTGAGCCTGGAAAAGGCACTGTCTCCTTCCACCACAAAGCTGATTTCCTTGATCCCGCCGAGTTCGGTCTCACTGACGTTCACGACCTCGATCTTCCAGTGTCTGGCCTCCGCGTAGAGCGAATACATCCGGTAGAGGTCGGAGGCAAAAAGCGCGCCTTCCTCTCCGCCCACGCCGGCGCGGATCTCCATGATGACGTTTTTCCCGTCATTCGGATCCTTCGGAAGGAGAAGCAGCTGCAGCGTGTGGGCCTGCCGCTCCCTCTGTTTCAGGAGCTCCTGCTTTTCTTCCCAGGCGATGTCCTTCATCTCCGGGTCCGAAAGCATTTCCTCCAGATTCAGAAGCTCACGTTCGGTATTTTCCCATTCCGCATAGGCTTCCGCAACCGGACTCAGTTCCTGCAGCTCTCTCTGCAGCCGGGCAAAAAGAGCCGGGTCCTGCCAGCTGCCCGGTTCCTGCAGGCGCTGCTGCAGCTCATCATATTGACGTTTGATCTGTTTCAGTCGTTGTTCATTCATAGGAGATATTGTACCACAGCCCCGCTTCAGCGTCCATTGAAAAGTGAAGAGATTCTCGCAAAGAAATCCTTCACCGCGTCGATCACCTGTCTGGCCTTCTCGACAAAGCCGACCACCTGATCCTTCGCATCCGAGACTTTCTCCAGGGTGCTCTGGAGTTCCCCAACCTTCTCCGTCAGGGAGTCCGGATCCAGCTTCTCCAGCGAGCGGCAGAGCTCCAGCAGGCGCTGGACCTGAGCCTCCGTGAGGGAGACCCCGTATCCCGAGGCGATCCGGCGTATCGCGGTACGCAGTTCTTCATCCGACATGTTCACGGTATCGCCCAGCATCTTTTTCAGGTCGTTGACGATGGATGTCGAGGCCGTGCTGCCGATTTCATTCGCCAGGGCACCGGTTACGGTCAGCTCCTGGGTACCGACATCCTTCACGGCGGTATCCAGCTTCCGGCCGGTCATATCCTCGTAGGCTTTGTAGATTCCGGCCAGTGCCGCCGTCCCGCTCACCGGAAAAGGCGCCGCCACCGTGATCCGCGCATCCGTGATTCCGGCGGTTGTGAACGCGTTGCGGTACATGTCCGGGGTACACCAGCTGACATTATTGACCGTGACACTCAGCCCGCTGCCCTGAGGCATCAGCTCCAGAAACACGCAGGACATCGATTTTGTCCCGATGACAGCCGCATCCAGAAATCCGTCCAGGGCGGCATGCTCTTCGGCGTTGGTCAGGCGAAGTTCAGGCACATCCCCGCGTGTTATTCCGAAGCTCCCGTATACCGCGTTCACCTGTTCTTCACTGAGATCGGCGCCGACCACGACACGGCGCATATCCGCATCCGCGTGCACGGCAGGACACACAGTGCCCGCCACGAGCATCAGCATCATCCATGCGGACAAGAGAATCCGCAGTCTGTTCTTCATAATCACCCTCCGCAAGTTCCATGAGGTCTCTGCTTTCAGCATGGTATCACAGAAGCAGCCCTAAGAAAAGGCCGGAATTATTAAGTTTTCCTCAATTTCGGCGTTTTCAGCTCCGATTGTCTTGACGGAAATGCCAAATAAACGTATACTTAGGCCCGAAAATGCCATTTTATCAAGGATTTGCCTGTTTCCGGCATTGACAATTGTTACATTTTGGTATAATATAAGTTACGCAAAATGACATTTGCATGATTTTTCCATGAGGAGGAAGCCATGAATAAGCTTTTCCGTAGCGCAGGAATGCTCCTGCTGATTGCTGTTCTTGTTTTTTCTCTGGCCGCCTGCGGCCAGCGCACGGTTCAACCGGCGGTGGAGTCCACCCCGACTGTCGAGCCCAGCAAGGAGATTGTCGTTGAAACGCCGCCTCCTTCCCCCACGCCAACCCCGACCCCCACGCCGTCCGTATCGGTTCCACCTGTCGCCGTGACCACGGTTCCGATGCCGATGCCTTCCGTTTCTCCGACGGTTGCGGTGACCAATGAGCCGGTCCCCACCGACGCAAACGGGAATCCCATCACGGCATCTCCCACGGTCTCCCCGAGCGCGACCGTTTCCCCGAGTCCGACGCCGACGCCTTATTCCTATGACGCTGCCTTTGCCTCCACGATCATGCCGGACTCCGTCACCATTCCTGAGAACGCCCAGGAAGGTTTCATCAATGCCAACGGCGTTATTCTGCGCGGCGGTCCCAGTGCCAGTGCGGTGATTCTCGGCACCTTTGACAGCGGTACCCGTGTGGCGATTCTCGGTACCGAGAACGGCTGGACCGAGGTTGTTGTAAACGGTGAATCCGGCTACATCAAGAGCGATTATGTCACGAGAGGCAATTATATCACCAGCAATGCCGGAAGCACAGCTGCGGATTACGGTTCCGGCGCGGTGTACATCAACAACGGCACGGGCAACGGAATGGTGATCGTTCCCGACGGTCCGGTTTCTTCTGGAAACACCAGCGCCGTCTCTGTCACTCCGACACAGGATGATTACTATTTCCTTGGTATTATGCCTGACTGATCATCACGTTTCAAGCTTCACCTCCGCCTTCGGGCGGAGGTTTTTTATTCCGTAAAATCTGACGGTTCCTATGCACAAATACAAAGAACCCGCAGGGTTTGCGGCCTGCGGGTCCTTCGTCTAGGGAGAAAAGAGAGGATAAAGGAGTAGAAAAGTATCAAATTGAATGCGGATCAGCTGTTTTCCGGCGTTGCCTCGTCAAAGGTGATCGTCAGCTTCAGCTCGGCTCCGCTGCGATAAACCGAGACCTCCGTCGTGTCGTTGGCGGAGAAGTGCCGCAGAACGAGTTTCAGCTCATCATAGGCGTTGACCGGATAGTCCCCAACCGCAGTAATGATATCTCCGGCCTGGATGCCGGCCTTCTCGGCCGCGCTTCCCGGGGTAACGCCCGCGATATAAGCGCCGAGGGGCATGCCGTAATACTGGCTGTACATGGAATTGTAGCGGTTGTCCAGGCTGACGCCCATATAAGCCTTCCCCGTGACATAGCCCTTGTTGATCAGATCATCGGCAATCGTCCGAACGTCGTTCACCGGAATGGCAAAGCCGAGTCCCTCCACACCGGAGGAAGAATACTTTGCGGTAACGATCCCGACCACAGAGCCGTCCGAAGCATACAGCGGTCCGCCGGAGTTTCCTTCGTTCACGGCGGCGTCGATCTGGAACATGTTGATCGATTCGCTCTCCTGCGTGTTGATCACCCGGTCCAGCGCGCTGACATATCCGGTCGACATGCTGAATTCAAGCTCACCCAGCGGATTTCCGACCGCGTAGACCATATCGCCCACGCGCAGGCCGTCACTGTCACCGAGTTTTGCGGGAGTCAGCCCATCTGCATCGATCTTCAGGACCGCAATATCATTCGCAGGTTCTACCCCGACGATCGAAGCGGAATACTTCGTCCCGTCATACGTGATGACTTCGATATCAAAATGCCCGCTGTAGGCATCTTCAACCACATGATAATTTGTGAGAATATATCCGTCTTCTGAGATGATGAACCCGGAGCCGCTGACTGCCCGGGAACTGGTCATGCCGAAGAAGTTGGTCATGGTGACTTCCGTCCGGATGCCGACCACCTGCCGGGTCGCCAAACTGTAGATCTCCGACGGCAGCAGCGTATTCTCCGGAAGTCTCACGGCAGCAGCGTGCTCTGCATCTGCAAGACTTCGTTCCGCGGCCTCTCTGGTCTCCTGCAAAGCGCTTTCATACTCGTTCAGGCGCTGCTCAAGAGAAGTCATCTGGTTGTTGAAGCGGTACCCGCACAGACCTGCTCCGCAGGTCCCTCCAAGAAGCCCCGCAGCCAGGACGGCACAGATCACGCCTGCCGCTCTTCCCCCAGACCGCTTCTGACGGTTCGGCCGGTTCTCTCTCTGGCTTTTCTCAGGAGGCGTATAGTACCGCGGCGGCACTGTCGACTCCCCTGCCGGCTCATAGTGTGCGTCGGAGTAGACCTCCCGCCGATAGGCAGATCTGAATTCCACATCGGGCTCTGCGGATTCATGACGTCCTGCAACAGGATTGTTTTCTCTGTAAGAATGTCTTCCATCCTGTTCATCCATGATGCTGCCCTCTCTCACATTGCTGATACTAAGATACACAGCAATTATGACACGGGCATGAACAAAATGAAAAGAAATATGAAAATCACCGTGAATCTTCACGGTGATTTTTTCTCTGCCGCACAGGAGCGGACACAGCGCCGATGTGGCCTGTTTTGGTCATGCGGCTTTATTGTTCTCCCGCTCCGCCGTGACGACATCCAGCGTCTCCCAGTCGAGCTTCGTGTGTTCTTCGATCCAGTCGAGGCAGCGCTCGGAGAACGTAAACACCCGATAGCTGTGGTTCCAGTAATACGGGTCGTGCGTCCGCGTTTCGTCAAAGAGGTTGATATCGATGCGGAGATTGGTCTGGGTCTTCATATTCTCTTCCGTGTCGACGATGGTATAGAGGCTCAGGTTTCCTTCTTCTGCGTCGGGCAGCATGGCGAGGTTCCAAAGCTCCACGGTCTCCTGCGGTGACAGGCGGTAGGAATTCTCCATCCCGTTTAAGCCTTCCCTGTTGATCACGGCATAATTAATATAGCGCTCTTCCATCGGCACGGTCGTCTGCATCCGGCTCCGTATTCCCTCCCGGGAGTTCAGAAGATTCAGGATCTTACCCATGGTGCTGTCCGGTCTGTCCACATCGTGCGCATTGAAAACAATGGTGTAGACGCGCTGCAGCTCCCTGCCGTTCTGCATGACATAGCTGATCGGAACCCAGTAATCCATCCACAGATCTGCTTCCTGCTCTCCCTGCGCTGTCAAGCGATACGCCTTTTCGCCCAGGCGCATATAATCTTCGCTTTTGCTGTCATAGATCTGTTTGTCCCTAACCAGCTCGCGGTGTAGCTCCGTCACCAGACGGATGTTTTCCGGATCAGAGAATTCGGAGTCATAGCAGAATTCCACGTGGTCGACTTTGTCCGGATCGGGGACCCGCTTTTCAAAACCGGTGACATCGGTCTCCGCCGCGATCACCGTCATCACACAGATCAGGCAGATCAGCGCCAGTCCCTTCCGGCGCAGCGGGAACGCGCGGACCGTACGACGGATCATCATCTCAGCAATCAGCCAGCCGAGGCAGGCGCCGATCACCAGAAGAACCGCCATTACCCAGGCCGCAGCGCTGCCGGAAACGCTGTTCTTAAAGAAATTTTCAAAGATAACCGCAGCAAACAGGAATGCGCCGCCGAAGCCCATACAGACACGGAAGACCGGCTTCAGGACCGGAATGGCAACGAAGTCCGAGACGCTCTCCATTCTCCGCTTTCGATAGAGCAGCAGGGCGAGCAGAGCAAACATCACGCCGACGGCAGCATACACAGCAAGAGTTCCAAGACCTTCCATCCTTACCGTCTCCGGATAGCTGGTCACGACCTTCAGATCGTCACTGATTTTCACCGGCGGGGAGAGGAAGCTTAAGCGCAGCGCTCCCGGCGTCATCCCATAGACCAGATTACTCAGCAACTCCCGGATACAGGTTTCAAAGCCGATCACAGTCAGATTCAGAACCACGTACACCGCCGGCAGGACCAGGATGTTCCCGGTGAGCATGGCGCAGAAAAGCGCAAATCCGTAAAAAGCCAGAAGCCCGAGTGCCGCACAGGCAAACCACCGGAGGAACCAGACCGTGCCGATGTCATAAGCCGCCGTCAGCAGCATCGTGAGTCCCATCACCAGAAGTTCACAGAGCAGCATGGGAATCAGGCCTGTCAGATACAGGGTCAGGAAGAGGCTTTCCCGCCGGATCGGCAGGCTGTTCATCAACGTGTTTCCCCGGCTGTTATAGAGATATCCGAAGAGCAGCATGACCGTCAGGACCGCAACGGCCATTCCGGCCAGAGCCTGAAAGACAGCCATCTGCGCAATCTGTTCCCTGCAGACATAGAGCAGGCTGACGCCGCTTCTCCCCCTCGCTGTGCGAATCTCACTCAGCAGCGGCAGAGGGAAGGTCACCAGAAGAAAGCCCAGATATGCCGCCCACAGCGGCCAGCAGCGACGAAGCGTGTTTCGGGCGATCGAGGTATTAAAGGACAAGCGACTTGATTTCATGTTCCATCCCTCCCAGTTCGTAGATAAAGATTTCCTCCAGCGTCAGCGGCAGCATGTCCATAAAGAGAGGTTCACAGGCAGCGATTTCGGCGCTGAGCTCTTCCGCGCGGCCGCGGAGGATCAGCTGGCGCACCCTCCCGGTCTGTCCTTCGTGCAGTACATTCAGACTCTCCGGCAGTTCCGCGCCGTCAGGCAGGACAAGCTGGATCTTTACCATGTTCTCCTGCAGCTCACTGAGACTGCGCTCCAACAGCATCTTTCCGCGGTTCATGATTCCGACATGGTCGCAGACATCCTCCAGCTCCCTGAGATTGTGTGAGGAGACCAGCACGCTTGTGCCCCGCTCCGCCACGTCTCCCAGAATCAGCCCCCAGACCGTCCTTCGGTTGACAGGATCCAGTCCGTCCAGCGGTTCATCCAGCACCAGGATATCAGGCCTCTGGGCCAGCGCAAAGCGAAATGCAGCCATCTTCTGCTGTCCTTTGGAAAGCTTTCGCATCATCCGCTTCCCATCCAGTTCCAGAGCTTTCCCCAGATTCTCATAGTACGGCCTGTCAAAGCCGGGGTAAACGGATGCGTAGAACCGCATCATATCGTCAACGGTCGCCTGGCTCCAGTATGGGATTTCATCGGGTATTCCGGCGATTGTTTTCTTCACGGCCGGGTTTTCATACACCGGCTCCCCGTTGATGAGCAGCTCGCCTTCATCCTGCCGGTAGATTCCAGTCAGGTGACGGATCAGCGTGCTTTTTCCCGCACCGTTCGGTCCGACCAGTCCGTATACCGCGCCGTCCGGCACCGTCAGTGTCAGGCCGTCCAAAGCGCGTGTCTGTTCAAAAGACTTAACCAGGTTTCTTGCTTCAATCATGTTGCTTCCCTCCCCTGATGTACTCCAGCATCGTGCTTTCCTCCACGCCAAGGCTCCGCAGCTCTGCGCAGATTTCGCTCAGCCGCATGAGAAGTTCTTTCTTCCGCAGCGCGGCCGTATCTCCCGCATCCGCCACAAAGCTCCCTTTCCCGGGCACGGAACAGATATAGCCTTCCTGCTCGAGTTCCCGATAGGCTCTCTGAATCGTATTCGGATTGATGGCCAGCTGTGTTGCAAGCTCCCGCACCGAAGGCATTTTCTCATCCGGGTGCAGCACACCCGTCAGAATCAATGTACGGAAGCCGTCCTTTACCTGTTCATAAATCGGTCTCGGATCGCGATAGCTAATCTGGATCAAATTTACCACCTCAGCTGAATTATCTGTATTATCTCTGTTAGTACAGTTAATATAACAAACAAACTGCTCCCTGTCAAGAGGAGCAGTTCATTCTTAAGAATTCAATAGAATTCGTCTGTTTTTTTATTTCCGAGCCTTTTCCGCCTTGCCGGCCCGGAAATCAGGCTCCGTCCCGGCCCTGAGCCGTCTGATGTTTTCACTGTGCCTGGTAATCGCCAGCACGCAGGCAAACACCGAAAGGGCGATCATCGACGGTCTCGGGGAAAAAATCCAGGTCGTCGGGACAATGGTAATCGCCGCCGCGATGGAGCCGACCGAAACCTTCCTGCTGATCAGGGCTCCGATCAGGAAGGCCGCTATAATGGAGGTACCGACACGCCAGTCAATCATAAACCCGATCGCGGCGCCTGTCGCAATCCCCTTTCCTCCCTTAAAATGATGGAAAAGCGGGAAACAGTGCCCCACCATCACGGCCATGCCGCCAAGACAGACACCGGCATCCCCCAGGAGGCGGCGTCCGATCAACATCGCGGCCACAGCTTTCAGAACATCAAAGGCCAGCGTCGCAACACCGGCAACCCAGCCGAACACGCGCGTCATATTTGTCGCGCCGGCGTTCCCGCTGCCATGCTTGCGAATGTCTCTCCCCAGGAAGAGGCAGGAAATGATGATCGAAAAGCTCAGAGAACCCAGAAGATATCCGATCGCCGGAACAAGAATCCAATAAAGATATGTCATAGCACACCTCGTTCAGAAGACGTGAATCGCTCCGTATGTCACTCCGGTCACGATCAGGCCGGCAATACACACACCGATCAGGATTACCGGGACCGCCTGCTTGAGTTTCATGTTCATCAGCGCCGCAATCAGCGCACCCGTCCACGCTCCTGTTCCGGGAGCCGGAATCGCCACGAACAGGAGAAGCCCCCAGGGGCCGTAACGCTCTACGGTATCGCTTTTGGATTCCGCCCGCTTCTCCAGCCTGGTGACAACGCGGTCCATTCCCGGCCAGTGCTTTCTCAGCCATGCAAAAATCTTTTTAATAAAGATGATAATGAACGGAACAGGGAGCATATTTCCAAGAACGGTCGCCAGATAGGCCAGCGGCCACGGAAGTCCCGACGTAATCGCCACGGGAAGTCCTCCCCGCAGTTCGATCACGGGAACCATGGAAATCAGAAACGCCCATATAAATTTCCCGGCAGTTGTGCCGGTCAGCCACTCCATCATGTCAAACCTCACAGCGCATCCGGATCCGTCAGAATTCTCTTCCGGAAAGGAGCTCAAAACGATCTGGAACCGAATCATGTTGTTTTTTCCAAAAATCGTCATATTATCATGTATCATAACATATGCCGCTGCAAGAAGCAACGGCATATGTTGTTAAGAAGTTTAAAACATTTTTTTATCAGAGGCCTTCAGGTATCGATCGGTTCCATATGCTCCATCCGGCTCATGGCGTTGTGTACATGGGTAAGCACGGCCTGTTCCGCCGCATCGGGGTCATGCGCGGCCAAAGCCTGATAGATCGCCATATGCTCATCGTTGGACTGCAGCGCCCTGCTCCGCTTGCTGACCGACGCCATGCGGAACTTGGTCATCTTCTTGTGGATTCTGGTCAGGACATCGATATACGCTTTGCTGCCGCAGGAGAGATAGAGGAGCTCATGGAACTGGGAATCGAGATTCTTGGTGTGTTCCGAGCTGCTGTTTCCCTGCTTATTGATGTAAAACCGCTGCAGCTCGGCAAGTTCCAGAAGCTGTGCCAGCTGCTCTTCCGTGATGTTGACAGCTGCGCGTCTGGCCGCTTCTCCTTCAAGATGCAGCCGGATATCATACAGGTCCAGCATATCCTCCGCAGAAATACCGATTACTTCCATTCCGCGTCCGCTCTCAGCCACGATATTCTCCTGTTCCAGTCTCAGCAGTGCTTCCCGGATCGGCGTACGGCTGACATCCAACTCCTTGGAGAGACGCAGCTCGCTCAGAATCTCACCCCGCCGGTACTTTCCAGAAAGAATCTCCCGCTCCAGCTGCTCAAAGATCTGATCCGCAATGGAAATATTCCGATGCTCTTTCATCTTTCCTGCCCAGTCCTCAACCTGTTGTTTTGGTATGGCTGTATACAATTATATCGTCGTACTTATGGATTGTCAAGCTTGTTTCCCATAAAAAACAGACCGGAAAACGGGTTCCGATCTGTTCTGGATGGTTTATTCGTTTTTATCCGTTTCGGGAGTGCTGTTCTCTTCCGAGCGCTCCGCCTCGGAAGACATTTCTTTGTCTGCGTTGCCTGCTTCTTCTGTCTCCGCAGCGCCTTCAGCAGCTGTCGAATCCTCATGGGAAGCATCTGCGGCTTGTTCCGCTGTCTCTGTCGTCTGCTCTTCGGCGTAACCGTCGGTCATCGAGATCTTCTTCGCCGGGCGCTCGATGGTGCTGTCGTGGCGGGCCTGTTTACCGGCCTTCAGAACCTCGGGCATGAATTCGCCGTGCTCAAAGTAGTAGTTGAACTCATCCGCCTCGATGGTCTCATTGACCAGCAGGTACTCCGCCAGGCCTCTGAGCTGTTCGCCATGCTCGGTCAGAATCTCTTCACAGCGTTTCGCCGCTTCATCAAAGATCGCCTTGACCTCTTCGTCGATGATGGCGGCGGTTTCTTCGGAATAGCTCTTCGTCTGGCCGAAGTCACGCCCGATGAAGATGCTGTGGCCGGATGTGTCATACAGGATGGGTCCCAGGCGCTCGCTCATGCCGTACTTCATCACCATGTCGCGCGCCAGAGAACTAGCCTGCTGGATATCGCCGGAAGCTCCGGTAGAGATATCATCCAGGAAGAGCTTTTCCGCCATGCGTCCGCCCAGGGATACGACGATGTTTTCAAACATTTCTTCCCTTGAGGTGAAGTTTTCCAGATCCTCCTGCGGGCGGAAGAGGGTAAACCCACCGGCCGGTCCGCGCGGAATGATCGTGATGTAGTGAACCGGATCCACATGCTTGCAGAACCTGGCTGCCACCGCGTGTCCGGATTCATGATACGCGGTGAGGCGCTTGGCCTTGTCGCTCATCTTGCGGCTCTTCTTCTCCGGGCCCATCTGCACCTTGAGAATTGCCTCATCGATGTCTTCCATGGTGATAAAGCGGTGCTTTCTCCGTACGGCGAGAAGCGCTGCTTCGTTCATCAGGTTCTCCAGATCGGCACCGGCAAATCCGGGCGTACCCTTTGCGATGGAGTTGAGGTCAACATCATCGCCAAGCTGCTTGTCTCTGGAGTGGATCTTCAGGATCGCCTCTCTGCCGCGGATATCCGGCAGGCCGACATAAACCTGGCGGTCGAAGCGGCCGGGACGCAGCAGCGCGTTATCCAGGATATCCGCGCGGTTGGTCGCCGCCATAACGATGACGCCCTCGTTGTTGCCGAAACCATCCATCTCCACAAGCAGCTGGTTCAGGGTCTGCTCACGCTCGTCGTGTCCGCCGCCGAGGCCGCTGCCTCTCTGGCGTCCGACGGCGTCGATCTCATCGATAAAGATGATCGCGGGAGCCGCCTTCTTTGCCTGCTCAAACAGGTCTCTGACTCGGCCGGCGCCGACGCCGACATAGAGTTCAACGAAGTCCGAACCGGAGATCGACAGAAACTGCACGCCGGCCTCCCCGGCAACCGCCTTGGCAAGCAGGGTCTTACCGGTTCCCGGAGGTCCTACGAGCAGCACGCCCTTTGGAATTCTGGCGCCCATGGCCGTGTATGCTTTCGGATCTTTCAGAAATTCGACGATCTCGGCCAGTTCTTCCTTTTCCTCGTCGCAGCCGGCCACATCGGCAAAGGTCTTCTTGTTCTTTTCGTCACTGCCCAGGCGGGTTCTGGCCTTGCTGAAGCGGGCCACGCCGCCGGCTCCTCCGCCCATGCGGTTCATCATCACATACCAGAGGACCATTGCCCCGCCCATCAGGATCAGGTACGGGATGATGCTTGCCCACCAGGGAACGACAAAGCCCTCGTTGTAATCGTACTCTTCCAGGATGCCCTTCTCGTGCTGTTCCCTGATCAGCTCGTTGAAATCCTCATAGAACACGCCGAAGCTGTAAAGGTCATAGGTCTTCTCGACCGTCGTCTTATCCGTGCCGTCCGTGCGGAGCTTCAGGATAATCTTGTTCCCTTCCGTCCGGAAAGACTGCACTTTTCCGGCGTTGAAGAGATCCACAAGCTCCGAGTAGTTGTCCAGCTGATCCGGCTCGGTGTCCTTGGTCATTGTGAAGATGACCGCGATGAGAATCAGGACGAGAAGCACATAAAAGCCGACATCCCTGGCCCGATTGCGTTTTGGGTTCAAATAAGTTCACATCCGTTCTTATAACTGCATATACATTCTGAAGAAGAAATCTTCAGGAATAGACTTCGGGTTTCAAAATCCCGATATAAGGGAGATTACGATAGCGTTCGTTATAGTCCAGTCCGTACCCGACCACAAACGCATCCGGCACCTCGAAGCAGGAGTAATCGGCATAGATATCCGCTTTTCTCCGTGCTGGCTTATCCAACAGTGTGGCTACATGCACGGAGGCAGGCCTGCGGACCTGGAGATAATTCTTCAGGTAATTGAGCGTAACGCCGGAATCCAGGATGTCCTCGACCAGGATGAGATGCCGGTCGGCAATATCCTGATTGAGATCCTTGTTGATTTTCACGGCCCCCGTCGAAGATGTTCCGCTGTAAGAGGAAACCGCCATAAAGTCCATGGAACACGATATGTCCACATTCCGCATCAGGTCCGCCATAAAGATGAAACAGCCTTTCAGCACGCCGATGAAGATCGGATCCTGATCCTCAAAATCCCGGGTGATCTGTTTTCCGATCTCTGCGACCTTTGCCTGGATTTCTTCCTGTGAAAGCAATACGCGTTCAATGTCTTTTATCATAGTTTTCCTTTCCGCCCTGAGGCACGTGAGAGTAATCTTACCACAATCGTTTTAACTTTTGAAGAGTCAAGATTTGAACAAGTCGTTAATTTCTCCCCTGAAAATAAAGAAGTCCGCGCTCCCGCCGGATCTTTCGCCCTGGGATTTCCAGTACGCCCCGTTCGCTTCCTTTGGCAAACGCCAGAAGCGCTTTGGTCCGCTCCATGCTGACGCTGTTTCCGCAGAGCAGCCGGATCACCCGGCAGGCCACGGCCGGCTCCAGTTCCAGCAGGCGTTTTGAAGGAATTGCTCCGTTGCTTTCCCAGGTTTCCAGAAACGCTTCCGCCTCACGGCAGAGGCAGGCATCGTCCTCCCGCAGAAGCTCTGTCGTACGCCCGATGGCTTTCAGTACGGAAGGATTTTCCTGTACCAGCAGCGGGAGCAGCTGATGGCGGATGCGGTTCCTTGTATAAGAGTCGGTATCATTGCTGCTGTCTTCAACATGCGGGATATGATGCCGTGCAAGGTATCCCTCGATCTCTTCCCGAGAGGTCTGCAGCAGCGGGCGGACAAGGCGGCCTCTGACCGGCGGGATCCCCGCCAGTCCTCGGGTTCCCGCGCCTCGGCAGAGATTCATCAACACCGTCTCCGCGTTATCATTGAGGTTGTGCGCAGTTGCGATCCGGTCACAGCCGAGCCGGTCGGCCGTCTCCTCCAGGAAACGGTAACGCAAGGTTCTTGCCGCGTCTTCCAACCCGAGCCGGTGTACCCCGGCATAGGTCGAGACATCGCCGTGGCCCACCGTGCATGAGATGCCCAACCTGCCGCATTGTTCGACCGTAAACTCCGCGTCCCGCAGGGATTCCTCCCCGCGCAGTCCGTGTTCATAGTGAGCCGCGAAGAGTGAAAATCCGTATTCTGGCCGCAGCTCATTCAACCAGCAGAGCAGGCACATGCTGTCCGCGCCGCCGGATACCGCGCAGAGCACGCTGCTCCCCTGAGGAAGCATTGAATATTGCCGGATCAGGTCATCCTTCATCGTATCGGCGTTCCACGGAGGAGAAGGAGGTATATTCCGGAAGCCAGTTGAGCTGGACGGTGCCTGTTGCACCTTTTCTGTTCTTCAGCACTATTGCCTCGGCCAGATTCGGGTTTTCGGCTTCCTTGTTATAATAGCCGTCGCGGTACAGGCCAATCACCACGTCGGCATCCTGTTCGATGGCGCCGGATTCGCGAAGGTCGGAGAGCATGGGGCGCTTGTCCTGACGCGACTCATTTGCACGGGAGAGCTGTGACAGACAGATGACCGGGACATTCAGCTCCTTGGCCATGATCTTCAGCATACGGCTGATATCACTGACCGCCTGGGTTCTGCTCTCATTGGACCAGGTATGGCCGCTTCCCGCCGACTGCATCAGCTGGAGATAGTCGATGACGACCAGATCCAGGTTCTGCACCCGTCTGCACTGTGCATTCATATCCGATACGGTCAGCGTCGGATTATCGTCGATGCGGATGTCGCTGGTGCTGAGGCTCTGTGCCGCATCGGCCACATCCTTCCACTGACGCTCCGTAAGCTGGCCGGTCAGCATATTCTGGGAGGGAATCAGCGCCGCGCGCGAAAGCAGACGGGAAACCAGCTGTTCCCGCGACATTTCCAGTGAGAAGATCGCAACGGTTTTGCCTAGGTTCATCCCCGCATGGAGCGCCATGTTCAGCGCGATGCTGGTTTTTCCCATACCCGGTCGGGCCGCGACCAGAATCAGTTCGGATTTGTTCAGGCCCAGGATCATCCGGTCCAGATCGGACAGGCCGGTGGAGATGCCCGGGAACTTATTCCCGGAACCGGCCGCTTCGGACATCTGGTCGAACACGTTCTGCACAATGGAGGACACCGGCATCAGTCCTCCGACATTTCGCCCCTGCCGGAGCGCATAGATTTTCCGCTCTGCCGCTTCCAGCGCGGTCTCTGCTTCTCCGCTGCCTTCGTAGACGATGCTGTTGATCTCGTCCGCCGCTTCTCCGAGGCGGCGCAGCAGCGCGCGGTCCCGCACGATGGCGGCATACTCCAGGACATTGGCCGCCGTCGGTGTCATGCGCATCACCTCGGCCATATACTGCTCGCAGTTGTCCTGATAGACGCCGCGTACCCGCATCTGCCCCAGCACGGTCACCGGATCTACCGTCATGCCGTAGGCGAACATGCTGTACACCGTGTCGTAGATATCTCTGTTCAGTTTCCCGTAAAACTCATCCGCGCGCAGACGTTCCATCACAGACGGAATACAGTCCGGATCGATCAGGACCGAACCGATGACCGCCTGTTCCGCCTGTGCCGAGAAGGGGACCTTTTTCCCGAGAAGCTCGTCCATGGATTATTCTTCGACCACCAGAACGTTGATGTTTCCGCTCACCTCATAGCCGAGCTTAGCCTTGACGGTATACGCGCCGAAGCTCTTGATGGGATCTCCCTGAACAATCTTGTTTTTCTCGATGTCCATATCAAACTGTTCCTTGAGCGCTTTGCTGATTGCCTCGGAGGTCACGGCTCCGAACAGCTTTCCGCCGTTGCCCGCTTTGGCGCGGACGGTCACCTGGACGGCTTCCAGCTTTTTGGCATACTCCAGCGCCTGGGCCTTTTCCTTGGCAGCCTGGGCAGCTTTGGCCTTTTCCTTCAACTTGATGGCGTTGATCGCATCCGCGGTCGCCTCAGAAGCCAGTTTGCGCGGCAGCAGATAGTTGCGCGCATAGCCGTCGGAAACGTCTTTGATCTCGCCCTTTTTTCCCTGTCCTCTGACATCAACATTAAATACTACTTTCATTTTGATCTCTCCTGTTATCCCAGATAATCATCGATCGCAGCGCGGATTTTTTCTTCCGCCTGCGCCGGTGTTGTATGTTCAAATACGACCGCGGCGGCGCTGCGGTTTCCTCCGCCGCCGAGCTTCTCCATCAGGATCTGCACGTTCATGGTTCCGATGGATCTCGCCGAGACATAGACGCCGTCCTTTCCATCCGTCGAGCCTACCGCGGAAGCCTCCACGCCGGAGATATTCAGCAGCTCGTCTGCCGCCTGTGCCGCGACAATACGTTCCTGCGGCTCATCGGAGACAGTGATCGCCACGCCGCGGTAAAGCTTTGCATTCTGCATGAGCTTGTACCGTCCCAGAGCCGTATCCATGTCGATCTGGAAGAGCTTTTTGATCTCTGAGGTGTCCGCTCCGCAGCGTCTCAACCAGGAAGCCGCATCAAACGTTCGCTCTCCTGTCCGCAGCGAGAAGCTCTTGGTGTCCAGTACAATGCCCGCCAGCATTGCTTCAGCTTCTGCCTTTCTGACATCTTCCGTCTCCAGCAGTTCCTGGAGAATCTCCGCCACCAGTTCACAGGCAGATGAGGCATACGGCTCGATAAAGCCGAGCGCCGCGTTCTGGATGTATGTCGCGCCGACACGGTGATGATCAATAACGGCGACACGGTTGCAGGCTCCAAGCAAGCCGGAATCCTCGACCTGTTCCGGCCGATTGGTATCCACAACAACCAGCAGCGTTCTGGCATCCGCCGAGATCAGTGCCTCCTGCGGCGAAATGAAGACATCCTTGTATTCCGGCTCTTTCTTCATCCGCTCGATCAGGGTTTTGGAGGCATTGTAATTCGGTTCTACCACGATCTGACTCCTGACGCCAAGCTTCCTTGCAAGGCAGCAGATGCCGACATCAGCCCCCACCGCATCCAGATCCGCAAACTTGTGCCCCATGACGAAGACCTTGGAGGAATCTCGGATCAGTTCGGACAGCGTATTTGCCATGACACGGGACTTGACCTTGGTGCGCTTTTCAATCTCGAAGCCTCTCCCGCCGAAGAACTCAAAGTTCACGCGGTTCTTGATGACGGTCTGATCGCCGCCGCGGGAAAGGGCGAGCTCTGTCCCGACATCCGCAAACTGCAGTCCTTCCTCCAGGGTTGCCGACTCCGCACCGAAACCGATGCTGATGCTTGCGGGAATACCGTTCGGGTTCTCGATGTCATGGATCTCTTCATTGATGGAGAACTTGTCCTTACGCATCTCGTCGATGTCCTTCTTTTCAAAAACAACGAGATAACGGTCTCTGTCGTAGCGGCGCAGCATGCCGTGGTACTCTCCGCACCAGTGCTGCAGACGGTCCTCGACCGCATCACGGATTTCGTTCTTCACGCGTTCGGGATAGTTTCTCGACATCTCTTCCAGATTGTCAATCACAATCACACCGGGAACGGGTCTGCTCTGCTCATAGAGAATTCTGGTGTTGTCATAGTCCGTGACATCCATCCAGTAGGTGATTCCCATAATGGCACTGTTTTCCTCATCCTGCTCTGAGCGGATCAGGTTTCCAAACATCTGATACTTATGTCCGCTGATCTCCACCAGGCTCGGATATGCGGTTTTCCCTTCCATCAGCCACGTCCCGGAAAACTCCGGGATCAGAGAAGCCAGTTGGGCGTCCACCCGGGCGCCGCCGACGTCAAAGATCTGGAAAAAAGCGTCGTTGGCCCACACAACGCTGGAATCCGAGAGCCGGAAGACAGCCATCGGAAGCGGAAAACTCAACAGGGTGCTGTTTTTGGCGTTTTCCGTGTCATAGGTAATGGATTCGATGTAGGCCGTCAGCTGTTTTGCCTTTTTGCGTTTCATCACAAGCGCGACAATTGCAAGGATCAGGGTAATCCCGCCTTCTGCCGCGGCCAGCAGATACTGCCGGAAATACAGCGCGGCCAGTGCAAA
The DNA here is from genome assembly GCA_017458335.1 of Oscillospiraceae bacterium. Taxonomy (GTDB): domain Bacteria; phylum Bacillota; class Clostridia; order Oscillospirales; family Oscillospiraceae; genus Limivicinus. Next base: position 175,209 of record JAFTFT010000038.1, read on the forward strand.
CACCGCCATAAACGCAAGATACAGAAGATAGCTCGGCGTCTTCAGTGGTTTATATTTCTGATTTGATTTCACGGCTTACTCCCATTTCTGAAGCTTAGTCAGGCCTGTATAATGATACAGAGTTGATTATAGCAGAAAACGCACTGTTGTGCAAGAAGAATACAAAATCCGTCAGGCAGGGTTGTTTCATGAAGAAAAAATAGAATAAGGCAAAAGCCTGAATAGATCGAGGATTATGAGCACTATACGCAGTGCAAAATAATCCTCTACATTTTGCTGTTGTAGAGGTATTATATCACTTTGGTAGGGGTATAAGGTACCTTTACTTGAAAGGAGGATATTTATGCCTGCTACAGAGAAGGTTTACCCGGAATGGGTACAGAAGTACAGAACGCGCGGGATGACAGTAAAAAAGAAAGGTGAGTCCTATTATTTGTACAAGCGAACTTCAAAGCGTGTCCCTGGCAAAAAATACCCGCAGCCAGTAGATCATGTACTGGATGATACTTTCAGAGAAGACAGATCTCCAGCAAAAAAATCTCGGAACAGTTTGGCTTTGATCCGGAAATTTGCATATAATATTCTTCGCCTTGTTTCCATACAGCGTCAGATCAGTCGTCCCAATACGGAATTGATGGACCTGTTGCATGACGATTTGAACCTGTTGGGCACCTATATCTTTGATGGAATAGTTGCCCTGTCCTGAATTTCAAAAATTTCCTTCCCCAAACCAAGGGGGATTTTTGCGCTTTTGAGGCAGATATCCGCCAGCAGGTCAGTCGCGTTGACTGATGCGCCTGGAGCGTGAAGATGTGCATAATTTGCTGAACCTTCGTGAAACAACACTGTTCACAAACAGATATGCCTTGTAGAACAGAAAACAATATGCTAATATGGAGTCTGTGGCTAGGATCTGCCGCGGTCATTAAGGTCATTAATAATGGGAAATATCAGAAGAGGATTTCTATGCTGGAGTCAGGCGACATACTGACGGCGGTCCGATCGGGGCCGCGGCTTTTGTAGTAATTTGTAAAGATGAAAGATTTTTCGCGTATCAGTAATAAATCAAAGGGAATCCTTTGCATATTGTTTGCGGCCTTTGGCTTTTCTCTGATGTCTTTTTTCGTAAGAATATCCGGGGATATTCCCACCATGGAGAAGGCATTCTTCAGAAATGCGGTAGCCATCATTGTTTCTCTGACACTTCTGATCAGATCACGGGAGAGAATCAGAATAAAGCTGGACTGTGTGGGAGATATCTTTTTCAGATGTCTGTTTGGGACCAGCGGACTTATTGCCAACTTCTATGCCATAGATAAGCTTAACATAGCTGATGCCAACATGCTTAATAAGCTGTCGCCATTCTTTGCGATCCTGATTTCAATTCCACTTCTCAAAGAGAAGCCCAAGAGTATTGATATTTTTGCGGTAATTGCAGCATTCCTTGGAGCGATGCTCATTGTAAGGCCGTCCGGCAGAAATGTGCAGCTTGTACCCGCGCTTATCGGCTTGTATGGTGGATTCGGTGCGGGAACAGCTTATGTTTTTGTCAGAAGGCTTGGTAAAAAAGGTGAGCGAACTCCAATCATCGTCTTGTGTTTTTCGATATTTTCCACAGCGGTGACAATCCCATTTATCGCCGTAAATTATGTCCCGCTTAATCCAACGCAGCTCATATGCCTTGTTATGGCCGGACTGTCAGCAACAGTTGGTCAGTTCGGAATCACCTCCGCCTATAAGTACGCTCCAGCCAAAGAGATATCGGTTTTCGACTACACTCAGGTCGTCTTTGCCGCGATTCTCGGCATGCTTTTCCTTGGGGAACTGCCAACGGCTATGTCATTCATCGGATATGTAATCATAATTGGGGTTGCAGTACTTAGGTGGAGATGTAATCTTAAAAGTGAAGACTGTTTAAAACTGCAGAGATAGAAACAGTAAACACTGAAAAAGCAATTTTTTATAAAATAATTCCCCGCCTCTCGGCGGGGAAAAACTATGCATGGCAGAAATCTTATCTGATAACCGCAGGTTAAATGGTGCGCCTCTGATCGATGCTGAACAGGTCAGGATTCTTGATGTTGTTCCACTGAGCAGTTTGCATAGAACTCACTCCGAAGCGCTGGCCGATGCCGCTGAGGACATCGCCGGGGGCAGTCGTATAGGCAATGTAGTTGCCATAGTTGACAAAGCTTCCGTTGGCATACTTGCAAATATGAAACGGCTTATGGTTTCTGCATTTTATTCTACAATATACCATAGTTTGCTGCTGTCATATTGGGCGGGAAGCTGAATCCAGTTATTCTGAGATTTCTCTATATACCATCCCGAAGAATCATGCTCCATCCAGCCATAATCTCCATAATCTGAGGAGATTCCCTCATACCAGTACTGCCAAATCGGCGGTTCTACATCCGTGTTGTACCAAAGCCAACATTCTGTGGAAGCGTCATAATAGCTGTCGGCATCACTGTCCCATACAAGGCGCTTATCGTATGTCTGATCAGCAGAACCGGCATAGCGATAGGCGCTCTGGCCGCTTAAACTCAAGCGGATTTCCGATCCGAAGCCGGAAGACAAGTCACTGTTATCGTTATACTGCTGGACTGTCTGTTCCTGATAATAGTTACTATTATAGGAATCTTCTGCAGTACTGCCTATTGCATAGAGAATCAGCAGTACAACACCTATGATCCACCATTTGCGGCGCTTTTTCTTCTTTGCTCGTTCTGTGAACTGGCGCAAAGATTCTTCCGAATCATAAACATGTGTATTATCCGCCGGTTGCTGAAGATACTCGTCCAGCTCTGACTTGATCGTCATCGGCCCGCCGCAATGAGGGCACTGCAGATGATGCGCTGTTATATCATCTGCCGTCAGATTCAGAATGGTATCCTGCCCGCAATAAGGACAATTACAGACAACATTTTCGTATTGGCCATTTTTTGTAAAGGATACATCGGAATAGTATTGGCCATTCTCGTCATAGTATCCTTTCTCGTAAGTTGTGCCACTCTCTCGGTCAGTCCATGACTCCGGGTAATAAACATAATCATGCTGTTTTCCGTAATAGTATTTTGGTTTCAGCGTACTATACAGCAGGAATCCGATTGGTTGGTTCACTCTCGGGCGTCTGGGCGGCGGAGTAGGATTCACAGGTCTGTAGGACTGTCTGGGCGGTTTGTTATACGGGGATATCGGTATGCTGCTCCTGCTGGACGAGGAATGTCGGCTTGGACCTCTGAAAGAAGATGATCTGCTGCTCGAGCTGGAGAAAGAGGATCGGGAGCTGGAAGAGTGTGAGGATCTGAAAGAACTTGAAGAACGGGAAGATGTGCGGGATGAACCGGAGGATCTCGAGGAATGGGAACTGGAGCTGTGTCTGGACGGTGGCATTCTTAATCACCTCTTTTACTGTTGTTCCTTTTTCGTCCGTGCTCTATAAACTTGTCTGCCGTTGCAGGATTCCTGATCAGTTCTGCATTCAGAACAAAGCCATCATAGCTTGTAACATGATAATCCGTCTTCTCTAAAGGCTCGTACCAGGAGAGGTCATAATGATCCTCCTGCCACTTTCTTGCTGCATCAATCGCCTTTCTTCTGATTCTTCATGGAGGACGATGCAAAAAAGAAGCCTGCAGCTATTACAAAAACGGTTAAGACCGTCAAAATCAAAGCTTATAAGCAGAATGTATTCGTCATCCATGATCTGACTGCTGAAACTACATCTTCCAAATGGAAATCATAGCAGTGAGTATCTCCCTTTATCACGCTCAGCGAAGCATTCTTATACGCCTTCTGCGCTTCTATTGAACACGAAACCGGAACAGACTCATCCGCATCACCGTGAATCAGCAGAACAGGCCCGTCATATCCTTTATAGGCATCCTCAACATGGATCATTTGAGCTACTCTGATGTAGTTTCCGCTCAGTTCCCATCTATGATCCAAGCTGCTGATCCGTTCGGGAATACGGAAGGGATCAAAGGTTGTTCCGAGGATTATACCTTTTCTTGCCTGCTCAGGAATCATAATTGCCGGAGACATTGGAATGATTCCCTTAATAACATCATGCTTCATGGCAGCTGCAAGCATCACCGTCAATCCCCCCTGAGAATGGCCGCACAGGTAGAGATCCGATACCCACTCCAGATTACGTGCATAATCAATAACGGTTATCGCATTTGCAAGCCATTTAAAGAGTGTATGATTATAAAAGCTTCCTTCACTGGAACCATGGCCGTACATATCAACACGCAGAGTCGCAAAGCCGATTTTGTTCAGCGTTTTTGATACTGCGACAATGTGTTTTTCTTCTTTGTTGCCTGTAAAGCCGTGAATAACAATCGCCAAAGGCATTTTATCTCCAATGTTTGCAGGCTTGTCAACCTTACAGTCCAGTTTGATGCCGTCATCAAGGATAAACATCTCTGTCCTCCTTCATATCACTCCGAATACAGTCTATTTCGTTCTCTGTAAATTGAGCTCTGATAATCAGTGCAGTAATAAAAAGGCCGGACTGGCAACAGTAGTCGTGATGATCAAGCCGGCATCCTTTCGTTCTCCGGATTCTCTGGACTTCTTATCCAAAGATAATATCATTTTTTCTTATTCTACCATTTTGTTGTTTCAAACACAATCTATATGTTGATGATTTCCGTACCATAGACCCTGAATTATTCCCGAAGGGCGTTTGTAGCCCTTAAAACGTGAGGCAACGAAGAATTTGCCAACAATCCCGCGGCTTCTGTCTAACCCCCGCCTGAAAGCGGGCGCAATAACCGCATGGTACTGGCTGTAGCATCAAGCACTTTGAACAGAAACAGAAATTGAAAGTGACGCCTTCCTGCTGAAAGAAGATAAAAAGACTCTCCGCTGTGGTGAGGATGGAGAGTCTGCAAGGGTTAATAAAGTGAACGGGAGCATAGAGATGATCACCACACTATATCAATACGAAAAAGCAGATTTAAAAAGTGGGGTCTTCAGAGAAACAATTATCTGCTATATGCAATACCGTCTGATCTTCGGATCTTCTTTGGAAACAAGTATATCACTTCTGAAAGTGTAAGAAAAGGACGTATCATCGACCAGAATAAAATTGCCCTTGAGCATCATATGAGAAAAAACATTGGAAATCGCCATAATACAGCCTTTACAAATAATATAACAATCGGATATAATCATAAAACCTGCCAGACGGAACGGCCGTACGGAAAACACCCCGGAAGAGGGCGATGCAGACAATGAAAAAGACCATTCTCTATGTGATGAAACGAAGTGTCCCGATCCTGATCGGTTTTTTCCCGATCGGGGTGGCTTACGGAGTCCTGATGCGGAGCATCGGCTACAACACACTGTGGTCCGCTCTGTGCAGCGTGATCGTGTTCTCCGGCTCGCTGCAGTTTCTGATGGTGGACTTTCTGAAAAACTCCACGCCGCTGCTTACGGTGGCGGTGATGGCGGCGCTGCTGAACAGCCGCCATCTGTTCTACGGCCTGTCCTTTATCGAGAAATTCCGCCCATACGGCGTCTGGAGGCTGTTTCTGGCCTATTCAATGAGCGATGAGACCTATTCCCTCCACTGTGCCTATCGGCCGCAGGAGGGTGTCAATGAAAAATGGGCTTATATCCTGTCGGGAGCGGCGGTGCCGATCTGCTGGCTCTTCTGCACGATGGCAGGCGGTCTGCTGGGGAGACTGATCCGATTTGATACGACAGGGATCGACTTCTCCCTGACGGCGCTGTTTGTCGTGATTCTGCTGGATCAGCTGCGCGAAGCGAATGGGAAGCTGCCCGCTGTCATCGCGGCCGTGTCCAGCGTAGCCTGCATTCTGCTCTTCGGAGCGGATCAGTTTATCTTGCCGTCGCTGCTGATCACGGTGACGCTGCTGGCGCTCCTGCGGGGGAAGATCGAGGAGCAGGACGGAGAAGAGAGGGCAATCATATGAGCAGTTCCGTTATGAAATCACTGGAGATCATCGCAATCTGTGCCGTCTGCACCTTCATCTCCCGATACCTTCCGTTCGCCGTCTTCGGAAACAGGCCGGTGCCTTCACTGGTGCGGTATCTCGGAAAGTATCTTCCCATGGCGGTAATGACGACACTGGTGGTCTACTGCCTGCGGCATATGAGCTTTGCTTCGGCGGCCGGCTTTGTACCGGAGTCGACTGCGGTCGCGATGGTGATTGCGATTCACCTCTGGCGGCACAATACTTTCCTCAGCATCGTCGGAGGCACGGCGTGCTACATGCTGCTGGTGCAGATGGTATTCTGATAGGGTAATTTCCCAAAGATAACACAATTCTGAATGAAAAAGGAGCCGGCACTGATGAACGAAATCTATACACGAATCTCTGTTCGGAAATTCAAGTCCGATCCTGTCGAGAAAGGAAAAATCACAGCTGTCCTTCGTGCTACCATGCAGGCCCCCTCCGCCGGGAACCAGCACCCCTGGGAGTTCTTTGAAAACACATGGGCTGTTGAGGATGAAGGCGTACGTTTCTTCATTCTGGCTGGCATCGAGCGTGCTCTCGTGATTGACGCGGGGAGATCCGGTCTGGACATTCGATCTGTAGTGAAAAGCGTCACCTCTCTCCCCTTTGATCTGCTCATCACCCATGCCGATCCGGATCATACTGCCGGGAACCGGTTCTTCTCTACTTTCTAACGGCGTATCATTATTGGCATGAGATACAAAGCATTTTTCTTTCCATCAAATCTCTAAGAGACGGCAGATATTATGAAGAACATCGCTACAGGTCTGCTCCGCGCATTGAAGCTACAGGCGGAAAGCTTGTGGACAGCATCATGGATCTTGTCTGGCGACTGGATAATGAAGATGACAGCAATCAAGCAGAAGTAGACGAAGCGATGATGAAATACAACAAGCTCTTTTCGTAAGACCATCTTACTTTATTAAGGAGTTCATAAAATGGGTACAAAGTGGTTGAATGACGCGGTTTTCTATGAGATCTATCCCCAGTCCTTCTTTGATTCTAACGGAGACGGAATCGGAGATATCAAGGGTATTATCGAAAAGCTGGATTACATCAAAGGTCTCGGCTGCAACGCGGTCTGGATCAATCCGTGTTTTGACTCACCTTTTAAAGATGCCGGGTATGATGTTCGCGATTACAAGAAGGTTGCTCCTCGGTACGGTACCAACGAGGACCTTTACAGACTGTTTGACATCGCACACGAAAAAGGGATGCATGTCCTTCTGGATCTGGTTGCAGGACATACATCCGAGGAACATCCCTGGTTCCGTGAGAGCCAGAGAGCAGAGAAAAACGAATATTCAGACAGATATATCTGGACAGACTTCTGTTTCAGAAGCGCAGCCGGTCTGCCTTATATCGGCGGTGAAAGCGAACGGAGCGGCGCATATGTTTTAAACTTCTTCAAGTGCCAGCCTGCTTTGAATTACGGTTTCCTCAAAAAGACGGAATCCTGGCAGACCGCGATGAATGATCTTCCCGCATTGGAAACTCGAGAAGCCCTGAAAGACATTATGATATTCTGGCTCAGTCACGGCTGTGATGGGTTTCGGGTGGATATGGCTGCTTCTCTCGTCAAAAACGATGATGAATTAAAAAGCGGGACAAGCGCCATATGGAAAGATATCCGGAGAATGCTTGATTTGGAGTATCCCGATACGGTCATGCTCTCAGAATGGAGCAATCCCAAGCTCGCACTCCGTGCTGGCTTTGATATGGATTTCTACCTTGCCGAACCGGGTAACGGTTATACAACATTGTCCAGAGATTATCTGAACCACGAAGGCTCAGATTCCAGCTTTTTCAGGAAAGATTCCGGCGGGGCAATTAACCGATTTCTGGATCAGTATATGGATTGGTATGAGTCAACAAAGAATATCGGCTATATTTCCCTAATCACATGTAATCATGACACGATTCGTCCAAGCTACAATATGGATGATAAAGAACTCCGTCTGTTCTACTCTTTCATTTTTACGATGCCCGGTGTCCCATTCCTCTATTACGGTGATGAAATAGGAATGCGCTATCTGGAGCTTCCGACCAAAGAAGGCGGCTATTTCCGAACCGGGTCGAGGACTCCGATGCAGTGGTCCCGTGGAACGAACCTTGGATTTTCCAACGCTTCTCCGGATAAGCTGTATCTTCCTGTTGATCCGGCTTCTGACGCGCCAACAGTCTCTGAGCAGGAAGCCGATTCCGACTCGCTCCTGTCCTTTGTGAAGAGGCTCATCAAGCTTAGGCATATGTATCCGGATCTTCAGGCAAATGGAGACTTCAAAGTAATCTGCAGTGAACCGGGCAAACCCTTTGTTTATCAGAGAGGTCGGCTGACTATAGCTGTAAATACAGGCAGTAAGTCTTCAAAGCTTCAAGTCTCTCTTCCCGACTGTCGGCAGCTCTTTGTCGAAGGAAAAGGCGTATACGATCCCGCGACTAAACTGCTGACTCTCAATCCGCAGTCTTTCCTCATTCTTGGGCAAGTGTAAATCGATTATTAAAGAAGGTTTCATACTTTGGAAAGAGAAGAAGCCTTCTTTATTCTTATGGTTCCGGAAAGACCGCTGCGTCGTTATCCGTTGTCCGCCTCACGTGAAACGGGATTCCGTGTTTCTTCAGTTGATTAAGAAAACCTTGAATCACGACGTCTTCTGCGAAACTCTGGTGGATCGTCAGGAAGATTTTACCATTAACTGCAGCTATTTCTACAAGAAAATTATTCGCCATTGGGACATGGGTCCAGAATTCAAGGATATAGGGCTCTAATGATTTGATGCGCCATTTTCCAACATAGCTTACCATATAGGAAAACAGCTTTTTCCCGCCCTCTAGCATTTGCCCAAAGGCATATTTTCTTGCTTCATATGTAGGTGCCATTCCAAGCACCATCCGGTTTCGGCTGGCTCCTACTGTCATCGCTCCGGCAACTCTTTGTTCATCGCTTTGAATAAAAGTGATTCCGCGATAAACGGTGCACTGGCGATCAAACGGCATCGCTTTGATGCGATCATTGAAGTTGAAAAACACTGTATTAACGCAGTTGTGGTGGGTTTTGGGGGAATGCAGCATTGGCCTGCCGTTAATAATGTAAGAACTCGTTATGGGCTTGCTGCGTTCAGGAAACATTTCATCCAGCGTATGCGCGATCAGAAGTGAAATCATTGTTCCCGGACTCGCATCATTTGCGGAAGTAAACCGCATAAATGCCTCTTCAGGGATTTCTATATCCCAGACGCTGGGCGAAGAAGGAGTCATTCCCCCGTCTTCGATCAGGGAAAACGCAGGCTCTACGCGAGGCCTTGGCATCTGGTCCGGGTCCAAGGTTGGCAGATAATCCTGAGGATCTGCACTTTCCTCAGGTTCCACCGGATCTTCCAGTGTTCTGATTCCTGTGTGATCCGAGACGCCGTAACGATCAGCACAGTAATAGAACAGAAGCGTTGACAGAACCATATACATTCCTGTTCCGTCAGAAATGCCGTGATATATGTCCAGATGAATATGGTCATCTTTATAGCAGACAGCCCAGACATGATAGTTTGACTGTTCCGAATTAAGAGAGATTTGAGCATCGGTGTTCAGAAGTACAACAGGATTCGGGTTTTCCTCATAATAGAGACTTTCTACGTCTTTTCTCATACGGACCGAGAGGAAAGAAAATCTCTTCTGTGTCTTCCTGATGGCGTTTGCAAGGATCACACCGTCAATCCGGTCAGTCAGTCTGACTGTCAGTCGCACCGCATAGTTCATATGCAGTCCAAAGCTTCCGTAGGCGTGCAGCATATCCCCTGTCGTGATTTGTTTCATAGCAGATTATCCTCTTTCTTTTTTCTTAAGCCTGAAAAACCTGTTTTATAAACAGTCTCACATACGTTTCATTTGCCTCCAGGTCGTATCGCTTGCCCCTCAATGTCTTATTCAGCTTTCGCCAGTAAGGGACATGGCGTGACGACTTTTCATTGATTTCAGTCACGAGAGTTTCCCCTTGCAAGAATTCTGTCGTGAAGTATAGCACAGATTGCCTAAAATTTGTAGATCTATAGTTGCAGGAAGAGCATCACAGATGATATGATAGATATCGCAAACAGGTAAAGCATTGAAACTGGAGCGGCTGAAATGGATAATACCGTAATTCGAAAAGCCTTTGATCAGGACATGAAAGGTATAATGGAGCTCATCATTTCTGTTTTCAATGGAGAGCAGGCTATTCCGCCAGAATTGATTCCCATTCCAGATGAGTTAACGCCTCACTGGTGGTGTGCTGACGAGGGCGGAGAAATAACAGGGTCTATTGCGCTTTACCAGGAGCACGGAGAATGGCATTTAGGACGATTTGCTGTTTCACCGAACAGACGCGGCGTTTCTTTAGGAAGCCGCCTGTTTGAGACAGCTGTTCGGGATATCTTCCAATCAGGTATAGAAGTTCTATACTGTGAGGCGCGAGACACAACAGTTCATATCATTCTGAAGCATGGTGGGGAGATCATTGGTGAAGCCGTTCCCTTCTTCAAAGGAAATGTGACTCCAATGCTCATATCAAAAGAATCATTTGAGAAAACATGAGATTGTTTATTGCCATTAAGCTGAATTCTGAACTCCGAAATGCGCTGACCGATGTTCAGCAGCGTCTGATTCGTCGCGGTATCAGAGGAAACTATACCAATACTGACAATTAACACATCACGCTTGCATTTATCGGCGAATACGATGAACCTGACTTTGTCACGGAAGTAATATCTGAAGTGCCGTTCTCTCCATTCCCTATTTCTCTTTCTACCCTTGGTCACTTTGGAAGCTTGTGGTGGGTTGGACTTGATGATTATGATGAGCTGGATTCCTATGTAAAACGTCTGCGCAAGGCGCTTTCCGAGGCAGGAATACCTTTTGACAAGAAGAAGTTTTCACCTCACATTACGTTGATCCGCAAAGCGATCGGAACACTTCCGGCTGTTTCTGTTCCCAAAACGGTTATGAGCGTCGATCATATTTCTCTGATGCGCTCAGAGCGCGGGCCAAAGGGAATGATCTACACTGAGATCGGGAGGAACTGATGAAAGGAATTCTGCATATTATTGGAGCCGGCCCGGGCGATCCGGAACTCCTAACAATAAAAGCGTTTCATGTGCTTACAGAGAATACGGATGTCGTTGCCTATCCCGGAAGCGCTCCTTGCACCGGAACTGCATTTCAAATAGTCTCTCAGTCAGTGCCGGCCATAAAAGATAAAGAACAGCTTCCCCTCACTTTTCCCATGTCTGAAGATCCAGAAACTCTTTCTGATGCCCATACAGCTGCCGTGAGACAGGTGAAGGATAAACTTGACGCAGGAAAGAATGTATCTTTTCTTACCCTTGGAGATCCATCTATATACTCAACAGCAAGCTTTCTCCTTGATCCGATCAGGACTGACGGTTATGAAGTCAGGATCATCAGCGGTGTTCCCTCCTTTTGTGCCGGTGCTGCCAAGTTACTGATGCCCCTGGTTTCAGGGAATGAGCCTGTGCAAATCTTCCCTTCTGAAGATTTTGATTTGTCTTTTCCCGGTACAATGATTCTGTTGAAAGTCGGCAGGCATTTAGCACAGATAAAACAAAGAATTTCAGATTGCGGGAGAACTGCATACCTGATTGAAAACTGCGGATTGCCTGAGGAGCGTCTATACCGCAGCTTGCAGGAAATGCCGGAGAAAACAGGTTATTTCTCTCTGATCATTGTAAAGTAGTAAAAGAGATAGTCTGATGCAGAAAGAGGGCGTTAGAAGCAATGAGCTTGTTTAAAAAGAAAGAAAAGCTTAGCATAGCAAGTCTGTACCCGATGGAGAAGTATGAGCCTGTACTAAGAAGCAGCATTTGTACAGGAGAGCAGACCGCTTGTATGAGGGATCGGGTAACAGGGAAACTGCATGAAGTAATGGTGATCCGAAATTCCCAGGACCTGAAGCAATTTGCTGAGGAATATGGCGTTAACCTTGACACAATAAGGACGGTGTACTGATGGTAATACGTAGAGCTCACCTCAATGAGTATCCACAAGTCATTGAGTTCTACTATTCCGTGTCCGATTCCATGGTTGACTCGCCTTTTCGCCCAACATGGAGGCGTGGAATATACCCGGTATTGGATGATTTGATCGGAAACCTCTTCATCGCCAAAGACGAAAACGATGGAATCATAGGATCTGTTCTGGTCAATGATCGTCAGGGATCCGGCTACGAAAACGGGGCCTGGCAGCTAAATACAGATCGGGTTGCTGTCATTCATCTTTTGGCCGTAACCCCAACATATCAGCACAAAGGAGTGGCCCGAGCGCTGCTTGATGCTGTCAGGAACAGTATGATAGGCATGGCAGATACAATTAGGCTCGATACGCTGGAAAACAATATCCCCGCAAAAAGGCTGTATGAAGGCTATGGATTTCACAGCTGCGGAGATATAGATGTTGAATATGAAGGTGTCGGCGTCAAGAAGTTTACACTGTATGAATATCTGATATAGGCATCGTATCCGGAACCCCGTAACAGATCTATTCTGAAAGTCTGGAGTGAGATAAATGCTGATGCTGATTCTGTTTGCCACAGTCTTGTTAGTGCTGTACATTCGTGAAAAGATTGCATCATACTCTGTCAAAGCGGTATTGCTTAAATCAGTCGTCTCTGTTCTTTTTATTACAGTTGCCGTATTGAGCTGGTACTTATCAAACAGAGGAATACTTGGCATATTTGTCATCTTTGGGCTCACATTCGGGCTGCTCGGAGACATCTGGCTGGATCTGAAGTACGTGTTCCGCGATTATGATGACTCCTTCACTTACGCCGGGTTTGCCTCATTCGGAATCGGACATATTATGTATATTGCAGGCCTATTATCCCAGTACATGTCAGGGATGAAGCTGTCCTTTATCATAATCCCGTTGATTCTTGGCACGGTTCTCAGCCTTTGCAACGCCGTGTTGGAAAAGCCTATGAAACTACATTACGGGAAAATGAAGGGTATCGTCATAGGGTATGGTGTACTGCTTTTCAGTACGGTTCTGTTATCCGGTAGTCTTGCGATGGCAAATGGCTGGCAGAATCCCACTTTGAATCTGTTCTTTGCCGGCGGCGTTCTTTTCGCTCTCTCAGATCTGGTACTGGGCGGTACATACTTCGGTGTTGGAAAAGAACGACCTGTTGATATCATTTCAAATTACATTCTGTACTATGGCGGTCAGTATCTGATCGCATATTCTCTTCTTTTTCTCTGAGAGAGCTTCACTTCTGCAATGATAAACCGGCAGCGATTTTGCTGCCGGTGTTTCTAGAATTCTGTATATTTCTTATTGCTCCCGTAGGCTTTGTCTATGGGATATTTCTTTTCATTCTGTTCCATCTTGGCATTGACAATTTCATCTTCATCCAGGCCAAGCGCATCCAGCATATTTCTGCAGTATACAATAACATCAGCCAGTTCCTGTCTGACATGCTCGAGATCGGCCTCATCCTGCCATTGGTAGCACTCCAGCAGCTCCCCGGCTTCAATCACAATGCTTTTGGCCAGGTTCGCTGGTGTATGGAACTGATCCCAGTCACGATCCTTGCTGATTATTCGAATTCTATCTATGGTTTCCTGCTTCATCTTTCCATTACTTCCTTTACTTGCCGTTCAATAGAAGCCAGGAGAAAGCTTTGGCTGTCCTCAGCTCAGGCTCTTTGAAATGATTGCCGGGATTCCATTCCAGCGTGCATGCCACATTTCTTTCCAAAAGCAACGAGTGTGTCTCGCGTATTCTATCACCGACCGTCGCCATGACTGGGTTCCGGGTCCTCGCCTTCCTGTCACCAAGGCTCAGATATACCTTCCCTGTATTGATCGGCATTGATTTCATATAATCCAGAAATCCTGGAAACCATACTGATGGAGAAGCAGCTGCAGCCCCCTGGAATGCATCCGTTTGACATACTGCCCATAGTGCAAACAGTCCTGCAAGAGAATAGCCACCTATATAGTATTCTTTCCCCGGTTCACCTGTCAGAGTTAAAACCTTCTTCAGCGTATCGGCTGCCCCATCTCCGAAAGGCTCGGTGCCAAACACGGCAGGAGCTTTCCATGGTGACAGGTCATGGTTCCATTGCTCAACTTTTATAGCTTTCAGTTGAAAATCCTTCTTTGACAATGCTTTGATGGCCGCGACCTCACTGCCCATGATTTCAAGGCTGTAATCGTCAACTAATTGAATGAGAACATTGGATGAGTCCGGACAGCCATATGAGAGCATATAAACTCATCTGCCCGAAAGAGATGTGTACGCTGAATCCAGTGTGCAGCACTCATATTTTTCTCCCATCTTTACCGAAAGGTCATGCAAGCTTTTGTCATGCTGCTTCTGAGTTATAGCACCACGCTTGAGAAACTGATCCAATAAATCCTTTTGCTTCAGATACAGCAGATGATTTTTCTCAGCATAAGTCATGTTGTCCCATATAATATCTTTTTCAGCGATGTTATGTAAACTGGTCATTGATATTCAGTTCTTTTCTACCTGGTATATTCCTTTTGGTAACATTTTCCACTGTCATCACCGGATAAAATCGGTATAAATCAGCTTCTCGCCTTCAGGAAAAATGATTCCCTCTGATTTCCCGCTGCTTATAATTTTCAGCAACCAAGCCATATTCTTGCCAAGTGTTCGCATAGTCTGGAGGCCTTCCAGATCCTTCTCAACATCTTCTACAGTATACCCGTGGACATTATTCCAATACTGCGAAGTGACGATCGGCATCTTCTTAATGGAGAAATACTGATTGATTCTCTGAAATGCAGCCGTAGTGCCGCTTCTTCTGGCGCTTACTACGGCAGCAGCCGGCTTCCCTGCCAGCTGATTTCCGCCAGAATAAAAGATGCGATCAAGCAGAGCGCAAAGTGCTCCATTTGCCCCAGAATAGTAAACTGGGGTTCCGATAACGATTCCGTCTGCTTCTTTCATCAAGCTCAACATTTTATTAGCAGGATCGTCGTCATGGATGCATCGTCCAGTCTTCTCACAAGCATTACATCCGTTACAGCCGTGCACCCGACCGTTCCCAATCTGGAAGATCTCCGTGTCAATTCCCTCTTCCCGGAGAGATTTTTCCACCTCTTCCAGAGCACGGTTGGTGCACCCGTTCCGATTCGGACTTCCGTTAATCAATAATACTTTCATTGAAATCCCCTTCTTTACTTTTTTGACTATACATAATCCCGTTGGATTCGTCAAGAATTATCATTGTCAAAGATGTATGGATGATTTCAGCTGCTGCAATTCGTTGTTTCCAACTACTATTCCCCAAAATCAAAAATTAATTGATTTTGGGGAATAGGCGCTGTATAAGTAATAAAAAAGCCCGGAACCAACCTCTGTTTACATTACAGCGAGGATTCCGGGGATTATCTATCAGAACTTAATTAAAACGTGTGTGCACGCAGCCATTCATATGCCTCATACACTTCAGCCGTAACATCCTCGCCTGAGCGATTGATCAAAGTTTCTTTCGGAAGCTCTTCTTTAAAATCTCGCTTATACTCTTCCGCAATCGCATTCAGGAGATAATTGTTATCATCGCTGAAACCGGGATCAGGCTGAAGCTGGCAAACATTATAGCCTTCCATAATCGCAGTGACCGGGACGCCATAGAGTTTCAGTCCTTCATACTTTTCAAGGTCCTTTACCGGTCCCTGAGAACGATACAGTGCATTGATCTCCCCGCTCAACCAGTTCATCTCTGATGCACTCAGCGGCTCCAGCTCCCTGTATGTTCTGATATTATCCTTCACCTGCTCCACCGTACTCATTCCGCTGAGGCAGCAGATCAGGCCATCCAAAGATCCGACAAATCGAATCGCCCACGAGGCAATGGAACGATCGGGTGCCTTTTCTTTAAGCGTCTTTTCTACCGCTTCCGGAACGGAAGCAAGCCCGCCACCCTTGACCGGTTCCATGATTACGACCTGCTTTCCATGTTTCCGGATGACATCATAGCAGGGACCCGCCTGAACGAGCTCAGAGTTCCAGTCAACGTAATTCGCCGCAATCTGTACAAATTCAAATTCCGGATGCTCCGTCAGAATACGGTCAAGCAGTTTTGCTGACGAGTGGAATGAAAAGCCGAGATGTCTTATTTTTCCTTCTTCTTTCCATTTCAGGGCGTGCTCAATCAGATGCTCTGACTGAATTACGCCACCCTTTCCGTCGTAACCGTCATACCAGCGGGTCTGGAAATTGTGCAGCAGGTAGTAGTCTATATAATCCACACCAAGTCTTTCAAGCTGTTCCTGAAAATATCCCTCGATCTTATCTTCATCTCCCGGCTTCAGCAAAAAAGTCGGAAATTTGGTCGCAACGGTAAACGAATCCCTCGGATGACGCTCTACTACTGATTTTTGACTGCTTCTTCACTCTTTCCGTTGTGATAGACATAGGACGTATCAAAGTAATGATACCCTGCCTCCAGATAAGTATCGACCATTGTATTGAGCTGCTCATAGTCAAAATCTGTTGGGTTTCCGTTGATTACCGGCAGGCGCATCATTCCAAATCCAAGAGTTGAATTCAGGGACATAGTATTCTTCCTTTCTGTTTTTTTAATTATTTTGGCTCTTCTGCACTGATGGTGGGTAGCTTAATGCACCTCACCAGGCAGATGTCTTAGAATTCATTGGGTTCTCGCTCTTGGGAGCCCCCTTCCCGAGAAGGTGGCCCCCGGCGCTTGGCCATCCCCTCTGCCAAGCG
>JAFTFT010000039.1 GCA_017458335.1 Oscillospiraceae bacterium
AAAAGCTGCCACGAAGAAAGGAATTTCCAGAAGCAGCGGCAGAGAGCTGCGCAAGGCGTAGACCGGCTTATAGGAATGAAGGCGGTAATAAGCCTGAAGCATCATGTAGCGCTCATCGCCCTTGAAGACGCTGTTGATATGATCAACGCCGGGGGCCATGAGCTGTTCGCGCTCCCGCTCCGCTTTCTGGATCGCATCGGCCCGGTTATACAGAGGGAGGAGCAGGAAGTTGAGGCAGAGGCTCAGCGGAATAACGGCGGCGCCGGCATTCCCGTCGACAATATGAAAGGCTACGCCGTAAACGACCTCAAAGAAGAGCTCCAGCGGGCCAAACAGAAATTGATAAATTGCTTGCAGAATGGACATCTAAGCGTCTCTCCGATACTTTGACACCTTCCGGTGATGCGATGACGTGATACGTCAGGCAGCGCCTTTTTCATGAAAAGGCGCTGCCTGAGCAGAAATCAAAATCAGTATGCGATGCCCCAGTAGATCATGTGTCTGGCTGGCTTGCCGCAGCAGGCGCAGGTCTCGCCCAGCTTCTCCTGCCTGAACGGGATGCAGCGGGAGGACATGCCGGCTTCTTCCTTCATCTTCAGTTCGCAGGCTTCCTCGCCGCACCACATGGTCTTGATGAAGCCGCCGTGCTCTGCCTGCAGCTGTTTGGCTTCTTCCACGCTGGAAGCGGCAAAGATATGCTTCTCAAGGTTTTCCAGTGCGGCATCGTACAGACCCTGCTGCACGGCATCCAGCAGGGCGGGAATCTGCTCTGCCAGCTCATCCAGGGAGACGGTGGTCTTCGCCCCGTTGTCGCGGCGGACCGCAACACAGGAGTTGTTCTCAATGTCGCGGGGACCGAGCTCCAGACGGAGGGGAACGCCCTTCATCTCATACTGCGCGCATTTCCAGCCGAGGCTGTTGTCGGAGAAATCGGCCCTGGCACGGATGCCGAGGGCGGAGACCTTCTCCAGAAGCTCCTGCGCCTTCTCCGTGACGCCGGGTTTGTGAGCGGCAACCGGAACGATGACGACCTGAATGGGCGCGATTTTCGGCGGGAGAACCAGGCCGTTGTTGTCGCCATGGGCCATAATCACCGCGCCGATCATACGGGTGGTGGAACCCCAGGAGGTCTGGAAGGGGTACTGCAGCTTGTTGTCACGGCCGGTAAAGGTTACATCATAGGCGCGGGAGAACTTGTCGCCGAAGTAATGAGAGGTGGCACCCTGCAGCGCCTTGTGATCCTTCATGAGGCACTCGACGGTATAGGTGGCCTCGGCTCCGGCGAATTTTTCCTTATCGGTCTTGCGGCCACGCACCACGGGGATCGCGAGAACCTTCTCAAAGAAATCAGCATAGCAGTTGAGCTGCTGCTCGGTCTCATGCTGCGCTTCCTCGGCGGTCTCGTGAATGGTGTGGCCCTCCTGCCACCAGAATTCGCGGCTGCGCAGGAAGGGACGGGTGGTCTTCTCCCAGCGGATGACCGAGCACCACTGGTTATAGAGCATGGGGAGCTCGCGATAAGAGTGCAGCACGCGGGACCAGTGATCGCAGAACATGGTCTCGGAGGTGGGACGGAAGGCCAGACGTTCCTCCAGCTGCTCACTGCCGCCCATGGTGACCCAGGCGACTTCCGGGGCAAAGCCGTTCACCAGCTCCCCTTCCTTCTTCAGAAGGCTCTCGGGGATCAGAACGGGCATTGCGACATTGACATGACCGGTTTTCTTAAACTCGGCATCCATGATATTCTGCATGTTCTCCCAGATGGCGTAGCCATAGGGGCGCAGAATGGTAAAGCCCTTGACCGAGGCATACTCGACGAGCTCCGCCTTGCGGCAGATGTCGGTATACCACTGGGCAAAATCGGTTTCCATATCGGTGATCTGTTCTACTTTTTTCTCTTTCGCCATGGTGTTCTCCGTTCTTATTCTTCGGATGATGATCCGGGGCAGAATACATAAGAATAAATAATATAAAATAGGAATTGCGAATCCATGCTATTGTAAGCTTCACCCCGGCGCTTGTCAAGAAAAAACAGGTCAAAAAACGCCGAAACCGCCCGAAAACAAAGAAATTTCTTGACCTTGTACCGCACAAAGGATATAATAACTCTGCATATTCGGAGGAATCCGGACCGTTCCGGGTTCATCGGAGGTGAATGCTATTAACAGGCAAAAGTTTCTTGCAGAGCTGGCAAAGCTTCTGACCTTCATGTATGAAGAGGACCGGCGCTATGCTCTGGACATGTATGAGAGAATGTTCGACATTGCCGAAGAAAACGAGCAATGGCTGATCCAGAACCTGATGTCTCCGACCAGACAGGCTGTCATTATCGCACGTGCCTATGATGCCAAGGAGCGGAAGCTCTCCGTGGAGGCAGAGTGGAGAGAGGACGGAGAGGAGAATCAGAACGGAGAGACGCCTCCATTTGTCCTTGCGATCAACAAGATCTTTGACGATCTGTTTCCGGATGACGAGGAAGCGGAAGAGACAGAGGAATCGGATGCGGATCAGGTTTCTTTCTTTGACCAGGATGAGAATAAAAAAGAAACAAAGAAGCACAGAATGCCCAAAGCGGCTGTGCTCCTGAACCAGACGCAGGAATTTGAATCCGTGACCGCTGAGGCGGTTGAGGGAATCGACCTGGAAAGCATTCTGAAAGAAGAGGGGCAGGAGGATTTCTGGACAGCTCAGTCAGATTCGGACACGGAGCCCGATGCGGAGGCAGAACCGGATCCCAGGGTGCAGATTGTCGACCGCGCAGAGTATTACGATCCGGCAGAAGACCGTCCGGATGCCGCAGCGGCAGAGGCTCCGCCTGAGGCGGGAGCAGATGCGGAATCGCCGTCTCACAGTGAGCCGGAGGCAGCGGAACAGCATGACTCCCCGCAACCCGAAACCGGAGCAGGCGCTGAAGAACAGCCGAAAGAGACCTTGCAGACCGGGGAACGGCCCAAAAAACGCCGTTCCATCGAAGAGCTCCTGGGGTTCCGGAAAGAGAAAAAACAAAGCGATAATCCTGTGAGTGCCGCATCAGAGCCGACGAAAGCATTGGAGCAGGCGGCAGCAGCGGCACCGAAGGAACCGGTGGAGCCGGCAGAGAAGACCGTGGAAGAAAAAACAGATCCGGCCACTGCGGAGGAGAAGCCTCGGAACCTGTCGGATCAGAGCGAGTCGGCAGAGGCCCCTGCAAAGATCATGGTCAAAGCGGTCCCGCTGGAGACAGCAGACATCACCCCGAAGGAAGAACAGACTCCGGAGAAAACGGCTCAGGAAAAATCTGAAGAGCTTCCTCCGTCGGAGAAAAACAACGCCGCAGAACATGAAGCTGCAGCAGAGTCTGACCGCAGCGCGGTGAAAAGCAGAGCTGCGGCGGAGAGCAGATCCGCCGCCGATTTCCCGCAGAATCCCGATGCTGATGCAAAAGAACCGTTCTTCAGCCTGCCGGATGACGCGCCGGTGATCCGGAAACCGGAACCCGGAAAGAAAGAAGAGAAAACGGTTCCCGTCGAGCGGGTGTCGAATGTACCGGCGATGATCCTGTTTTTCATCGTGGCGATCCCGTCTGTCCCGGTTATGCTGGTGATTCTGGCGATTCTTGTGGCACTGTGCGTCAGTCTCAGTTTCGGAATGATTGCCCTGGGGAGCATCCTTGTGCTCTCTGCCTTCAGCGGCTTTGCCGTGCTGGCGGACATCCTGCTCCTGCTGGGTGCGGCCCTCATTGCGCTGGCACTGGGGCTGCTGCTCCTGTGGCTTGGGATCTGGCTGATCGCCGAGGTGATGGCGGGTTTGATCCGCTCCGTCGGAGCCCTCTACCGCGAGTGGTGCTATAAGGAGGTGCCGGCAGCATGAAAAAAGGATGGCGAATTATCCTTGGTATTGTCCTGACAGCTGTGATTTTCGGCGGCCTGTGCTGCGGAGTCGGACTGCTGACCGGCGCCGACACCGACCGGATCATCCTGAATCTGGATGAGCATTACCAGGTGATGACCTATATCAATACCTATACCTCGTATGTGACAAATATGTTCCAGAAGCTGATTCATCTGTTCTGAGCAGCCCGAGAGCGAAGCGTCAACATCAACCGAAAAGATCTGCCTTCCGTCGCTTCAGACAACGGAAGGCAGATCTTTATGACGATTCAGGACAAAAACAATCGGCGATCGGATCATCGCCCGATGAAACACCCGGAGTGAAAACAGCATTATTCCTCCGGCAGGGGCCGAATCTCGACGCGCCTGCCCCGGACAAAAAGCCGGCCGGCACAGTAGAGCGTCACGGCCTCGCTCAGAAGCGGCCATTCACACTCCTCCATCAGCCGGGCGGAGAGGGTCTCAACGGTATCCTCGTCCGCAATCTCCAGAGAGCGCTGGAGAATCACCGCACCGACCCGCCCGTCGCCGTCGGAGAAGTAGGCGGTGGCGCCGGTCACGCGAAGACCGGACTCAAGAGCCATCGCGACCGGGTCGCCTTCCAGGTCATTAAAGGCCGGATACAGGGCGGGATATGTCCCGATGATCCGGTTTTTGAACTGGTAGGGGACAACCCCGAGCGGAACGTCATAGCCGGCCAGGATCACCAGCTCAATATCCATGTCCTTGAGCTTGTTGGCGACCGCCATACTGTGGCTGGTCATGTTCGGAAACAGCTCGGGGTCAACCACATAGGCAGGGATACCGGCATTGAGCGCACGATTCATGGCATAACAGCCGCGCTGGGGGCAGATGACCGCCACCAGCTCGAAGTTCGGTATTTCATTGAAGTAAACTGCGTCCAGAATCGCCTGGAGCCTGGCCCCGTCTCCGGAAGCCAGAACTGCCGTTCTGACCATCGCGCGACAAGCCTCCCGGAAAAAGATACTTGTATGAGGTCTGTGAAGTCGTTATAATACGATATTACAGATCAAGCCTTTTTATTATACGCGAACTTCATCCCGCGGTCAAGCGTTGGAGGAGAGCAGATGACAGAAATTTATCTGATTCGGCATACACAGGCCCAGGGAAACCGCTATCGGATGATGCAGGGATCCTGGGACGGAGAAATCACCGAGCTGGGGAGACAGCAGATCGAAGCGCTGGCAGAGCGGTTCTCGACGATCCAGGTGGACGCGGTATACTCCAGCGACCTCTCCCGCGCGGTGCTGACGGCAGAGGCAGCCGCGCGGCACGGACGACTCCCGATCCAGACCAGGACCGCGCTGCGGGAACTGGATGTCGGACCATGGGAGAAGTGCTTTTTCGGGAATGTCCGCCATGCCCAGCCGGAGCTGGCCCGCCGGTTTCTGGAGGATGCCGGAAACTGGAGAATGGAAGGCGCGGAGACCTGCGGGGAGGTAAGGGAAAGAGCCCTGGCGGAGCTTCGAAAAATCGCGGAAGAGAACGAGGGAAAGATCGTCGCCGTGGTGAGCCACGGGATTACCATACGCTGCATCATGTCCGGCATTACGGGGATCTCCCTGGCGGACAGAGAACACCTGCCCATTTTCCGAAACACCGCGGTGACGAAGCTCCTGTGGGACGGCGGGATGTTTCACATGGAGTATATGAACGACACCTCTCATCTGCCTGAAAACGAGCAGAGCAGCTGGAGCACCGCAAAGGATTTGCGGGATGAAGCCTTTGACCCTGTACGGGACCGGGCCTATTATGAGGCCTGCTACGCCGATGCCTGGCAGGCGTCCCACGGTTCGCTGCGCGGATACCGTCCGGACCCGTATTACCAGGCGGCGGTTCGCCATCATCGCCTCCGGCCGGGTTCGGTTCTGCGCATGTATCACGGAGATGAGCCGGTCGGCCTGGTGGATCTTGACCCGGAGCGCGGCGCGGATCAGGGGACCGGCTGGATCAGCCTGCTCTATCTGAAGGAGAGCTGCCGGAACCAGGGCTATGGAATCCAGCTCCTGGCGCGCGCGATTTTCTTTTATCAGGCGCTGAACCGCTCCCGCCTGCGCCTGCAGGTCGCGGAGGAGAACCGGATTGCCTGCGCCTTCTACGAGCGGGAGGGATTTCATCGTATCGAGGAGCAGAAGACCCCGACCGGGCGGCTGGCAATCATGGAGCGGAGCGGAATGTCCTGAACGCATCAGGGCAGCAGCATGAAAGGAAAGGCGCGGGAAGCGCGTTCTGCCCCGGAAACAATAGGGCAAAATCATGGAAAGAACAGAAGAAAGAACAAAGAAACCGTTGAAGCACGCCGGATTCTATGATAAAATATACCGAATTGTTTCGATAACAACAGCATGATTGCATAAAGCCTGCACGGAGGGAGGTAGGAACGCCGTTGCAAACAGGAAAAAGGCTTCTTTGCTCGGCTCTGACGCTGCTGATGCTGGCGGCGGGACTGCTCCCCGGCCGGAAGGCGTATGCCTACACCGCGCCGGAATTCCGGGATGCGGAGTTCCATGAGGCGGCCGCGATGCTCGGCGACCGGGTGAAGCTGGATGTTTCCAGCCTGGATCAGGGCTATGTGGCGGTGTCCGCCGTCTCGGACATGCGGCTGAAGTTCCAGGTGATCAAGGATGAGACCACGTACAACTACGATCTGCCTTCAGACGGAACACCGGGGATCTTCCCCCTGCAGGGCGGAAACGGGAGCTACCGTTTCCGCGTGATGGAAAACGTAGTGGACAAGAAATACTCCGAGCTGTATTCCTTCACCTGTGATGTCCGGATGCAGGATGAGTTCCAGCCTTTTCTGAGGCCGAGTACCTATATCAATTATACACGGGATTCCGCCTGCGTCAGGAAGGCCGCGGAACTGGCCGCGGGGTGCTCGGATGAACTGGGTTTGGTGAGCGCGGTCTATAATTTTGTATGCAGCCAGGTCACCTATGACCGGGAAAAGGCGGCGACTGTCAAAAGCGGCTATCTCCCGGTGCCGGACGAGACCATGAACAGCGGGAAGGGCATCTGCTTCGACTATGCCGCGCTGGCTGCCGCCATGCTGCGCAGCCAGGGCATTCCGACCAAGATGATCTTCGGCTATGTGGCGCCGCAGGGGCTTTATCATGCGTGGAACATGTTCTACACGCCGCAGTCGGGGTGGGTGACGGTGAGCTTCGAGGTCCGGGGAGAGAACTGGACGCGGATGGATCTGACTTTCTCCGCCAACGGAGCGGACGCGACGTTTATCGGCGACGGAAGCAACTATTCGGATGTCTATTATTACTGACAGTACTGATTCTATCAAACAGGCGGTGAAGCAATGAGCGGAAAGAAACTGGATTATCTGGGAGTCAGTGCGTTCTGCGAGAGCATGGCAATGATGGTGCAGTCCGGGATCCAGACAGACGAAGCCATCACCCTGCTCCAGAGCGACAGAACACACAGCGGCGGCGTCCTGGAAGAGGGACTGTCCGTCATGAAGGAACAGGTGGATCAGGGCCGGGGCCTTGCGGCGGCGATGAAGGAGAGCGGGATCTTTCCGGAGTACGCGCTGCAGATGGTGGAAGCGGGGGAGAGTTCCGGCCGTCTGGAGGACATTCTCTTCCGTCTGGCGAGGTACTATGCCGACCAGAAAACCATCTCGGAAAAGCTGCGCAATGCCGTGACCTATCCCGCCGCGATGCTGGTGCTGATCATCGCGGTGCTGGCCGTGATGCTGGTGATGGTCCTGCCGGCGTTTACCGACGTATACGACAACCTGACCGGCAGCCTTGCGGCTTCCAGCTACAGTTATGTCCGTCTGGCTTACGGATTCTGCTGGTTTGCGCTGATCCTGATGCTGGTGCTGGCCGCCGGACTGGTCGCCGGTCTCCTGCTCTGGAACAGCGGAAAACAGAAGAAGGTGGAAGCGATCCTGAGAAAAAACAGGCTCTGCGCCTCTATTCTGGAGAGTATGGGGATGTTCCGCTTCACATCGGCGCTCGGCACCTTCCTGGCCAGCGGTGAGATGCAGGACGAAGCGGTCCTGAACAGCCTTCCGATGACCGATTACGAGCCGGTGGAAGAAAAACTGAAGCGCTGTGTGCTCCGCATGGAAGAGGGGCACAGCATCGCGCAGGCGGCCTATGATGAAGAGCTTTTTGAGCCGGTTTACGGACGCATGCTCCTGGCCGGAGAGCGGAGCGGCAATATGGAACACGTGCTCGGCAGACTGACCGAACTGCTGGAGGAAAACTGCGGCAACCTGGTGGAACGCCTGGTCGGAATCATCGATCCTCTGCTCTCGGGCGTGCTGATGTTTACGGTTGGCCTGTCGCTGCTGAGTGTCATGCTGCCGCTGATCGGCATGATGAACTCCATTGCCTGACGGAGGTAAGGACATGTACTCCGACAGACTTGCAAAACGGAAGACCTGGATTCTGTGGGTTCTGCTGCTTCTGCTGCTGGCGGGCGCCCTCTGCCTGATCTTTTCCGACGGAGGAAGAACCCTCGACGACAGCAGCGCCGCGGCCATCCGGGAAGCGGTACAGCGCAGTGCGCTCCAGTGCTACGCGGTAGAAGGGGCGTACCCTTCGGATCTGCAGTATCTGGAGGACAACTACGGCCTTCAGGTGAACAAGCAGGACTTTTATGTGACATATGATGCCTTCGCATCCAATCTTCCGCCCACGGTACGCGTGACCAGACGCTGAGCGGAGACGGGCATCGGCAGAATCGTAAAGATCGTAAGGAAAAACGGAAAGGAGGACCGGCGATGAGGAAGGAACAACACTCCCCTGTCGGGTTTTATACCATCGGGGTGGCTGCGCTGTTTCTGGCGGGCTTCTTCCTGCTGGTGGTGTTCGGGGCGCAGAGCTACCGCAACACGGCCGCCGGGCAAAACGGCAATATGCAGAGCCGGGCGCTGCTGTCCTACCTTTCCACAACGGTGAAAGCCTATGACGCGGCGGAAGCGATCTCGCTTACGGAAGATCCGGAGGTCGGGCGGGTAATGGTCCTGGCGGACGGAAACAGCGGCTATGCGGTGAGAATCTACCATCGGGACGGGATCCTGCTGGAGGATTATGCAGCGGCGGATACTGCACTGCGCCCGGAAGAAGCGCAGCAGATCGGAGAGACCCGGCAGTTTGAAGCAGAGATGCTGCCCGGCAATGTGCTGAAACTGAAGACCGATGCGGGCAGCGTTCTGTTGCACCTGAGAAGCGGAGGAGACGGAGCTTGAAAAGACACAGCCACATCACGGGCTTCTACCTGGAGACGCTGATGCTGATCGTGGTGTTTCTCATGATCATTCTGGTCCTGACGCAGGTGTTCGGCCTGGCCCAGATGCAGAGCACGAGGGCAAAGAGACTGACGGGCGCCGTGATCCTCGCACAGAACGCGGCGGAAGCCGTCTCGGCCAGCGAGACGCCGGAGGATCTGCAGGCGCTGCTGAATGAAAACGGCAACGCGTTTCCGATGCCGGACACGGCCGGCGTGACCGCCCGCTATGACAGCGATCTGAACCCGGACGCGGGAGGAATCTACCGTGTGGACGTAACGTGGCTTCCGGAAGAGGCCGGAGACGGAACGATGATCCGCAGCGTGGCGGAGGTCCGCTGCGATGGGACCGAAGAGCCGGTTTACCGTCTGGAGACGGAGAGTTTCCGAACGGGGGTGGGCGCTTGAAACAGGTACCGATCAAACTGGGACCGCTGGCTCTGCTGCTGACGGTTATCAGTATCTGCGTCACAACCCTGGCGATTCTGACGTTTACGACGGCACGGGCGGATCTCCGCCTCGCCGAAAAATATGCGCAGACCGTGGAGACCCGCTACGCGCTGGAGCGGCAGGGACAGGAATTTCTCCGTGAACTGAGCGAAACAGATCCGGCCGATTACGGCCTCATGGACTGGGAGCGGGATGCCGCCGGCGTTTACTGGACGGACTTTGAACAGGACGGCGCAACACTGCGGATCGGATTCAGACCGGACCGGGAGACGGGATACAGGGTGCTCTCCTGGCGGCAGGAAAAGGGCTGGGTCGAAGATGACAGCATCGGAGATCTTTGGGACGGAGGATTTATGCCATGACCATGCAGGAAATCTTACAGAAGGCGATCGAACTGGATGCTGCGGATATCTTTCTGGTGGCAGGGCTTCCGGTCACCTTCAAGTGCGGCGGACACCAGGAGAGATCCCCGGAGGGCTTTCTGCGTCCGGATGATATCAACACACTGGTCGATTCCGTCTATGAGATCAGCCGCCGCAGTCGTACCAACCTGGAAAGCGGCATCGACGACGACTTCTCTTTCGCGGTGCCGCAGCTCGGGCGCTTCCGGGTGAATGTCTTCCGGCAGCGCGGCTCTCTGGCCGCCGTGATCCGCGTGATCCGCTTCGGTCTGCCCGACCCGGTGAAGCTGGGAATCCCGGAAAGCGTGCTTTCCCTCGCGGACAACAAGAAGGGCCTGGTGCTGATCACCGGTTCGGCCGGTACCGGCAAGTCCACTACCCTTGCCTGCATGATCGACCGCATCAACCGCAGCCGGGACTGTCACATCATCACCATGGAGGACCCGATCGAATACATCCACCGGCACGACAAGGCCATCGTCACGCAGAGAGAGATCTCCATCGACACGCCGGGCTATCTGGAGTCGCTGCGCTCGGCACTGCGCGAGAGCCCGGACGTAATCCTCCTGGGAGAGATGAGAGACTATGACACCATCTCTGCCGCCATCACCGCGGCGGAAACCGGCGTCCTGCTGCTGAGCACGCTGCATACCAGCAGCGCTGCGAACACCATCAACCGGATTCTTGACGTGTTCCCCGCCAATCAGCAGAAACAGGTGAAGATTCAGCTGGCCCAGATCCTGAAAGGGGTCGTGTGCCAGCAGCTGGTTCCCTCTACAGACGGAGGGCAGATCGCGGTGTTTGAGATTATGAAATCCACCACCGCGATTCAGAACATGATCCGGGAAGACAAACTGCACCAGCTGGAATCCGCCATGCAGGCAGGTGCGGCGGACGGTATGTGTACCATGGACGGGAGTCTCCTGCGGCTTTATCGGGAGAGAAAGATCACGAAAGACACCGCGCTGCTCTCCTGTGTCAATTACGAAAATATGGTAAAACGGCTGAGCCTCTGAACAAGGCATTGAGGATCATACAAAGATGAGGATGACTGAGACCAAACAGAATGTTCTGTATGTGAGAATGCTAGGCGGCTTCTCCATACGCTGGAACGGAAAGCTGATCGCCGGAGGCTCCAAGGCGAGCGAATCGCAGCTGACATCCCTCCTGCAGATCCTGATCCACAGCCGCGCACACGGGGTGACCAGGGACCGCCTGGAGGAGCTGCTGTTTGAGGACCGGGACATGGCGAATGTGCACCATGCCCTTCAGAGCGTCATCTACAATACCAAGAAAAAGCTGCAGAAGGCAGGGCTTCCGCCGGCCAACTACATCGAGCAGAGAAAAGGCGTGTTTTTCTGGACGGAAGACATCCCCCTGGTCGAGGACGCGTCGGAGTTTGAGCGGCTCTGCCGGGAAGCCGAAGCCGAGGAGGATCCGGAAACCAAGATCGCGCTTTATCAGGAAGCCGCGCACTGGTATACGGGGGAATTCCTTCCGAATCAGACGGCGGTGATCTGGGTCGCGCAGGAAGCCAGACGGCTGAAGGAGATGTTCTGCGCCTGCGTTGAGCACGGTGCCGCCATGCTGCGGAAGAACCAGGACTACTTCCAGCTCGAGGAGCTCGGTATGCTGGCCTCGAAAATTGACCCTCTGGCAGACTGGGAAACGTTGACCATGGAGGCGATGGTGTCCCTCGGCCGCTATGACGAAGCGCGCCGGCTCTATGACGACACCGTACAGTTTTACTTCAATGAACAGGGGCTCCGCCCGTCCAGAAAAATGCTGGAACAGCTTGAGCGCCTGGGCGCCGGGATGCAGCATCAGCACGAAGCCCTGGACGTGATCCAGGCGGAACTGTCCGGAAAGAGCGACGACTTCCCGGGGGGATATCTCGTCAGCTATCCGATCTTCGTGGGAATCTACCGCATGGTAGAGCGCATGCTGGAACGCGGCGGACAGTCGGTCTATCTGATGCTCTGCACCGTCATCGACGGGAAAGGCAACCCGCTGCGGGACGGGCCGATGCTCGAAGAACTCACCAAACGGATGGGAGATTCCGTCCGCCGTTCCATCCGCCGCGGAGACGCAATGTGCCAGTACGGGAAGGGCCAGTATCTGGCGCTGCTGGTCAACACCACCCGTGAAAACTGCAGTGTGGTGCAGAACCGGATCAATGATCGTTTCATCGTCGGGCGGCAGAGAACCAAGATCCAGTATTATATCAACTCCGTATTCTGGGTGCCGCCTCTGGAGCTGACGGATCCGGGTATGCGGAGGACAGAATGAGAGGCGCGGCGGCATGGAGAAGACACAATGGTACATCGGCGCGCCGAACGGCGTGATCCTCTGCATCAATCAAAATAACGAGGGAGAGCTCGGCGGCGAGTTTTTTCACAGCTACAGCGAAGCGCCGGTCCCGTTCCAGGGAATCGGACAGATGACCCTGCGGATGGAAAAGCTCTATGACTGGCTGCGCTTTCCCCACCCGGGGACGAACAGCCGAAGCTTCGGTGAAATGCCGAAGCCGGACGGCAGAATCCATGAAAGGAAAAGAATCATGAAGGACGAGACGCTTCTGGCGAAACACGGAGATATCGGAACGTTTATTGTGAGAGTTCAGCACCGGCAGAACAGCAGCTGGCAGGGGAGAATCACCTGGATGGAAGAGGACAGAACCATCCAGTTCCGCTCGGTCTGGGAAATGATCAAGCTGATCGAAAGCGCTGTGGACAGTGTCAGCCAGGAGGACGGAGAGGAAATCAACTGGTTTCCGGAGGAAGATCAGCCGGGTCAGAATGCCTGATTCCGGATACTACTATCTATCATTATTCTCTCAGGAGGGAAAGATAATGCTGACGATTGAAAAGCTCAGAGCCTATGGCGCCAATGTGGACGAGGGAATGGGGCGCTGCATGAACAATGAGGCGTTCTATCTGCGCCTGGTCAACATGGCGGCAGATGACGGCGGATTTGAAAAGCTGCGCGCCGCGATGGAAAGCGGGGACCGGAAAGAAAGCTTTGAGGCGGCGCATGCCCTGAAGGGAATGCTCGGGAACCTGTCGCTGACACCGGTCTCCAGGCCGGCTTCAGAGCTGACGGAACTGCTGCGGTCGGAGACGGGGAATGCGGCGGACGGCGGTCCGCTCCTGGAGGAAATCCTTGCCCAGAGAGAAAAGCTGCTTAAGCTTCGAGATGAGGCGTAACTACCAGCAGGAGCTGGACGGAATCATTGCCCGGCAGGCGGGGAAGCATCCCCGTCTGCTGCTGCACAGCTGCTGCGGCCCCTGCAGCGCACCGGTTCTCGAGTATCTGACACAGTATTTTGACGTGACGCTGTTCTGGTATAACCCGAACATCTGGCCGAAGGAGGAGTTTGACCGCCGGCTGGAAGCACAGCGCAAACTGATCCGGGCAATGGGACTGGAGAAACGGGTGCGGGTGATCTGTGAGCCGAGAGACAGCGAAGCGTGGTACCGCGCGACAGAAGGCCTGGAGCGGGAGCCGGAAGGCGGAGCCCGGTGCACGGAGTGCTTCCGCCTCCGTCTGCGGAAAGCGGCAGCTTACGCGGCCGAAAACGGTTTTGACTGCTTCTGCAGCACGCTGACCCTCTCCCGCCACAAGGACCCGCTGCGCAT
Organism: Oscillospiraceae bacterium; assembly: GCA_017458335.1. GTDB lineage: Bacteria > Bacillota > Clostridia > Oscillospirales > Oscillospiraceae > Limivicinus. The sequence continues at coordinate 13,630 of JAFTFT010000039.1, forward strand.
CAACGCCCTGGGAGAGCGGTTCGCGGAGGAGTTTGGAATCCCCTGGCTGCCATCCGAGTTTAAAAAACGCGGGAGAGAGCTGCGGTCCAGGCAGCTCTGTGAGCAGTACGGCATCTATCGTCAGAATTACTGCGGATGCGAGTATTCGGTAAGAAAAGAGCTCGCTGAGGAAAGTTCAAAAGAAAAGAAAAAACCTGAGGTGCAATCATGAAAGTGAGAAAAGCGATTATCCCCGCGGCGGGGCTGGGGACCCGACTTCTGCCCAACACCAAGAGCATCCCGAAGGAGATGCTTCCCCTGGTGGACAAACCGGTTCTGCAGTACATCGTGGAAGAGGCCGTGGCCGCCGGGGTAGAGCAGATCCTGATCATCACCAACCGCGGCAAATCCCCCATCGAAGACTACTTCGACTATGCGCCGGATCTGGAGGAGCGGCTTCTCAAGGACGGAAAGGAAAAGGAAGCCAGGACGATCCGTGCGGTCGCGGACATGGCGGATGTCCTCTTTCTCCGTCAGAAGGAGACCAAAGGCCTCGGACACGCAGTCTGGCGTGCAAAAAGCTTTGTGGGTGACGAGCCCTTCGCTGTTCTGCTGGGCGACGACATCATGCTGGGCGAGAAACCGGTTCTGAAGCAGCTGGTTGAAGCCACGGAGGCCAACGACTGCAGCGCGGTGGCAATTCATGAGGTGCCGGATGAGCTGATTGTAAAGTATTCTTCCGTGAAGATGGAAGAGAAACTCTCCGACCGGGTCTATCGCATCAGCGACATGAACGAAAAGCCGACCCTGGAGGAGAAGTTCTCCAACTACGCGATTCTCGGCCGCTATGTCCTGACTTCGGGGATCTTTGACATTCTGGAGCATACCGCCCCCGGCCGCAACAACGAGATCCAGCTGACGGACGGCATGAAGGAACTGCTCGGCAGGGAACGGATGTGCGGCGTCGACTTCGAGGGCAGACGATATGATACCGGCAACCTCAAAGGTTATCTGGAGGCCATCATCGATTTCGCGCTTCGGAACGAAGAAGCAGGGGACTGGCTGCGCGAATTCATCATTCAGAAGGCGGATTTGCTGCGCTGACGGAAATTTTAGTTGACATCGATCGGCACAATACGATATAATAACCACTCGGCGGCCCTGTCCGCCGGGTGATTTTCATTTTATCAACTACTTTCTCCGGCACGGTCCGGGACCTGCTTCGGCGGCCCGTCCGGAGGATGTTGAGTATTCAGATGTGAAAGGAGTGCAGACAATGCTTCGTACCTATCAACCCAAGAAACGTCAGCGCAGCAAGGAGCACGGCTTCCGGAAGAGAATGCGCACAGCCAACGGCCGCAAGGTTCTTGCCCGCCGCAGAGCGAAAGGCAGAGCAAAGCTCAGCGCCTGAGCGTAACGAAAGAGAATGAGCAGGAATGGGGCAGACGGAAGTGCTTCACAGGGCGGCGCAATCCGCCCTTTCGGCATTTTCCGGGCCCATGGGAGGCTGTCACTTGAATCCCGTTACGAGCATCAAACGCAACAGTGACTTCCACCGCATCTATGCCAGAGGGAAGAGTGCTGTCAGTCCCTGTGTCGTGGTGTACTGCAGAAAAAACCGGCTCGGTACCAACCGCATCGGCTTTACCGTATCCAAAAAACTCGGGAAAGCCGTCCTGCGCAACCGGATCCGGCGGCGTCTGCGGGAAATCATGCGCCTGAACAACGGGCGGACGGAGCAGGGTTACGATCTGATCCTTGTGGCGAGAGGACGGGCGGCAACGGCCGATTATCACCGACTGGAGGCAGATGTTCTGAACTGCCTGGAGAGACTTCGACTGATGAAGAAAGATGTGAAAGCATGAAGCAGGTTCTTCTGGCCCTGATCCGGTTTTACCGGAAGTATATCTCTCCAACCCGGCCGCCCTGCTGCCGGTTTACGCCCACCTGTTCGCAGTATGCGCTGGAGGCCGTTGAAAAATACGGAGCTCTCAAAGGCGGCTGGCTCGCCCTGAAGCGCATATGCCGGTGCCATCCCTTCTATCATGGGAAGCACCCCTATTACGATCCGGTTCCCTGACGGAACCGCAGAAGATTTGAGGAAAACACCATGTGGAAGACCATTACAAAACCCTTTGCATGGCTGATGATCTGGCTCTATAACCTGACCGGAAGCTATGGCTGGGCTGTCGTTCTGTTCGCGCTCGCGGTCAACCTCATCCTTACGCCATTTATGGCCAAGAGCAAGAAGAGCATGATGCGCTCCACGCGTCTGCAGCCGAAGATCCAGGAAATTCAGCGCAGACACGAAGGGAACCCCCAGAAGTTGAACGCGGAGATGCAGAAGCTCTACCGCGAAGAGGGTGTCAACCCCATGTCCGGCTGCCTGTGGTCCCTGATTCCTTTCCCGATTCTGATTGCGCTCTACAGCGTCATCCGTCAGCCTCTGACCAGGATGATGTTTGTCGCGGAGGAATTTGTCACCACACTGCAGAACTTTTTTGTGGAGCACGGTCTCTACGAAGTCGCCGGGCGTGCGGACGCCTACGCGGAAATCAAGCTCACCAAGCTTGCCCATGACAACTGGGATCTTGTCCAGTCCGGCCTTGCCGGAAAAATCGACCCGAACTTCCTGGACATCGACTTTTCCTTCCTCGGGCTGAACCTCGGAGATCAGCCGAAGTGGAACTTCTTTGTGGATACCGACTGGAGCGACGCCCATGTCTGGCTGCCGGCGCTCGGTCTGTTTCTGATTCCGTTCATTTCGGCCTTCCTGTCCTGGGTCTCGATGAAGATCAGCTCCGCTACCAATCCGCCCACCGCACAGAACGACCAGAGCGCCGCTACGATGAAGAGCATGAACCTGATGATGCCTCTGATGAGCGTCTGGATCTGCTTCGTCATGCCGGCTGCCATGGGAGTCTACTGGATTGCCAACTCTGTCTTCGGCATTGCGCGTGACTACATCCTGACAAAGGTCTATAAGAAACAGCTGGATGCCGAAGATGCTGAGCGCAAGGCCGCCCGGGATGCCAGAGAGTGGGAAATTGAGAAGCAGCGGGAAGAGACCGAACGCCTGCGTGCGGAAGGAAAGACCGAAAAGAACAGCAACACCAGTAAGAAAAAAATCCAGGCCAACGAAAAACAGAAAAGCGATGAGCGCAAAGCGGCTCTGGAGCGCGCGGACCGCGCTGCACGCCGTGAGCGTCTTGGCATCAAGGAAACGGAAAAGCCCGCCTCTCAGGTCGGAAACAGACGCTATGCGAGAGGCCGCGCCTACGTGCCCGACCGGTTTTCAAATCCCGAAGCTGCGGAAGCCGCGACTCTTGCCGCCGCACAGGAGTCGGAGAACGCAGCTTCCATCGACGAGACGGTGGAAGATGACGTGACCATGCCGGCGGAAATTCCGGCGGTCGCGGAGCCGGAGCAGACGGAAGCGCAGAACACAGCCGTTGAGCCTGCCGCAGAAGAGAACGGAGAAAACGCATGATCAACTATCTGGAAAAAACCGGCAAAACCGAAGATGAAGCCATCGCGGCCGCGCTTCGGGAGCTCCAAATGGAGCGGGATGACGTCTCTGTGGAGATCGTCGAACGCGCAAAATCCGGATTCCTCGGAATCGGAGCTCAACCGGCGAGAATTCGCGTGAGCTGGGAAACGGCAGATCCCGAACCGGCTCCCGCAGCTGCCGCGGCAAAGCCGGCAGAGGAAAAGCCCGCCCCTGCGGTGAAGCCCGCCGAACAGCCGGCCGGCGCGGAAACCGTGAAAACTTCCACGCCGGAGGCACCGGCGGATGAATCGGCCGATTATGCCGCGGTCCGCGGTTTCCTTACCGGTCTGCTGAAGCATATGGGGATCGAGGCAGAGATCAATATGAGTGAGAGAGAAGGCGGCGGTATCGCCGTCGACCTCGCCGGCCCCGGAATGGGGGCGGTCATCGGCCGTCGGGGAGAGACCCTCGACGCGATTCAGCATCTGACCAACTATGCCGTCAATCACGGCAGCGAGAAGCATCTGCGCGTCAGCGTCGACGCGGAGAACTACCGCGCCAAGCGGGAAGAATCGCTCACCAGACTCGCCGAGAAGATGGCGGAAAAGGCGATCAAGTATAAGCGCAGCATGGCGCTGGAGCCCATGAACTCCTATGAGCGTCATGTGATTCACACCGCCCTGCAGAATTATGAGGGCGTGACCACGGCCTCGACCGGTACGGAACCGAACCGTCGTGTGGTGGTCAGCTATGTCCGCAGCGAGCAGCCCTCATCCCGCAAGCCCCAGAGCAGAGAGTGGGCCTGATGACCGCCCGCACTGCAGAAAACTCGTATCTGTGACCCTTATCTATTATTCGACAGATCGGAGGAAGGAAAACCATGTATTTTGAAAAGATCAGAGACGCGCTCGCGCAGCAGTTCGAGCTGGATCCGGAGACGATTACAGCCGATACGAATCTGATTGATGATCTCGGCGCCGATTCTCTCGATGTGGTCGAGCTGATCATGTCCCTGGAGGACGAATTCGGCGTGAGCATCTCCGATGAAGACGCTGCTGAGCTCTACACCGTCGGGCGTATCGTGGACTATCTCGAGAATATGAAGTAAGCCCTGCTTAAAAACAGAAAAGCATCCCCCCGCTCCCGGCCTGCCGGGAGCGGGGGGATGCTTTTAAGAGGTAAGAGAAAAAGGGGATCAGCCGAGGTCAAAATCGTCCGCGGAAACGTCCACGGCGGCCGTGTCGGCGGTGGTGCGGCCTGTGGCGATGGCGGCACGCTTGCCCTGGGCGCCGGCCAGCTTCCAGGCGTTTTCCCGGATCTGCGCTTCGATCCGCTCACAGACCTCCGGGTTATCCACCAGGAACTGCTTCACGCCGTCGCGGCCCTGAATCCGGTTGTCCTCCACGGTGAACCAGGCACCGCCCTTTTCGATGATCTCGAGCTTGACGCCGAGGTCCACGATCTCGCCGATGCGGGAGATACCCTCACCGTACATAATGTCAAACTCGGCTTCCTTGAACGGAGGGGCCAGCTTGTTTTTCACTACCTTGGCACGGGTGTGGTTGCCGATCATCTCACCATTGACCTTGAGCGTCTCCACACGGCGGACATCAATACGGACACTGGCATAGTACTTCAGCGCCAGACCGCCGGGCGTAGTTTCGGGGTTGCCGTACATGACGCCGATCTTCTGACGCAGCTGGTTGATGAAAATAACGGTGCAGTTGTTTTTGGAGATGGCGCCGGTCAGCCTGCGCATGGCCTGGCTCATGAGCCGGGCAAGAACGCCGACGACGGAGTCGCCGATCTCACCTTCCAGCTCACTGCGGGGGATCAGGGCGGCGACCGAGTCGATGACCACGACGTCCACGGCGCCGGAGCGGACAAGAGACTCACAGATGTCGAGCGCCTGCTCGCCGGTGTCCGGCTGGGAAATCAGCAGCTCGTCAATATCCACGCCCAGAGCCCGCGCATAGGCGGGTTCCAGCGCGTGCTCCACATCGATGTAAGCGGCGGTGCCGCCCTGCTTCTGGGAGGAAGCAACCACATGGAGCGCCAGAGTCGTCTTACCGGAGGCCTCGGGTCCATAGATCTCCACAATGCGCCCCTTCGGCACACCGCCGATGCCCAGCGCCAGGTCCAGCGTGAGCGAACCGGTGGAAAGAGCTTCCACATTCACGGGAATATCGTCGCCCAGACGCATGATGGTGCCCTTGCCGTAATCACGCTCGATCTTCTTCAGAACGGTCTCAAGCGCCTGCTTTCTGTCCTCGGAATTCCCGGCTTTGGAAACCGGCGTGACGGGGACTTTTTTCTTTTCAGCCATCGTGATTCAATCTCCTTCATTTCAGGTTTTATGTTGCAATCATCATAGCACATGACGTGTCCAAAAAATCGGACTACATTGAAACAATCCAAAAAATTGTCCGAAAACGGGGGCGGAACGGAAGCGCCTCCGGACAGAGAAGGATTCCGGATACAACAATAATACAGGAACCGGCAAAATGCAAGCAGAAAATTCCCCGGGCAGGCCGCTTCGACCATACCGGTACGCATGAAATCGAACCGAACCACAACATCCTGTGGTACATCCGGAATACCAGCAAAACAACCAAAAAATGAGAAAAATATTTGTGAAAAAGGGAGAAAAATCTTGACGCCGCCCTTTTCTTTTGCTATAATCTCCAATTGCGTGGATTGCACCATGACGGGTGTAGTGCGCGCTTCGGCAGACGATTTCCTGCCGGAACTTATTCTTGAAGAAAGGAGGAAAACAATGCCAACCTTTAACCAACTGGTGAGAAAAGGCAGAGAAAAGGTCACCTATAAGTCCACCTCCCCTGCACTGCAGAAGAGCATGAACACCCTGCGCAACAAGGAGACCAACCAGAGCTCCCCTCAGAAGAGAGGCGTCTGCACCGCAGTCCGTACCTCTACCCCGAAGAAGCCGAACTCCGCTCTGCGTAAGATCGCGCGTGTCCGTCTCACGAACGGCTATGAGGTCACCGCTTACATCCCCGGTATCGGCCACAACCTGCAGGAGCACTCTGTGGTGATGATCCGCGGCGGTCGTGTCAAGGACCTGCCTGGCGTGCGTTACCACATCATCCGCGGTACGCTGGATGCTCAGGGCGTCAACGGCCGTATGCAGGGACGTTCCAAGTACGGCGCGAAGAGGCCCAAGGCCGCAAAGAAAAAGTAATTCTACGGCGGCAATCTGCCCTGTCGTTTAAATATAGTTTTTATAGATAAACCTCAGGGCGCAACGGACGCGGGAAACTGCGTTTGAGTACCTGTGATTCCATTTTTTAATGAAGGAGGGAAGCAACGTGCCCAGAAGAGGTAATGTTCCCAAGAGAGAAATTTTGCCCGATCCTGTGTACAACAGCGTTCTGGTGACCAAGCTCATCAACGGTGTTATGCTCGACGGCAAAAAAGGTGTTGCTCAGAAGGTCGTTTACGACGCTTTCGACATCATCAAGGAGAAGACCGGCAAGGAGCCCCTTGATGCGTTCACCGAAGCAATGAACAACATCATGCCCGCTCTCGAGGTCAAGGCACGCCGTGTCGGCGGCGCCACCTATCAGGTGCCGATCGAAGTACGGCCTGCCAGACGTCAGACGCTGGCACTTCGCTGGCTGGTGGATTATTCCCGCAAGCGCAGCGAGAAGACCATGAAGGAACGCCTTGCAGGCGAGATCATGGATGCATGCAACAACCTCGGCGCAGCTGTCAAGAAGCGCGAGGATATGCATAAGAACGCGGAAGCCAACAAGGCCTTCGCACACTTCAGATGGTAAGCGACTCAGGAGTTTAATTATATGCCCAGAAAGTATTCACTGGAAAAAACGAGAAATATCGGGATCATGGCTCATATTGACGCCGGCAAGACCACGACAACGGAACGGATTCTGTTCTACACCGGAGTCAATTACAAGCTGGGTGAGACGCATGAGGGAACCGCGACCATGGACTGGATGGCGCAGGAGCAGGAGCGTGGCATCACCATCACCTCTGCCGCGACGACTTGTTTCTGGCGCGATACCCGCATCAACATCATCGATACCCCGGGTCACGTGGACTTCACGGTTGAGGTCGAGCGCTCATTGCGCGTGCTGGACGGATGCGTGACGGTGCTGTGTGCAAAGGGCGGCGTGGAGCCTCAGTCCGAAACTGTCTGGCGGCAGGCGGATCACTATCATGTTCCCCGCATGATCTATGTGAACAAGATGGACATCATGGGCGCGGATTTCTACCATGTGCTGGATATGGTGCATGACAGACTGAAGTGCAACGCGGTGCCCATTCAGCTGCCCATCGGCAGTGAGGAAACCTTCAAAGGTATCATCGATCTGGTGGATATGAACGCCGACATTTATTACGATGATCTCGGCAAGGACATGCATGTTGAGGAAATTCCCGAGGACATGCGTGATCTGGCGGAAGAGTATCGTGATAAGCTCCTGGAGGCTGTGTCCGATTTCGACGATGAGATCATGGAACTCTATCTGTCGGGAGAAGACGTGCCCGCGGACAAAATCCGCGCTGCCATACGGAAGGCCACCGTGGCGGTGAAAATGGTCCCCGTCACCTGCGGCACTTCCTATAAAAACAAAGGCGTGCAGAAGCTCCTGGATGCGATTGTGGATTACATGCCGTCGCCGCTGGATGTTCCTCCGGTGGAAGGCAAGAATCCCAAGACTGACGAAACCGAGACGCGCGAAGCCAGCGATGAAGCGCCCTTCTCCGCGCTCGCGTTCAAGATCATGACCGATCCGTTTGTCGGAAAGCTCGGCTTCTTCCGCGTGTACTCCGGACAGCTGGAGACCGGAAAGACCGTCATGAACACGACAAAGGGTCAGCGTGAGAGACTCGGCCGCATCCTGCAGATGCATGCCAACCACAGAGAAGATATCGAGCATGTGTATTCCGGTGACATCGCCGCTGCGGTGGGTCTGAAGAATACGACGACAGGCGATACGCTCTGTGACGAGAAACATCCGATCGTATTGGAGTCCATGGAATTTCCCGAGCCGGTGATCCGCGTGGCGATTGAGCCCAAGACGAAGGCCGGTCAGGAAAAGATGGCGATCGCGCTGCAGAAGCTGGCGGAAGAAGATCCGACCTTCAAGACCTATACGGACGAGGAGACCGGGCAGACCATCATCGCCGGCATGGGCGAGCTCCATCTGGAAATCATCGTGGACCGGCTTCTTCGAGAGTTCAAGGTCGAAGCCAACGTCGGCAAGCCCCAGGTTTCCTACAAGGAGACCATCCGGAAGTCCGCGACGGTGGATACCCGCTATGTCCGGCAGACGGGCGGCAAGGGTCAGTTTGCGCATGTCAAGCTGATCGTCGAGCCGAACGAAACCGGAAAGGGCTACGAATTCGTCAACAAGATCACGGGCGGCGCGATCCCCAAGGAGTATATCCCCTGCGTGGATCAGGGTATCCAGGGAGCCATGCTCTCCGGTGTGCTCGCCGGCTACCAGGTGGTGGATGTCAAGTGCACCCTGATCGACGGATCCTTCCACGAGGTCGACTCCTCTGAACTGGCGTTCAAGATCTGCGGAAGCATGGCTTTCAAGGAAGCCTGCCAGAAGGCAGACCCGACGCTGCTCGAACCGATTATGAAGGTCGTGGTCACGGCACCGGACGATTATATGGGCGATGTGATGGGCGATATCAATGCCCGCCGCGGCCAGATCGCCGGAACGGATATCCACAACGGCACGGCAATCATCACCTGCCATGTGCCGCTGAGCACAATGTTCGGCTATGCCACCGACCTGCGCAGCAAGACTCAGGGCAGAGCGACCTACAGCATGGAGCCCAGCCACTTCGTCGAACTGCCGAAGAATCTCCAGGAGGCCCTGGTCAATTCCAGACCGGGCTACTCCAAGTAAATTTGAGTCCATTTATTTAAGAGATTCATCCATTCTATCCTTATCAAGACAATTATTAATCAGGAGGATTATTACAATGGCGAAACAGATGTACAACAGAACCAAACCCCATGTCAACATCGGCACCATCGGTCACATCGACCACGGCAAGACCACCCTTACCGCTGCCATTACCAAGTATCTTGCTTTACAGGGCAAGGCCGAGTACACCGACTACTCTTCCATCGATAAGGCTCCGGAAGAGAGAGAGCGTGGTATCACCATCAACACCGCTCACGTCGAGTATGAGACCGAAGCTCGTCACTATGCTCACGTCGACTGCCCGGGC
>JAFTFT010000040.1 GCA_017458335.1 Oscillospiraceae bacterium
GGAAAGTGGTGTTATCCCATGTTTCCGTTGTAGAGACCTAGTGAAAAAGATGTCCTACTTCAACGGAAACAGTGTTCAGCCTCTCCGGAACAAGTGTTCAATCTCCTCGGTTTCAGTGCCCAGAATAAACGGAATATTCAAGAGATAGTAACATGGAAAATCATAGGAGCAGACTATTGTGAAAATATTGGTTCTCACGTCGATATATAAAGATCCTGAAGATTCAAAAGATTCGGAGATGACGCCGGTTGTTCACTACTTTGCACGCCAATGGGTGAGGATGGGGCATGAAGTAGAAGTTATTCACAATTTTAATACCTATCTTCTCCCAATATATTTTATTCCGAAGAATATTTTGTTTAAAAGAACGAATTTTCGAGTTTCCCTTAATCTTAAACAACGGAAAGAGAAACACTATTTTATGGATGGAGTGAGCATTCATAGAATACCAATTAAAAAAAGTATCCCACGAGGTCCCTACTCGAAACACAGACTCAATAATCAACTCAAAAGAATATTGGAATTATTAAAAGATAGAAGTTTTATTCCAGACGTAATAGTGGGACATGCTGAAAATCCACAAATTTTCCAGCTTTATAAACTGAAAAAGGAATTCCCGAAAGCAAGAACCTCAATTGTGTTCCACGGAATTGAGTACTTAAATCGCGCTGGGTTCGAAGAATGGAAAGATGTTTATCTTAATTCTATAGATAAGTATGGATTCAGATCAGAGAGTGTTCATAGAAAAGCACAGGAGAAGATAGGATTTAACAAAACGTTTTTTCTCTGCCCTTCTGGAATCGATGATAATTATATTATCGGGGATTCGCTTAAAGGAACTGCTGATATTCATAAAATATTGTATGTTGGACAACTGATTGAGCGAAAACACTTGAAGACAGTTATAGAAGCGCTTGCTAGAAAAAGTGATTATAAATATGAGCTTACTGTAATTGGCGCTGGTGTTCAGGAAAGTGAAGACAGGGCTTTTGCAAATGAACTAGGTGTCTCCGTATGTTTTAAAGGGAAACTACCACATGAAACTGTTATAGATGAGATGCGAAAAGCTGGCTGTTTTGTGATGGTGAGCGAGAATGAAGTCTTTGGCTTGGTATATCTTGAAGCTATGGCTCAAGGATGTATAACAATTGCTTCTGAAAAAGAAGGGATGGAAGGAATCATTATTGATGGGAAAAATGGCTTTCTAGCAAAAGCGGGAGACACTGATTCACTTTGTGAAGTTTTGGATCATATTCGTCAATTGTCTGAAGAAAAAAAACAGAGTATTAGAATTCAAAGCCTTTTAACGGCCAGAGAATTCTCTGAATCAGCTGTTGCCCAGAAATATCTATCTAATGTAATATCGTAACTCTATGAAGATCATAAACAGAAATTATGTATAATAGAATTCAATAGAAAAAAGTGCCCTCATAGTGCTTTACGACAATGAAGTGATATTTGCCCCGCTTTGGGCATACTCTCGTAGATGAGACACGGGCTCCGTTTATGTCGCGTTTGTTGTGAGCCAAGCTCTTTTCGCTTTTTATAAGAGAATACGTGGTTGAAAGGAATTTGGTAAAATGTCAGAAACAAAGAGAAAATATGTCCTTACCCTTTATTTCCTTATTATATTTATTATATTTTTTGTTTTTTATACTGCTTGCTATCCGATCCTGCCTTCCGATATGGATGACTGGGCATATATATATCCACGCAGAATAGCTGTGCCGATCTGGAAAGTGTGGAATCCGATCCGCGTCTTTGCGGAGGTGGGAATGCCAGCTGTCAGCATGATGTCGAGTGTCCTGTTCAGACCGTTGACGGGCAATATTTTCACGGCGATGATGATTGGATATGCGCTGTGCATGGCCACAGCAATGACAATGCTTCTGTTTTTCCTTTATAAAATGCTTCAAAAGAAGCAGTTTACGGTGAATCAAATAATTCTCTGGTCATTGTTTTTCCTGTTGTCACATTTCTGGATCTTCCGTATAGATTACCAGATGAATGATTACATGCTGAGAACCAGCGATGCATGTACGCATTTTTTCTATGTCATACCGAACCTGATGAATGCAACAGCAGTCCTTTGGCTGGAATCGGATGCCGCCCTGAGGAATCTGCGACCATCGAATGGTTCCTATCTTAAGAAAGCTGTATTTTTGTTGTTCGCTTACTTTTGCATCTTTTCAAACATCTGGTCGGGGATGATTCTGGCAGCTTATCTGGGCAGCGTGATGATCTTTCATACCATTGCGGCAATCCGGAATAAAATACGATTTCAGGCATGGCTGTCTGAAAACAGCATGCTGCTTCTTCTGATTGTGATGTGGCTTGTTTCGCAACTTTTTGAACTGAACGGAATGCGCGCAGTGGAGATTGCAGAAGATAAACCTTTTGAGATTGGCAGAACGCTTGCTTTCATTCCGCTTGTCCTGAAAGGAATGAACCACAGATATGTGTTCACGATCGGCATACTCTTTGTCGTCGGAGCTGCGGAGCTGCTGCGCTACAGAGACAAAGAAAAGATGCCTGCCATATACCGATGGGGCCTGGCAAGCATTCTGGCTTTTCTTTATCTTATCCTAAGCTGTGCAAAAGTTGGTGCTGACTATATTCGAAGACCGGATGTGTTTTATGGGCTTTTCTTCTTGTGCTCGATACTGATTATCTTAACAGGAGCCGTGGGAATCAACAGGTTCCCCGCTGCCAAGCTAATTCTTCCCCTGATATTGGTGATTATTCTTTCAGACTGCAACAGCCCGGGGAGAACCTGGCGTTATTCCAATTATATGGGAATAGACCCAAGAATTATCAATAACATTAACAATGATATTGTAAACCAACTCAAAGAGGCTGAGCTGGAGGGCAAAGATTCCACAACGATCTACGTTCCGGATTTTGAAGTTGCAGATAACGGATTGTACAGTGTGAGAGCAACGGAGATTATCGGAGAAACGATGTGGAAACTCGGAGTTGTGAATAAAAACATTGTTGTTGACTACATTGTGCCATCCAAGGAAAAGAATATTCTGCTTGAGACAGCACCTGAGCGTTGGTCTCTTAAGGTAATACCGTGAGGGTACAGGAAAAAGGGAACTTGCTTTTTGAAAGGTCACACTGTCCGGGATAGTGATCAGAGAAAACCGGTGAAGAGTGATATTTGCATGATCGCGTGACATCGCTGTTATGATTTCTGCTCTCTCACCGGATCTATACCTCGCACTTCCTCCAGTCCGTAATAATCCGCAATGTTGATGTTCGGGCCGACAGAAGGATCCGAGAGGCTCAGCTCAAAGGGAACCGCGTAGGCGGTATACGGATAATAGTTTTCCAGTACGACACTGCGTTGGCCGGCGGCCAGCGCAGTGTCTATTTGCTGCTCACGCAGCTGCTGCTTGTGGTAAGAAACGGCAACGTCCAGCACACCAACCGGAAACTGCAGCAGAAACAGAACCGAGAGGCAGGCCAATGCGACACAGGAGAAATCAGGCCGATCCACCCGGCAGAGTCCGGCCAGCAGCAGAACGGAGGCCAACAGCAGCAAAAACACCGTCGTACAAAGGTGCCGCGGGACAAAATATGCGGCGAAGGTATAAGAAAGGTGTGTCAGCAGAGCCCCGACAAAGAGAAGGGCAGACGCAATAAGAAGACGTTTTTCTACGTGATAAGAAACGGCCAGAGCAAACAGCACGGTCCAGATCAGAAGCGGCCAGAGCAGATCATTCCGTGCAGCATCAAATATAACACGGAAATTATACCCGATGACGGAAATCGACGGAGCCCCGGCCCGGCCGGCGGTTGCCGGAGCAGTCATGAGAAACACATAGCCTGCCATCGCGGCGACGATCCAGAAGAGTGGAAACAATCGGAACTGCCGGGTTTTTATCCACTGAAGCAGGTAGAGACAAACGGCGAGGAACAGAAATACCAAAGAGGCATTCTCCGACCATGTCCCGAAGACAAAAGCCAGAAAGATCCGCATGACAGAGAGAAAAACACTCTCATGGTGAGGCAGAGCCAAATAATCCATCAAAAACGGGAAGAGAAATAGAAGAGAGCAGGAGAGCCCCCAGAAGTAGTTGAGCGACCCGTCCAGCCAGAGCACGTTTTCACCGAAAGCCGGAAGAAAACAGCAGAAGAAGCAGATCCCGAAAAGGAGAATCACCATCTCCTGTTTCCGGGAAGGGAGCGCGATCATTCGCCGGATCAGCGCACACAGCAGAACCGCGTTCAACGCATTCAGCGCACAGTACACCGGCCGCGGGAGCAGGAGAAGCAGCTGTACCAGCCCGTGAACGATCACGCGGCCGTTTGTCACGTTCCGGTGCTCTGCCATCGAGGGAATGATCTGCCCCACATGCCGGATCCGGGTCCAGTCGGCAAAGCTGAAACAGTAGGCAAAATCGTCCGACACCATCGGTGTCAGAGCGGTCAGGCCCAGCGCCACAAGGAAAACAAGGACACAGAGAAGAATAAAAGGACGATGATTCTCAGACCCGGGGACCATGGAATTCGCACCGGGATCTCCTGATTTTGGATCGAGAGACTGAAACGATGTGTTATTCAAAGGAAGATACTCCCTTCGTGGATAGAATCACGGTGAATCAGAGCGACAGCATCAACACGATACTTGTCTGATCGGATGATTCAAATTATAAAGTAAGCCATATCGTTTGTCAAACAGAACACGAAGGAACGTCTGCCACATAACCGCACGGTACTCGCTGCGCCTTTTCCGTACCGAATACCACCGCATAAGAAACTGTAGCTTTTTTGAACATAACGTGATAAGATACGAAAAATACACGTACAGAGCGTTCCCCAAAAAGACCCGTTCCGTACAGGAGATCATCATGGTACTTAAGATTGAGAATAAAATAAAAGACTCTGCTTTGTTGAAGATCCTGTTCACCATCGCGTTTGCAGGGGCCTATATTGTGTCCGAGCCTACGCTGAGCAGCACCTATTTCCTGTATTTTACCTACAGGACGCAGACGCTGGTGATCTACGCAAACTACGCCGTGCTGGCGCTGGTCTATCTTCTCACGGTGCTGCAGCTGGTCAGCATGTTTCGCGCCCATGAAAAACCGGACACCGGCATGCTGCTGCCCTATATCGCGGTTTACATCGGATATCTTGTCGCGACTCTGGTGAACCCGGAGACGGGCAGCATGGCACGGTGGTCGGACTCCTTCTTCTATTCTCTGATCCCGCTTCTGACCGCCTTCCTTTTCTGCTGCACCGACAGGGGAAAGAGATATTATCTCACCACGGTGTCGACAATCTATCTGGTCCTTGCGATCCTGAATATCGTTTTCTATTTCTTCCCGCAGCTTTATATCGGGGAAGGGCAAGACTGGCGTGAAGAGTTTTTCCTGGGCTTTGAGAACAAGGCCGGGTGGTCACTGATGATGGGCGCGTTTTTCACGCTTATGGATTGGAAGCTGAACGGCCGGCTCTGGAAGACGGTGCTGTATTTTGCCGTGCTGCTGGTCAATATCCGTATCATCTGGTGTATTACGGCGCTGATCGGGACGATCCTGCTGTTTGGCTACTTCCTGCTTCCGTTTGCGCGGAAGTGGGTGCAGAAATGGGACTTTCTGGTCTTTATCGGCATCATTCTTGTGCTGTTCTGCTGCCTGATGTTCTTCCAGAAATACACCGTCAGCTCGGAACCGGTTGGGCTTTTTATTGAAGAAGTCTTTAAGAAAAAACGGAATCTTTCCGGGCGCCTGCCGCTCTGGCAGCTGGGGGTCGCGACCGTGATGAAAAAGCCCTGGTTCGGCGTCGGAGCCCAGCTCAATCCGGGCTTTATCCTGATGGCAGACGAATACGGCGTGTGGTCCTGGTATCACGCGCATAACGAGCTGCTGCAGACCTGGTATGAGGGCGGACTGCTGACGGTGGTTCTCGCGGTTCTCATGCTGGCTTATGCCGCCAGGAGATTCCGGCCCTGCGAGGATAGAAAACTCTCCGGCCTCTGCAAGATGCTGCTGTTTCTCTTCCTGTTCATGCAGCTGAGCGACAACATGCCCTACTATCTCTGGTACATGACCGCCTATGTGGCCCATGTTGGGGTGATGCTCTGCGGCCGGCCGGTGCCCGGCCCGGCGCTGAACCCGGACTGGAAAGAAGCTGATGAGGCTTCCGCCGAAAAAGATCGCGATTTACTTGCGGAACCGACAGACGAGTGATATAATAAACCGATTATACATCTGAGAGGCTTCGGAAAGGGAATGCCATGACACACAGAACCTTTTATGAAAAAGTGATCAAAAGGATCCTGGATGTGCTGATCTCGTCGGTGGGGATGCTCCTGTTCTCCTGGCTGTATGCGATTGTGGCGCTGCTGGTACGCTTTTTCCTCGGAAAACCCGTGATCTTTTCGCAGGAGCGCCCCGGCCGCAATGACCCGAAAACCGGGAGGGAACGGCCGTTTCGCCTTTATAAGTTCCGGTCCATGAAGGACCTGAAGGATAAAAACGGGAGGGAACTCCCCGATGACGCAAGGCTGACGAAGTTCGGACGGGTGCTGCGCTCGACGAGCCTGGATGAGCTCCCGGAAGTATGGAACATCTTCAAGGGGGACATGTCCCTGGTTGGGCCGAGACCGCTCCTGATGGAATACCTTCCGTATTATACCGAGCGGGAACATCACCGCCACGACGTGCGTCCCGGCCTCACGGGGCTGGCACAGGTGAACGGCCGTACCGCCGTATCCTGGCAGAAAAAGTTTGACTACGATCTGGAATACGTCGAAAAGTGCTCCTTCCTGCTGGATGTGAAAATCCTGCTGCAGACCGTGATCAAAACCGTGAAGCGCTCCGACATCTACGTCGGAAGCGCGGTCCCCTGGGGCAGATTCGATGACATGCGGAAAAAGGAACTGCAGGAAGCGAAGATGGCGCAGAACGCGACAAAAGGAGAGACCGAATCATGATTTTTGCCAAAGAAGTCGGAGAATCGCTGACCTATAAGTTCGCCCAGGCTGCGGCGGATATGCGGGCGCACGGCCGGGAGATCATTTCTCTGGGCCTTGGGGAACCGGACTTCAAGACGCCGCAGTATGTTCTGGACGCGACCGCGGAGGCGATGAACGCCGGCTTTACGCATTATTCCGCTACGCAGGGCCTGCCGGAATTTCGTGAATTGATCGCGAAAGACATGAATGCCCGCTTTGCTGCCGAATACAAGGCGGCGGATATTGTCGTGACCCCGGGCATCAAGCCTGCTGTGTACTTTGCCCTCTGTGCGCTTCTGGAGCCGGGGGATGAGGTGGTTCTCTTCTCGCCTTATTATGTGAGTTATCCTGCCATGGTGAAGCTGGCCGAACCGCAGGCCAGGATCGTGAATGTAGCCCTCGACCGAAACTTCCGGCTTGATCCGGAGAAGCTCCGCGCGGCGGTGAACCCGAAGACAAAGTGCATTCTCTTCAACAACCCGAACAATCCCACCGGGAAGGTCTTTACCAAAGAGGAGACTGACCTGCTGGTGTCGCTCGCGCTGGAAAATGACGCCTGGATCATCTCCGATGAGGTGTATGAGAAGCTGGTCTACACCGGTCGGAGTCAGATCGGACTCGCAAGCTATCCGGAGATCCGGGACCGCCTGATTGTGACCAACGGCTTCAGCAAGTCCCATGCCATGACCGGCTGGCGGCTCGGCTTCGCCATCGGCGCGCACGACGCCATCGTGAAGATCAACAAACTTCAGCAGCATGTCAATACCAATACCTGCACCTTCATCCAGAAGGGCGCCTGCTCAATCTACACCCATGAGGCGGATCACATCGCGCCTTACGTGAAAGAACTGGAGCAGCGGATCGATTTCTTCCATGCGGAGCTCAATTCGCTGCCATATATGAAGGTGGTGAAGCCGGACGCAGGCTTTTTCTGCTTCGCGGATATCTCCGCTGCGGGAAAGGACTCCAACAGCTTCTGCGCGGATCTCCTGCAGGCGACGGGGATTGCCTCGACGCCGGGGATCGCCTTCGGACCCGAATGGGACGACTATGTGCGCTTTTCTTTTGCGGTTCCCATGGCGACACTTGTGCGTGCTGCCGGCCTCCTGAAGGCCTATGACCCGAAGGCCTGAGCGAGCGGACAGGGCGGCTTCCCACCCGGACGGAACGCTCAGACAGAATATTCGGAATGAGGACATCAAGATGACCATGTGTAAAATCCTGCTGACACGAAGCATGCTGCCGGCAGATCTGCAGTATATCCGGGCGGGGCTGGACCTCCGGATTCCCGGACGGTACGAACTGATCGTCCCGCCGGCCTTTGACGAGAATACCCTCTGCGGCCTGGCCGGGGAAGCCGACGTGCTTCTCGGACCCTTTGTGACGGAAAAGCTCCTGCAGGCGGCGCCAAACCTGAAGCTGATTCAGGTTCCCTGGACGGGTATGGACACCTTCAATTTTGCCGCGGTACAGAACAGCGATGTTCCGATCTGCAATACCCATTCCAACGCGGATGCCGTGGCTGAGCTGGCTCTGGCGCTGACGCTGGATCTGGCCAAGAAACTGTCTTACCATGACCGCAAGATGCGCCGTGGCAGCTGGAACCGGGATCAGGAGCCGCTGTCCCTGAAATCAGTGATGCTCCGGGGCAGCACCGTCTGTGTTCTCGGCCTCGGCAGCATCGGAGGGCGGATCGCAGGGCTGTTCAAAGCCTTCGGGGCGACGATCTACGGAACAAGCGATCACCGCGCCGCAGACGATACTGTCGATCGGGTCTTCCCGCAGGCGGAGGCGCTCGCGGCTGCCGCAGAAGCGGATATTGTCGTCTGTGCGCTCCCGCTTACACCGGAGACCCGCGGCAGAATCGGCCGGGAATTCCTTGATGCGCTGAAGCCGGGCACCCTGCTGGTGAATGTTTCCCGGGCGGCAGTCATAGAAGAGGACGCGCTGGCTGATGCGCTTCGCTTCGGACAGATCGGCGGCTTCGCGGCGGATGTCTGGTGGAACGCCCCGAAGCGGGGTGAGTCGGAAAGCTGGCCGTCTACCCACAATGACTTTCAGAATATGGAGAATGTTGTGATGTCTCCCCACCGGGCCGGCTTCATTGAAGGGAGCCTCCCACACCTCGACGGGGCCATCGAGAACCTCACGGCGCTGGTCCGCGGGGAGACGCTGCAGAACCTCGTAGACAGGAGCAAGGCATACTGATATGGAACACCCTGTAAACATTCTGATTCTCTCGGCGGGTACCCGCAATAAGGTCGTGCAGTATTTCCGCAGAACTTTCGGACCTGCCGGCCGTGTGATCGCCACGGACATGCAGGCGGTCGCACCGGCAATCTACGAGGCGGATGCATGCTACCTGGTGCCGAGAATCAGCGACCCCGGCTATCTTGACATCGTCCTGGATATCTGTCGTCGGGAGCAGATCAGCGGCGTGCTCTCTCTCATCGACCCGGAGCTCTCTCTCCTCGCGGAGAATCAGGCCCGTTTTGAGAAAATCGGCGTGACGGTGATCGGTTCCAGCTATGAGCTCTGTGAACGCGCCCTGGACAAGATGGAGATGTACCGCTGGCTTACCGCCCACGGATACCACTGTGCCCGCAGCTGGGCGGACAGGGCGTCTTTCCGGCAGGCCCTGGAAGCGGGAGAAGTCAGCTTCCCGGTCTTTGTCAAACCGATCCGCGGCAGCGCCTCCATCGCCATTTCCAAAGTATACGACATGGAGACGGTAGACCTGCTCTTCGCGCATACGCCCGGCCTGATGATTCAGGAGTTCCTGAACGGACAGGAGTTCGGCGCGGACTGCTATATCGACCTGATCTCCGGGGAACTGGTTTCTGTATTCACGAAGAAGAAGCTTCTGATGCGCGCGGGAGAAACGGACAAGGCGGTCAGTTATAAGGACCCGGCACTGTTTGAGCTCCTCGACCGCTTTATCGGAGAATCCGGCTGGCGGGGCCAGATTGACATCGATATTTTCAGAGTTGACGGAGAATACTACATCTCTGAGGTAAATCCCCGGTTCGGAGGCGGTTATCCCCATGCCTATGAGAGCGGCTGCGATCACATGAAGCTGATCCTCCGGAACCTGCAGGGGCTTCGCAACGAGCGCCGGATCGGCGCCTATGAAACAGGAATCATCATGATGAAATACAATGAAGTGATGATCCGGAAAGAGACGGAAGCATGAGAAAACGCGTATGGATCATGAACCATTACGTCATGAATCAGTACTTCAACCGCGGCGGCAGGCACTACTGGATTGCGGAGCAGCTGAAACAGGACGGTTTCGAGCCGGTGGTGTTCGGCTGCAACGCGAAGCAGGACGCGGATGAGGATTTTTTCCAGAGCAGGCTGAAATGGCATGTGGAGCGCAGCCCCTCGGGGGTGCCGTATGTGCCGATCCGCTCCATTCACTACAAGGGAAACGGTATCTCACGGATTGAGAATATGCTCCTCTTCACGATAAACCTTTTATCTGTCGCAAAAGAATACGCGAAGGAGTTTGGTCCGCCCGAGGTCGTCTATGCCTCTTCGGTCCATCCTCTGACGGTCTTTGCCGGGGAGCGGATCGCGCGGCATTTCAAGGTTCCCTGCATCGGCGAGGTCCGCGACCTCTGGCCGGAAACGCTGGTGGCCTACGGCGCGGTGAAAGGGGACAGCCCTGTCGGAAAGCTCCTCTATGCGGGGGAAAAGCTCATGTACCGCCGGGCCGACGCCATGGTCTTCACCATGGAGGGCGCCCCGGACTACATCCGGGAACACGGCTGGGACAGGGAGCACGGCGGCCCCATCGACCTGAACCGGGTTTACAACATCAATAACGGCGTGGATCTTGAGGCCTTTGACCGGAACATCAGGGAGTTTCCCTATCCCGACCCGGACCTCGACGATCCCGACAGCTTCTGCGCCGTGTACACCGGTGCTGTCCGCCGGGCCAATAACCTGGGGCTTCTGCTGGACGCGCTGGAATACCTCCGGGATCTGGAAAACTTCAAGATCCTCATCTGGGGCCGCGGCTACGAAATTGAGCCGCTGAAAAAAAAGGCCGCGGAGCGGGGACTGAGCGACCGTTTCGTGTTCAAGCCCTTTGTCAACAAACAGTACATCCCGTCGATCCTCAGCAAGGCGGATATCTGCCTGATGCACTGGGAGCGCAGCAGCGTCAACAACTACGGCTACGACTACAACAAGCTGTTTGAGTACATGGCGGCCGGCAAGGTGGTCTTCTCCACGATCCAGTCCGGACATAGCCTGCTCGTGAACAAAAACTGCGGGATCGAAACCGACGGACCGACCCCGAAGGACTTTGCGGACGGCATGCGCCGGATCTATAACATGAGTCCGGAAGAACGCGCCGACTGGGGCAGACGTGCCCGCATCGCCTCTGCGGACTATGATTTCCGCGTACAGACCAAGGTCCTCGAACATATTATTGAGACGCTCTGAAGGAGAGACCCGGAATGAAATACGCACTCATCGGCTGCGGCCGTATTGCCGTCAACCACATCAAGGCTGTCGTAAACAACGGGCTGGAGCTCGTTGCGGTCTGTGACCTGGTCCCCGAACACATTGATCTTCTCTTCGAGAAGACCGGCTATACCGGAACGCCCGCGCGTTATACCGATTACCGTGAGATGCTCATTGAGCATCCGGAACTGGAGCTTGCGGCCATCGCCACCGACTCCGGCGTGCATGCGGAGATTGCCCTGGCCTGTCTCGACGCAGGGCTTCATGTGATCGTTGAAAAACCCATGGCCATGTCCATGGAAGATGCCGACCGGATCATCGACCGGGCCCGTGAGACCGGGCGCAAGGTGGCGGTCTGCCACCAGAACCGCTTCAATCTCGCGGTGCAGCGCATGCGCAGTGCCTTGGATCAGGGACGCTTCGGCCGCCTCTCTCACGGCTCCGTTCATGTGCGCTGGAACCGGAACCGGGCTTATTATGAGCAGGCGCCATGGCGCGGCCGCTGGGCCAGCGACGGCGGCGCGCTCATGAACCAGTGCATTCACGGCATTGACCTGCTGCGCTGGATGATGGGAGACGAGGTCGAGGAAGTGTACGGCCAGACCCGGCAGCAGTTCCACGACTATCTGGAATGTGAAGACATCGGCATGGCGGTTCTGAAGTTCCGCAACGGGGCGATTGCCACCATCGAGGGCACCGTCAATGTCTATCCGAAGAACCTGGAGGAGACCCTGTATCTGTTCGGTGAGTCCGGGACGGTCAAGCTGGGGGGAACCTCCTGCAACAACATCGATGTCTGGGACTTCGCGGATGCGGATCCGGACGACGAGCTCAGCCGCGGCCTGAAGGAGGCCACGTCCAACGTTTACGGCAACGGCCACACCAGTCTCTACGCGGATATGATCGAGGCAATCGCGGAGGACCGCCCGCCTTATGTGGACGCCGAAGCAGGACGCCGGGCCCTGGAAGTTGTCCTGGCCATCTACAAAAGCCAGCTCACGGGACTGCCGGTGCGCCTGCCCTTGCAGAATTTCGCCTCGACGGACATGACGGGGCTCTTCGGCGAAGGTTCCCTCTGAGCGGGGAAGCGCATATCTGACACTAATCATGGGAGTATGTTATGGAATTTATTGATCTGAAAGCCCAGTACCGCGCCCTGCAGCCCGCCATTGACGCCGGGATCCGGAAGGTGCTGGAAAGTACCCGATTCATCGGCGGCGGTGAGGTGAAGGAACTGGAGGAACGTCTCGCCCTGTTTGTGGGACGGAAACACTGCGTCAGCTGCGCCAACGGGACGGAAGCCCTGCAGCTTGCCTTTATGGCCTATGGGATCGAAGCGGGAGACGCGGTGTTCTGCCCGGACATGACGTTCATCTCCTCGGTGGAGCCTGCCGTCATGCTCGGCGCGAAGCCTGTCTTCTGTGACATCGACCCGGATACTTACAATCTTGACCCGGTCTCCCTCGAAAAGCAGATCGAAGCCGTGGAGCGCGAAGGAAAATACAGGCCAAGATTCGTCGTGGCGGTTGACTTCCTCGGCAATCCGGCGGACTTCGATGCAATCTCCTCCATCTGCCGGGCGCACGGCCTTGTCCTGATCGAGGATGCGGCCCAGGGAACCGGCGCTTCCCGAAACGGCAGAAAGTGCGGCAGCTTCGGCGATATCGCGACGACCTCGTTCTTCCCGTCCAAGCCTCTCGGCTGCTACGGCGACGGCGGCGCGGTCTTCACCGACGACGACGAAATCGCCGGGCTTCTGAACTCCTTCAAGGTCCACGGCAAGGGACCGAAAGGGAAATATGACAATGTACGGATCGGCCTGAACTCCCGCCTGGATACCATCCAGGCCGCGGTGCTGCTGGCGAAGCTGGAGGTACTGGAGCAGGAGATCGTAACCCGGCAGGCCGTGGCAAAACGCTATGACGAGGCATTCCGCGGACAGATTCAGATCCCGCTTGTTGCGCCCGGAAGCATCAGCGCCTATGCCCAGTACTGCGTTTTGGCGGAGTCGCCGGAACAGCGCCGGCGGGTGCTTGACGCCATGAAGGCAGCGGAGGTCCCGAGCCTGATCTACTATCCCAACGTTCTCCACGCGCTGGACGCCTTTGCACCCTATGAGGGAGACCGCGCGCTGCCGAACGCGAAACACTACGCCGACTGCAACTTCGGCATGCCCTTCTCCCCGTATCTGACGGAAGCGGACCAGCAGAAGGTTATCGACACGGTTCTCAGCGCCCTGTAAGGAGCGCCGGGGCCAAAATGGAGGTCCGAAACAGAATCATCCCCGGAAGAATCCGCCGCCGGACAAAGGCGGGCGGAGCTTCCGGGGATGATGGTTATAGCCGGCCGGCTGTTACAGACGCTGCCGACAGGTTCTGCCGGGCGTTTCATGGAATCACGGCAGGCGGATCCAGCTGCCGAGGGTGCGGTTCCATTCCTCCGGCTCGAAGGGAGCGAAACCCGCGTCGGAGAAGAAGGTGAACTCGGAGAAGTAGAGTTCTCCGTTGATTTCATAGAGATCCACCCGCAGAAAGTGAAATCCAGCCGAGAGCGTCCGTGCGGTCTCCAGCATCTCGGAAAGCCGCCGGGGCCGGACCGTCGGAACCGCGCTGTTGGGATAATTCTGGCGGAAGGGCAGAAGCTTCCACTCCGGATCAAAATAATCGATGCTCTCGTGGTCGGTTTTGTCGTTCTGAATGGTCTGGATGATGCGGGGCTCCCCTTCAAAGCAGAGTATTTTATAGACCGGCAGGGTATCCAGCCCCAATGCTGCGGCCTGACAGTCCTCCATATAGGGCTCCGCAATGATTTTCCGGGGAATGTCCCTGTAAGGCCACTCGCGGTAGGTGAGATAGTAGTCGTCCTTCATGGCCTTCTTCAGCTCCCGGACTGCTTTCCCGCGGTCAAGGCGCGCCTTATCCCGGCAGAGAATAAGCCCTTCTCCGGAGGTGTGGTTGCACTTGAGGACAAAACGCTCCGGAAGCGCGGAAAAATCAATGTCGTCCGGATTGTCCCAGACGCCAAGCGTCGGGATCACATGTTCTTCCCCGATCAGCGGAGAGACATAGGCCTTGACCGCATGCTTGTCCGCCATCACGGTGTGGAGTGGATTGCGGTCATAGAGTTTCAGCCACTGCATCTTCTCGTTGAAGGTCTCCGGATTCTCCAGGTTCAGGTCGGTCCCGAACCGTGCTTTCCAAAGCAGCCGGAGGAAGGTTTCGTCCGGAAGCGCATTCAGGAGATGGGCGCTGTTCATATAAATCAGTATTTTCCGAGGATTGGCGGCGAGAGACCGGAGCGCGCGGAGGACTTTGTTTCGTGATGAACTGGCCATAGGTTCGGCTCCTTTCCGAGGGGGGTCCGGCGGAACGTGAGGAGAGGGCGCGCGGAATGACGCCGGTGTGTCTGCCCTAAAACGGATACGGAAAGCATTATATCATAAGATCCGCGGCGCCGCAAACGCTTCTCCGGCAGAAAAAATGGGAAAAACCGTGGTCGAACTGAAATAAATTCGGGAGCTTCGGCACTCTTAAAATAGGCAAAACAACGAAAGCGTGAAAAGCAGTTGACGGAAGCCCTGAAATTTGATAAAGTATCAAAAGCGAAGAATCTTCTCATGTTTATTCTGACTGGAAACAAGGAGTGGCAAGTATGATCAGCAAAGAGGTAGTTATTGATAACCAGGTCGGACTTCATGCCAGACCCGCGACTTTCTTTATTCAGAAAGCCAACGAGTTCAAGAGCAGCATCTGGGTGGAAAAGGAAGAGAGAAGAGTCAATGCGAAGAGCCTTCTCGGCGTTCTTTCCCTCGGTATCGTCAAAGGCACCGCGGTGAAGATCATCGCCGACGGAGCGGACGAGGAAGCTGCGATTGAGACGCTGTCCGCGTTGATTGACTCCGATTTTTCTGAGTGAACTGCCGCCATTCGGCACCATAAAGAACAGAACTGCCGTTGCGGGTTCCGCAAAGGCAGTTCTGTTTTTTGTGCGCCCGGCGATATTTGGATCAAACGATGGAATCAACCATAAAAACCCTTTTGAATAAGGCCAATCAGCTCCCGCTGCTGCCCGGGGTGTATATCATGCTGGACCGCCGGGGCGAGGTCATCTACGTCGGCAAGGCCAAGAAGCTCAAAAACCGGGTCAGCAGCTATTTCCACGGGGACCACCTTCCGAAGGTGGCTGTCATGGTGGAAAAGGTGGCGGATTTTCAGGTCATTGTGGCATCCAGCGAGTTTGAGGCCCTGGTTCTGGAAAACTCCCTGATCAAGCGGCATAAGCCGCACTATAATATTCTCCTCAAGGACGACAAGGGCTACCCCTTTATCCGGATGGACCGGCGCGAAGCCTATCCCCGGATGGAAATATCCGCCCGGGCGGAGAAGGACGGCGCGGACTATTACGGCCCCTTCGGCGGACGCTACCAGAGCCGGGAGATCATCGACGCGATTTCAAAAGCGCTGCTCCTGCCGGATTGCTCAAGAGTTTTTCCCCGGGACATCGGCAAAGAGCGCCCCTGTCTCAACTATCATATGGAAAAATGCGCCGGCTGGTGCCTGAAAGACGCCGGCGCGGAAGACTACCGCAGCCGCTGCGAACAGGCGGTTCTGATCCTGGAGGGAAAGAGCGGGGAACTGGTGGCGCAGCTGCGTACGGAGATGGAGCAGGCCGCAGAAGAACTGCGCTTTGAGCGGGCCGCCGAACTGAGGGACCGCATCCGCGCCATCGAGGGCCTGCAGAACCATCAGCGGGTGATTGCGACGGCCTTCAATGACACCGATGCGGTCGGCTTTGTCCGCGGCGCAAAAAGCTGCTTTACGGTGCTGCACTTTGTGGGCGGGGATCTCGCCGGGAAGGACGTGGAGATGCTCGATGAACCTCTGGAGGAGGACGGCGAAGCGGTGGCGGAGCTGGTGCGGCAGTATTATCTGACCGAGGGAGGCAACCACCCGAAGACGATCCTGCTCCCATGCGACATCGACGGCCGGGAGGAACTGGAACGGCTGATCGGAGAACAGTCCGGGCGCCGGGTCTACCTTGAAGTTCCGAAACGGGGCGAACGCCTGCGCCTTGTGGAAAGCGCCCGGATCAATGCGAGGGAAGAGATCCTCCGCCGCACCACCGCGGAGCAGCGTCGGAACAAGACCCTGGAGTGGCTGCAGCGCGCGCTGGAGCTGGAAAACTTCCCCCGCCGAATCGAGGCCTTCGACATCTCCAACCTCGGCAGCATGGGGATTGTCGCCGCCATGACGGTGTTCCAGGACGGCAAACCGCGAAGATCCGCCTACCGGAAGTTCCGGATCCGGGATCTGGAGACCCAGGACGACTATGCCAGCATGTACCAGGCGGTGACGCGCCGCTTCCGGCGGTATCTGGACGGGGATGAAAAGTTCGCGCCGCTCCCGGATCTGCTGCTGATTGACGGCGGCGACGTCCACACGGCCACAGCCGAGCGCGCGCTTGCGGATCTCGGCCTGCACGTGCCCTGCTTCGGCATGGTGAAGGATGACCGCCACCGGACGAGGGCGTTGATGACCTCGGACGGAAGAGAGATCGGCATCGCCGGAAACCAGGCGGTCTTCTCCCTGATCGGCTCCATCCAGGAGGAGACTCACCGCAGCGCCATCACCTATCAGCGACATCTGCGGAACGAGAGCTTTGCCTCGACGCTGGATGAGATCGAAGGGATCGGACCGAAGCGGAAAAACGACCTGCTACAGCATTTCCGTTCCCTGCGGGCCATTCGCGAGGCGGACACGGAGGCGCTGAAAGCCGTCCTGCCCCCGCGTACGGCTGAGGCGGTGTATCGATATTTTCATGAGGAGGCGGAAGCATGCGCGTCATCACCGGCATCGCCGGAGGAAGAAAGCTGAAAAGCCCGGAAGGGGAGGCGGTCCGGCCGACCACGGACCAGGTGAAGCAGGCGATCTTCAATATCCTTCAGTTTGACCTGGAGGGGAGACGGGTCCTGGATCTCTTCGGGGGGACGGGACAGCTCGGCATCGAAGCCCTGAGCCGCGGCGCAAGGGAAGCCGTGTTCACCGACAGCAGCCGGACTTCCGTACAGCTGATCCGCGAGAATCTGAAACGCTGCGGCCTCGAAGGAAAGGTCCTGCAGACGGACGCGCTTTCCTATCTCGCGCGGGGGGAAAAGTTTGACGTCATTTTCATCGATCCGCCCTACGACAGCGGCCTGTATCAGGCGGTTCTGGAACGGATAAATGCCGTTGACAACCTGACCGAAGGTGGTATAATAGTGTGCGAAGCACGCGCCGCAACGGAACTGCCCGAGCTTGCGCCCCCTTACCGGAAGCTGCGGGAAAGACGTTACGGAACGGTGAAAATCTGTCTCTACGGTAAGAACGGACCGGCCTATGAGTG
The DNA here is from genome assembly GCA_017458335.1 of Oscillospiraceae bacterium. Classification (GTDB taxonomy): domain Bacteria; phylum Bacillota; class Clostridia; order Oscillospirales; family Oscillospiraceae; genus Limivicinus. The sequence goes on from JAFTFT010000040.1 coordinate 17,819, forward strand.
AAAAACGCATCGCCATCTGCCCGGGGAGCTTTGATCCCATCACCCTCGGACATCTGAATATCATCCGCCGCAGCGCGAAGATCTTTGACGAGGTGGTCGTCTGCGTCATGCTCAACGCGACCAAGACCTCCCCAATGTTTACGATCGATGAACGCGTCGGAATGGTGAAGCGCGCCGTGGCGCGCTACCCCAACGTCCGGGTCGATACGGCGGGCATGCTGCTGGCCGAGTATGCGCGGCAGTATGAAAACGCGGTGATCGTCAAGGGCCTGCGGGCGGCTTCGGACTTTGACTATGAGTTTCAGATGAACCTCATCAACAAGAAGATCAATCCGGAGCTTGAGACCATGTTCCTCACGGCGAGTGAGAAGTACACCTTTCTCTCTTCGTCCGTCGTGCGGGAGATGGCCACCTACGGCGCGGACCTTACCGGTCTGGTGCCGACGGAACTGATTCCGGAGATTGAAGAAAAAGCCAAGTTATGGAGGAAAGCCTGATGGAACAGGGAGACGTCATTGAACTGCTGGACACGCTGTACAGCATGATTTCGGAAGCCTGGGGCGTCCCGCTGGGCAACGACAAATGCATCATCGAACGCGAGAAGGCGCTTGATCTCATCAACGAAATCAAAGCCTCGATGCCCTCCGCCCTGGCGGAGGCGAAGCGTCTTGTCGCCGCCCGGGATGAGTTCATCGGGAACGCGAAGAAGGAGGCCGAGTCTCTCCGCAAGAGTTCGGAGGAGAAGGCCCGCTCCATGATTGAGGAGCAGGAGATCATCCGCATCGCCCGTTCGAGAAGCGCGGAGATGATTTCCAATGCCGAGGCCAAGAGCGCGGAGCTGCGCCGTGTGGCCGGCGACTATGTGGACGATGTGATGCGCCAGGCGGAAGAGAGCCTCCGCAACTCCCTGGAAACCATTCAGTCGGCCCATTCCGCGGTACGTACGGCAAACGGAACCCGGCCGGCCGCCGCCTCGTCACGGCGTGACCGCGAGCCGGAGGAAAAGGACTTTATCTCCTTCCAGTAAACCGGAACAGAATATCGTTTTTTCGAGACCGCCCTTTCGGGGGCGGCCTTTTTGCGCAAAATGACAAATTGAAAAAAGAGTGAAAGAAGTCCTTGATTTTTCCAGCGGTCTACCCTATAATAGTGGAGCATAGTGGTGTAAAGTGGTGGATTGTGGATGAAAGGGGTGAAACCATGACAGGGGAGTTTCAGCATGCGCTTGACAACAAGGGCAGGATTTTTATCCCGGCCCGCCTCAGAGAGGAACTGGGCCAGGCGGTTTTCGTCACCCTGTCCATGGACCGCTGCCTGAGCGTCTACAGCAAGGAAAACTGGGACCTTTTTACCGGAAAGGTCAATGCCCTTCCCTATGTCCGCCAGCGGAAGATGCGCCCGCTCTTCGCCTATGCGGTGCGCTGTGATCTGGATGCGCAGGGGCGGATCCTCCTGCCGCAGAATCTGCGGGAATGGGCGGGCCTTACGAAGAACGTAACCGTCGTCGGTTGCAACAACCATGCGGAACTCTGGGACAGCGACAGCTGGCATGCGGTCTTTGAAGCAGAGACCGCACCGGAGAACATCGCCGCGGTTCTGGAGGAACTGGAGTTCTGATGGCGGAGCATGTTTCGGTTCTGCTGGAGGAAAGCGTCGAGCAACTCCGGATCCGCCCGGACGGAATTTACCTGGATGGCACGCTGGGCCTGGGGGGACACTCCGCCGCGATCGCGAAGCGTCTTACGACCGGAATGCTGATCGGCATCGACCGGGACGAGACGGCCGTCGAGCGGGCTGGGGAGCGGCTGCGGAGCTTTGGAGACCGCGTCCGGCTGGTCCACGGCAGCTTTGCAGCTTTGGGCGAGATCCTGGACGAGCTGTCCATCCCCGCGGTGGACGGAATGATTTTTGACCTGGGGGTATCCTCACCGCAGCTCGATGAAGCGGAACGGGGCTTTTCGTACCGGCTGGATGCACCGCTGGACATGCGGATGGACCGCAGCCAGACGAAGTCCGCCTGGGAAGTCGTCAACCGTTATGAAGAAGCGGAGCTGAGCCGGATCTTTTTCACCTATGGAGAAGAGCGCCATGCGCGCCGAATCAGTGCCGCCATTATGAGAAGGCGTGAACAGCACGCCATCGACACGACCCTGGAACTGGCGGATGTCATCCGCAGCGCGATGCCGGCGGCCGCCCTGCGGGAAAAACAGCATCCTGCCAAGCGCTGCTTCCAGGCCATCCGCATCGAGGTCAACGACGAACTCGGCGAGGTGGAGCGGATGATGCAGACCGCGCCGGACCGGCTGAAGCCGGGCGGCAGACTGTGCGTCATCTCCTTCCATTCCCTGGAAGACCGGATTGTCAAGCAGGCGATCGCGGCGCGGGAACACGGCTGTACCTGCCCGCGGGAAGCGCCGGTCTGCACCTGCGGCTTCCGCCAGACTATGAAAACAATAACAAGAAAGCCGATTCTGCCAAAACCGGAGGAGTGCGCCGCCAATCCGCGCGCGCGGAGCGCCAAGCTGCGGGTGGCAGAACGTGTATGACATATGAAACTGAAAACACTGCTGGAGCAGCTGGAGATTCTCTCCGCCACCGCGGATCCCGAGACGGAGATCCGCGGCATCAGCTATGATTCCCGAAAAACCGAAGAAGGAGACCTCTTTGTCGCGATCCGCGGCTTTGAAACCGACGGACACCGCTTTATTCCAAAAGCGGTCGAAAAACATGCGGCGGTGATTCTCTGTGAAACCCCGCCGGAGCAGAACGTCCCCTTTGTGCAGGTTCGGGACAGCCGCCGCGCGCTGGCGCTCTGCAGCAGTGTGTTTTACGGCAATCCCGCCTCGGAAATGCGGATGATCGGCGTCACCGGCACCAGCGGGAAGACCAGCGTCAGCACGCTTTTGAAGCATGTGCTGGAAGAGGCCGCCGGGGCAAAGGTCGGCCTGATCGGCACGACCGGCATCTGGATCGGGCAGGAAGCGATTCCCTCGGAATACACCACGCCCGAAAGTCTGGAGCTGCACCGCCTGTTCCGCCGGATGGTGGAAGAGCACTGCAGCCATGTGGTGATGGAGGTCTCTTCCCACGCACTGGAACTCAGCCGCGTGGCAGGGATCGAGTTTGACACCGCGGTATATATGAACCTCACCCAGGATCATCTGGACTTCCACGGGACGATGGAGAACTATGCCGCGGCCAAGAAGAAGATTTTTTCACAGTGCCGTACGGCCTGGGTCAACGCCGACGACAGCTGGACGCCGTTTATGACAGAGGGCGCCGCCTGCCCGGTGCAGCGCTTCGGCACGACGCCCGGCGCGGAGCTTCGCGCCGAACGGATCCGCCTTTTCCCGAACCGGGTCTGCTTTGAGGCCGTGCTGGGAGAGGAGCGGGCCGAGACCGAAGTGCACATTCCGGGTTCCTTCTCGGTGTCAAATGCCCTGGCGGTGTTGGCGGCGGCGCATTCGGAAGGAATCGGCCTGGCTGAGGGCGCGAAGGCCCTCGCCACCGCCCACGGCGTCAAGGGACGCCTGGAATCCGTCCCCACGGACGGAAACTACCATATCCTGATCGACTACTCCCACAAGCCGGATGCCCTGGAAAAGGTCCTGCGCAGCCTTCGGGAGGCGACGCCTGGAAGGCTGATCTGCCTGTTCGGCTGCGGCGGGGACCGGGACCGCCTGAAGCGGCCGCTGATGGGGAAGATCGCCGCGGAACTTTCGGATCTGGTGATCCTGACCAGCGACAACCCCCGGACCGAGGATCCCGAGCGCATCATCGATGAAATTGAACCCGGCCTGACGGGTACCGCAACCCCGTGGATCCGGATCTGTGACCGGGTGGAGGCCATCCGCCGGGCGATCGACCTGGCCGGAGAGGGCGATGTGATTCTCCTGGCCGGCAAGGGGCATGAGGACTATCAGATCGTCGGCCATACGAAGCGCCACATGGACGAGAGGGAAATTGTCGCCGAATACCTGAAAGAGAGAGAAGGGCAGAGAAGATGACGATACAGCTGCTGTGCGCATTCGTGATTGCGTTCCTATTCGTCACTGCTTTCGGAAAATGGTATATCCCCTGGCTGGAGAAAGAAAAGGCACGTCAGCAGATCAAGACCGAGCTTAAGCAGCACTCCGGCAAGAGCGGCACCCCCACCATGGGCGGGGTGATGTTCATCCTGGCGGTGATTCTCGTCTGCCTGACACTGGGCTTCCCGGGCATGCTGCAGGGGCATTATGAGCATATCTTCGTGCTGTTGTTCGCGCTGGTCTTTGGGGCCATCGGGCTTCTGGACGACTGGCAGAAGATCCGCAAGAATCAGAACCTGGGTCTCTCGACCGGACAGAAGTTCCTTCTGCAGCTGGTGGCGGCGCTGATCTTCCTGCTGCTGATGAAGCGTTTGGGCTTCCTGCATACGGCGCTTTACCTGCCGCTCTCGGGCAGAACGGTGGAGGTTCCGCCGCTGCTCTATTACTTCTTTGCGGTCTTTGTGATCGTCGGAACGGTCAATGCCGTGAACATCACCGACGGCGTGGACGGCCTTGCGACGGGGACCTCCATCCCGGTGTTCCTGTTCTATGTGCTGGTCACCTTTGCCTGGGGCGAGGACTATACCCGGCTGGGCCTCTTTGCCTCGGCGATGGTGGGCGGCCTGATGGGTTTCCTGGTCTTCAACTTCAACCCCGCCAAGGTCTTTATGGGCGACACGGGAAGCCTCTTCCTGGGCGGCGCGATCGCGGCGATGGCCTTTGCCTACGATATGCCGCTGATTCTGATTCCGCTGTGCGTCATGTTCATCATCGAGACGCTCTCGGACATCATTCAGGTGGGCTATTTCAAGGCAACCCACGGCAAGCGGGTCTTCCGTATGGCCCCGTTCCATCATCATCTGGAGCTGGGCGGCTGGACGGGAAGAAAATGGAAGGAGAAGGAAATCTTCGTTCTCTACACCGGCGTATCGCTGCTGTGCATGGTCTTCTCGTTCCTCATCGTGTTTGAGAGGTTTTAGGATTCTGTGATGAGATTTGTACTTACCTGCGGCGGAACCGCGGGTCACATCAATCCCGCGATCGCTGTGGCACAGCGGTTGCGCGAACTTCTTCCGGACTGTGAGATCCTCTTTCTGGGGGCCGAGGGCAAGATGGAGATGGACCTGGTTCCCCGGGACGGTTTTCCCATTCGCCCCCTGCATGTGACCAACCTGAGCCGGGGCCACCACCTGGCGGATGTGGGGCACAACCTTGCCACCATGAAGAACGTCATCGAGTCCGGACACGAAGCGCGGCGCATCCTGAAGGAGTTCCGGCCGGATGCGGTGCTGGGCACGGGCGGATACGTCTGCTATCCGGTGCTGCACGAGGCTTCCCGCCTGGGCATTCCGACCCTGCTGCATGAAAGCAACGCGGTTCCCGGTCTCACGACGCGGCTCCTCTCCGAGCATGTGAGCTGCGTTTTTATCGGATATGACGAGAGCCGGCAGTATTACAGTAAAGTCTCGGACCTCCGGGTGAGCGGGACGCCGGTGCGCGGCGGCTTCGGCCTGTATACCAGGGAACAGGCAAAAGCGGAATTGGGTCTCTCCCCGGACATGCCGCTGGTGGTGTCCATGTGGGGCTCCCTCGGCTCGGGCCATATGAACGAGACGCTTGTCAAGATGCTTCCGCTGATGCGGGGACAGAGAGACTTCTGCCTGATCCACGCGACCGGGAGCTATTACCACCGGGACGTGACGGAGAAACTGAAAAAATCCGGTGTGGATCCGAGGGACTGCAACGCCGATGTCCGGGAGTATATCTTCGACTCCGCCCGGGTGCTGGCAGCGGCGGACCTGGTGCTCTGCCGGGCGGGCGCCTCTACCCTGGCTGAACTGAGCAGCATGGGCAAACCCGCCCTGATCGTCCCGTCCCCCAATGTCACCAACCACCATCAGGAGAAAAACGCCCGCCTTGTCGAGCGCGCCGGGGGAGCCAGGGTCCTGCTGGAAGGCGAATTTGACGCGGGCAGCTTCCTCGCGGAAATTCGGAAGCTGCTGAGCGACCCGGAAGGCCTGCGGAACATGTCCGCCCGCATACGGGAGCTCTCTGTGCCCGACGCGCTGGATCAGATTGTGGACGCGGTGCTGGAATACGCCCGGAAGTGAAATTCACAAAAACATCTTCCCCTGCGGAGAAAAACATGCTATTATATATACTCCCCGCCTCCGGCGGGGAGTATATCGAATTTTGCGGAGAACTGAAAAACTACCGCCTGACAAAGAAGAAAGGGGGGTGCCCGTGGCATCGAAAAACTGGAGAGAGCGTCTGAATCTGGCCGCGCTCACGGATGAGGCGCAGGAGGAATATCTCAGAGCCAGACGCCGCAGAGGCTTCAGCCGGCCGCTCATCTTTGTCGTGGTGGTGGTCGCCTCGATCTTTGCCCTGAGTCTCTTCTTCCGCGTGGAAGACATCCAGGTGGAAGGGAACACCCACTATACCGATGACGAGATCATCCGCGCCATCGACATCGAAGAGGGCGACAACCTCTTCTTCTTCGACCGCTTTGCCGCCATCAGCCGGGTTTTCTCCAAGCTTCCGTATATTGAGGAGGTCTCGCTGAAGCGGGCGCTTCCGAACCGGATCACGATTTCCGTTGCCGAGAGCCGCGCCATGGCCTACCTGATCCTCGGCGATGAGGAATGGACCATGGACCACAACTGTAAGATCCTCGGCAAGGCGGCCGAGGGCGAGACCGCGGACCTGGTCCCCATCGTGAATTTCGACCCCGGAACCCTCTTCATTGGAGAACGCCTGACCGCGGCCAACGGCAATGAGACCCCGGTGGATTATCTCAATGAGATCCTGATCCAGGTCGAGGGCCGGAACCTTGGCCCCGAGATTGACCGGATTGACTTCGAAAACCCCAACAGTCCCGAAATCGTCTACAACGGTCGCTTTACCTTCGTCCTGGGGCGCTATTCCCAGGTCAGCCAGAAGTTCGCGATCCTCTCAGGCACGCTCCAGGCCCTGAAAGCGGGCGACGCGGGCGTGGTGGACCTGTCGGACGGCATGAAAGCGATCTACAGCCCGAACTGAATCCCCCGTCCCATTCTCACCTGCCCTCCGAATTGTACGCGGAGGGCAGGTGCTTTTTTACAAAAAAGACGTTGAAATTACAAAAATTACAAACTGTTTACGAAAAAGTTGCCCGAAAATGAAAAAAACTATTGACCTCCGAGGAAAAATGTAATATTATAGGGAGCACAAAGACAAAATGTTACACGCATGTTGCGTTGTCGATTCAGACAGGAGGCACAGGATATGGATTTTAAGGCCGAAGCTGGTCCCGAGAATGTCGTTACGATCAAGGTTATTGGTGTCGGCGGAGCCGGCAATAATGTTGTCAACCGCATGGTGAAGGACGGCACCCAGGGTGTCGAGTTCATCGCGGTCAACACCGATAAGCAGGCTCTGGCGATTTCGAACGCGGATCAGAAGATCCAGATCGGTGAAAAGATTACGAAAGGCCAGGGCGCGGGTTCTGATCCCGAAATCGGCAGGAGAGCCGCCGAAGAGAGCCGCAACGCCATTTCCGCTGTGCTGGAAGACACGGATATGGTCTTCATCACCGCCGGTATGGGCGGCGGCACGGGCACGGGCGCGGCCCCGACCGTGGCGGATATCGCGAAGGAAGCCGGCATTTTGACTGTCGGCGTCGTGACCAAGCCTTTCAAGTTTGAAGGCAACCGCCGTATGGTTCAGGCCAACGCCGGCATCCGGGAGCTTCTCGGCAAGGTGGATTCCCTGCTGATCATCCCGAATGACCGCCTGAAGTATGCCACCGACCAGAAGGTCACGCTGGCCAACGCCTTTGAAATCGCGGATGATGTGCTCCGCCAGGCGGTGACGAGCATTTCCGACCTGATCAAGAACACCGGATTTATCAATCTGGACTTCGCCGACGTCACCTGCATCATGCAGAACGCGGGCTACGCCCACATGGGTGTCGGCCATGCCGCAGGAAAAGGCAAGGCGGAAGAAGCCGCCCGGATCGCGGTGGCGAGCCCCCTTATGGAGACCTCCATCAACGGCGCCCACGGCGTCCTCATCAACATCACCGGCTCCTCGGATATGGGCCTGGAGGATGTGGAAGCGGCCGCGGACCTGGTCCAGGAAGCCGCCCATCCCGATGCCAACATCATCTTCGGTGCGAGCTTCGATGAGAGCATGCAGGATGAGATCCGCGTGACGGTTATCGCCACCGGCTTTGAGGAAGGCGCCGCGCAGGCGGCCGCCGCGGAGAGGGCCGCCATGACCCGCAAGACCTCTGCCGTGGAGACAGCGGTTCTGGAACCGGCCGCGCCTGCCGCCCCGGCAGCCGCACCCGCGGCTCCGTCCGTGCCTCCCGTGTTTAAGAAGGCCGCTCCGGCGATGGCACCGGTGACGCCCGGCGCCGCACCCGCCGCTCCGGCGGCCGCGCCTGCCGGCGGATCCGAGGAAGAGCCGGCCGAAGATCCCTTTGACAACATCTTCAAGATCTTCAATACGAAGTAAGCGATTTCAGGATGCCTCGGATGAGAGGCTGCTGCTTGCAAAAGAAGGAAAGCTCCTCCCCCTGCGGAGGAGCTTTCCTCTGTAAGGACCTTCCGAAACGCCGGCTTCGGAGAATCCGGAGAATCGAACCGTGAAAAAACTGATTTATCTCATCAAACGCGTCATTCATTACTATAACGTCAAGCAGATCCCCCTGGCCTCCGCCGCCCTGTGCTATTACATGATGATGACGGTATTCCCCCTGATCATCTGCCTCTATACCCTGCTTGGGCAGAACTATGACCAGGCGGTCCGGATCCTGGAATTCCTGGAGGGCTTTCTGAGCGCGGACACGCTGGACACCGTGCGGAGCTTCCTCGCCTATGTGGCAAACAACCACAGTATGGCGATGGCGGTGGCGGGACTTACGGTCATGCTGACCTCGGCCTCGGCCGCGGTGAGAAGCATGCAGGTGACCATCGGGCGCATGCAGGGCGGCCTGCGCTATACCGGAATCACGGGCTTCCTGTTCAGCGTGCTGTATTCGGTGGTGTTTCTGGCGGCGACCTGGTTTGCCATTCTCGTTATGTTCAGCAGCCGGAAGATCCTGAACCTGATCCGACAGTGGCTGCCCCTGATCGAAGTGGATGCCGGCTGGGTGGATGTCAACTGGCACGAGATCAAGTACCTGCTTCTGGCGCTGATCATGTTTCTGCTGCTCTGGGGAATCTACCGCTTTGCCCGTAAGAAGGGAGTCAGATACTACACCTGGCCCGGGGCGATCTTCGCCACCTTCGGCATTGTCGGAATGAGCCTGATCTTCTCGGGCTTCATTGCGGTCTCGGCGCGCTATTCCCTGGTGTACGGGTCCCTGGCGTCGGTGATTTTGCTGATGTACTGGATTTACCTGATCTGCCAGGTGATCTATATCGGGGCGGCGTTCAACGTGTCCTTGAGAGACCTGAGACGGGCGCGCCATACGGCGGGAAAGGAAAGAGCATGAGAACGGAACAGAGCATGTGGGTGGCGGACGGCTGGCAGGACTATGAGCTGCTGGACTGTTCCCGCGGCGAAAAGCTGGAGCGCTGGGGCGAGGTGTATCTGGTCCGGCCGGATCCGCAGGCCATCTGGGACACCCCGCGCAGAAACCGGCACTGGCAGACGCGCAACGGCCGCTATGTCCGCAGCGAGAGCGGCGGAGGCAGCTGGGAAAAGGGGAGTATCCCGGAGGTCTGGGAGATGTGCTATAAGGACCTGCGCTTCCGGGTCAGACCCATGAACTTCAAGCATACCGGCCTCTTCCCCGAGCAGGCGGCCAACTGGGACTGGGCCATGGAAAAAATCCGCGCGGCCGGTCGGCCGGTGCGGGTGTTGAACCTCTTTGCGTATACCGGCGCGGCGACCGTCGCCTGCCTGAAGGCGGGGGCGGAGGTCTGCCATGTGGATGCCGCCAAAGGTATGGTGGCCTGGGCGAAGGAAAACGCCGAGGCGAGCGGGGTGAGCGGGGCGCCGGTCCGCTGGATCGTGGACGACTGCCTGAAGTTTGTCGAGCGGGAGATCCGCCGCGGCAGAAAGTATGACGCCATCATCATGGACCCGCCCTCCTACGGCCGCGGCCCGGGGGGCGAGGTCTGGAAACTGGAGCAGAACCTCTGGCCCTTCGTGTCGGCCTGTGCGGGCGTCCTGTCGGAAAGGCCACTCTTCGTGCTGATCAACTCCTACACCACGGGCCTCTCTCCCTCGGTGCTGAGCTATGTGACGGAAAGCGTGTTCCGGACCCGCTTCGGCGGAGAAGCCGAAGCGAGAGAGCTCTGCCTCCCCGTGACGGACAGCGGTCTCTACCTGCCCTGCGGCGCAAGCTGCCGCCATGAGTTCTGACCGGCGTGCCCTGCAGATGAAAAGCCGCCCTCTGTGCTGCAGCACAGAGGGCGGCTTTTCAAATTTAACAGGCCCGAACGCAACAGGTCCGGGTTCATCCCTCATACGGGGAAGGAAGCTTCACCGCGCCGGCAGGAGAGATACAGCCGGTCCCCGGCTTCTTCCGACGTGAAGTCGGTGAAGCCGTGGGCGGCGAACAAATCGGCGAGCCGCGCCGGGTCATGAGCGTACTCGATGTGCTCTTCCCGGCGGCGGCGCCAGAGCCGGCCTTCCCGCGTGAAGATGTCCATCCCGTATACCAGTGCGTCAAGCTCTGTGTCGAAGTCCGCCCGCCACAGGCAGAGCAGATCCTCATCTTCGTCGACAAAGGTGTCGCCGTCCAGCCCTTTCAGGTAGTCCGGCGCACGCAGATCGAAGAGGAACAGCCCGCCCGGCCGAATAAAACAGGGCAGCCGCCGCAGCAGGGCTTCCAGCTGCTCCGGAGAGAGATAGTTCATCCCCTCCAGCGAGCAGAAGGCCGCGTCCACGGTGCCGTAGAGGTCGAGTTCGGCCGCGTCCTGCATCAGGAAGAGCGGAGGCACCGGAAGCCCGGTGCATTTTTCTCTGGCTTCCATCAGCATCTGCTCCGACGCGTCCACGGAGATCAGCTCATAACCGCGCCGGGACATTTCGAGGCTCATGCTTCCCGTCCCGCAGCAGAGATCCAGCAACAGGTGATATTCCCCGCCGTCCGCCCGGAACGCGGCCTCATACCGGTCGGCAAAGCCCCGGTAATCCACATCGGCGGTCAGTCTGTCGTAATATGCGGCGAGGGCTTCGTAGCAGCTCATTTTCCCTCTGCCTCAAGCCGTTCAAAGACGAGATCGTATCCGCCCGCACCATACTGCAGCGAGCGGTTCACCCGGCTGATGGTGGCGCTGGAGGCGCCAGTCTCGGCGAGAATCTCGTTATAGATCTTTCCGTCATGCAGGGCCCGCGCCACCTGATAGCGCTGCTCCATGGCGGAAAGCTCGCTCATCGTGCAGAGATCCTCAAAAAACTGCAGGCATTCTTCCACCGACCGGAGGGAGAGAATGGCTTCATAGAGAGCGGGATTATGCGCGCGTCTGGTTCTTGTGTTCATGGTTACCTCCGGGCATTTTTTTCATTACATCGTTTCAGCATTATGAGCTTTACGATATTTCTCCCCACCTCCGGCGGGGAAAAAATCTCTGTGACAATACTTGTTTCAGCATTATGAGCTTTACGATATTTCTCCCCGCCTCCGGCGGGGAAATATCTCCGTGACAATGCCTGTTTCAGTATACTTTTTCTACATTTTACTTCATTTCGCTAAAAAAGTAAAGTTATGAATTCGCCGTTTTCTGCCGCAGACCCGGCGCTTTCCCGAAGCCCGCCGAAAGCCGCCACGCAAGCGGCCCGGAAGCATCTCGGGAACCTTCCCTGAGCGTGTTGACAGTCCGGAAGCAATATGATAAGATGCGCTTTGCAATTTCAGAAGAAAGCGGAGAGATCAGAGGATATGAGCATTCTTTTTCAGCGTGAGCAGGGGCTTCTCACCCTCCTCACCGACCATACCGCCTATCAGATGCAGATCGGCCCGGAGGGCTATCTGCTGCATACCTATTACGGCCGCGCCTGCGCGGAAGATTTCCGCTATCTCCATCTGGAGCGGGACTGCGGCTTCTCCCCGAATCCCTACGCGCTCTCGGCCTCAAGAGGCTTTTCTCTGGACACGATGCCCCAGGAGTACAGCGGCTCCAACGGGGCCGACTTCCGCCTGCCCTGCATTCTCTCGGAGAGTGATGACGGCGTTCTCGGTGTGGATCTGCGCTATGTGCGGCATGAGATCCGGAAGGGCGCCTTTCCGTTGAAAGGCCTTCCGGCGGCCTTCGCCGGGGAAGACGGGGAGGCCGAGACCCTCTCGGTGCTTCTGCGGGACGCAGCCACGGGGCTGGAGACGGAACTGCTGTACGGGGTGTTCCCCCACCGGGACGTCATCACTCGGGCGGCCCGGATCCGAAACGGCGGAGAGAAGACCGTCCGGCTCCGGAAGGCGGCTTCAGCCTGCCTCGACCTGCCCTTCGGCACCTGGGACTGTATCGACTTTCACGGCCGCCATGCCATGGAGCGGCTGCCGGAGCGGGTCCCCGTTTCCAACGGAATCCGCACGATTGCCTCGGAGAGAGGCTATTCCAGCCATCAGCACAATCCCTTTGTCATCCTCTGTGATCATGAAACCAATGAGGACCAGGGCGAGTGCTGCGGCCTGATGCTCTGCTATTCCGGCAACCACCGGACCGAGCTGGAACTGGATCAGACCGGCTCGCTCCGCATCGTCTCCGGCATCGGAGAACGCTTCTTCTGCTGGACGCTGGAGCCGGGAGCGTCCTTTGACACCCCGCAGCTGCTTCTGAGCTTCACATCCGACGGCCTCGGCGCGCTCTCGCGGCAGTTCCACCGCTTCATCCGCGGCAACCTCTGCCGCAGCCCGTGGACCGGGAGAAAACGCCCCGTCCTGCTCAACAGCTGGGAGGCGGCATATCTGACCTTTGACGAGGCGCTGCTGCTGCGCCTGGCGAAAAGCGCAAAACAGCTCGGCGTGGAGCTTCTGGTTCTGGACGACGGCTGGTTCGGCGACCGCGATGAGGACAACCGCGCTCTGGGCGACTGGACACCGAATCTCCGCAAGCTCCCGGACGGCCTCGGCGGCCTGATCCGCAAGATTAAGGACGAGGGCCTGAAGTTCGGCCTCTGGATCGAGCCGGAGATGGTGAGCGAAAATTCGGATCTCTATCGGGCGCATCCGGACTGGGCCCTGCGCGTTCCGGGGCGGCAGCCTGCCATCGGGCGAAACCAGATGGTTCTGGATCTGTCCCGGCCGGAGATCGCGGACTGGCTCTATGAGACCGTTGCAGGACTCCTGCGCGAGAACCCCATTGACTATATCAAGTGGGACATGAACCGCGCCATGACCGATCTCTACAGTGCATCGCTCCCGGCGGAACATCAGGGTGAACTGGCCCACCGCTACATCCTGGGGCTCTATTCTGTGCTTGCGAGACTCACGGAGGAGTTCCCGGAGGTGCTGTTCGAGGGCTGCGCCGGCGGCGGCGGCCGCTTCGACGCGGGGATGCTGGCGTTCCATCCGCAGGTCTGGTGCAGCGACAACACCGACCCCATCGCCCGGCTCCGCATCCAGGAGGGGACCTCCTACGGCTATCCCGCCTCGGCGGTCGGCGCCCATGTCTCGGCCAGTCCCAACCACCAGACGGGCCGCTCCACCCCCTTCGGAACCAGGGCGGCGGTCGCCATGGCCGGCACCTTCGGCTATGAGCTGGATCCGGCGAAGCTCTCGGAGGAGGAGCGCCGGGAAGTCCGGCGGCAGATCAGCTTCTTCCACCGGGTCGAGGATCTGGTGCGGGAGGGAGACCATTACCGCCTGGGCGCCATGGAGAAGGAGCGCTTCACAGCGTGGCAGTTTGTCTCAGAGGACCGGGAGAAGAGTCTCTTCACCCTGGTGCTGACGGAACCGGAGGGAAACCCAAGACCGCTCCATGTGCGCCTGAAGGGCCTGGATCCCGAAAAGCGCTATCGCCTTGCGGAGACGGAGTATGCCGGCTGCCTCTACCGCGGGGATGAGAAGCTTCCGGAGGTGCTCTCCGGAGCGGCGCTGATGTACGGCGGACTGACCCTGCCGAGACTCTACGGAGACTACCCCTCGGTACAGATCCTTCTGAAAACCGAATAAAGAAATACCCCGCCGAAAGGCGGGGTATTTCTCTATCAGAAGCGTTATAACCCGTATTCACCCCCGCCGCCGGGGATGAATACAAAATATCTGTCTTATTCGTTCGTGTAATTGTCGAAGTAACCCTGGATATAGACGATCGGCGTACCCTTGTCGCCGGAGCCGGAGGTCAGGTCGCAGAGCGAACCAATCAGATCGGTCAGACGGCGCGGCGTCGTGCCTTCCGAGACCATGTTTCCGACCAGGCTGTCGCCGGTCTTGGCGCGGATCTTCGCTTCGATGGCGCTGCGCAGCTCGTCGCCGGAGAGGGTGCCGAACTCGTTATCCGCCAGGTACTTGAGCTTCAGTTCGTTCGGGGTGCCGACCAGGCCCTTGGTGTATCCCGGGGAGACCACCGGGTCCGCCAGCTCCCAGATCTTGCCGACGGGATCCTTGAAGGCGCCGTCGCCGTAGACCATGGCCTCGATCCGCCTGCCGGAGGCCTCGGAGAGGTAAGCGCTGATGGCTTCGGCCACCGCGGTGCAGTCGCGCGGGAAGAGCTTCACGGTCTCTTCGGTGGCCTTGTTGGAACCCAGCAGGCCGTATTCCTCGTTAAAGCCGCTGCCGTCCACGGGCGCGTTCAGAATGTCGTCCAGGCCGAGCACCGTTTTGGCGCCGGCGTCACGAAGCAGGCGCTTGGAGCGGGCGCGGGTATGAATGTCGCAGGTGATGACGGTGTCGGTATACTCCAGCAGGGTCGTGACCTTGTTCCCGAAGAGAATCTCCACCTCGCAGCCTTCGCCGCGGATCAGATCGGAATAGAAATCGATATAGTCGACACCGGTGAAGGGATGGACGATGTGCCCGAAATACTCACGGAACTGCGCCACGGTCAGCACATCCGCATAGGGGTTCACGCCGGCCTTGTCCAGCAGGTCCCAGTCCACCAGGTGGTTCCCCACTTCGTCAGAGGGGTAGGAGAGGAGCAGCACGATCTTCCTGCAGCCGGCTGCCATGCCGCGCAGCAGCAGAGAGAAGCGGTTCCGGCTCAGAATCGGGAACGCGACGCCGACCGTACCGCCGCCGGTCTTCTGACGGAAATCCTTCGCGATCTGCGCGACGGAGGCATAGTTGCCCTGGGCGCGCGCCACGACGGACTCGGTGACCGCCACGACGTCACGGTCACAGGGGGTGATGCCGGCTTCCTGCCAGGCCGCCTGTACGGAATCCGAGACGATCTTCGCGATGTCGTCGCCCTGACGGATGATGGGTGCGCGGACACCGCGCACAACAGTGCCGATGGTTCTCATGATGATGAAAGACTCCTTTTCGATTTGGCTTAATTTTACTTGGGTATTATACAGTTTGCCCGCAGAGAAGTAAAGTTTTTTTTATATTCAAAACATCCTCATCCGGCAGTAGGCCAGGTCCAGGTCGTCCTGGGTGATGCCGAGGTAGCGCTGGGTCACGGCGAAGCTTGAGTGGTTGTAGACCATCATGATCACTTCCGGACGGATCTTCGCCCGGGACCACGCGTTGTAGCCCCAGGTCTTGCGCAGACTGTGGCACGCGATAGCAGAGCTACACCTTCTTATGAGATTTTCATTGGTGATGTGAGAGCAGATTCAACAGTAGAAGGAAATAAATATCAGGCTGTAGTCGAGAAAATCAAAGAAAAGGTTGAAGTGAGGATCAAGTTTAAGGGATACGTATTGATGCCCACAAGGACATATCTCCGACCGACAGAAGAGAAAATATCTGTAGAATACGTTGCAGAATATGTGGAAGAGCCAGCCGGGATACCTGATAACACAATATTGAAGGCTTATAATGAAGAGTATGATGTTCTGATTTATGACGAGGAGAACAGTGCTGAAGCAGATGACGTTCTGGCGCTGTATGAGACGATCTTCAAGGGCAACCCCATCGTGAAAGATGTCAGGGTGGCGGTAGATCAAACGGGAACAAAGCATGGTTTTGTTCGCTTCCAGCCGGAAGTCATCCAGTTCTTTGATGATGACATCTACGACTATGAAGGGAACTGGACCGGCCTTGCCCAGGGCCTTTACCGGGCTGAACCTCCCTGAGATCGGCGCGGGACAGCTTGCGATGGCGGGGACAGGAGCATCCTCCGTTGTAAACCATACCCGCTCCATCGGCACGGTGCAGGTTGTCAACGGCTACAATGCCAGGAACGACAACGATCTGGCGGACACGGTTGTCCATCGGATCAATGAAATGCTCAACGAGGACAGCAGGGTGTGGGGCAAATAAAGCCTTGCACCTACGTCCATTCATATTTCAGACAAGGATTATTCAGAAAAAAGAACTTGCAACAGTGAACAATTTCGGCTAAAATAAGATGCAATCGTATTTTGGACGGAGGTGATCCTATGGCATATATTCATCGTACCCTTGAACAAAAGATTATGGATATCAGCAGGGACTATAGCTGCCTGCTCTTGATTGGTCCGCGCCAGGTGGGAAAGACCACAATGCTGGAGCACCTGATGGAAGGTTCTGGGCGTCAGAAAGTAACTCTGGATGATGTAGAGAATAGACGACTTGCACAGTCTGACCCAGCACTGTTTCTTGAGATGCATCCAGCGCCCGTGCTTATAGATGAAGTTCAGTATGCTCCTCAGTTGTTTTCTTACATTAAGATCAACGTGGACAACGGTGCGGCACCGGGTTCTTATTGGCTGACGGGTTCCCAGGCATTTCAGCTGATGGAACTGGCACAGGAGACACTTGCTGGAAGAACTGCAATTGTCCATATGTCAGCCCTATCCCAATCTGAGTTGTACGGAGATGGGACAACAGAGCCTTTATCACTTAAGCTGGAAAACCTGAATCGGCGCAAAGAACATCTTTCCAGTTGTAATTCTATGGAAATGTTTGAACGAATATGGAATGGCGGGATGCCCGGTCACAGGAGTGGTAGGTTTACGGACAGGGATGTGTTCTACAGTTCCTACATTCAGACGTATATCAATCGAGATGTTTCAGATATGATTCCAGGGGTGGACAAGCTGCTGTTTGCGGACTTTATCAGAGCAGCGGCTTGCCGTGTGGGCCAGATGCTGAATACGCATGATATCGCACAGGATGTGGGCGTTTCAGATGACACTGCAAAGAGGTGGCTGCAGGTTTTGGAAAAATCGGAAGTCGTTTTCTACCTCCGTCCTTATTCGAATAACCTTCTGAAAAGAACAGTCAAGACACCAAAGATGTACTTCTTTGATACTGGACTCGCGGCGTACCTGACGAAATATTCAAACCCGGAAATTCTGATGAATGGGGCGATCAATGGAGCTATCCTGGAGAATTACACGGTCGCTGAGATTCGGAAGACCTGGCTGAACAGCGCCAAGGAATGTCTGTTGCACTATTACAGGGACAAAGACACCAATGAGATTGATATGGTGATTGAAGCAGACGGCGAGCTTCATCCGCTGGAGATCAAGAAGAGCACGAATCCAGGAACTGAGCTGGCATCTGCTTTTAAGGTGCTGGATAAAGGTTCCGTTCCGAGGGGAGCCGGAGCGATTCTGTGCTTACGGGAGGAAATCTCTGCCATTGACAGAAACACTTTCATTCTCCCAATCTGGATGATTTGAGAAGCGACCAAAATAAGATAGAATCGTATATTAGCCGAAACATATGAAAGCGTAGGAAATTGCTAGAATGAACAATTCCATTTCTGTTAAACTGACTGATGATTATGCGTTACAATGGCGAAGCGTTTTAAAACAGCTGGCAGAATGCGATCAATTGAACATAAAGCTGTTGACAATTTTGGATCTCCGCGTTATACTTCTGTTCAGTTCGAGTTCAAGTGGACTCCAGAGTTGAACTGAAAATGCCTTGCAGAAAAGCTGATATAGATTAATGTGTTCAAATTCGGCGGACAAACCGAAAGAGAACGGAGCTGCAAGAGATTAATGTACAGGAGATTCATCATGAAGAAGTTTGTTTCAATTTTGCTGGTCCTCTGCTGCGCCATGTTCATCTTTGTGACAAGTGCCTTCGCCGCGGAAGACAGTCGTGTGGTGATCTACACAGCTGCTGAGGATGAGCGCATTGCTTTTCTGCAGGATGAACTTGATCAGCAGTTTCCGGACTATGAGATCGTGTTTCAGTCTCTCGGCACGGGTCAATTGCTTTCCAAGCTGCAGGCGGAAGGTACGAACAGCGACTGCGATATCTTCTATGATTTGGAAGTTGTGAATGCAGAAATCATCCTGAACGCCAACCCGGATCTTTTCGTGGATCTGAGCGATTATGACTTTTCTGTCTACGATTCTTCCGTGACAGGCTATACGGACCGCCATCATCAGTATGCCGTCAATGGAAAGACAGCCGGCGCTTTTCTGGTGAATACGAAGATGCTGGAGGAAGAAGGACTTCCGATTCCGGTTTCCTATGAAGATATGCTGAAGCCTGAGTATGAGGAACTTGTTTCCATGCCCAGCCCGTTGTCTTCGGGTACTGGGTACAGCTATTATAATGGCATGGTTACGCTCCTCGGGGAAGACGAAGGCTTGGCATACTTTGATACCTTGAATCCTAACATCAAAGAGTACACGACTTCCGGTTCCGCCCCGGCGAAGGCTGCAGTACGCGGTGACGTAGCGATTGCTTATGGCCTTCTGTGGCAGTGCGTACAGTATGCCAATGAAAATGAAGGCATGACCGTCGTGGTTCCGGATCAGGGGCTGGCCTTTGACCTCTTCACAATGGGCATGATCTCTGGGCATGAGACAAGGGAACCGGTTAAGGCCGTCTTTGATTATCTCTATAATGAGTTGAACAAGCCGCAGTGTGCTAAGTTCAATCCGGACAAGATCTATGTGGATATGCCCGCGGCAGAAATTCCGAATTATCCGGCTGCCTATGAAGAAATCACCATGAACGGCCTGTTTGACTTCGAGTATAAGCAGAATCTGCTGGACATGTGGATGTATTGAGAAGGGAAGGAGAGCCGTAATGGCTCTCCCTTCTTTCAGCTGTAACTTGTGGAGGAATCATCTGTGGACAACGTGATCATATCCTGTGTAGATATTAATAAGAAGTTCAAGACTAAGACCGTTCTAGAGGATGTGAGCTTTGAAATTCAGAGAGGGGAATTTCTTTCTCTCCTCGGACCGTCCGGCTGCGGCAAGACAACCATCCTGCGTATGCTGATCGGAATCGAGAAGCCAAGCAGCGGGAGGATCATCAAGGATGGCGAGGACATTACCGACACTGCACCGAAGGATCGGAATATTGGCATCGTTTTCCAGAACTATTCCCTGTTTCCGAATATGGATGTTTACCACAATATTTCCTATGCCCTGCAAAGTAAGAAGGATGAGAATGGGCGGAAAAGGAGCCAGGAAGAGATCGACAGGAAAGTGAAGGGAATCATCGAGACTGTCGGCCTGGAGGAACATGTATACAAGAGACCGAAACAACTATCCGTCGGCCAGCAGCAGCGCGTCGCGATTGCTCGCACCCTCGTTTTGAACCCCGATATCATCTTGTTTGATGAACCCATGTCCGCTCTGGATGCGGAGATCAAGGTGGTGCTGCGGCAGCAGCTGAAGGAGATTCAGAAGCAGCTGAAGATTACAATGGTCTATGTCACCCATGATCAGGAAGAGGCGTTTGCTCTGTCCGACCGGATCATGGTGCTTAATGACCTCCGGATTGCTCAGCTGGATACACCGTATAATCTTTACCATCACCCGGCAGATGCTTTTGTGAAGCGGTTTGTGGTTGATCATCTGGATCTGAAGGTGAAGAGCATCGAGGAAAGCATAAAGGAAGAGAAGGCATGAGAGAGCGGATGACCAGGCACGACCGCTTACTGCGGCATGAAGTTCTGCGGATAATTTCCATAGGCTGTATTCTGCTCTTTGCGATTCTGCCGTTATTAACGCTTGCCTTTAACGTGACCGGTAAGGACTGGACTTTTATTGCGAAGGATCGGAAGTTCTGGGCGGCTATAAAAAACTCCCTGACTTATACAGGCGCGGCGGCTGTGATCACAACGGCACTGGCGCTTGTTTCTGCATATCTGTTGGAGACTTCAAGTCTTCGGAAGAAGAATCTCTATGTGATTGCCTTAACACTGGGCATGCTGGTGCCGACGATCTCGGTTGGCCTTGGCCTGCGGGTCCTCTTCGGAGCGAACGGTTTCCTGGATCTGCTGTTCGGCCTGGAGCTTGAGGTCCGGGGGATGCCAGGGCTGATCATGGGCGCCGTGATGACGTCCTTCCCGGCAACCTTCCTGATCCTTTATGATGCGCTGCACTATGAGGATAAGGGCCCGTATGATGCCGCCAGTATTATGGGGATTGGACGTCTGAGTACTTTTTTCCGTCTTACCATTCCATACTTGCGCATTGCATTGATTTCTGCTTTCTTTGCCTGTTTTACGCTGATCTTCTCTGATTATGGGATCCCGATGGAGATTGCGGGCAAGGTGAAGACGCTGCCGATGTATCTGTATGATCAGTTCATGTCATCCTTCCAGTATGGCCGAGGCAGCATCGCGGGTTTTGTGCTGCTCATCCCTGCGGTCATTTCCTTTGTGTTTGATCTGATCTTCAAGGATCAGAGCAGTGAGAAGCAGAACAGGCTGATTCCGAGCAGTGCGGGCTTTAACCGTGCGACGGTACTTGTTCTTGTTTTACTCTGTGTTCTGCTCTTTATGCCGCAACTGGCTTTTATCAGCCTGTCCTTTACAAAGGCCTTTCCGAATGACCTGGGCTTTACCTTTGAGCACATTGCCAATATCTTCAGCAATACACATGGGGTCGGACTGACGGCGTACATCTTCAATTCATTGAAACTGGCGTTCCTGACAGCCATTGTTGGCACGTGCTTTGCCTATCTTCTGGGCTATTTCTCCGTCCGAAAGAGCGGAAGACTGGCCAAGGTAGTTGACCTGCTGGCCCTGAGTACCATTGCCATTCCGGGGTTGGTTCTTGGTATCGGTTATATCTTCCTCTTTAAGGGGACGAACGGTACCTTCTACGGAACTATACTGATTCTGGTTGTGGTGAATACATTCCATTTCCTTGGCTCGCCATATCTGCTGGCAAAAAACTGCCTATCGAAAATTAATTCGGATTATGAAGTCATCGGCGAGACCCTGGGGATCAGCAGGGGAAAGATCATCAGAAACGTCCTGATACCCAATTCGGTATCCACGCTGGTGGAGATGTTCTCTTATTTCTTCCTGAACAGCATGATCACCATTTCGGCTGTGGCTTTCCTTTGCACCTACGACAACCAGCCGCTTTCCATCTTGATCACGACCTATGAGAAAAACAGCAACTATGAGATGCAGAGTGTTATCTCTCTTATCATCCTGTTCCTCAACGTTGTGGCTCGTGTTGTATTCACTGCGATCACTACGTTGGTCAACCGTAAGAATAATCAGAGCGCTGAA
Source organism: Oscillospiraceae bacterium (assembly GCA_017458335.1). GTDB lineage: Bacteria > Bacillota > Clostridia > Oscillospirales > Oscillospiraceae > Limivicinus. The sequence continues at coordinate 39,375 of JAFTFT010000040.1, forward strand.
GGTGGTATCGGCTTTACCCGGATGGAGTTTGACTTCCTGACCTATTTGGAAAAGAATGGGAAGGGTGTCTACAGCCAGAGAAAACTGGCGGATGATCTGACGATTACCTTATCCAATGCCACCAGACTGGTGAAGGAAACCGCCGATCACGATTATATCAATATTCTGCCCGATGGTGAGATTGAGATCAGTGAGAAGGGGCTGAAAGCTTTGGAACCCTATCGGGTACGCAAGGCGATCATCTTGGCGGCCGGCTTCGGCCAGCGCCTGGCTCCGGTTACGCTGGACACACCGAAACCGCTGGTGAAGGTGAACGGTGTCAGAATTCTGGATACGCTGTTGGATGCGCTGTATGCAAAAGGCATTAAGAACATTACAATTGTTCGTGGATATAAGAAGGAGCAGTTTGATCAGCTCCTGGAGAAATATCCGACGATCCGTTTCATCGATAACCCTGAGTTCAACCTTGCGAACAATATCAGTTCCCTGATCCACGCCATTGATCTGATCGACCGCTGCTATATCTGTGAGGCGGACCTGTATATTACCAATCCGGATATCATCAATAAGTATGAGTATCGTACCAATTATCTTGGTGCGAAGGTCGCGGAAACAGACGACTGGTGTTTTAGTAAAAGAAATGGATATGTTGACGATTACCAGATGGGTGGAACGGACTGCTACCAGGCATTTGGGATCTCTTATTGGAATGGTGAAGACAGCGAAAGACTCAAAAGTGATCTCCGGAAAGTTTATGCAATGCGTGGCGGCAAGGAAAATCTATGGGAGCAGGTTCCGCTGCGTATCATGAAGAAGAACTATAAGCTGGAGATCCGTAAATGCCACAAATCTGATATCATCGAGATTGATAACTTCATTGAGTTAATCGCAGTGGATCCGAGTTATGCAAAATATCCGGGTGCTGAGGAATATGGTGGGCGGAGTTAGTTTAATTCTAAGAAACTCAAATAGCAAAAGTGATGAAGAGAAATAGGTACGATTACCGCCAAAAAGCTTTTCTGGAATTGTTGAAAGCGTCTCTTTTTTGGAATTGAACCTGAATTTCCGGATAATGCTGATGGGAGTGCAGTCTTGGTGGACGCTAAGGAACAGACTGTGGTTGCTTTGGCAGTAAAATCAGTTCTTGCCGCATTTGTGTCGCAGTGGCAAAGTTATGCGTTGCAGAGCCAGGCGTGGTTTATTCGTGTGCTGCATGGACAGACACAGATGGTGGATCTGTTCGTGCAGACTGGGATTCCGCTGGTGATCTTGAAAGGGGCTGCAGCAGCGGTTTATTATCGTGAGCCGGGTAGCAGGGGATCTCGAAAGAAGTGGGGATCGATATGAACTCCTGAAAAAGCTTGGTGTGTTCTGAATAATTTGTCGAAGAAGACCTGCCCTTTGATTTGGTTCCTGAAATTCTGAAATAATATGCTCTTGTTGACAATGTGTAAGGGAACAATCTTAAAACACAAGATATTGCGTTAAAGAGGGAACACGTTGATGAAGAAATCAATATATTGTGCTGCGCTCTTGACGATACCTCTCTCCTGGGGTAAGCTTTTAGAGGTCGAGAACGGGGAGGTTCCCGATTGATGCCCTGAGGAGTATAGATCACTCTGAATAAGGTGTGATGGAGGCAATAACTGGAATGTGATAGGTGATTCCCCCAGTTATTCCCCCAGTTATCACGCCAAGCGGATGGATCTGTTGAAATAAAGCTTGTGCGTGGTAAGTGTGATTTGATATGGGTTATAGGATTCTTGTTTTTCTTGCTGCGATCGTGATCGGGCTGCTCCTGATCCGGTGGAACAGGAAGTGGGCCCGGCCGCTTGCAGTGCCCTGGCTTGCGGCGCTGGTCTATGTAGCGTTTTTGACGCGGACTCCGTATGCGGTGCCGCGTGCTCTGCTTGATCCGTTCCATGCCCTGAAGCTGTTTCTGAAGGCGGACAATGTGACTTTGCTCAAGTGCCTGCGGTATCTGGAAGGGGCGGGCCTGAACATTCTTCTGTTTGTTCCCTTTGGATATCTGCTGCCCCTGCTGTGGAGGCGGGCGGACCGCTGGTGGAAGGTTGTGCTCTGCGGCTTTGTGCTCTCGCTGGGGATCGAGCTGATCCAGCTGGTGACGCATCTGGGCATGTTCGACCTGGACGACCTGATGAACAACAGCCTAGGCGCGTTCCTCGGCTGGGGCTGCTTCTGCCTGGCGCTGAGGCGGGAACCGGGCGACTGACGCGGCACAGAATGTGCCGGGGTGCGGTTCTGCCGAATGATTTAATATATGATTATAGAGATCAAAGCCCAAAGCCGGTGCTCCAAACGTATGCGTCTCCTCTTTCTGCTTGACTTTCTCTTTCTCACTCCCTAAAATGAAGAGCGAGAAAGAAGAGAAAGAAGCAGACGCGGGAGGATATAATCATGAACGTTAGAGCGGAATATGAAAGATGGCTTCGGCACTGCGAAGGGGACGTGCTGGAAGAGCTGAGGCGGATGGACGAGGCCCGGATCGAGGACGCGTTCTACCGTGAGCTGGCCTTCGGGACGGGCGGCCTACGCGGCGTGATCGGCGCGGGGACCAACCGGATGAACGTCTATGTGGTCGCGAAGGCGAGCCAGGGCCTGGCTAATTATCTGGGGGCGGGCGCGAGCGTCGTCATCGGCTATGACAGCCGGATCAAAAGCGACCTTTTCGCCCGGACCGCGGCGGGGGTGTTCGCGGCCAACGGCATCACGGTCCACTTCTGGCCGGAGCTTCTGCCGGTGCCGACGGTCAGCTTCGCGGTGCGAAGGCTCGGAGCCTCGGCGGGCGTGATGATCACGGCATCCCACAATCCGTCCAAATACAATGGCTACAAGGTCTACGGACCGGACGGCTGCCAGATCACGACGGAGGCGGCCGCCCGGGTCCTGGGGGAGATCAACCGCCTGGACATCTTCGGCGATGTGAAGCGCATGGACTTTGAAGAAGGCATGAGGTCCGGGAGAATCCGCTTCATTGACGGGGACGTCCTGACGGCGTTCATCGAAGAAGTGAAGGCACAGTCCGTCCTCTTCGGGGATGAGATCAACCGTGATGTCGCCATCGTCTACAGCCCGCTGAACGGAACCGGGCTGAAGCCGGTGACGAGGGCGCTGAAGGAAAACGGCTTCACCAGCATCACCGTGGTGGAGGAACAGCGGGAGCCGGACGGCCGTTTCCCGACCTGCCCGTATCCGAACCCGGAGATCCGGGAGGCGATGGAACTGGGGCTGCAGTACGCGGCCCGCCGGAATGCGGACCTGCTCCTCGCGACCGATCCGGACTGCGACCGCTGCGGGATCGCGGTTCGTACCGCGGCAGGGGATTATCAGCTGCTCACCGGCAACGAGGTGGGCCTGCTTCTGCTGGATTATATCTGCTCCCAGCGGCTGCGGCACGGAAAGATGCCGGCCCATCCGGTCTTCGTCAAGACCATCGTGACGACGGACCTGGCGGAGAAGATTGCGGCACACTACGGCGTGGAGACGGTCAACGTCCTCACCGGATTCAAGTTCATCGGCGAAGTGATCGGCCGGCTGGAACGGGACGGGAGAGCGGCGGACTATCTCTGCGGCTTCGAAGAGTCCTACGGGTATCTCACGGGGACCTACGTCCGGGACAAGGACGGGGTGGACGCGGCCTTCCTGATCTGCGAGATGTTTGCCTTTTACCGGACGCGGGGCATCTCGCTGATCGAGAAGCTGAATGAGCTGTACCGCGTTTACGGGTACTGCCTGAACACGCTCCACTCCTACGAATTCGACGGCAGCGCCGGCATGCGGAAGATGCAGGAGATCATGGCGGACTTCCGCCGCGGTATGGAGCGGATCGGCGGGTATGCGGTCCTGCGGACGGAGGACTACGGCAAAGGGCTTCAAGGGCTTCCGGTTTCGGACGTGCTGAAGTTCCTGACGGAAAACGGAAGCGTGGTCATCCGGCCCAGCGGTACCGAACCGAAGCTCAAGATTTATATCAGCGTCACGGCCTGGGACAGAGCGGCGGCGGAGAAGGCCGAGGCCGGAATCCGCGAAGAGCTGGAGCGGAAGCTGTAATCGAATCAAAAAAGAGAGATCGAAGCCGGCCTCAGCAGGCTTCGATCTCTTTGATGTTGTATTCATTTCCCGTGACGAGAAAGGTGTTGTCGCTGCCGCAGTGGGGACAGATCTTGCCCTGCGGTATGGTGGGATAGGTCTGACCGCAGTCCTGACAGTAGGTGACGGCGTGGATTGGCTCGATCTTCAGCTCCGTCTCCTGAAACAGCTCGGTCTTTTTGCGGGCGTAGAGCCAGAAGTCGGAAAGATACTCGGGAATGATCCCGCTGACCTCGCCGACCTCAAGCGTGATGGAGGCGACTTCCTTCAGATCGTTTTCGGCGGCCAGCTTTTCCACGGTCTCGATGACATAATAAATCGTACCTAATTCGTGCATATCTCCGGAGTCCCTTTCAGAGAATTTGATCATGGCGGAATGATTCCGAGCTCACATCATAGCATAAAGAAGCCGATTTGTCACGCCCGCGCGCACCGTTTCGGGCAAATTCGAAAAAACGCCTGTGGAATAACGACATTTTTACCGAAGTGTTAAAAAATCCTTTGCCAAACGCGGCCGGATATGGTATCCTGTAGGACAAAGGGACAGAAAGAAAACGCTGTATGAAAAGGGGGATACGGAAATGGCGACAGGAACAAAGGAAGCATTGGCCTCGGCGCTGCGCCAGATGATGACGGTGAAGCCGATCGACAAGGTCACGGTGAAGGATATTGTGGAGATCTGCGGGGTGAACCGTCAGACTTTCTACTACCACTTTGATGATGTGGACGATCTGCTGGAATGGGTGTTTGAACAGGATTCGGACCGCGTGTTCCCGAGAGAGGTTGTCTATGACCGCTGGATGGAGGACATGATGGGGTACTTCGACTATCTGGTCTCCAACAGCGCGTTCACGCTGAACGTGTATAACTCCAACAGCCGGCTCTACATGCTGCGCTATCTGAAGGCGCGGATGGAAAGCTGCATCCGGAGTTTTGCGGAGATCGCCTCGGAGGGGAAGAACATCGACAGGCAGGACTTTGAGTTCGTGGTGGAGTTCTATGCCAACTGCGCCATCGGCTTCATTTCCCAGTGGATGGACATGGGGATGCAGCTTCCGAAGGAGATCACGAGAGAGCGGATTCTACGGGTGATGGATCAGAGCGTCGAAAACATTCTGGGGCGATTCACCAACCCGAAATACAAGCCGCTGTACTGAGAAACCGGATATGATTACAGATCCCCCGCCGCCGGCGGGGGATCTGCTTTTCAGCCAAGGCGGCGTTTGGCTTCCGAGAGCATGAGCTTGATGCGGTTGAGCTGGTTGACCTCACTGGCGCCGGGGTCATAGTCCACCGCGGCGATGTTCGCGAAGGGATAGGTCCGGCGCAGGGCCTTGATGACGCCCTTGCCGACGACGTGGTTGGGCAGACAGGCAAAGGGCTGGATACAGACGATGTTCTCGACACCCTCAGTGAGAAGCTCGGCCATCTCGCCGGTGAGGAACCAGCCTTCGCCGTACTGGTTCCCGAGGGAAAGGAAGGGCTTGGCAAGTTCGGCGATCTTTTCGATGGGCATGGGCGGCCGGAAGCGCCGGCTCTCATCCAGCGCCTTCAGCGCCGGCGCGCGCAGGGCGCGGATCGCCCGAACGCCGAACCAGGCCGCCGCGGAAGCGGTCCAGGGCTTCCCGAGGAACTTGTGCTTATAGTCGTTGTTATAGACGCAGTAGTTGAGAAAGTCCATCAGGTCGGGCACCACCGCCTCGGCGCCCTCCTGCTCCAGAAGGTCGACCAGGTGGTTGTTGGCAAGGGGCATGTACTTGACGAGAATTTCGCCCACGACCCCGACCCGGGGTTTTCGATGGGTCTCGTCGATGGGAAGATGGTCAAAGCGCTGCACGATCTCGCGGCAGAGGGCGGCGTAGGTCTCGCGGCTCTTTCCGGTAAGCGCGGCGACACAGCGCTCCCGCAGGGCCGCATGCAGCGCGTTGGCAGAGCCCGGGCTGCGCTCATAGGGGCGGACCCGGTACAGACAGCGCAGGAAGAGATCACCGAAGACGATGGCCCTGCCGAGGGCAAGAATCAGGGGCGCGGAAAGCCGGAAGCCCTCGTTCTTTTCCATGCCGTTGGCGTTGAGGGAGATGACGGGAATGTGCGAGAGGCCGGCCTTGTCAAGGGCACGGCGGATAAAACTGACATAGTTGCTGGCCCGGCAGCAGCCCCCGGTCTGCGACATGATGATCGCAAGGCGGCCGGTGTCATAGTCGCCGGAGAGCACGGCCTGCATGATCTGGCCCACCACCGTGATGGCGGGGAAGCAGGCGTCGTTGTTGACGTAGCGCAGCCCGGTGTCGATGGCGCTGCGGTTGTCGTTGGAGAGCACGACCATGTTGTAGCCGTGGCTGCGGAAGACCGGTTCGAGCAGGTCAAAGTGGATCGGGCTCATCTGCGGGGCGAGAATGGTATAGCCGTCCTGCCGCATTCCCTCGGTAAACTCCGCCCGCTGATAGGCCACCTTCTGCGGATGGGAGACGATATGGCGCTCCTTCCGCATGTTCATGGCGGCGAGCAGGCTGCGGATGCGGATCCGGGCGGCGCCGAGGTTATTGACCTCGTCGATCTTCAGAACGGTGTAGAGCTTGCCGCTGTTTTCAAGGATTTCGCTGACCTGGTCGGTGGTCACGGCGTCCAGGCCGCAGCCGAAGGAGTTGAGCTGGATGAGCTCAAGGTCCTCATGGCGGGCGACGAATTCCGCGGCGGTATAGAGACGGGAGTGATAGACCCACTGGTCTGTGACACGGATGGGCCGCTCGGGGTTGAAGTCGATGGGGAGGCTGTCCTCGGTGAGCACCGTGAGCCCGAAGCCCGCGATCATCTCCGGGATGCCGTGGTTGATCTCCGGGTCGATGTGATAGGGGCGGCCGGCGAGGACGATGCCGCGGCCGTGAGCGGCTTCCATCTCCTGCAGGACCCGCGCGCCTTCCCGGCGGATGTCCTCCTTGGCGCGAAGCTGCTCGGCCCAGGCGCGATGCGCCGCTTCCCGGACGTCGGACTCCGGAATCTGCCAGTGCTCGGCAAAGAAGGGAACGAGGCGGTCGGCGGCGGTCTTCTCATCGGTCATGGCGATGAAGGGCCGGAGGTAGCGGATCTCCTTGTCGGCAACGTCCTCGACGTTGTTCTTGAGGTTCTCGGCATAGGAGACGACGATGGGGCAGTTGAAGTGGTTCTGGGCGTCGCGGGTCTCCTGGTGCTCATAGAACACGCAGGGGTGGAAGATGGTGCGGATGCCGCGGTCGATGAGCCACTGGATGTGCCCGTGGGAGAGCTTGGCGGGGTAGCACTCGGACTCGGACGGAATGGAGTCCATGCCGCGCTCATAAAGCTTCCGGGAGGAGAAGGGGGAGAGCTCCAGACGGAAGCCCAGCTCCCGGAAGAGCACCGCCCAGAAGGGATAGTCCTCATAGATCCCGAGCACGCGGGGGATGCCGACCGTCCCGCGGGGCGCATCGTCCGGCTTCAGCGGCGCATAGGCGAAGAGCCGCTTGCGCTTGTAATCCACCAGGTTGGGGGCCTTTTTCGCCGCAGCCTCGTCGCCGAGGCCCCGCTCACAGCGGTTCCCGGTGATGTGCTTCCGGCCGCCGGGGAAGGTGTTGACGGTGAGAAGGCAGTTGTTCTGGCAGCGGCCGCAGTGGCGGGTCTCGGTGCTGTACCGAAGGTTCAGCAGGTCCTCTTTTGACAAAAGGCTGCCGGCCTGACCGGTATAATGGGCACGGGCGATCAGCGCGGCGCCGAAGGCACCCATGATCCCGGCGATGTCCGGGCAGACGACCTGAACCCCGGCGATCTCTTCAAACGCGCGGAGCACGGCTTTGTTATAGAAGGTGCCGCCCTGCACGACGATGCGGGAGCCGAGCTCCGAGGGATCGGTGAGCTTGATGACCTTGTAGAGGGCGTTCTTGATGACCGAATACGCCAGCCCCGCCGAGATGTCCCGGACGGAGGCGCCTTCCTTCTGGGCCTGCTTGACGTTGGAGTTCATGAAAACGGTGCAGCGCGTGCCGAGATCCACGGGATTTTCGGCAAAGAGCGCCTCCCGGGCGAAGCCCTCGGCGGTATAGCCGAGGGAGTTGGCAAAGTTTTCCAGGAAGGAACCACAGCCGGAGCTGCAGGCCTCGTTGAGCAGGACGCTCTCCACCGAGCCGTGACGCAGGCGGATGCACTTCATGTCCTGGCCGCCGATGTCCAGCACGCAGTCGACCTCCGGGTCGAAGAAGGCCGCGGCGGTGCAGTGGGCGATGGTCTCGACCTCACCCTCGTCGAGGTTGAAAGCGGTTTTGAGAAGCTGCTCCCCGTAGCCGGTGGAGCAGGAGCGCACGATATGCGCGTCCTCCGGAAGGCCGGCAAAGAGCTCGCTCATGGCGCGCACCGCCGTGCGGACCGGGTCGCCGTGGTTGTTCGAATAGAAGGAGAAGAGAAGCTCCCCGTCCTTCCCGATGAGGGCGAGCTTGGTGGTGGTGGAGCCGGCGTCGATGCCGAGGAAGCAGTCGCCGCGGGCGCTCCGGAGCTCCCCCTTCGGGACGACGGCCCGGGCGTGCCGGGCACAGAATTCGTCATAGCGCGCCTGGGAGGAGAAGAGCGGCGGAAGCCGCTTGAGTTCAAACGCGGTCTGAACGCCGCTGCGCAGCCGGTCGATCAGGACGCCGATCTCCACCGGTTCGGCCGAGGCCGCGCCGGGAACCGTCCCCGCCCGGAGCTCCAGCGCGGCGCCCTGGGCGGCGAAGAGATGCGAATCCGGCGGGTCGACGACCTGCTCCGGCGTCAGGCGCAGCGTGCGTATAAACGCCTTTTTGAGCTCCGGAAGGAAATGCAGCGGGCCGCCGAGAAAGGCGACGTTGCCGCGGATCGGACGGCCGCAGGCGAGCCCGGAGATGGTCTGGTTGACCACGGCCTGAAAGATGGAGGCGGCAAGATCGGCGGTCGCCGCGCCCTCGTTGATGAGCGGCTGAATATCGGTCTTGGCGAAGACGCCGCAGCGGGCCGCGATGGGATAGATCTGGGTCGCCTGTCCGGCGGCGCGGTTGAGGCCCTCGGCGTCGGTCTGGAGCAGGGAGGCCATCTGGTCGATGAAGGAGCCGGTGCCGCCGGCGCAGACGCCGTTCATGCGCTCCTCCGGTGAGCCGGAGAAGTAGATGATCTTGGCGTCCTCGCCGCCGAGCTCGATGGCGACGTCCGTCCCGGGAAAGCGCGTGCGCAGCGCCGTGGCGACGGCGACGACCTCCTGCACGAAGGGGATCTCCAGCGCGCGGGAGAGACCCAGCGCGCCGGAGCCGGTAATCCCGGCGAGAAGCGCGCAGTCGCCGACCCGCTCCCGCGCATCGGAGAGCAGATCGGCCAGCGTCTCGCGGGTATGCGCGCAGTGACGCCTGTATTCTTCATAGATGCGGCTTCCGGTTTCGTCCAGAAGCACGAGCTTGACGGTGGTGGAGCCGATGTCGATGCCGGCATGGCAGAGCTGCATGAGTGATCACCTGCTGAATAGAATCTTGCAAAAGGGTCAGAAAAAAGGGAAAAGAAAAAAAGAAAAGCTGAGCATATCCGGATATACCCAGCTTTTGTATCATGACTGTGAAAAATCGTATGGCTGCTCAAAAGATATTATAGTGTTTTTCCTTAAAAGAATGTGAAAAACCTATGAACTTCAAAAAGTTTAACGATTTCTTTGCGCCCCTCCGGGAGAGCGGACCGGCGGTCTCAGCGGCCGACGATCAGAAGCTCGGTCTTCGGGGCGCGGGTGATCACCTCGCTGCCGCCGGCGCGCAGGATCATGACATCCTCGATCCGGACGCCGAAGCGGCCGGGAATGTAGATGCCGGGCTCGGCGCTGCAGACGCTGTTTTCGGGCATGAGGGCCTGGCCGCGGGGATTGGCAAAGGGCGGTTCGTGAATGTCCAGGCCGAGGCAGTGGCCGAAGCCGTGGCCGAAGTATTCACCGAAGCCCGCTTCCGTGATGACCGCGCGGGCAGCGCCGTCAATCTCACTGCCGGGGATTCCGGCTCTGCCGGCGGCGATGCCGGCCAGCTGCGCCTTCAGGACGGTGTCATAGACCTGCTTCATCTCGTCCGTCGCCTCACAGAGCGCGACGGTGCGCGTCATGTCGCTGCAGTATCCGTTCTGCAGGCTGCCGAAGTCCATGGTGATGAAGTCCCCCGGCTGAAGCACGGTGTCGCCCGGGACACCGTGGGGCTTGCTGGTGTTCTTGCCGGTGACGACGATGGGGTCAAAGGAATTGCCCTCACTGCCAAAGCGGAGCATGCGGTAGACCAGCTCGGCGGCGACTTCCTTCTCGGTCATGCCGGGGCGGATGACCTGCAGGGTCTCTTCCAGGGCCTTCTCGCTGATCCGCTGGGCGGCGACCATGCTGCGCAGCTCTTCTTCGTCCTTCGAGGCGCGAAGCTCTTCCATGAGCGCCCCGGCGGGCTGAAGGCTCAGGCCGAGCAGGTGCTCGAGATTCGTATACTCGGCGTGGCTGAGCTTCCGGTCCTCGGCGGCGAGAGAAGAGAGCTTCTGCTCCGTAAGGATCCGGCGGAGCAGACGCATCTTGGGGTGCGCGTTGTCATAGAGCAGCACCTCGGCGCAGCCGCCGGCCGCCGCTTCGGCCGCTTCGATGTAGCGGGAGTCGGTGATCAGCCAGGCCTTTTCCCGGGAGACCAGGACAAAGCCGTCCGTGAAGGGAAAGCCCGCGGCATAGCGCTGGTTCTTCTCGTCGGTCAGCAGAAGGGCGTCGAGCCCCTGGGAGTTGAGTTTTTTCTGAATTTGCAGAATGTGGTTCATATACCGGTTTCCTCCGATGTGGGCCGGGGAAAGCTCACGATGAAAACGGAGCCCTGCGGCCTGTTATTTCCAACGCGGATGCTGCCGCCGTAGGCGGTCACCGCGTCGTGTACGATGCTCAGTCCCAGGCCGCTGCCGCCGCTCTGGCGGGAGCGGGCCTTGTCCACCCGATAGAAGCGGGTGAAGATGTTGAGGCGGTCCTCTTCCGGAATGCCGATGCCGGTGTCCTCGACGCTCAGGTGGACCGCACTTTCGTCCTGGGACAGGCGGACGGTGACGCTCCCGTTCGGGACGTTGTACTTGACGGCGTTTTCCACAAGATTGAAGACGATGCGCTCCATGTCCTCCCGGCTTGCCATTACGACACAGCCGTCGTCCAGATGAGAGGCGAGGCTGACCCGGCGGTCACGGGCCAGCGGCGCGAGGGCGGAGAGCGTGTCCAGAGCGACCTGCTTGAGATCGACCGGCTCCGGAACCGCCTGGATATCATCGTCCATTCGGGAGAGCACCAGGAGCTTTTCCGTCGTGCGCTCCAGGCGGTCGCTCTCGGTGCGGATGTCCGTGACAAACTCCCGGACCGTTCCAGGATCCATATCTTCGGTCTGCAGGATGCTGTCGGAGAGCAGGCGAATGGAGGCGAGCGGCGTCTTGAGCTCGTGCGAGGCGTCGGAGACGAAGCGCCGGCGCTGGGCCTCGTTGGCCTCCAGCTTCTCGGTCAGGGTGTTGAATTCCTGTGCAAGCTCGCTGATCTCGTCACTGCCGGTCACCTCGTGGCGGTAGGCGTAGTCCCCGCCGGCGACGATGCTCATGCTGCGTGTGAGGTCGTTCAGGCGGCGCAGAACCAACCAGGAGAAGGTCATCGCCAGCAGCAGAACCAGAGCGCCGATCATCAGAGAGAGAATTGCAATCCGCTCCCGGACGGTGAGAAGCAGGCGCGCCAGATCCCGGTCATTTTCATACAGCGCCACGGCGCCGCGAAGCCCCTCCCGGGCGGCGATGGGGACAGCGACGCTGCTGATGAAGTCCGTTCCGGTCAGAGCGGTCTGAAAGGCCGTCTCACCCCGGAGCGCGGTCTGCAGATCCTCCGGGGCAAAGCGGCCTTCGCCGTCGTCATAGATCGTACTGCCGTCCGCGTCCAGCACGGTGATCCGGTCAAAGTTGTCCAGATCCAGCGCGCCGATGATCCGGGAGACTTCCTCCTCCGTCAGCCGCTCAGGCCCGGCCAGCGCCGAGGAAACGGCCGAGGCCTGGCTGGTGAGGGAACTGCGCTTCTCCTGGAACATGGTCCCGCGGGAAGAGGCGACGGGATAGAGATTCAGCAGGAGGATCAGCACCAGCAGGATCGCCAGAATGAAGAGAATGAATTTGAAACGGATGGAATGTGTCATGGCATCAGGCGGACGGCGGGGCGGGACGGAGATAATACCCGACGCCCCACTTGGTCAGGAGCAGTTCCGGCCGGGCCGGATGGAGCTCCAGCTTCTCGCGCAGGCGGCGGATATGGACATCCACCGTACGCGAATCCCCGAGATAGTCATAGCCCCAGACGAGATCCAGAAGCTTTTCCCGGCTGTAGACCTTGCCGGGGTTCTGCATCAGAAAGAGCATGAGGTCGAATTCCTTCATGGTCAGGACCACCTCGGCGCCGTCCTTAAAGGCGGCCCGGCGGGAGACGGATAGCGCGACATGCCCGCAGCGGAGCAGATCCGGCGCCTCTTCGGCAACCACGGCGGCGCTCAGGCCGGAGCGGCGCAGCAGCGCGCGGACCCTGGCCTTCAGCTCGAGAATGTCGAAGGGCTTGGTGACGTAGTCATCCGCCCCGGACTCGAAGCCCAACAGAAGGTCGCTGCGCTCACTGCGGGCGGTCAGCATGATGATGGGCACGGAGGAGAAGCTTCGGATCTCCTGACAGGCCTGCAGGCCGTCCTTCTCCGGCATCATGAGGTCGAGGATAATCAGCCCGTAGGCGGTGCGCCGGGCCATCTCCACGGCCGTAGCCCCGTCATAGCAGCAGTCGACTTCATAGCCCTCGTTTTCGAGATTGAACTTGATGCCCTTGACCAGAGGGCGCTCGTCGTCAACGACCAGGATCTTCATCGGTGCTCAACCCTCCCACATAGACATAGTCCCGAAGCCCGGCGAGCGTCTTTTCGCCGATGCCGGGCACGTTCTGCAGTTCTTCGACCGTACGGAAGCCGCCGTGCTCCTCCCGCCAGGAGACGATCGCCTCGCTCAGCACCGGGCCGATGCCGGGAAGCTGGCGAAGCTCCGCGCTGTCGGCACGGTTCAGATCGACACGCTGTTCCTCCGCGGCGGTGCGCCGGTCCGGATGGACGGAAACGCCCGCCGGCGCAAAGCACAGGGTCCGGAAAAACACAAAGAGAAAGAAACCTGCCGATGCCAGCAGAGCCAGAAACAGGGCGGTGCGTTTTTTCATGGACGGCGTCTCCAAAAAACCGTTGCAATTCCAACAGCTAAACTTTATAATATAAACTTGATACTGCTTTCAAGCGGATCCGTATTCAGATCCGTGCTGCGTTCGTGTCATCCTGCTGATATCATACCACATTCTTGGAACAAACGGGAGTATAAAATGAAAAAAATCAAGCTTCTGCCCCTGATCCTGCTCTTCGGTCTTACGCTGTCGGTTTTCGCACCGGCCGCGGGGGCGAGCCAGGCGCCGTCCCTGAACGGCAGGAACATCGTTCTGGTGGACCTCAATACCGGCAGGGTGATCTATTCCAAAGATCAGGACAGCGTCGTGACCCCGGCGAGTCTGACCAAGATCGTCACCGTGCTGCTGGCGGTGGAGTCGGTGGAGCGGGGCGAACACACCCTTGACGAGATGGTGACCGCGGGAGAGGACTGCCGCGCGGGCCTGGATGAGGAGAGCAGCAGCGCCGAAATCGTACCGGGAGAGCAGATGACCTTCCGCGACCTGCTGTACTGCTCGATGATCCAGTCGGCGAGCGACGCCTGCAACGTGCTGGCCTCGCTGATCGGCGGAAGCATCGACAACTTCGTCGCGATGATGAACGACCGCGTCCGGGAGATCGGCTGCGAGGTGTCGCACTTTGACGACCCGAACGGCCTGTCCAACAACAACCAGACCACGGCCTATGAAATGGCGCTCATCACCCAGGAGGCCATCAAGCATGACTATTTCCTCGTGGTGTGCAACATCGCCGACGTCAACATCCCCGCGACCAACGTCCATGCCGAGCGCGAGTACCACAATTCCAATGCCCTGATCAGCAGCCAGTCGGTCTACGGCGGCAACCGGTATCTCTACACCGGCGCGGCCGGCGTCAAGACGGGCTATACCCGGGCGGCGGGCTACTGCCTGATCTCCACGGCCGAGCGCGAAGGCCTGCACTTCCTTGCGGTGGTGATGGGCTGCGACGGGTGGCTGAACGCGCACATCGAGGACTATCTGAACTTTGAAGACACGATCAAGCTCTATGACTGGGGTTTTTCCGACTTCTCGTACCGCAACGTGGTCGACACCCAGGAGGCGGTCTATGAACTGGACGTGCAGCTGGCCCAGGATCACGCCAAGGCGGTGCTCTATCCGCAGCAGCGTCTGAGACTGCTTCTGCCGAGGGATACCTCGGACGACGACATCAGCCTGGATTTCAATATCTTCCGGAGCAACCTGGTCGCGCCGGTCAAGGCGGGAGAGATCCTCGGCGAAGCCATCGTGAGCGTCAACGGCGAAATCTACGGAACCGTAAACCTCATCACCCGCGAGGAGGTGGATCTGGCCCGGTCCGAGTACATGAAGAGGCAGCTGAAGGACTTCTTCTCCAACAGCTGGGTCATCGGCGTGACCATGGTGCTGCTGACGATCGCGGCGCTGTATGCGGCGCTGCAGATCCGCTATCGGAAGGCGAGAGAGAAGTACATGGAAGAGCGGCGTCAGGCGGAAATCCGGCGGCGGAAGCGTCAGAAGGAGTATGAAGAAAAGCGGCGCTCCGGCTGGGAACTTTGACGCTTGACAGAAGTGATATGATATGAATTTGGAAAAGAGATACTCCGCGAGGAGTGTCCGAGTAAATGGAGGCAAGTACAGAATGACAAAAATCGACATTTTTTCCGGATTTCTCGGCGCCGGAAAAACCACATTGATCCGGAAACTGATTCAGGAAGCATACAAGGGCGAAAAGCTGGTCCTGATCGAAAACGAATTCGGCGACATCGCCATCGACGGCGGATTCCTGCAGGACGCGGGGATCGAGATCACGGAGATGAACTCCGGCTGTATCTGCTGCACGCTGGTGGGCGATTTCACCAAGGCCCTGAAGAAGGTCATCGCGGACTATGCCCCGGACCGCATCCTGATCGAGCCCTCCGGCGTGGGGAAGCTCTCGGATGTGGCGGCGGCCGTGGAACGCGTGGAAGAGGCGAAGATCGGCTCGAAGGTCACGGTTGTGGACGCGGGCAAGGCCAAAATGTACGCGCGCAACTTCGGAGAGTTCTTTAACGACCAGGTGGCGAGCGCGGACCTTATTGTCATGAGCAGGACGGACACCGCGGGCGAAAAGAAGATCCTTGAGGCCACGGAGATCCTGAAGGGCATGAACCCTGACGCGGGCCTGATCACGACCCCCTGGGCGGAGCTGGACGGCGCACAGATTCTCGCCGCCATGCAGGAGAACGGACTGCGGGCAGAGATGGAAGAGCTGAAGCACGAGCATGAACACGAGCATGAACATCACCATCATCACCACCATGAGGACGGCGAGGAGTGCGACGATCCGGAGTGCGAGTGCCACCATCACCATCATGACGATGATGAGGATGAAGAGGAGCACGAACACCATCACCACGACGATGATGACGATGACGAACATGAGCATCACCACCATCATCACCATGAAGACGGCGAGGAGTGCGACGATCCGGAGTGCGAGTGCCACCACCATCACCACGACGATGACGATGACGACGACGGGCATGAGCATCATCACCATCACCATCAACACGCCGACGAGATCTTCGGCAGCTGGGGCATGGAGACCCCGAAGAAGTTCAGCGAGGCGGAGCTGCGTGAGAAGCTGAGCCGGCTGCAGGACGAAGAGAAGTACGGCGCCGTTCTGCGCGCGAAGGGAATCGTCAGCGCCAGCGACGGAGACTGGATCTACTTTGACTATGTCCCGGGCGAGACGGACATCCGCCGCGGCGCACCGGCCGTGACGGGCCGCTTCTGCGTGATCGGCGCGAAGATCAAGGAAGATGCCTTGAAGGAGCTGTTCAGCCTTGGCTAAGAAACAAGATATGCCGGTCTACCTGTTCACGGGCTTTCTGGAGGCAGGTAAGACCCGCTTCATCCAGGAGACCCTGGAGGACAAACGCTTCTGCAACGGGGAGAAGACCCTGCTGCTGCTCTGCGAAGAGGGCGAGGAAGAATACGCGCCGGACGAGTTCGCCTCCAGAACGGTACAGATCCGCACCCTGGAGGATCAGGCCGAGCTCACGCCGGACCGCCTGATGGCCCTGGCGGAGGAGACCGACGCCGAGCGCGTCGTGATTGAGTATAACGGAATGTGGCTGCTGGACGCGCTGTACACCGCGCTGCCGGAGGGCTGGATGGTGTATCAGGAGTTCTTTTTTGCGGACGCGAACACGATCCTGCGCTACAACGACAACATGCGCCAGCTGGTCTATGACAAGCTGAAGAGCTGCGAGCTGGCGGTGTTCAACCGCTTTCGGCCGGACATGGACAAGATGGAGTTCCACAAGCTGGTACGCACCGCGTCCCGCCGGGCGGATATCGCCTATGAGTACCCGGACGGGAAGGTGGAATATGACGACATCGTCGATCCGCTGCCGTTTGATCTGGACGCGCCGATCGTCGAGATCGGCGACGACGATTACGCCACCTGGTACCGCGATCTGTCGGAGGAGCCGAAGAAGTACGAGGGGAAGACCGTGCGCTTCAAGTGCCGTGCCCTGGTGCGGCAGAAGCTGCCCTCCGAGACCTTTGTCGCGGGACGGCACGTCATGACCTGCTGCGTGGAGGATATCCAGTTCGCGGGCCTCGTATGCCAGTGGAAGGACGCGAAGACCATCCGGGACGACACCTGGATGATCCTGACGGCGAAGGTCAACTTCAAGTTCAACCGCGCCTACGGAAAGCGCGGCCCGGTGCTGACGTATCTGTCCGCGGAACCCTGTGAAGCGCCAGAGCAGCCGGTCGCGACCTTCTACTGAGATGAAATACCGCTGCCTCGTGTTTGACCACGACGATACAACGGTAAACAGCACCGCGACCATCCACCACCCCTGCTTTGAACGCTTCCTGGAGGACTATTATCCGGGGAGGCACTGCAGTCTGGAGGAATACTTCATCAAGAACTTCTCGCCGGGCTTTCTGCCGATGTGCCGGGATGAATACGGGATGGACGAGAGCATGCTGGAGATCGAGACCCGATACTGGCAGGATTACGTCCGGACCCGCATTCCGGACGCCTATCCGGGTATCCGGGAGATCATGCGGAGGCAGAAGGAGCAGGGCGGGTACACGGCGGTGATCTCTCACTCGTTCCGGGAGAACATTCTGCGGGATTACGCGAAGAACGACCTGCCGGAGCCGGATCTGATCTTCGGCTGGGAGATGCCGCCGGAGCAGAGAAAGCCCTCGCCCTGGCCGCTGCGGGAGGTCCTGAATCGGCTCTCGCTGCGGCCGGAGGAAGCCCTGGTGATCGACGATCTGAAGCCGGGCTATGACATGGCTCGCTCATGCGGGGTGCCTTTCGCGGCCGCCGGCTGGGCCAATGACATCCCGGAGATCGAAGGCTTCATGAGAGACAACTGCAGTCTCTATTTTAAGAACGTATCCGAGCTGAAAGACTATCTTTTCGGTCCGGAAGACAAAGGAGGCGTGTGCACATGACCCCCGTTCTCTACATCGTGATCCCATGCTACAACGAAGAGGCGGTACTCCCGGTAACAGCTCCGCAGTTCCTGGACAAGGTCAAAAGCCTGGCCGCCGCGGGGAAGATCAGCGACGAGAGCCGGGTGCTGTTTGTCAACGACGGCAGCCGGGACGATACCTGGAAGATCATCAAAGACCTGGCGAAACAGGATCCGCACTACCTCGGCATCTCGCAGAGCCGCAACCGCGGCCACCAGAATGCCGTGCTGGCGGGCCTCATGGAGGCCAGGGACCGCTGCGACATCACCATCTCGATCGACTGTGACGGTCAGGACGACATCAACGCCATGGACGAGATGGTGGATGCATATCTGCAGGGTTTTGACGTCGTCTACGGCGTGCGCTCGAGCCGGGAGACGGACAGCTTTTTCAAGCGCTTCACCGCACAGAGCTTCTATAAGCTCCTTTCGGCGATGGGGGCGGAGGTCGTGTACAACCATGCCGACTACCGCCTGATGAGCGCGAGGGTCCTGAAGGAGTTTGCCAACTTCAGGGAAGTGAATCTCTATCTGCGCGGCCTTGTGCCGCTGGTGGGCTTCCGGAGCACGACGGTGAGCTATTCCCGGGCCGAGCGCATCGCCGGGGAGAGCCATTACCCGCTCAAAAAAATGCTGGGGCTTGCCATCGACGGGATTACCAGTCTCTCGGTAAAGCCGCTGCAGATGATCACGGGCTTCGGCGTTTTCGTGGCGGTCGTCAGCTTTATCGGCTGCCTGTGGGCGCTGATCACCGCGATCTGCGGCAAGGCCGTGGCGGGCTGGGCCAGCATGACGTGCATCGTCTGCTTCGTCAGCGGGGTACAGCTGGTGTGCCTCGGCATCATCGGCGAATACATCGGGAAAATCTATCTGGAAACGAAGGAACGGCCCCGGTATATCATCAGCGAACGGACCGACAATTGGGGAGAGAAAGATTAAAACACGGTCTCGCGGCATGACATTTTACGGAAAATGGGACAAAAGTGGGGGGAAAACCCTAAAAAATGCTTAAAATATTGGGCATTTTTGGGCCAAACTCTTGACGAAAAGGACAAATCGTTGTATTATTATGCTGTTTTACAGCGCCTTTTCCATCTTCTCTTTGAATGGAGGAACTTTTGAATGAGCGTTATTCCACAAGTGAAATGCCGCAGATGCGGGGAAAGTTTTTCCGCTCTGCGCAGCCGCTGCCCCAACTGCGGCACACGCCGTGTGTCACAGAGCGGCCGGACGCCGGCACCGACGCCCAGTACGGTCAAGGGGACCGCGGCTTATGAGAGGGCCGAGACGAACACCAGATGGCAGATGATCTTCGGTCTGATCCTGGTCGTCGCGGTGATTCTCGCCGTGATCGTGATGGTATCGACAAGCCTGAGCGGGCTGGATAATCAGAGCGGAAGAGGAAGCAACAACAACATCGTCGCCACCCCGACCCCGACCGTAAACCTTGCTCCCACGGTTGAACCGCCTCCCACCCCGACCCCGACCCCGACCCCGACGGTGGAAGGGATCAACATCCAGTGCTTCGGTACGGATGTCAAGGAGGAATTCACCCTGAGCCTGAGCCGCGACGCGGCCGGCATTGAGCTGCAGGCGACGGTCCTCCCGATGGAGGTCTTCACCACCGAGAATACGCGCATCACCTGGAAGAGCAGCGACGAATCCCTCTTCATAGTGACGCCAAGCGAGGATACCAGAAAGTGCAAGGTCGAGATTCTTCAGACCTCTGCGACACCCGGCGCCCTAACGGTTACCTGCAACGACTATTCTGTCGTTCTGCTGGTCCGTCTGGTCAGCTGAGAAACGATCTGCAAAACAGGGAGCCCGTTCCGGACTCCCTGTTTTCAACAGTAAGGATGCGAGAAATGTGAAAAAAATCATTGTTTTCGGCGGCGGAACCGGACTCTCGGTTCTGCTTTCGGGGCTGAAGCAGTTCCCGATCGACGTGACGACCGTGATCACCGTCAGCGACAACGGGAGCAGCACCGGCGTTCTGAAAGAGGAACTGGACATTCCGGCGGTCGGCGACGTGGGAAAAGTGCTGATCTCCATGGCCAATGTGGATGAGGACTTCGTCCGGCTGCTGCGCTACCGCTTCTCCAAGGACGGCAGTCTCCACAACCATCCCGTGCGCAACATCATGCTGGCGGCGCTCATCGACCTCAAGGGCAGCCTTTCGGAGGCGACAGGCTATATGTGCAGGCTGCTGAACGTCAAGGGGACGGTGCTGCCGCTGACCGAGGAAAAGGTGGAGCTGGTCGGCAAGAACGGGAAGCGGGAATACTTCGGCCAGGTTGCCGTCAGCAGAAACGTAAAGAACATCCGCAAGCTCGATTATGATCACAGTATCCATATCAGCGAGAAAGTGATTGAGAAAATCGGAGAGGCGGACCTGATCGTCTTTTCTCCCGGCAGCCTGTATACCAGCATTCTTCCGCATCTTCTCTCCAAAGAGGTCCTGAAGGCCCTGGACCGGGCGAAGGCGCCGATCCTCTATGTCTGCAACATCGTCACGCAGCCCGGCGAGACCGACGGCTATACGGTGGGGGACCATCTGCATGTGTTGAACCGGTATCTGAAGAACCGGAAGGTGGACATCGTGCTGGCCAACAACCGCATGCCGGATCCGGAAACCGCGGAGCACTATCTGAAGACCGAGGGGAAGGAGCCGGTCCCGCTGGTACGGGAAGAGCTGAACGGCCTGGATGTGGAACTGATCGAGGATTCGCTGCTGACCGTCGAGAACGGCGCCATCCGCCACAACGCGCTGAAGACCGCGTTTCAGATCTTCGCGTTCCTGATGCGGCAGGAGACCTGAAAAAAGAAAGGGAATACTCCTTAACAAGCGACACCGTGAATAACGCCCCGCCGCCGCAGGCGGGGCGTTATTCACGATGCGGCAGACGATATCCCTTAAATGAGATAAGACATAAGAAAGCTCACCGGCAGATCCAAACCGGTGAGCTTTTCCTTGTTTTCAGTTGATATGGGGCCGATGCGCGGAAATCCTTGACAGCCGCGCAGTTTCAGCGGCGGCGCCTTCTCCGCCTGCGCTGCCTGGCCGGACCGCAGAGGTGGACAATGACAAGAACCAGATCCACCGGGAGCAGCGCCATCAGCAGGGCCATCAGGACACTGGGCGGTTTCAGAGCGGAGAGACGGAAACCCCCGGAACCTTCGGCATCCGAAGCACTGCCGCCGGCCGAACCGGAGGCGGAAGAGGACTCCACCAGGACCGGAACACTCACGGTGCCGGAGGAAGCGGCCGGGGCGGCTTCCGTCCCTGCCGCGGAACCCGAGGCGGCGCCGCCGAGACGCCGTGTAGCCGTGTAGCCGCAGATCTCACAGACGCCCCTTTCCACCTCCGCGCCGGAAGCATCCTGTGCGGAAGTCCAGTTGAAACTGTGCAGCGCTTCATCCGTCGCGGGGCTGCCGTCGAGAGACTCACGCCAGTGCCCGCGGGCGTCATAGCTCCAGGCCTCGGAATAGCGGTGCTCCTGCGCATCCGCAGGCGTCGTGACGGCGGAAGTGACCGGAGCGGTGGCACTCACCGGCTCAGGAGAGGGAGCGGGAGAGACCTCCGTACTCGGCTGCGGTGCGGCGACAATCCTGGAGATCGTGGGATTTACGGTCAGGACGGCGGGATTGGTCCGGGTGACGTTCCCTTCCCCGGCGCCGATCATGTCGCAGACGACCTTCCAGCCGTTGAGCGCATAGGGGATGTGATAGAGGTTGAGCTTCGGACTGTTGTTTCCCTTATATTCGATGGAGGGGTAGCTGTCCTTCAGACGGTCAACGGGGATGACCCCTCTGCCCTCCGGCTCCACCAGAGACCATTCATAATCCCGGACATAGGCGCCCGAGACGACGAAGGAAGCCCAGCCGCCTTCGTCCACGGTCTCGTTTCCGGGATGCTTGTACACCGTGGGGGCCCAGACCGAGGCGGTATAATCCCGGGTCAGCGCGGCGGAGGTGCCGGAAGGATCCACCGAGCAGGAAATGGCGCTGTTATTCAGGTAGCAGGCCACGTCCGGACTTATGGTATAACCGTCCGTGACACCGATGACCAGAACCAGGGTATAGGTTTCGGGGCCGAAATCCCCGGACACGAGCATCCCGCCGGCATCGTACCAGCCCGCGCTGATCACCCGGCAGCCCGGCGTACTGGTGGCCGCGGTGATCTGGGACGGGGAGGTCAGAGCCACGGGCGTGGCGGAGATCGTGGTCAGGATCTTCCCGACCGCCGCATTCTCGGCGGAAGCCGGCACAGGCAGCGCGGCGCCGAAAGACAGCACGAGGGAAAGAACCGTGATCAGCGTAAGCAGACGCAGTTTTTTTGCTTGCATAACGTTCCCCTCCGGAAAGCACGGCGGCAGCGGAAACCGAAGCGCCGGCTGTGTCATTAAAGTACGGATCGACGGTATGAACATCGAAATCCGTCAACATAATTCTCTTTTATATTATAGTAGTCCGACGGCGAATGGTCAAGCAAAAAAACAAGGTATTGTTGGTAATGACAGAAAAAACACATAATAGGAGATTTGTCAGAAACTTATCTTGTTAAAATCGACAAATGGCTATGGACAGAAGTCACGTTGTTATGTTAAAATACTCTTCGTACTTTTTTGGAATTCATTTGACGAGGTGAAGCTTATGACCCATACGTTTAAGGGCGGTGTTCATCCCAACTACATGAAGGCTCCGCAGGTGCCGATTTCTGTAGTGACGCCGCCTCCGGAGGTGGTGATCCCGATGGTTCAGCACATCGGCGCACCCTGCAAGCCGCTGGTGGCGAAGGGCGACTATGTGAAAATGGGCCAGAAGATCGGGGAGAATCCGGCTCCCGTTTCTGCGCCGGTTCACGCTTCGGTCTCCGGAAAAGTCGTCGCGGTGGAACCGAGACCCCATCCTCTGGGTGATATGATCATGTCGGTCGTCATCGAGAACGACTACCAGGACACGCCGTGTGAGGATCTGGCTCCTCTGACGGAGGAGGAACTGAAAAGCCCGGAAGCCATCCTGACCAGGATGCGCGAAGCGGGAGTCGTCGGAATGGGCGGCGCGATGTTTCCGACTGCCTTCAAGGTCCGCAGCGGCATCGGCAAGGTTGACAAGCTGGTCATCAACGGCGCCGAGTGCGAACCGTACCTCAACGGCGACCATCTGACCATGCTGAACTACCCCGAAAAGCTCCTGAAGGGCATCGAGCTGGTCCGGATCGCGGGCGGCGTGAAAAAGGCCTTCTACGGCATCGAGGTCAACAAACAGGATGCCATCGACCTGCTCAATTCCTTCCATCCCGAGCAGTACGGGATCGAGATCGTCCCCGAAGCGGTGAAATACCCGCAGGGCGGCGAGAAGATGCAGGTCAAGGCCGTGACGGGACGCGAGGTCAAGCCGGGCGGACTGCCCGCCGGAGTCGGCTGCACGGTTGTGAGCACCCGCACCTGCTATGCGATCTATCAGGCCTGCTATGAAGGAAAACCCGTGATCGAGCGCATCGTGACCGTGGGCGGCAGCGCCGTGGACGGCCCGCACAACGCCCTGACGAGAGTCGGGACCCCGCTTGGCTATCTCGCCGAGCAGTGCGGCGGATTTGTCAAAACCCCGCGCAAGATCGTTCTGGGCGGACCGATGATGGGCATCTGCGCCACAAGCTTCGAGGCGCCGACCATCAAGGGCACCGCGGGCGTGCTGTATTTCACGGAAGAGGAAGACCGCATGGTGGAAAATCCCCAGTGCATCCGCTGCGGAAAGTGCATCACGGTCTGCCCCATGAATCTCGAACCGGTCTTTATGTACATGTATTACAACAAGGGCGATTACGAGAATATGGAAAAATACCATGTGATGGACTGCTTTGAATGCGGCAGCTGCGCGTTCAACTGTCCGGCAAGAATGCCTCTGACCCATGCGTTCAAGACGGCCAAGCTCATGTTCCAGGACAAGGCGGCCAGGGAAAAAGCCGCGGCGGAAGCCAAGGCAGCAAAGGAGGCCCAGAAATGAGCGAAAAGAAAGAAAGAATCATTCTGGACGTAGCCTATCAGCCGCAGGTCCGGACAACGCAGGATACCAAACGGCTGATGCTGGACGTCATGATTGCGCTTCTTCCGGCGATTATTGTGGGCGTGCTCCAGTTCGGCCTCTATCCTCTGGTGCTGCTGCTGACGGGCGTCTGCTCGGCGGTCTTCTGGGAGTGGGGCTACCGCAGGCTCTTCAAGAAGGACGCGAGCATCGGTGACCTCTCCGCGGCCCTGACCGGTCTGCTCCTTGGCCTCACGATGCCGCCCACGGCGCCCTGGTGGCTTCCGGTGATCGGCACCTTCTTCGGCATCGTCGTGGTGAAGCAGCTCTACGGCGGCATCGGCAAGAACTTCCTCAATCCCGCTCTGGCCGGCCGTGCGTTCCTTTTCTCCAGCTACGCGACGATCATGGCGACCTGGTCCATCCCCAACGCCCTGAGCGGAACCGTCGACGGCACCACCATGGCGACACCGCTTGCCGGCATGTACGGCGACGGTCTGCCGGCTTATTTCACGGCGAAGTCCATGTTCATGGGCTATCTTCCCGGCTGCATCGGCGAGATCAGCGCGTTCGCGCTGCTGCTGGGCGGGGCGTACCTGATCTGGCGCAAGGTGATCTCCTGGCGCATCCCGGTCTCCTTCATCGGAACGGTTGGGCTGCTGACGCTGATCTTCGGCAAGTCCGGTTACTCAAACGGCCAGTGGATGCTCTATAACCTCTTCTCCGGCAGTCTGATGCTGGGCGCGATCTTCATGGCGACGGACTATGCCACCAGCCCGGTTACACTCAACGGCCAGCTGGTCTATGGTGCGGGCTGCGGCCTGCTCACGGTGCTGATCCGCTATTTCGGCGGCTTCCCCGAGGGCACGACCTATGCCATCCTGATTATGAACCTCTGCACCTGGGCGCTCGACAAGGCGTTCCATCGTCATCAGTTCGGCGTCAGCAAGGCCGACATCGCTTTCAAGAAAGCGGAAAAGCTGGCGGCAAAGGAGGCGGCGAAGTATGAATAACAAGATTGTCAAGCTCTCTCTGGTCCTGTTTGTGATCTGCGCCATCACCGCCGGCATCCTGGGCATCGTGAATGCCCTGACCTGGGAGCGGATCGACCAGATCACCCACCAGAAGGAATACGAAGCCTATGCGGCGGTGCTCGGGTCCGAATCCGGATACACCGAGGTCGAATTCGACAAGGCCGCTTTCCCGACCGTTGACAGCGTGAATCAGTCCAACGACGGAAACGGCTATGTCGTGACCTCGACCTTCTCCGGCGCGCAGGGCAGCATCACAATGGCCTGCGGTGTGGGAACCGACCTGAGGTGCACCGGCATCTCCATCATCGAGCATTCCGAGACCTCCGGCCTCGGCGCCGTGGCGGCCTCGACATCTTCCGCGGGCGAAGCCTTCCGCGCACAGTTTGTCGGACAGGACGAGGGCATCGCGCTTTCCAAGGCGGGCGGCTCGATTGACGCGCTGGCCGGCGCGACCATCACATCCACCGCCGTCACCAACGCGACGGCAACCTCGATTAAATGCGTTGCATCTTTGGGTTGAGGAGGGTAGGCAGCTATGAATCGTAAACAACAGTTCAAGGAAGGCCTGATCACCAACAACCCGGTTCTGGTTCAGCAGATCGGCATGTGCGCGACCATGGCCATCACCACGACGCTCTTCAACGGCGTCGGCATGGGCCTCTCGGTCCTGATCATCCTGACCTGCTGCAACGTGGTTGTTGCGGCACTCCGCAAGATCATTCCGGACGAGATCCGGCTTGCGATCTTCGTGGTCGTCATCGCCGGCTTCGTCACCATCGTGGACCTGCTGCTGCAGGCCTTTATCCCCGCGCTGAGCGCGGCGCTCGGCGTGTTCATCCCCCTGATCGTCGTCAACTGCATCATCATCGGCCGCGCGGAAGCCTTCTGCCAGAAGAACACCGTGAAGGACAGCTTCTTCGACGGCATCTTCCAGGGCCTCGGCTATACCTGTGTGCTGATCATCATGTGCGTCTTCCGTGAGTTTGTCGGTTCCGGACGCTTCGGCGGCGGTCTCATCGACATCGCAAACGGCTTCCGCTTCACCCTGGACGGCACCGGCGGCGGCATCCAGATCTTCCCCGAAGAGTTCGGCGCTTCCATCATGAACCTTCCCTTCGGCGGCTTCCTGACCCTTGGCCTGCTGATCGGCCTGATGCAGTACGCGCTGAAGAAGAGCGAGAAGAAGAAAAAGGCAGCGGAGCACGCGGCGAAGGAAGCTGCCTTGAAGGAGGTTGAAGAGTAATGCTTGCAAATATTCTTTCCATTTCCCTCGGGGCGATCCTGATCAACAACTTTATCTTCTCTCAGTTCCTCGGCTGCTGCCCGTTCCTGGGCTGCTCCAACAAGGTCGATACGGCGGCGGGCATGGGCTTGGCGGTTGTGTTCGTCATGGGGCTGGCCTCGGCCATCTGCTGGGTGATCGACAACTACATCCTCATCCCGCTGAATCTGGCCTTCCTGGAGACACTGGCCTTCATCCTGGTCATCGCGGCGCTGGTACAGTTTGTCGAGATGTTCCTGAAGAAGTCCGTCCCCTCGCTGTACTCCGCCCTCGGCATCTACCTGCCGCTCATCACCACCAACTGCGCCGTGCTCGGCGTCGTGCTGCTGAACGTGCAGAACAACTACAACTTCATCGAGTCCGTGGTCTACGGCATCACCGGCGGTCTCGGCTTCATGCTGGCGATCGTGCTGTTCGCGAGCGTGCGTGAGAGAACGCAGTTTTCCGATTATCCTGAGTGCTTTGAAGGCTTCCCGATCTGCCTCGTCTCCGCGGCGCTGGTGGCCATGGCCTTCATGGGCTTCAGCGGTATGAAGATCTTTTGATGAGAGGGAGGATGCAGTATGATTAAATCAATCTTCCTTGCAATCATCGTACTGGGCGTGCTGGGCGCCATCTTCGGAGCGCTGCTGGCATATGCTTCCAAGATCTTCCATGTGGAAGTCGACCCGAAACAGGCCCAGATCCGTGAATGTCTGGCCGGCGCCAACTGCGGCGGCTGCGGCTTCCCCGGCTGCGACGGCTACGCCGCCGCGGTTGCGAGAGGGGAGGCCCCGACCAACCGCTGCGTCGCGGGCGGCGAGGCCACGGCGGCCAGGGTCGCCGAGATCATGGGCGTCAGCAACGACGCCGCGGACAAGATGGTGGCCTTCGTCCCCTGCAGCGGCTCTACGGAGGCCGCCGAGCTCCGCTTCAACTACAACGGACCGGAGGACTGCCGCGCGGCCATGCTCTTCGGCGGAAGAAGCAGCAAGATGTGCACCTTCGCCTGCATCGGCCTCGGCAACTGCGCCAAGGCCTGCCAGTTTGACGCGATGCATATCGTCGACGGCGTGGCCCGGGTCGACCGGATCAACTGTGTCGGCTGCGGCGCCTGCGTGGATGCCTGCCCGAAGAACATCGTCAAGCTGATTCCCGAGAAGCAGAAGATCATGCCGGCCTGCTCCAACACCGAGAAGGGCGCGCAGGTCATGAAGGTCTGCAAAGTCGGCTGCATCGGCTGCATGAAGTGCCAGCGTGAGTGCCCGGCGGACGCCATCGTCGTGAAGGACAATCTGGCGCAGGTTGATCCCGCCAAGTGCGTCCAGTGCGGCCACTGCGCGGATATCTGCCCGCGGCATATCATCTCGTACTTCGGACCGGAGTATCAGAACTGCTGAACGGTGAAGAAAGCGTTAATCGGAAAGGAAACAGAAGCATGGAATACACCATGAAGGTCGAGGGCATGATGTGCCCCAAGTGCGAAGCCCGCACGAAAAAAGCGCTCGAAGCGGTTGCCGGCGTGGAATCCGCGGTGGTCAGCCATACCGCCGGCACGGCGGTCGTCACCGGCGTGGCGCTGGATCCGGCGGCCCTCAAGGCCGCGGTGGAAGGCGCAGGCTACCACGTTGTCGACTGAGTGCGATTGAAAACCTGAGCAAAGAAAAACAGAGGAAGCGGGGTTCCCGTCCGTCGTGGAGGGAGCCCCGCTTCCGGCTTGCCCGTCTGATGCCGTTTTTCGCCTGACAGATGGGGAGCGGTGCGTGTCCGGAATCTTAGTTTTCCGCGGGAGCTGACGGCCGGGATTCCTCCTTCGCCGGGGGAAAACAGACCGAGAAGCTCAGCAGGCCGGAGGCGAGATCGTGTCCGGCGGTCAGCTCCGCCCGGTGCAGACGCGCGATGGTCTGGGCGGCGGACAGACCGATCCCGAAGCCGCCCGACTTCTGGTTCCGGGAGCTGTCCGCACGGTAGAAGCGGTCAAAGATCCGGTCCAGATCCGGCACTTCGGTGACCGTGTTGGAGACGCGCAGACAGATCCGGCGGTTTTCCGAGCGGAGGGAAACCGTGATCTCCCCGCCCTCCGGGCAGTACTTCACGGCGTTATCCGCCAGAATCGAACAGAGCTGGGCAAGCAGCGTCCGGTCGCCCGTCAGCTCCAGCGCGTCGGCGAGGTCCATGCCGTAGCGGATGTGCTTCAGCTCGGCAGCTTCCCGGAAGGGGAGGAAGACCTCCCGGCAGAGGGAAGAGAAATCCAGGCGCTGAGGCTGCTCCAGCACGCTGTATTCGTCTACCCGCGCCAGCGTCAGCAGGTTCTTCATCAGCTCGCCGAGGCGGACGGCCTGGGAGCGGATGTTCCGGCTGTATTTGCTCTCGCCGCCGCGCAGTTCCATAGCGTCCACATTGGCGAGAATGATGGCGACGGGGGTTTTCAGCTCATGCCCGGCGTCGGTCACAAACTGCCGCTGCCGCTCCATGTTCTCCGCAATGGGGCGGATGGCCCGGCGGGAGAGCGCCATGACCAGCGCGAGCATCAGAAGCCAGCTGACGGAACCCAGCAGAAGAGACAGCAGCGCGACGCGCATCACGGCGTTCCGGCGGACGCCGCTGTCGAGAAAGACGACGCGGTATCCGCCCTCCGGCCTGGGAAAAATTTTATACCGGTAAGACCCGGCAGATCCGCCGGTCTGATCGACATCGAGCCCGAGCGCCAGTTCGGCGGCTTCTTCCTCCGTGACGGAGGCGATATGGCTCACATCCGTACGGACCACCCGGCACTGATCATCCAGGTCCGCAATAAAGTACAGCGCGGACATGCGCATGTTGTCATCCATCGGCTCATCCAGAAAACCGCGCCGGCGGACGCGCGCAAAGGGTTCCGGCTGCACCTCGGCCGGCATGGCGGCAGCGTCGGAGACGGGATCGCTCTCTCCGGAAGCCGGAGGCGGCAGCGCATGGTCTTCCGTGCGGGGGAAAAGGGCGTTCTGCCGCCCCAGATCGTCCAGGAGAAACTCGGTCTGGCGGGCGTTGGAGACGGCGTTGAACACGTTCAGCGCCCCCAGCACGACCAGCAGCAGGACCGTCACCGCGATCATCGCCGTGACGACAAATTTCTTCTGCAGCGCGCGGATCACGTCGGAACCTCCAGGGTATAGCCCACGCCGCGGCGGGCCCGGATCTCGACGGCGGAACCCAGCGCGGCCAGACGCTTGCGGAGGTAGGAGAGATAAACCCATACCACGCCGATGTCCGCGTCGGTCTCGTAGCCCCAGACCCTGGTCAGAATATCCTCCGTGGAGAGGCAGATCCCCTGATTGTTCATCAGCAGCTCCATCAGTTTGAATTCCAGCTTCGGCAGAACGACGGACGCTCCGCCGCACTGCAGCTCGGCATTCGAGGTGTTGAGGGACAGATCGCCGCAGCGCAGAACATCCGGGGTATAGTCCTCCCGCCGCCGGAGCATCGCGCGCACCCGGGCCAGCAGCTCGCCGGTGGCAAAGGGCTTGGGGAGATAATCGTCGGCGCCCAGGTCCAGCCCGGCAATCCGGTCTTCCACCTCGGCCTTCGCCGTGAGAAGAAGCACCGGGGTCCGGTCGCCGGCCTCCCGCAGCGCGCGCAGGACCGAGAAACCGTCCATCTTCGGCATCATGACATCGAGAATGATTCCGTCATAGCGCTCTTCCCGGGCGTAGGCAAGCGCCTCGGCCCCGTCGTATACCGTGTCCACGGTAAAATTGTGATATTCCAGAATGTCCGTGACGGCCTCGGCCATGGCGGGCTCGTCCTCGGCATAGAGAAGCTTCATGCAGACCCTCCTTTATATTCCCGGAGCGACCGATTTACGGAGAAGAAAAAAGACGCGCATCAGCGCGTCTTTTCAACGTCAACTCTCAGACGGTCTCACGGGTTTCAAGATACGCGTTGATCTCTGCGAGCACATCATCCGGATTCAGACCGTGAACGGCACAGGCCTCTTCCAGACTCTCACCGATGGAGGAGGGGCAGCCGACACAATGCATCCCGCACTGCATCAGAACATAGGCGATCCCCATGTCATACTCGAGCATCTCACCCATGGTGGTATTGACGGTGATTTCCAATTGAATCACCTCCCTGTCAAATTTCAACTCATTATAATCAAGGAGAGGCTCAATGTCAATCAAAAAAAGCCGTTTCAGTGGCGTTTCAGGCCGGAGCAGACGCATGGACGGAAAGAAGTTCTGTTGCCAAACGGCAAAAAAACGTGTACAATGCTCTTAACGGAAACAATCCATTCAGAGCCATGAACGGAAGGAGGCCGGAGCGGATGAAGATTGGGTTTTACGGCGCGGCGCACGAGGTCACGGGCTCCTGTACCCTGATTACGGCCGGGGAGAGAAAGGGCATCGTCGACTTCGGCATGGAACAGGGGAAGGACCTGTTCGTGAATGAGCCGCTGCCGCTTGCGTATTCGGAACTGGATTTCGTTCTGCTTACCCATGCGCACATCGATCATTCCGGGATGCTGCCGCTGCTGTATCAAGAAGGGTACCGGGGACCGGTCTACGCCAGCGCGGCGACCTGCTCTCTGTGCGAGATCATGCTTCGCGACTGTGCGAACATCCAGGAGACAGAGGCCGAGTGGAAGAACCGGAAGGCCAAGCGCAGCGGCGCCTCGACTTCCGAGCCGGTCTATACCATGGAAGACGCGGAGGGAATTCTGAAACAGTTCCGCCCCTGCGCCTATGGCGAGACGATCCAGGTCAACGAAGCGGTCAGCATCCGCATGACGGATGTGGGGCACCTGCTGGGTTCGGCCGCCATCGAGGTCTGGCTCCGGGAAGCGGGAGAGACCCGGAAGCTCTGCTTCAGCGGGGATATCGGCAACTCCGGCCAGCCGATCCTGAAGGACCCGCAGCATGTGGAAGAGACGGACTATCTCGTGATCGAATCCACCTACGGAGACCGTCTCCACAGCACGGAGCGCGTGGACTATGTAGCGGAGCTGGCCGCACGCATCCAGAAGACGCTGGACCGCGGCGGGAACATGATCATCCCGTCCTTCGCGGTGGGCAGAACCCAGGAGATCCTCTACTTCATCCGGGAGATCAAGGAGCGTCAGCTGGTCCGGGGACACGGCGACTTCCCGGTGTATATGGACAGCCCTCTCGCCATTGAGGCCACGGGGATCTTCCTGCAGTGCGATACGGATTATCTGGATGAGGACATGCAGCGGACGATCCGTGCGGGGATCAACCCGCTGGTCTTCCCGGGACTGGAGCTGGCGGTCACCCAGGAGGACTCCGTCGCCATCAACGAGAACCAGACCCCGAAGGTGATCATCTCGGCAAGCGGGATGTGCGACGCGGGACGCGTGCGCCATCATCTGAAGCACAACCTCTGGAGACCGGAGTGCACGGTGCTGTTTGTGGGGTATCAGGCGGCGGGGACCCTGGGCAGAATCCTGGTGGACGGCGCAAAGAGCGTCAAGCTCTTCAACGAGACCGTTCAGGTGGAGGCGGAGATCGACACCCTTCCCGGGGTCAGCGGCCACGCGGACAAAAACGGCCTGATTTCCTGGCTGCAGGGCTTCTGGGAGAAGCCGAAAATCGTCTTCGTCAATCACGGAGACCCGGATGCGATGGAGTCCTTCACCAACTGCCTGAACCGCGAGCTGGGCTACAGGGCTTTCGCCCCCTACAGCGGAGCGGTTTTTGACCTGCTGGAGGAGCGCTGGATCAGCTTCCCGGAGGGCGTGGCCATCCAGAGGGATACGCCGGCCGGCCCGCGGCGCAAAGCCAATCCGGTACTGGACGAGCTGATCGCCGCGGCGGAAGCGCTGCTGAATATCTGCCGCGGACTGGACGGCAGGGCGAACAGGGATCTGAGAAACTATACCGAGGCGATCCGCAAGCTGATCGCGAAAATCGAGAAATAAGAGATGAATTCACGATTGCACTCTTGACGAAGGAACGCAGGGTGTGATACGATACATTGAATGAGAAAAAAGGGGGGACGGGAGATCGAACGTTCCATTTTTGAACCGGAATATGCCCTGAGCAAAAACCTGGTGGAACTGAGCCGAAAGGACCTCTGTGCTCTTGTGGCGGAGATCTGCCGTCAGATCAAGGCGGAGTCGGGCAGCAAGGCCTATCACGGCGGAATCTATCCGGAGAATATCAGCTGCAACCCCGACGGGAAGATCGGGATCGGCCCGGCCAGGAAAAGCGACTGGGGGGAGCAGGAACTCAAGTATATCGCTCCGGAGATCTACTGGAACAACAAGCCCTGCCCGCAGTCGGACGTATACTCCCTCGGCCTTCTGCTCTATTACGGCGCCAGTGAAGGCAAGCTCCCCTTTGAGGGCGAGAGCAGCAACGCCCAGCTGATGCGTATGAGCGGGAAAACCGTATACGCGCCCGCGGCAGCCGGCACCCATCTCGGGGACATCATCGAGAAAGCGCTTCGCTTTAAAGAGAATGAGCGTTACAGGACCCCGGAGGAACTGGCGGTGATGCTGGACTACTGCGAGGACAACCGCCTGCTGAAGGCGAAATCCGGCGCGGAGGCGATCTTCCGGAAGGACGAAGAGCAGCTCAGCGATCTGGAGCAAATGATGCTGCAGATTATCGAAGGAAATGAGGAAGCGGATCCGACAGAGACGGAACAGGACGGCCGGGATCCGGATTCGGCCGCGGAACCTGTCCGGAAGGATACGGCGGAGAGCGAACAGACCGAAGACGAACTGTTCGCGGAGGCCGGGCTGACCAGGCCCGAAAAGAAAAACCACAGCGAGGAGGATAAAGTCAGCTTGGCGGACATATTCGGATTGGATGAGCCGGATCCGCGCGATCCGACGGAACTGGACGAAGAGGAGGAGATTCGTGTGTATGAACCGAAAGGAAAACAGGGGATCCCGATTCTGACCGAAGAAAAAGAACCGGAACTCGCTCCGATCACCGTGAAAAAGAAAAAAGCCGGAAGCGGCAGAGAGAAAGCCGAAGAGAGCGAACAGAAGCGCCGGCCGCTGCTGGTGGTCCTGATGCTGCTGGCTGTGCTGGTGATTGCCGCGGTGGTTGCCAACATCCTGATCAACGCCTTCTCCGACCGAAACGGCGGACGGATTCCTTCCGGCGTCTCGGTGGTGACGCCGTCTTCGGAGCCCACCCAGGATCCGACGGTCTCCGCCATCCTCTCCGAGGAGCAGATCCGCCGCCAGCAGGAGCTGGCCGAGCAGCAGGCCCGGGAGCAGGAACTTGCCGAGCAGCAGGCGTTGGCCGAACAGCAGCAGGCTGAGATTCAGGCACAGCAGCAGGAAGTGCAGCCCACGGTGGATCCCGCGACACTGCCCCACACCTATGAGGCGATCCGCGCGGATGTGGGCTGGCTGGAGGCGCAGCAGGCCGCCATCGAACGCGGCGGTCAGCTGGTGACCATCAACAGCGCCGAAGAGCTGCAGCAGGTGATCGATCTGGCTACCCAGGCGGGCTTTGACCGGATCTGGATCGGCGCGCACCGGGTGAACGGAGACATCGTCTGGGAGAGCGGCGAGAGCGTCGACTTCTACCAGTGGGATACGGGTGAGCCCTCCTACACCGACTCCGGCGACGGCGCGGTGGAAGACTATGTAATGCTCTGGAATCTGAACGGCAAGTGGGTCTACAACGACAGCCGTGAAAACCCGCTGACAAATTTCTACGGCATGTACGGCGGACGGACCGGCTATGTCGTCGAGTACGTCGGCTGAGGCGGAAACAACATAAAGAACCGAAGGCAGGGGACGCTTATGCGTCCCCTGCCGAGCCACAGAAGGTTAGCAAAATAAAACAGAAACGGAGCTGCCGGAAAACAAATCCTCAGCAGGAGAACGGCAGTTTCCCGATCCGCAAATTGAGGAAAAACAATGGAACAGTATATCGTAACGGGAATGAGCTGCGCCGCCTGCCAGGCCAGGGTGGAGAAAGCGGTCTCCAAAGTGCCGGGCGTGACGGCCTGCAGCGTGAGCCTCCTGACCAACTCCATGGGCGTGGAGGGAACGGCAGGCAGGGATGAGATCATCCGGGCCGTGGAGAACGCGGGCTACGGCGCGGCGCCGAAGGAAAATGCACAGGAGAAGGAACACCGCGCGGGGGGAAGCTTTGCCGCAGAGGAAGAGGCCCTGAAGGACCGGGAGACGCCGAAACTGAAACGCCGCCTGATTCTGTCGGTGGGCTTCCTGATCGTGCTGATGTACATCACCATGGGGCATAACATGTGGGGATGGCCGCTGCCGGAGTATTTCGAGCATAACCACCTGGCGCTGACGCTGAGCCAGATGCTGATCGCCCTGATCGTCATGGTCATCAACGGCAAGTTTTTTACCAGCGGCTTCGGCTCGCTGCTCCACGGCGCGCCGAACATGGATACGCTGGTGGCGCTGGGCTCCTCGGTCAGTTTCGGCTGGAGCCTCTTCGTGTTCTATGAGATGTGCGGGATGATCACCCGCGGCGCGGCGAACATGGAACTGATGGAACTCTATCACGGGCAGCTCTATTTTGAGTCCGCGGCCATGATCCCGGCGCTGATCACCGTGGGGAAGATGCTGGAGGCGATGTCCAAGGGGCGCACGACGGATGCGCTGAAGAGCCTCATGAAGCTCGCCCCGAAGACTGCGGTGCTGATCCGTGACGGGAAAGAAGTCGAAGTCGGAATCGAAGAGGTGCGTCAGGACGACGTGTTTGTTGTGCGGCCGGGGGAGAGCATTCCGGTGGACGGCGTCGTCCTTGAGGGCAGCAGCGCCGTGAACGAATCCGCCCTGACCGGGGAGAGCATCCCCGTGGACAAGCAGGCCGGAGACCCGGTCAGCGCCGCCACGATCAACCAGTCGGGCTTCCTCCGCTGCCGGGCGACACGCGTCGGAGAGGACACCACCCTCAGCCAGATCGTGCGTATGGTCTCGGACGCCGCGGCGACCAAGGCCCCCATCGCCCGCATCGCGGACAAGGTCTCCGGAGTGTTTGTGCCGGCGGTAATCGGAATATCGGTTGTGGTCCTGGCCGGCTGGCTGATTGCCGGAGAGAGTCTGAGCTTTTCCCTGGCGCGCGCGATCTCGGTGCTGGTGATCTCCTGCCCCTGTGCGCTGGGGCTTGCGACGCCGGTGGCCATCATGGTCGGAAACGGCCTCGGCGCCAAAAACGGGATCCTGTTCAAAACGAGTGAAGCCCTGGAGCGCGCCGGCAAGGTTCAGATCATCGCCCTGGACAAGACAGGCACCATTACTTCCGGAAAGCCGAAGGTGACGGACATCCTCCCGGGAAGCGGATATACGGAGGAAAAGCTGCTGGAGCTGGCCTTCGCACTGGAGAGCAAGAGCGAGCATCCTCTGGCCCGGGCGGTGGTGGAGGCAGCAAACGAACGCGGCCTGCAGGCGCGGGAGGTTTCGGACTTCCGGGCTCTGCCGGGCAACGGCCTTACGGCAAGGCTGGACGGAAAACTTCTGCAGGGCGGAAGCGAGACCTATATTCTGGGTACCCTGAATCCGGCGGCTCTCGACGGTACGCTGCGTGAGCAGAGCGAGCGCCTTGCCATGCGGGGGAAAACACCGCTGTTCTTCGCGGAAGACGGAAAGCCGGCCGGGATGATCGCGGTTGCGGATGTGATCAAGGAAGACTCCGCCGAGGCCGTGCGTCAACTGCGGAACATGGGAATCGAGGTCGTCATGCTGACCGGCGACAACGAGCGCACCGCCAGAGCCATCGGGGACGAGGCCGGGGTCGACAGGGTGATCGCCGGGGTCCTTCCCGACGGGAAGGAGAGCGTGATCCGCAGCCTCCAGAAACGCGGGAAGGTCGCCATGGTGGGCGACGGCATCAACGACGCACCGGCGCTGACCCGGGCGGACAT
Organism: Oscillospiraceae bacterium; assembly: GCA_017458335.1. Taxonomy (GTDB): domain Bacteria; phylum Bacillota; class Clostridia; order Oscillospirales; family Oscillospiraceae; genus Limivicinus. Next base: position 75,345 of record JAFTFT010000040.1, read on the forward strand.
CGGTATCGCCATCGGAGCCGGGACGGACGTCGCCATCGACAGCGCCGATGTGGTCCTGATGAACAGCAGGCTGACGGATGTGGCGGCCGCGATCCGGCTCAGCAGGGCAACCCTCCGCAATATTTATGAAAACCTCTTCTGGGCCTTCTTCTACAATGCGATCTGCATCCCGCTGGCGGCGGGGCTGTTTCCATGGAAAATGAACCCGATGATCGGGGCGGCGGCCATGAGCCTGTCCAGTTTTACGGTCTGCATGAACGCGCTGCGGTTGAACCTTTTCCGTATGCAGGATCCCTCGCATGACCGCCCGATGAAGAGGCGCGCATTGTCTGAGGCGGATGCCGACAGTTCGGCAGCGGATGAAGATGCGGCAACCGGAAAGGAATCGGCCGGGAAACCGGAGAAACCGGCAGCGAAAGCCCCGGAGGAAGGGATTCAGAAGACACTGCGCATTGACGGCATGATGTGCCATCACTGCGAAAACGCGGTGAAGAACGCGCTGGAGAAGCTGGACTTCATCGAGGAAGCGAATGCCGATTTCGAGGCGGGGACCGCCGTGATCACCCTCTGCGGAGAGGCGGATGAGGACGCCATCCGGAAAGCGGTTGCCGAAGAGGATTATGAATACCTCGGCATGAGCTGAGGCGGATTCAGATGATGAAAAAGGCTTGAGTTCTCTTCGGATCGGAAAGCTCGGAGACGGACAAAAGACAAGAAAACGAAAATGCGAAGCAGACGGAAAAGACCGCCTGCTTCGCATTTAAGTTAATTGTGAATTGCGGAAGGGGAGAACGGAGAAAATCAGCCGTTTTCTCCCTCTGTGAAGTCATCGTAGCCGCTGTCGGCGAAGACTTCGTCGAGCGCGAGCGCAAAATCATCCAGGGTGCTGTCGACCCATCCGTCGCCGGGATCGGAACCGTCGTCGTAGTTGCTTCCGGCCCAGCCGCCGTCGTCGTAAGTGTAATCCTCCATCTCGTCATAGGGATAGTTGCTTCCGGCCCAGCCGCCGCCGTCGTAATCCTCCATCTCATCATAGGGATAGTTGCTGCCGGCCCAGCCGCCCTGGTCGTCGGCTGTGGGCGTGGGGGTGCTCGGAACGACAGGATCGGTGCCATAGATGTCGACAGAATAGATGCTGCCTTCATTCAGAGGCTCGGTATAATAGGCCACGCAGCTGCATCCGTCCGTCAGAACGCCGGATACCAGATCGCAGAGATAGCCGTTGACATGATAGGAAGAGCCGTTGGCCAGCACAATGTAAACGGTGAAGGCAGTGTCATGGTAGGCGGTGCCGCTCATGGAGCCGTAGCGGATCTCGGGTTCGGGATCTTCGCCCTGAATGGCGACATAGTAAAAGCCGGGGCCGTGAGCGCCGATGCCGTCATAATAGAGCGTGCAAGGAGCGCCGATGCAGAGGTCGCCGGTAATGTCACAGATGCTGCGGGATACCTGGGAGACATAGCCGGGACCGTCCATCACGTAGATCGAGACGCTGCTGTAGGTATAGTCGGTCACGTAACCGGAGAAGCTTCCGCTCTGATCCTCCGCGGGCACGGGCTTCGGCGTGACAGTGGGCGTCGGTTTCGGGGTCCCTTCTACATACATATACGCCGTGCTGGTGCGGGCGGTCTGACCGGCATAGTAGAAGGTGCAGAAGGCGCCCCAGCCGTTCATATCCCGCGTGACATTGGCGATGCTGAGCGTCGTGCTGTACTCGCCGGACACGGAGGCATTGAACATGCGGGCAAAGTTCTGCACGGTGTACTGACCGCCGTCCGGACCGACAAAGGTCCAGGTGAGCGAGTCATAGATGTTGGAGCAGGCGACAAAGTACGCGGTTCCGCCCTGCTTCTTGTTCTCATTGGTCGGGTTCTTGGTGATGGTGAGGTAAGCGGGCTTGGTGTTCTGCGGAGCGGGCGCAATGGTGGGAACCGGCGTGGGGGTGGGATTGTCCTGCAGCGCCGCCGGCTTTGGTACCGGGAACACGTCCGTCAGCTTTTTCTCACCCTTGAAAACGGCATAGCTGTCCGCCAGACGGGAAATGGAAGCCTTGTCAAAAACAAACCAGTCGAAGCTGGTGTTGCTCTTCTCGGCCGAGGCGAAAGCGTTGACGCCGGAGGCGTTGTACTGCTCGGGGGAGATGGCAAAACCGTTGGCGTCCGTGTGGGAGACGTTCCGGACACCGTTGTTGATCTGGGTGTGCTCCACGGCATAGGGCACATAGCCGATGATGCCGTCGCTCATGCTGACCGAGCACTTGACCGTGTAGACGTCGTAGTCGGAGAGCACGACATTGTCATAGAACATATAGGACCAGGTATTCGTGTCCTTGTTGTAATACGTATCGGCACTCTCCGTGAGAATGTCGGGGAAGGACTCGTCCGCATCGATATTCAGGCGGCCTTCCGTCAGAGAATCCATGGTGTCGCTGACTTCCCAGACCTTCAGATTGGTGGAGCGGTCTGCCGGGTGCTGCGCCGCGGCGACCAGTTCCAGATGACCGTCATGATCGAGATCGGTCACGGAGTAATACCACTGCATCTGGCCGGCCTGCTTCTGTTCCGCAATCTTGGTAAAGAGCAGACCGATCTGCTGGTCAATTGTTTCAGCTGCGTTTTCGGCGCCGGCGGCCGGGGCGAGCACGGTCATGGTGATTACCATCACGAGTGCGAGCAGAACGCCCATGAAAGTTTTTGCTTTCATTCCATATACCTCCATTGAATACAATTACCTGAAAGGTATTGAAATTTTAATACAGATGAGTGAAAAATGCAACGATCCTAAGAAATAATTCATATTTTCAGCTGTGGAGCGAAAACCGTCCCCGAAAACTTGCTGAAAAAAAGTCTTGCATTTTCCTGCCGAGTGTGCTATTATCTTTGAGCTGTCAGAAATGCGCGATTAGCTCAGCTGGATAGAGCGTCTGGCTACGGACCAGAAGGTCAGGGGTTCGAATCCCTTATCGCGTGCCAGCAAAAACCCCCGAAATCATTGAGGTTTCGGGGGTTCGTCTTTTTCTGCAGAATGCCGGAAAAACAAAAATGTCGGAAAAATGTCGGAGTACTGTGAAGAAATCGGAAAATGTCGGCTGCAGATGAAAATTGCCGGACGGAGGAAGCCCCGCCCGGCTTTTCGTATTACTCCGTGATAAGAGGCTGAGAGGATTGCTCAGCGTCTTCAATGTCCTCCTTGATTCGTTCACAGTACACGTTGTAAATATCCTGGATAGCGTCAATCTCTCTCCAGAATCCATAGTTTTCTGAGGAGTCAGACGGCCTCAGTTTTGGCAGCTCAATTTCAAAGAGCCTGTCAAGAACAGTTTCCAGCACTTTCATGCTGCATTCTGCCTGAGTGATGGCGGCAAAGGTGCTGTCCCGCTCTTTGAGCAAGTTCATAATTTGCTCTGAGGTCATTTTCTCAGCGTGGGCAAGAATGATTTTGTCGAGTTCGTTCATTGTGTTTCGCTCCTTTCTTGAATGCGGGAGCGGGATGTGATATAGTATTTCCCGCCCCCGGCCGGGGGTGTTTATAGAGCTGCTGCTGATCTGTGAGAGGTGAAAGCTGCAGCTCTTTCTTTATGCCGTCTCCGGCATGAAAGACACTGTTTCATCACTGAGCCTGAGCCTGTTTCTGTTCCGGCTTCTTGAAGAGTACATCTGCAATACAATCAGATGCAGCCTCATCTGCAGCCTTGATTGCTGTGGCATATATGTCAACCGTTGTGCTTGTTCTGGAGTGGCCAAGGCGTTTGGAAACGGCAAGAATGTCAATGTGATTCGCAATCAGAAGAGAAGCCATAGCATGCCGGAAAAGATGCGGGTGAAGGTGCACCAGTTCATGACGTGCTGCAAAATCGTTAAGCCAAGCTGTGATTGAATCCGGGTGCATGCGGTCTCCGTTGTCCTGGGTAAACACATAAGGCGTATCAATCCAAGCATCGCCGAGGCGTTTCTTTGCGAATCCCTGTTCAAGTTGCCACTGTTCAAGGAGCTGCTTTGCATCCTCCGGGATTTTGATATATCTGTTCGACTGCTTTGTTTTCGGAGTGGTTTCATAAACCCCGCGAGACTTGCTATAGAGGAGATTGTGAGCAATCCGGATTTGGTAGTTGTCTAAATCCACATCCTCCCAATGAAGGCCCAAAATCTCACCGCGCCGCGCGCCTGTGGCAATCATGAGATACACAATTGTTTTCTGCTTCAGAGGCTCCAGCGCGAGTGCATCAATCACCTGTTTCAACTCCTCCGGCTGGAGGGTTTCAATCTCCGGCCTCTCCAGCTTTGGAGGAGTGGCCTTTGCTGCAGCGTTGTAAGGAACAAGCATTTCTTTTTCTGCCTGAGAAAGGATTGTGCTTATCAGTCTGTGATGCTCAAGACAGGTCTTTGAGGAGAGCGGCTTTGCGTTCTGACTGACAGTGAACAGAGATTCGACCGTGAGGCCAAGAGGAGCGGCCACCTTTTCGGCCGTTGCCCGGTTTACCTGATTGCCCTTTAGAATTACATCAAGGGAGGCCGGAGCAATGCCGCAATGCCTTGAGAAAGATTCCTTTGATGTGAATCCGTTGCCTTTCATGAAAGATATGATTTTGTCCGGAGTTTTCTTCCTGGGCTTGGCTTTCTCACCGCTGATCCGGATTCCACCTTCAGCGAGATTCCGGTAAAACAGGTTCAAATGCTGAGGCCGTATTTCTGAGAGTTTCAAATGCCCGATTGCCGGATTGATCCTTTTGAGCAAGGCAGCATAAGCGTCAAGTGTTTTGGTTTCGCAACCTTGCTGCTTTTTGAGGTCCATCACATAAGATGCATACTGTTCAAAAGTCTGCTTGTCTCCGGAGACCATATCAAACCCCTGAGCGAGGCCCCTTTCGAAATCGTCTGCAGCTTGCTTCACATATTTCTCAATCTGCCTTGCTGTTTTCCCTTGAAGCTCCGCTGGACTGATGGTTTTGTATTCGCGTTTCACTTTCCCGGCCAGCGTCCCGGTAACAACCTCAATCCGGTATGAGGTCCCTTTCTTGCCCTCCAATTTCTTGATAGATGCCATTTTTCACGCCTCCTCAGAATTCATCATTATTTCCGTCAATTCCCGCTCTGAATCTTGAATATTGATTATTTTCAGAGAATTTCTTACAAGTTCGTTGAAATCCTCATAGAGCTCATACAGATTAAATTTCAAGTCGCGCAATTCAAGATACACGGTTCCTACATCTGTTTGAGAACGCTTGTTTCTCACCGCTGATATACCCTCTTGAACTACTTCATTGTGAGTCTCTAAGGTCCGGAGAAGAAGAGAAAGCATCAGGATATTATCATCTTCCAAAATCTTATTGAGTGTGGAGGCATGCAAGAAAGCAGCTTTCCTTAGATTCTCAACTGCTTTCTCAGAGAGGCCTGTGAAAGATGCGGCCCCGGCAAGGCTGGAATCAGTTGTTTTCACTTCTGATTTCCCGGTAATGTAATCTGCAGATACCCCGAAAAAATCACTCAGATAATAGATAACCTGTGCACTCATTCCAAGGTTTTTCCCAAACTTAGGATTATACTCATAATCATCAATCTCATAGTTCAGGATGGATGATTTTGAGAGCTTAAAACCGTCTGCAGCATACTTTGTTTCGATCATCTCTGACATTCGATCCATTGAGAGAGGCTTGTTATCCGGAGTCTGGTATGAAAGCCTCAATTGCCTCAGTCTATGTGCTATCTCCTCAGAAAGAATTATTTCTTTCGGGGATAGCACTTTTTCATCTTTTGTCTTCATATTGTCTCCTTTGCTGAATTTATTACACTTTAATGTGCTTTATGCTGATAAAATTGCACTTCCTTCTTCTTGCTTCTTGTGCTCTTGTCTGGTAGAATTCAGTCATCGTCGGCGATACTATAGCAGAAAAAAATCACCATGTCAAGAATAGGAGGTTTTTATTTATGGCAAATGAGGCAATCCGCAAGGCGGCAAGGTGTGCCGGGGTTCCGTTTTGGGCAATCGCTCATGCGCTGGAAATCAGTGAGGCGACTATGACCCGGCGAATGAGAACTGAGCTTTCTCCGGAGGAGACAGAACGTGTCCTTAGAGCTATCGAAAATCTGAGGCATGGCCAGCGTGCAGAACAGCTCATTTTGAAATGAGCAAGGAGGTTTGAAGGATGGAAAAACTCAAAACCAGAATGAGAACACTTGAACAGGCCTTCAATGCTGTCAAAGAATCCGATCCGGAAACCTGTCTCACAAAATACGGCCTCCGGCAAGCTGTTCTCACTGGGAAAGTTCCCTCTGTGAAATGCGGGAAAAAGTATCTCGTCGACCTGGATGCCCTTCAAGAGTGGCTTCAAGGCAGCACCGCGCCGGAGTTCCCTGAGGTCTCCTCCGGAGGAATTCGCCGGATTGATGCTTCCCGGCCGCGCGTGATTTGATCTCCGGGAGGTGAGAACATGCCGAAAGGCGTTGTGATTCTCCCAAGCTATTACGAGGCCCTGAAAGTCCTGGATGAGATAGACCGTCTCCACGTCCTGGAAGCTGTCATTGAGTACGGCCTTTACGATTGTGAGCCTCAGCTTTCTCCCGCTCTGAATGGTTATTTTCTTCTCATCAAGCCTAACATCGATGCATCACAGCGGCGGCATGCTGCAGCTGTGAATAATGGAAACCTTGGAGGAAGGCCGCCAAAGAACCAGAGCAAAAACCAGTCTGAAAACCAGAGCCAAAACCAGAACCGGAAGCAGATGAATAACCAAGATTTAGATTTAGAGAGAGATTTCGATTCTGATTTGGAGAGGGGAGACGGAGATAGAGGAGGAGAGGGGATTCCCAAGGGGGACGGAGGGGAAAGGACCGTTGCTTACGGCAATCCGTATAAGCCGCCGTCAGAGGAAGCTATGATCCGGAAGCGGGATGAGGCAGTGTCCAGCTTTGAGGAGTATCTGAGAAAGCAATCTCAACAGTGAATGAGAATGTGTCTGTCCAGCTGGAGGAGAGAGGCAGCTGCTACACATACAGAAAGCAATCTGTTCTCTTTCCTCAAGCTGTGATGAATAGAATCACTGTTCAAAGCTGGAGTATTCGCGACAGCAAAGAAGGCTTCCGTCATTCTCCGGAGCAACTGCAGCATCGAATGAATCTTCTCAGCATCACATGAACAGCTGCAGCCGCCTCAGGAAGAGCATACCCCCCAAGGGGTGAGGATGCGAAACCCCATTTTGACGGCCGTGCGCCCTCCTCTGTTCGCATCGAAACCGATTTTTGAAGGGGGTGTACCCCATCGAAAGGAAGTGATGACAATGGCAAAGAAAACGGTTCAGAGAGCGACAGATGACCCGGAAGTTGCTCAAGAACTTGCACGCTTGAAAGGCCTTTTTGCGGCTGATCCGGCCGCGCTGGAGCTTCATGAACAACTGCTTGAAAGATGCGCGTTCTTAGCTGTTTCTCTCCGGCGGCTGGAGGTCCTGATGATCCGGGACGGATTTTGTGAGGAATACAAAAACGGCAATGCTCAAAACGGCCGAAAAAGGACCCCGGAGGCAGCTTTGTACACTGATTTTTCGAAACTGTATCTGAGCAGCTTGAAGGCCCTGAGGGATGCTTTCGGGGACCGTCTGTCACAAAATGAAGATGAATTACTTGAATTCTTCAAAAGGCAGTGGCAGCAAGACCAAAATGCAGAAATGCCGCAATACGTCCGGGACCGAATCGAGCAAATGGATGAATTTGAGCTGTTCTGAGGAGGTATAAAAATGAGATGGGCAAGGTGTGATGCCTGTGGAAATTATAGCCGGGTGAAAATTCCGTGTGACCGTGTTCGTCTATATAAAGAGCGGGGAGACTCACTGTTTTCACGAAAGGCAAGGCCCCGCAAAGCAAAGAAGCGCAAATGAGGTGAAATGCAATGGCCACAAGAGCTATTCAGACGCGCAAGAAACCGCGCCTCCCACCTCAGAGCCAGCTGAGCGAGAGAAACCGAAAACGTTATTGTCTCCCGGAAGGGTTCAATACATTCTGTGGAGCGTGCTGCATGGCCGCGCCTGGATGTGATAAAAAATGCCCTCTGAGGCTGCTCAAGCACTCAGAGAGTAAAAAATAGAAACGGAGGAAAAAGAAACATGTTCAAAGATTATGAGAACTATGAGCACTTCAAAGATTATGCCAATGACCGAAATGCCGCAATGCATGACGCGCTGCACGATCCGGAAGCAATCATATTTGCTCTTGGCACTGAGGGAGCTGTCAACCTGATAAAGAGTTTCGCTGCAGCTGAGCCGGGTTTTGCCGAGAAGCTGAGCGGGAGCCGGTTTGAAAAGCTGATCTCAGACGGTCCATATTTCGTGCGGAAAACGATGGGACTGTCCGGAGCGGTTTCAAAGGCTGGTTACCTGGGCGGAACTATCCGGAGCAATCAAGAATTGGAGAAGGCCCGGAAAGAGGCTAAGGATGCGAAATCCCGCCTTCAGCTGATCCATGAGGCAAACAAAATTCAAGAGAAATTTGGAGGAGAAGAAAAAATGATGAATTCCAGCATTTCAGAATCAAAACGTTATGAGGCAGTCGGAGAGTTTTTCAAGGCAGTTCGTGAGAAAGACAGTTTCAAAGCGTGGACTGTTGCAAAGTCCTCTAATGCTCTTGGAGCTATCCCTGAGGAGTCTTTGGGTAAGGGTGACAAGCTCCTTCCCCGGCATTTTGCCCGGAAGATTATCACCGCCGCTGTTGGCCGCAATGCATTGCGTGAACTGGAGCACGCAACTTATGTGAATGGCCTTGATGAGGGAATTCTGGTTCCCTTCACTTTCGACAATTTCGGAGATAAGGTCTTTCTCACTGACTCTGAGACCGCTCAAGAGCTGGAGCTGCAAGGCGATATGGCAAAGTTCACCGCCCATAAAGTCAAGATTTGCACTGTCGTTTCTGATACGGTATTCTATCTTTCCTCCAGCGATATTGGAGAAGCGATTGAGCGAGTCCTTGCAACTGGACTTGAAGCAAAAGAGAATCTGTGTGTATTTGCTGAGGTAGCGGATGCCGAAAGCAGCCACATGAGTTTTTATCTGAATGACCTCAAGGTTGTCGAAGGCGAAAACCTCATTGCAGCGATTCATGCAGCCGCCGCCGATCTTGGCGAGACGTTCTCCAACAATGCCTCAGTTGTCATGAGGAGAGAGGATTATTACAATTGCGTGCGTGCTATCGCTCAAAATGGCGGCCTGTGGGGTGCATCACCGGAGGATATTTTGGGAATGCCTGTTGTGTTCTCAGAGTTTGCCACCACTCCCATTGTTGGTGATTTCCGGTATGCTCATTTCAACTACAGCAACATTCTCTTTGACCTTGATAAGGATCCCCGGAGCGGCAATATTCACTTCGTTCTGACAGCTTGGCTTGACCACCGGATTCTTATCAAGAATGCCTTCCGCTTGGCCAAGGTATCAAGTGAGACCCCGGGTGAGTCCGGGACTGATCCGGAAAACGGAAACTCTGGAAGTGAAACCGGGACCGATCCGGAGACCGGAAACACCGGAAGCGATTCGGTGATTGATCCTGAGGCCGATCCTGGGACCGGGAATGAAACAGGAAGCGAAAACAACGGATAAATCAGAATAGCGATAAAAAAGGCCGTCTCCGGGTAATGAAGAGACGGCCTTAATCGTGCACATAGACACGCTTACCCACTGTTTGATTGTGTTTCCCTCCTCCGGTCTGCGGACCCGGAGGAGAGAAACGTTCTCTTCATCAAAGGAGAAATGAAGAGGATAACACATAATAGCGGACTGAGTGGAGATTGTCAAGCCTCCCTGAGCCTCAGAAACGGCCTTTGTTGCGTTTTGCTGTGAATATGGTATTCTTCACGTCTGAGACTGCCAAATGCGCCCTGAGTCATCACAGCGGCCAGAGCGTGAAAATGAATTGCGTTCCTGAGTTCACTGTGATATACTTCATCCGGAAACGATGCTTTGACGGTCCTGTTTTCGACCTGTTTTTTGTCGGAAAAATGTCGGAATGAATCGTCAATAATCACCAAAAATGACAAATGATTACAAAGTGTCAAGTCGGCAAAAGCATAGTAATTACTGATGGTTTCGCGAAATCACCAACAATGGCCGGAAGTCAAAAAATCAGCTACGGACCAGAAGGTCAGGGGTTCGAATCCCTTATCGCGTGCCAGCAGAAAACCGCTTGATTGAAGAAATCAAGCGGTTTTTGGTTTTCCGGAAGTTTTTATTCTCCTCTAAAGTTCGATGGATGCGGACAGGCTTTACTTGACCGACACATACCAATGATGTGCGATCAGGAATTTTCGATTGACAAAATCTCCTATAGCCCCTATAATGAAAACATAAAAGGCGTTGCCGAAAGCGGCTCCGTCCAATTAGGAAATCAAAAAGAAACCGTCACTGGGCAAGAGTGGCGGTTTCACCTTTTAACACGTATCGTTATAGTATATCCGAAGATATGAAACGTCAATGTTATTGGCATATTCAACACCCCCCTTCGGGTGGTGTGACAGAACCGCCTTTTTTCACTTGGCAACGCCTGCTCCGGAGAGCATCTGTATCTTACAGGATCTGGCTACATCTGTCAATTGGGTTTTCAAAGCAGTTCCGCGTGCCCTTCAACCGCCTTTTCAATCCTCTGTGGCTCAATACCGATATAGCACTGTGTGACGGCAGAAAGGAGAGTGCTATATGCTGTTGCCTGATTTGCAGAGACTGAAACAGATCTATGATTTTGGCGGGGAATAACGATAAAACAGGTGCGATAGAATGAAGACTTTTACAATCATCGGCGGCGTGAATGGCACCGGAAAGAGCAGTCTCACCGGGGTCCTGAAGGCGCAGACAACCAATCTTGGGCAGATTATCGATTTGGATATAATTACCGCCGAGAACGGCGGCAGCGCCATTCAGGGCGGTAAGATCGCTTTGGAGCGGATAAGGGCATGTCTGAACAAGGGAATCAGCTTCGCACAGGAAACGACACTCTCAAACAGCAAGACGGAACTGACGGCGAAGGAAGCGCAGGAGCGAGGATACTCCGTCCGGCTTTTCTATGTTGGCCTTGACAGCGTCGAGGAGTGCTTGCAGCGTATTGAGAACCGTGTTGCCCATGGTGGGCATGATACATGCAGGGAAGATGTGCTGCGGTGTTTTGCCGGCCGCTGGGAGGATGTGGCGAATGTTTTGCCTTATTGTGACGAGGCGCACTTCTTCGACAACTATAACGGCTTTGTTGAAGTAGCTGAATATAAAAACGGAGAATTGCTCCTGAAAGGGGACAACCGTCCGGATTGGGTTCTGGAGCTGAAAGAAGCGCTGAACCGATGAGCGCTTATCGCTGATATGATCCCCTGATGACCTTCTTGATCTTCTGGAGAAAACAAAGAAACGGAGGACTGCACTAATGTGCTACCCTTCGTTTCTTTGTTTTCAACCTGTGGGATGATTCCCTGCAATAGGCACAGCGGCCGCCGAGATAGATCGCGAGGGAGAAAATGATGGAGTTCCCGAGTGTCGGTTTCAAAGAGAGCCAGGCCGAGAACCACAAAAGCTACTGCTCGTCGTCCTCATCGTCGCTGCTGTCATCCTCGTCGAAGGGGTTGCGCTCCCGCTCCGCCTGCTGCTGTTTTTCCATCTTGTCCATGTAGAGAAAGTAACCGAGCGTATCCAGATCCATGCTGTGAACTCCTTTCATGTCGGTATTTCCGGTACTGCTTTTTTAATCTGCGACCCGGATCAGGTTGCGCAGACGTTTGTCAAAGTGCTTGTTGAGCATGTTGTTCAGATCATCCAGGTCAAAGACGTCGATCCCCAGTTCGGAAGCACGGTTGCGCATGGCGGCGCCGCCTTTTTCGGCCGTGACGATGGCGGCTCTGGCGATCTTGCCGCCGAAGCGGTCCCGGAGAATCGCAAGCTCATTCAGTGCCTCGGTCTTCACGTCACAGGTCTTGCAGCTGATGAAGACCGGCGTGATTCCACGGGTGCACATGACGTCAAGCTCATTGGTGACGGCGTTCTGACGGCCGCTGCCGTCCCAGTCTACGACTGCGCTGGTGATGACATCCTGGAAGAGTCCGGTGTCAAGACAGGCTTTGTAGATGAAGAGCTCCAGAACGCTGCCGACATCCCGGAGCCAGGTTCGGATCTGGGCGTCCCGGAAGCGGAAGGATACCGATTCCTCCGGGGTGATCTTCAGCTCCGAGAGAAAGCCGATCGCTTCGAGATCGCGCAGGGCTGCCTCGGGCGCCGAGATACGGGCGGCCCGCTCACCCTTCACGGTGTATCCGCCGGAGATCGAGAGAGAGAAGTGTCCTTCGGAATCCGCCGGAGAGAGACGTTGAATAAAGGTCACGATCTTGGTCCACTGACGGCGATGCTTCAGATAGACCCGGAAGAAAGGTTCAATGTCATCCATGTACCCGGAGAGAATGGAATTATCCACACGGCCGGGGCGCATGGAGCCGCCCGCCATCAGGAAGCAGTCTTCCACGGTGTAGTTGACATCGCAGGGAAGACCGTCACCAAAGGCGGCATTGCGGATGTTGTAGAACTTGTTCTCCTTCCGGCTGTAGGTGATGACCGGAATGGCCGCCTCCGCGCTGAGCAGGCCGGCGGCAAACAGCACCGCGTCGGTGCCTCCGGTAATGTCCAGCACGCTGTCCGGATAGAGCGAGAGAACCTTCCGGAAGACCCGCAGCATTTCCTCCGCGTCATACATGCCGGCACGGTAGAAGATCAGCTCCACATGCAGCCCGCGATGCTTAAAATAGAGACGGAGCTTGTTCTGCAGGTTGAGATCGGAGGCGATGCTTCCGGTACAGATGTAGACAACCCGTTTCGGGTGAAACATGTCCACGCCGAGAACGTTTTCCAATGGCCGTTCGTCATAGAGTTCGATCAGAGTTTCCATCGAAGTGTCCCTTTCCTGTGACAGGGTATATGGATATTATACCCGCAAACAGGCGTTGGCGCAAGATCTCTGAAGCCGCATCCCAATAGAAAATACGCCTTGCGGGAACGGAGAAATCGTCCCGCAGGGCGTATTTTTCAGGTCTGCCTTTACGCAGAAGGCGGTTGACACAGGTATGCGTTTACACAAAGCGCCCGTCCTGATAGCGCAGAACGCGGCAGCCGAGGGTTTTGGCTTCTTCTTCACTGTGGGTGACCAGAAGCAGGGAGGCCGACTGCAAGGAAGTGTTCAGCAGCGAGACTATGCGGCCGCGCAGCTCGTCATCGAGTCCGCGGAAGGGTTCGTCCAGTACCAGCAGGTCCGGCCGAAAGGCAAGCGCACGGGCGATGGAGACCCGCTGCTGCATGCCGCCGGAGAGCTCCGCGGGGTATTTCTCCACGGCGTCGGAGAGTTCCACCCGTTCCAGCATGGAGAGTGCCTCCGGCATGGTATCCGGGGTGTCGGAGAGAACGACGTTCACGTTCTCGGCGGCCGTGCGCCAGGGAAGCAGGCGGGGCTCCTGAAAGACCGCGGCGGTTCGACCCGGGTCACCGGAGACCGAACCCGTATCCGGAGGCTGCAGAGAGAGCGCGACACGCAGGAGCGTCGTCTTGCCGCAGCCGGAGGGCCCCATCAGGGCGAGCCGTTCACCGTCACCGAGAGAGAGGCCGCAGCCGGAGAGAACGGATTTTCCGTCGTAGCGGACAGAGATGTTGTTCAGTTCAAGCATGGACGGCGCCGCCCTTTCTGCCGGCCCGGAGGACCAGCTTCAGAAGTATTTTTTCAATCAGCAGACTGAGAAGAATGACCGTCAGCGTCCAGGCAAAGAGATCTGTGGTCTCCAGATAGAGCTTGGATTCAAAGATCATCTTTCCGATGGAAGGCTGCGGAACGGTGAGAACCTCCGCGGCGATCCCGGCCTTCCAGCCGAGACCGAGAGCGGAGCTCAGGGCCGAGCGGAAGAAAGGCAGCAGCGTCGGCAGCGTAATGCGGCGGAGAACTCTGCTGCGCGGGAAGCGGTAGATCCTGGCCATCTCCAGCAGGAGCGGGTCCCTCGCGGCGATGCCGGCGGAGACATTGGCCCAGACGACGGGAAGCACCATGAGCGCGGAGATAAACGCAGGGAGAATCCCCCGGCCGAGCCAGATCAGGGCGAGAATGATGAAGGAGGCGACGGGCGTGCTCTTCACCAGCATCATGACCGGGGAAAAGAGTGCCTTGCAGAGCGCGCTGTATTCCGTGAGAAACGCGAGCAGCGTCCCGAGCAGCACGGCGCAGACGATCCCGGTCAGCACGCGCAGAATGCTCGTCCCGACGGTGAGCCAGAAAGCTGCGGTTCCGGCGAGGGCGAGAAAGCGCCTCAGAACCTGCAGGGGGGAGGGGAGCAGAAGCTCCTGCCCGACCAGCGCGGAAGCCAGCACCCAGACGCCGAGCCAGAAAAGAAGAACGGCGAGGGAGAGAAGAGCCTTGCGCAGCGAGGGCTTCATTTCAGAATGCAGTAGAAGTCGTCGCCGGGCAGCGCACCGCCGATGGACTGAGGCGCTTTCTCGAACATGATCTCAAGAAACGCGCCGAGCTCCGCCTGCATCTCTTCGCCGGTGACGAAGCAGACGTTGCACTTCGGGATGGCCTTCTCGGCGACCGCGGCCTTGGCGAAGATGCCGGCTTCTTCAATCGCCTTTGCCGCGGCGGGAATATCCTCGGTCAGAAGTGCGACGGACCTGCCGTAGTCCTCCAGAAACGCGGCGACCTCGGCAGGATGCTCCTCGACAAACTTCGTCCGGACCACCACACAGCCCTGCACCAGGCTGCCAGGCTTAAAGACCTTGTCCCACTCGGCGGTGAGGTCCAGCGCGGTGACGAGATCCGGGTTCTGGCTGCGGGCCACGGTGACCATGGGTTCGGGGAGGACGGCAAGGCTGACTTCCCCGGCGGCGACGGCCGTGTTCAGCTCTGCCGGCTGTGCATAGCTGGTGTCAATGTTGAGCTCGATGCCGCTCTTGCTGCAGAGTGCGGCGAAGATGAAGCTGGGGTTCTGGGCCGGGGCGTAAACGGTCTGACCGTCGAGATCGGCGATGCTGCCGACTTCGACAGAGCCGTCGGTCACCAGATAGAGAACGCCGCGGGTGTTCAGCGCCAGAACCTGGACCTTGCCGCCGGTCTTATTGTAGAGGGCGGAGGCGGCGTTGGTCGGAAGGGCGGCGATGTCGCAGTCGCCGCTCACCAGCGCGGCGGTGACGTTCGAAGCGTCCGTGTCGACGGTGAAGCTGTAGTTGAGGGCGGTCTCTCCGGCGTTGTGCGCGGCGATGAGCCCGGCCATGCCGAAGCCGGTGGTGCCGTTGAGCGTGACGACGCGGACGGGAAGCGCCGTGTCAGGGGCGTCGGCAAATGCCGGGACGCCGCACAGAAGCGTCATGCAGCAGATCAGAAGAAGCGCGAGGAGAGCGGTTTTGAATGTCGTTTTCATGGTAAATTCCTTTCCTGATGATCAGTTGGTTTCGGAGACGGCTTTGGAACCGCCGCCGCGGGAATAGATGGCCTTGGCGCTGACGCCCGGCAGGCGGCCGATCTTGCCGGTCATGGCGTTGATGACATCGGTCGGGGCGTCGACGGCCACACAAATGATGTTGACGCTCTTTTCCCGGTAGGGGATGCCCATGCGCCCGAGAATACAGGAGGCGTACTCGTGCAGGACGGCGTTCAGGGCTTCCGCGGATTCCGGATCCTCAACAAGGATCGAAATTGCGCCGATTCGGGTTTCCAATTTTGCTTCCTTTCCCGCCGAAACGAAAAACAGCCATACCGGAAGGCATGGCTGCCGTATCACACATCAGAACAGGTGAAAACGCGGTCCGTATACTGCCTTCCGCCTCAAGAATCGTTTCGGCGTCAGTGAATTTTGTCATCCTCGCCGAAAGCACCGCTCGCGGCTTGGACTGAGAAAGAGTATAGGACAAAGAGTGGTAATTGTCAACAGTTAGAAAAGCCTAAATGCGCCTGAAATAACAGCTGTTTTGGGAAAAGCAGAAAAAATCGGGAAATTCGTCAGAAATTTGGCAAGTTAGTCTTGTCTTTTTATATTTTTCATAGTAATATGTGGACAGATACCCGATGTTGTCAAAACATCAGAATAATGAGAAAGGGTGAAAATGCTTTGGAACACGCTGAGCTGAAATTCATAGACTCCGTACTGGAGAAATATGACAGCGACAAGTCAAAGATCATTGCCATCATGCAGGATGTTCAGGAGAAGTACCGGTATCTTCCGCAGGAGGCGCTGGAATACATTGCCGGTAAGGTCGGCATGAGCGAGTCGAAGCTCTACGGGGTGGCGACCTTCTACGGGAATTTCTCCCTGGACGCGAAGGGGAAGTACGTGATGAAGGTCTGCCGCGGTACGGCCTGCCACGTGCGCAAGAGCAGCACCATTCTGCAGGCGCTGTACGATGCGACCGGTACCGACGAGCATAAGCCCACTTCCGACGACGGCCTGTTCACGCTGGAGATCGTCTCCTGTCTGGGCGCCTGCGGTCTGAGCCCTGTCGTCATGGTGAACGATACCGTCCACGCGGCGATGACGCCGGAGAAGGCGAGAGCGCTGGTCAATCAGCTGAGAGAGGAGGCCTGAGGAGATGCGTGAAAGACTGAACAGCCTGGAGGAGTTCAAGGCTTTACAGGAAAAGTGTATCAGAGCGCGCGAATGTGAAAAGCGCAAGGTCCTGGTCTGCTGCGGCACCGGCTGCGCGGCCGGCGGCAACCTGAAGGTCTACGAGGAACTGAAAAACCAGATGGCGCTGCACGGGGCGGCCTTTGAGGTCGCGCTGAACCTCTCGGAATGTCCCGGTGAGGCGACCGGAATCAAAAAGTCCGGCTGCCACGGCTTCTGCGAGATGGGACCGCTGGTCCGCATTGAGCCGGAAGGATGGCTCTATACCAAGGTCCGGACCGACGATGTGAAAGAGATTGTGGAGACGACCCTGATCGGCGGAGAGTTCATCGAGCGCCTGGGCTATCACCAGAACGGAGAACTCTACAAGCGGCAGGAGGACATTCCCTTCTATAAAAAACAGACCCGCCGCGTGCTGGAGCACTGCGGACACATCGATGCCGAGAGCATTGAGGAGTACCTCTCCATCGGCGGCTACAGCGCGCTGAACAAGTGCCTTTTTGAGCTGACCGGCGACGAGGTCATCCAGGAAGTCACCGACTCCGGCCTCCGCGGCCGCGGCGGCGCCGGCTTCCCCACAGGAAAGAAGTGGGCCCAGGTGGCCGCGCACAAGGAAGAGCCCGTGAAGTACATCGTCTGCAACGGCGACGAGGGCGACCCGGGCGCGTTCATGGACCGCTCCTGCATGGAAGGCGACCCGCACAAGATCCTCGAAGGCATGATCATCGCGGGCGTCGCGACCGACTCCACCGAGGGCTATATCTATGTCCGCGCGGAGTACCCACTGGCGGTCTCCCGTCTGAGCATCGCGATCGCGCAGGCGGAGGAACTGGGCATTCTCGGCGACAACATTCTCGGCAGCGGCAAGAGCTTCCACATGCACATCAATAAGGGCGCCGGCGCGTTCGTCTGCGGAGAGGGTTCGGCGATGACGGCCTCCATCGAGGGCAACCGCGGCATGCCGCGCACCAAGCCTCCGCGCAGTGTCGACAAGGGCCTGTTTGGAAAGCCGACCTGCCTGAACAACGTCGAGACCTTTGCCAACGTCCCCGACATCATCAAGAAGGGCGCCGCCTGGTTCCGCTCCGTCGGCACCGAGGGCAGCCCCGGTACGAAGGCCTTCGCCCTGACAGGCAACGTCGTGAACACCGGCCTCATCGAAGTCCCGATGGGCACCACGCTCCGCGAAGTCGTCTATGACATCGGCGGCGGCATCAAGAACGGCAAGAAGTTCAAGGCCGTACAGATCGGCGGCCCCTCCGGCGGCTGCCTGACGGAAGAGCATCTGGATCTGCCCATGGACTTCGACTCGCTCAAGAAGGTGGGCGCGATCATCGGCTCCGGCGGCCTGGTCGTCATGGACGAGGACAGCTGCATGGTCAACATCGCGCAGTTCTTCATGAACTTCATCTGTGAAGAGTCCTGCGGCAAGTGCACGCCCTGCCGCGAAGGCACCACCCGCATGAACGAGATCCTGACCCGGATCACCCACGGCAACGGGCGCATGAGCGACATCGATGAGCTCAAGAGCCTGGGCAGGATGATCCAGACCTCCTCCCTCTGCGGCCTGGGCAAGACGGCGCCGAACCCGGTGCTCTCCACCCTGCAGAACTTTGAAGAGGAATACATCGAGCATATCCGTGACAAGCGCTGCCACTGCGGCACCTGCAAGGAGCTGGCGCAGTACGTCATCACCGACAAGTGCATCGGCTGTACCAAGTGCGCCCGCAACTGCCCGGTCAACGCCATCACCGGCACGGTACGCCACAAGCACGTGATCGACACCACCAAGTGCATCAAGTGCGGCACCTGCAAGGCCAACTGCCCGGTCGGCGCCATCAAGGAGGGATAAGCCATGGCTGAAAAGAAAATGATCATCGACGGCATCGAATGTCCGTTCACCAACGAGCGCAACGTGCTCGAGGTCGCCAGAAACAACGGGATCGACATCCCGTCCCTGTGCTACTGTGAGAACCTGTCCATCTACGGCGGATGCCGCCTCTGCCTGGTCGAAAATGACCGCGGCACGATGGATGCGGCCTGCTCCATGCAGCCGCGCAACGGCATGATCGTCAACACCCATACAAAGAAGGTCCTGGAGAGCCGCCATACCACGCTGCAGCTGCTCATGAGCAGTCATCGGGCCGACTGCCTTACCTGTGAACAGAGCGGCCGCTGCAAGCTGCAGGAATATGCCCACCGCTACAACGTCGTGGAGCCGCGTTTCACCGAGAACACCTATCCCAGGCTACCGCTCGACGTCTCGTCCCCCTGCATCACGAGAGACCCGACCAAGTGCATCCTCTGCGGTCTCTGCGTCCGCATGTGCTCCGAGATCCAGAACGTCGGCGCCATCGACTTCACCAAGCGCGGCAAGAAGGCCGTCGTGGCCCCGGGCTTCGGCAAGATGCTGATCGAGACCGGCTGTGTCGGCTGCGGCCAGTGTGCGGCGGTCTGCCCCACCGGCGCCATCACCATCAACCGTCAGATCCCCGAGATGTGGGCGATGCTGAACGATCCGAACAAGCGCGTCGTGGTACAGTACGCGCCCAGCGTGCGCGTCGGCATGGCGGAAGAGTTCGGCATGCCGGCCAATGAGCCCGTCACCGGAAAACTCGTCACCGCCTTGCGCAGACTCGGCGTGGATGTGGTCTATGACACGAACCTCTCCGCCGACCTCACCATCATGGAAGAGAGCGCGGAGTTCCTCGAGAAGGTCAAATCCGGCGCGAAGCTTCCGATGTTCACCTCCTGCTGCCCCGGCTGGATCCAGCATGTGGAGAAGGCGCATCCGAATCTGATGCCGCAGGTATCCACCGCCGGCAGCCCCATGGAGATGCTCGGCGCGCTGATCCGCCAGCAGTTCAAGGACGAGGACGTCTACTCCGTCGCCATCATGCCCTGCACGGCGAAGAAGTTTGAAGCCCAGCGCCCCGAACTGGTGAAGGACGGCAAGCGCCTGATCGACCTGGTCCTGACGACGGACGAGCTCATCCGCCTGATCAAGGCCGCCGGCATCGACTTTAAGAACCTGCCCGATTCCGAGCCGGACGATCCTCTGGGCGACTACACCGGCGCCGGCGTCATCTTCGGCGTCACGGGCGGCGTGACCGAAGCCGTTATCCGCAGAGTGCTGGACGACGCCTCGCCCGACACCCTGAAGACCATCGCCGAATGCGGTGTCCGCGGCCTCGAGGGGATCAAGGCCTTCACGGTCACGGCGGGCGATCTGACGCTGAAGATCGCCGTGGCAAACGGCCTGGCCAATGCCGACCGCCTGATCGAGAAGGTGGAGAGCGGGGAAGAGTACTTCGACTTCATCGAGGTCATGGCCTGCCCGAACGGCTGCATCGGCGGCGGCGGACAGCCCCCGGCCTCCAACGCCCGCAAGAGAGAGCGTGTCGAAGCGATCTTCAAGGCCGACGAGGCCTGCGAGCTCAAGATCCCGCAGCAGAACCCGGCACTTGAGTATGTCTATGACGAACTGCTCAAGGGCCGCGCCCACGAGCTGCTGCATATTCACTACCCGCTGCACGGGCACCACGGTTAACCGAATAAGAAACAGTTCCTCCCCCGCCTCCGGCGGGGGAGCAGTACAAATAGCTACACGGACACCGCCAATCGTAGAAGAGCCGGTTACTCCCCCGCCAACGGCGGGGGAGTAATTGTTTCTTCGATTTTCGGCTTGCTTTTCCACCCGATAGCCATTATAATTCAAAACAGAAGGAATCAGATCAACGTTTAGGAGGATGCTTTATGGCAACAAGGAAATCCGCGCCCGTCAAGGACGAAAAACAGGCCGCCGCCGCGGCGGAACCGGCGGAAGAAAAGAAGCCGGCTGCGAAGAAGCCCGCAACGAAAAAGGCCGCGACGAAAAAGCCCGCGCCGAAAAAGCCCGCGGAGAAGAAGACAGCCGCCGCAACGGCGAAGACGGCTGACACCGTGACCGAGAAAGCCGCAGAGGAAAAAACCGCTGGAAAGAAGCCGGCAGTGAAAAAAGCGGCTGCCAGGAAGCCGGCGGCAAAGAAACCTACGGCGAAGAAGCCGGTCGTGAAGAAACCCGCCGCTGAAGAGAGCGCGAAGGCGCCCGAGGCTGTTGCCGCGGAAGCACCCGCCGCTGAAGCCGTTCCGGTCCCGGCTGCGGCGCCGGTTGAAGAAGCGGCGCCCGCGGTCGCGGAAGCGGTCGAGGAAGTACCCGCGGTTGAAGCCGCTCCGGCGGAGAATGTGGAAGTACAGCCGGCGGAAGTCCCGGCGCCGGATACTCAGACCGAGTCTCTCCCGGAACCGCGGCGCAGCGTCGCGTTCATCGGCTCCGAATGCTATCCCTTCGTGAAAACGGGCGGCCTCGGCGACGTGATGTATGCCCTCCCGAGAGCTCTTATCAAGCAGAACTGTGACGTCCGGGTGATTCTGCCGCGCTATAAGTGCATCCCCTGGAAATATCAGGAGAAGATGGTCTACCGCGGAGAGTTCATGATGGACCTCTTTGCCGACGGCAGAAGCTTCTACGTGGGGATCATGGAATATATCATGGACGGCGTGGTCTATGACTTTATCGACAACGAGGAGTTCTTCAGCGCCGGAAATCCCTATACCAATCTGGTGGACGACATCCCCAAATACTGCTTCTTCTCGAAGGCGGCGCTGGCGGCCCTGAACTACCTTGACTGGATCCCGGACATCATCCACTGCCATGACTGGCAGGCGGCGCTGGTCCCGGTGTATCTCAAGACCCTGTTCGCGGGTACCCGTGTGGGCGGCGCGAAGACCATGCTCACCATCCATAACCTTCGCTTCCAGGGCATCTACAGCATCCCCGCCGTGAAGTACTGGTCCGGCCTGCCGGATCACCTCTTCAACATCGATGTGCTGAAGCAGGGCTACAACGACGCAAACCTCATGAAGGCGGGCCTGGCCTATGCCGACATGATCACCACCGTGAGCAACACCTATGCCGGTGAGATCCAGACCGCTTTCTACGGAGAAAATCTGGACGCGCATCTGCGGCATCACAGCGGAAAGCTGCGCGGCATCGTTAACGGCATCGACGTGGAGCTGTGGGACAGCTCGACGGACAAGCTGCTGCCGGTGGGCTATGACGCCGCCGACGCGGTGGAAAAGAAAAAGCAGATCAAGCGCGATCTGCAGGAAAAGCTCGGCCTCGAGCGGGATGAGAACAAGTTTGTGATCGGCCTGATCTCGCGCCTGACGAACCAGAAGGGCCTGGATCTTGTCAACGCGATCCTGCCCGAGCTCATCGACGGCAACACCCAGGTGGTGGTGCTCGGCACCGGTGAGCCCTGGTATGAGGATGCCTTCCGCTATTATGAAAACAGCTATAAGGGCAGCGTCTGCGCCAACATCATGTACGACGAGGGCAGAGCCCACCAGATCTACGGCGGCGCCGACGCGCTGCTGGTGCCCTCCCTGTTTGAGCCCTGCGGCCTGACCCAGCTGATCGCCATGCGCTACGGCACGGTGCCCATCGTGCGCGAGACCGGCGGCCTGAAAGACACGGTCGAACCCTACAACCAGTACACCGACAGCGGAAACGGCTTCACCTTTGACCGCTACGAATCCGGTCTGCTGCTGGATGCCGTCAACCGGGCCAAGACCCTCTACTTCACCGAGCGGGAGCGCTGGGACGAAATGGTGGTCCGGGATATGAAGAAGGACGTCTCCTGGGATCAGTCGGCCCTGCAGTACAGAGCCCTGTACGTTGAACTGAGACCGTAAACGCGTCCAAGCGGCTCCGCCGCAGAATAATGATACGAAAAAGATCGCCTGAACCGGCTTGATTCGGTTCAGGCGATTTTCACTTATTTCAGCTGTTTTCAGACCGACTCTCCGACCGTTTCGGGAGTTCCGAAGATGCGCTCCCTGTGGGGGCGCAGGGCATAGTAGAGGATGAGCCCCAGAACACCGCAGGAGAGAATCTCACCGATGCAGACCGTCAGCATCATGAGAAGAATCGGCAGATCCACCATGTAGGCATATTTGAGGACGAAGGGCACGACCAGGGTGTTGGCCAGAATCGGCGGAACAGGGGCCAGGAAAGGATGCGCGCTGCGCAGCTTCCAGGTGAAGAAGGCACCGATCAGGGTGGCGAGGCTTCCGCAGATGATATCCGGGAGCAGGGCGCCGCCCACGGTGTTGCCGATGAGGCAGCCGATGAAGAGACCCGGAACCGCCGCCGGTGTAAACACCGGAAGAATCGTCAGCGCCTCCGCGATGCGGACCTGAATTTCACTGAACGAAATGGGAGCGAAAACGTAGGTCAGCGCGACATAGATCGCGGCGATCATGGCGGCCTGCGTCATGAACAGCGTAGTCTTGTTTTTCATATACAGTTTTCTCCTTAGTTTTGTTTTACGTGAGGATGGTTTCGAACTCACGGATTTTGCCGCACTTCCGAGTGGAAGCGAGAAGCACAGCCGCGATATGATAGCACTACCGGAGTGAAAAAGCAAGCGCTTTCTTCTAGTTTTCCGGAAAACACCTGCCAGGATTGTATCAGTAGAGAAGCGGACGATGCTCGCGGGACTGCTCCTGCGGACCCTTCCCGCATTCCTTCTGCAGGCGCTCACTGAGCTTCGTGTTGCGTCGGGTGACCGTGACGGTGCGCACCGCGTGGGCGATGGCCTTTTTTGTCCCGACGAGGACGAGGCCTTTCTTGGCCCGGGTGATGCCGGTATAGATAAGATTGCGCTGCAGCATCACATAGTGGGTCATCAGGACGGGCATCACCACGACGGGGTACTCGCTGCCCTGCGCTTTGTGGATGGTGGTCGCGTAGGCCAGCACCAGTTCATCCAGCTCCGTCGCGTCGTATTCCACAAGACGGTCGTCGAAGCGGACCGTCAGCGTGCGGTCCTCCAGATCCACCCGGTCGACGGTGCCGATGTCGCCGTTGAAGACTTCCTTTTCATAGTTGTTGCGGATCTGCATGACCTTGTCGCGGGCACGGAAAACGTAGCCGCCCCGGCGGAGCCCGTCCTGCCCGGGATTGACCGATTCCTGAAGAAGCTGGTTGAGGTTGGAGGCGCCGACCACTCCGCGCTGCATGGGCGTCAGCACCTGAATCTCGGCAGGCGGCATCCGGTAATACTTCGGAAGCTTTGTCCGCACCAGCTCGACGATGGCGGAGGCCGCTTCCTCGGGAGCTTCCCGCTCCATGAAGAAGAAATCCGTATGCTTCCCGTTGGAGAGGTCCGGCATCTGACCGTGGTTGATGCGGTGGGCGTTCATGATGATGCGGCTGGTCTGGGCCTGACGGAAGATCCGGGTGAGCCGGACGACCGGGAAGCAGCCGGAGTCGATCATATCCCGCAGAACGTTCCCGGCACCCACGCTGGGGAGCTGGTCCACGTCTCCGACGAGGATCAGGCGCATGCTGTCCGGAACGGCCCGCAGCAGGCTGTACATCAGCATGATGTCGATCATGGAGCACTCGTCCACGATCAGTACGTCGCCTTCCAGCGGGTTTTCTTCGTTACGCTGATAACCCTCGGGCGGCTTGACCTCCAGCAGACGGTGGATGGTTTTGGCCTCCATGCCTGTGGCTTCGGACAGGCGCTTCGCGGCCCTTCCGGTGGGCGCGGCGAGGAGAATCCTGGTGCCCGAGGCGCGAAAGGCCCTGAGAATGCCGAGCGTGGTGGTGGTCTTGCCGGTGCCGGGGCCGCCGGTGAGGATGAAGACCTTGCTCCCGACCGCCGTCAGGATCGCCTGCATCTGAACCTCGTCATAGTTCATGCCCGTGGAGGCCTGAATCTTCTGCTGCAGGCCCTCCGTGCGCACGGTCACGGCGCTCTGTCCGTGGAGAACTTCCCGGAGCCGCCGGGCGGCGCCGACTTCGGAATGGTAGAAGGGGGGAAGGTAGACGGCCTCTCCGTCGAGAAAGACGTCGTTGTTTCGGAGCATCTCATCCAGCGCGCCGGAGATCAGGGACTGATCGACCTCCAGCAGCTCCGCGCCGGTTTTGCAGAGCTGTTCCCGGGTGGCGAAGCAGTGCCCCTCGTTTCCCAGCGCGTTCAGGGTGTACATGATGCCGCTGCGGAGCCGGGGATAGCGGTCATGGCCAAAGCCCATCTTTTCGGCAATGGTGTCGGCGGTGCGAAAGCCGATCCCCCAGATATCGTCGGCGAGGCGGTAGGGGTTTTCCTTTACCACCCGGATGCTGTCGCTTCCGTAGGTCTTGTAGACTTTCGTCGCGTGGGCGGTGCTCACGTCATGCCCCTGGAGAAAGAGCATGATGTTCTTGATCTCCTTCTGCTCGACCCAGCTCTTCTTGATGCGCTCGACCCGGACCCGGCCGATCCCGGGAACATCCAGCAGGCGGTCGGGCTCCTCCTCAATGACGTTCAGCGTGTCCGCGCCAAATGTCCGGACAATCCGGGACGCAAACTTGGGCCCGATCCCCTTGACCAGTCCGCTGCCGAGATACTTTTCGATCCCGTAGACGGTGGCGGGAAGCGTCTCTTCAAAGCTTTCGACGGAGAACTGCCGGCCGTATTTGCTGTCGACGCGCCAGCTTCCGCCGAGCGTGAGCACGCTGCCCACATGGACCTCCGGCATGTTTCCGACGACGGTGACGAGATCCTGCCAGCCGCGGGCGCGGCACTTGAGGACGGAGTAACCGTTCTGCTCATTCTGATAGGTGATGTGTTCGACCACACAACGAAGCTGTTCCAGGATTCTTCACCTGCCTTTCTGATGGGAAGCGATGTCCGGGGGTGTTATCCGTATGTACGGATTCTCCCCACCGGAGGTGGGGAGATGATGAAAAACGGTTTTGTAGATGGGCTCCTGGCCCTGTCATGAGAGGTCGGTGAGCTTCAGTTTTCGTATGCGGCGAAGCGCATATCCGTTGGTCACCAGGGAGAAAACAAAGGTGAACAGCGCGGCAAAGAGGAAAGACTCAGGCCTCGGTTCGCGGATCATCTGGATGTACGGTGTCTCGGTAACGCGCAGAATGCGCTGGCCCATCACGCCGCCGACGCCCAGGCCCAGCAGGGTACCGAGCACCGTGGTGAGGACGAGATCCACCGCCACATAGCGGATGCATTCTCCGGCGGTAAAGCCGTTGATGCGCATGATGGTGAGCTCCGCGGTCTTCCGCTGGATGAAGGTCATGGTGAAGTTTGCCACGATGAAGCAGGACATCATGGCCGCGATAAACAGCATGAGATAGACGACAAAATTCAGTCCGGAAGTGAACTGTTCGATCATGGTGCGTTCGGCCGCGGCATCATTCACGCTGACGACGCCTTCCACCCCGTCCAGCTTTTTCTGCAGCTCGTTCAGGGAGAGACCGTCGGTCTTGACAAAGAAGCAGTTGTTTTCCGGAGCGGTGCCGAAGACCTCCTCATAGCTCTGCGGCGTCAGGAAGAAGATCTGGCCGTAGTAGTTTTCAAAGACACCGGCAATCTTGAGATCGCGGCGGTTCATCGCGGCATCAAAGACCGTGAAGCTGTCGCCGGAGCCGACCCGGTAGTGCTCCGAGAAGCGCCTGGGAACCAGCGCACCGCTCTCCGGCAGCGGGACAGGTGCTCCGCCGTCTATGCTGCGCAGCGTATAATAACCGTCCAGCACGCTTTCCTCCGCGACGATCAGGGTCGTGGCGCTGAGAGCCCCGTCCATTTCATAGACCGTGGCCATCCGGCGGAGATTGACGTGCGGCAGAGCATTTGCGTCCAGGACGGCCTCAATGTCCGAGACGACGGCTTCGTTCGCATCGGTATCGTAGATGACCTCGGCATCGTATGTCATGATCCCGCCGAACTGCCGGGCGGGAACTCCGCTGATGCCGTAGCGCAGCGTGAATCCGACCACCATCAGCACACAGCCGCCGGCGATGCTGACGATGGTGACCAGGACACGGTTCCAGTCCGTTCTCATGTTGCGGAGAATCAGACGGGCGTAAAGACTTCTCCTGGCGGACGTACGGGCTTTTTTCTTCCGGCGCGAAGCGGAACCGGCCCCCTGCATCAGCGCAAGCGCAGTCTGCCGAAGCAGCTGAGAGCAGCCCAGATACACTGCGAGAACAGAGAGCCCGAGAGCGCCGGCGACAACGATGCCGGTCTCATAGGGAAGAAAGCTGCGGGGCCCGGTACCGTAGTTGAGATGTGCTTCATAGCTGTTCAGAACGGCGCGCTGCATCGGAAGCCATGCAAGCAATACCCCAAGCCCGATCCCCAGCAGAACCGCGGAGCAGGCAAAGAGCAGGTATTTCCCGAAGATTTCATGGTTGAACAGCCCCATGGCCTTGTTCACGCCGATCAGCTTGCGCTGCTGCTCGACCATGCGGGAGATGGTGGCATAAATCACCAGTGCCCCGACGACAAGAAAGATCGTGGAAAAAGACATGCTCAGGGAAGCCAGCTTATCGGAATTGGCCGCGGCATAGATGAAGCCGGGGTTGCCGTTGTTGTTGAGCGTGATCCAGCGGCAGGTTCCGATG
This sequence comes from Oscillospiraceae bacterium, assembly GCA_017458335.1. Classification (GTDB taxonomy): domain Bacteria; phylum Bacillota; class Clostridia; order Oscillospirales; family Oscillospiraceae; genus Limivicinus. The sequence continues at coordinate 102,397 of JAFTFT010000040.1, forward strand.
TCGTTGAGACGTTCCTTTGCCGTGGCCAGCTCCTGCTCGGCATCCTGAAGCTTCTGCTCGCCTTCGTGAAATTCCTTCTCGCCCTCGAGGAGTTTCTTGCGGCCGTTGTCGACCGTGGTAAGCGCGTCAAGATACTGCTCCCCGGAGTAGTAGTAATCCAGACGGCCGCGCTCATATTCCTCGATGCCGTCCTGCAGCGCCTTCACTTTCCCCTTGACACGGCTGAGATCCAGCGTTCCGCCGCTCAGCCGTTCGATCTCTGTCAGCGCCTGCGGCACCGTCAGGTGCTTGAATTTCTCAACGTTCTCGATGTAGATGTCGAGTGCTTTCTGCGGAATGAAGTCGCTGGACAGGACATCGTCGATCATATCCTGTGAGATGCCTTTGCCGTCCAGGTACCGCTGAAAGAAACTGACGGAGTTGTTCAGCAGATTCTGCACCTCATCCAGCCTGTCAAGCAGACCGGCGTGGTCTGCAAGCTGAATGCCCCACTTGTCCAGGAGCTCCAGAGCGGTTTCCAGCTTTTCTTCACCCTGGTTCAGTTTTGCCGCGCCCGCTTCGAGCATGCCGGGAACCGGCGCCAGCTGTTCTTCAACGCTCGCAAGCTCCCGCCAGCCGTCCTCGATCTTCTGCTGGGCCTGACCGAGCTCGACCTTCGCGGCTTCGATTTTTTCCTCGCCCTGTCGGATGTTGTCTTCAAAGACCTTCCGGATCCCGTCGACGCGGGCGACGGTTCTTGTTCCGGCCAGTTCCTCCAGCGCGGCGATCACGGGATTGACGACGTCCCAGTATTCGTCGCTGTAGCGGTTTTCCGGCGTGCCCGCCACACGGATCCGCGCCTTCATGAAGGCGCCTTCAAAGCCCTCGCGGTTGAATGCACCCTCTTGGACAAAGAGATACGGCGTCACCGGAACCATATAACTGAAATGGTCCGGGGTATGAAAGATTCCCGTGATTTCAAAATCGCTTTCCGTGAGCGGATCCACTTCCATAATCGGATCACAGTGGACCGTGATGTGCTGGCCCACGGAGAGTCCGCATTCCTCCGCCAGATTCCGCTCGACGGCACACTCGTTGCTGCTCTCCGGCAGACGGCCTTCCAGCACCGTCGGGATTGACATCTTTTCCGGCAGGGAGACAAGCGAGACGGAGACCTTTTGGTCGCCGAGGTGAAGGCGGGTGTCGATCTGCCAGACGCGCTCGGCCTCCCTCACGCCCGGCACCGCCCGGATCGCATCCAGATCCTCATCCGTCATGAGCATGGTGGAAGTAACCTCCACATCCCACAGCTCACGCTCATTGAAATACAGCAGGGCATCCTGCTTCAGTGCCGCCGCCGAGTAGGCGATTCCCAGATAGGCTAGCGCCGCCAGCAAACCGATCATCACGATCGAGATAAAGGCGACCAGCTCTTTCCGGATGTTGCGGCGTGCGTCCAGTAATTCCGATCGGGTCATCTTACCAGACGAGTTCCGCCGCCATCGCCGGGTGGAGGTTGACCCGGATGCTGGAGATCACGCCGTTTCGCAGCTTGACGACCCGGTTCGCCATGCGGGCGATTTCAGGGTTGTGCGTGATCATGACGACGGTAGAGCCCCTGCTCTGAACGATCTGCTCAAAGACCTGCAGCACTTCGATGCTGGTCTGATAATCCAGGGCCGCGGTGGGCTCATCGGCAAAGATAATCTTCGGGTTCTTGACAATGGCACGGGCAATGGAGACGCGCTGCTGCTGGCCGCCGGAGAGCATGGAAGGGAAGTTACCCGCCCGCTCGGTCAGGCCCACCTTCGCGATGGCCTCTTCCGCGGTCATCGGGTCCCGCACCAGATCCGCGATAAACTGGACGTTTTCCTGCGCGGTCAGGTTCGGCATGAGGTTATACTGCTGAAACACGAACCCCAGATATTCCCGCCGGAAGCGGGTCAGCTCCCGGTCTGTCGGGTGAGAAAAATCCTTTCCGTCGATGATCAGGCTTCCGTCTGTCAGATGGTCCATGCCGGCGATGATGTTGACCAGGGTGGACTTGCCGCAGCCGGACTCGCCGAGGATCACGACGAATTCGTTCTGATAGATGTCCAGGTCGATCCCTTTCAGGACGCGAAGAACGCCGTCGCCGGAAGGGAACTCCTTGATGATGCCGCGCAGCGAAATAAGCACCTGCTTCCTCTCCCCGGCGGAGACGCGGAAGCCTTTTTCCTCGATGGTGAGCGCCCCGAGGGCCGCCAGCCGTTCACAGAGCTGCTGCTCCTCCTCATCAAAGCCCTGGCTGTCTTTCCTGTTGACGAGCTGAAGACAGCCGACCACTTCCGTGAGGTTCCTCAGCGGGACACACAGCATGCTGCGCACCAGGGGACCGCAGTCATCGAACACACTGCCCGGATACTCCCCGGTCATGGTGTCCTGAATCACGATGCTCTTTCCGTCCCGGGTGACGAGACCTTCCACGCCGAGGCCGTTTTCGGCGCTGATATTCGTAAAGTTGACCGGCCCGGTCTGAGCGATCGGGACCAGCCGGTCCGCGTCCTTATCCAAAAGCCACACGGCGCCCGCTTCACAGTTGAGGATCCTCGTGAGCATCTCCAGCATTCCGGAGAACGCCGCGGAGACTTCTTCCGTATCCAGCAGCTGTTCCAGCAGCTCAAACATGACACCGACAAACCGTTTGTTCTTCACAGCAAGTTACGCTCCGTTCCGATCTGCTTATACCCCTTAACGAAAAGCACAGCCTGTATATCTCCCAGCCTCCGGCGGGGAGATATACAGCATGGGGCAGAGAATGCAGTTAAGCAGTATAACTATATAATTATAGCATTATTCCTGCATAAATGAAAGTCCGGATTCCCGTTATCTTCTCAAATACTCGGACGAAACAGGGAAGTTAAAATAGGTGTCCGGATAGGGCTCGTTTCTCAGGGAGAAGTGCCACCACTCACAGTCAATGGGCTGAAAGCCGTTTCGAACCATCGCACGCTGCAGAAACATGCGGTTTTCATACTGTTCGTCCGTAATCTCCCGGCAGTCCGGATGGGAGATCGGACTGAACAGGTCGAAGGGACTGCCCATGTCCACTTCCTTCCCGGTCTTCATATCCAGCAGCGTCAGATCCACCGCGCTGCCCCGGCTGTGACTGGACTGCTTGGCGATGTACCCTTTGGCAAAGAGAGACTCTTTCTCCAGATCGGGGTAGAAATAAGGCTTCATACGGACGTCCCGATCCTCAAGACCCCAGAAAACAAAGTGCTTTACGGCGCAGGCCGGGCGATAGGCGTCGAAGATCTTCAGCCGGTATCCCTGAATGAAGAGCTCGCCCGCGGCGGCCTTCAGTGCGCGCGCCGCTTCGATGGCCAGCAGGGCGCAGGGCTCCTCATAGCCGTCGATCCGCTCGCCGATGAAGTTGTAGGTGGAATAATATCGGATTTCCTGTATGATATGCGGCACATAATCCGCCAGCACCACAAAGCCGGACGGATCCATCGCCGGATCGTTTCGATATTCCGTTCTCATTGCGCCCCTCCTGCCGAGCGGTTACCAGATGGCAACCCGATTTTCCGGCGCAAGGTACATGCCGTCACCCTCCGTGATGCCATAGAAGTCCAGAAATTCGTCATACTGCTGCAGCGTCGTGTTGATACGCAGATACCCCATCGGGTGATTGTCGTTGATGCGGATGTAAGCCATCTGCAGCGGTTCTTTGGTCAGCCAGACTTCGGCATAGGAACGGAAGAACGTGTCATAGTCAAAGTCTTCCTTCTCCGCGGCGAGTTTCAACATGACCTTCATGCCGGCCATGTCCGCACAGGCTTCACCGGTCATGATGCTGCCGTAAAAGTCCTGGCCCTCCCAGGGATGCATGGCGTTATAATAGTCCGCCAGTCTGTCATTGCGTTCCTGGAACTCTGCGTAATCCTCTTCTGTCCACCACATACTCATGTTGCCGTCCTTGTCAAACTGCGCCCCGCTGCGGTCAAAGGCGTGGGAGATTTCATGACCGATCACGATCCCAAGCTTGCCGTAGAGCTCTTCGTCGCTCATGTCGCTGCGATAGAGATCTCCCTGCGCAAAGGCGCCCATAATGCTGATGCTGTTATCCTGCGGGTTGTAGAAGCAGTTGACGATCTGCGGTGTCATAATCCATTTTTCCTTGTCCACCGGTTCGATGTAGTCCCTGACGTCCTCTGCGAGATAGTAACGCGCTATGGCCTTTGAGGCCTCCGTGAGCGTGCCTCCCGCTTCCGGACCGTCGAAGTTCAGCTCTGCGCAGTCATACTTTTCCCAGCTGTCCGGGAAGAGGACTCTCGGTTCAATGGCATCCAGTTTCTCGACGGCCCTGGCTTTTGTCTCTTCGGAAAGGAAGTCCGCTTCGGTAAGAATTCCATGATAGGCGTCCAGAACTTGTTCAATCATCTCCGCGATTCTGTCCTTATCTTCCTGCTTCAGATAGGTCTCGGTGTAAAGCCGCGCCACCGGCCAGGCCAGCATGCCGGCCACCGAGGAGGAAAAGGCCGTCTCATCGTCCAGGATTCCGCTGGAGCCGGAAATTGCGTTGCCGCAGTCATTGCTCCATTCATAGCACTCCCTGTCAAGACTTCCCGCTGCGCCGATCACACCGTGCACGATCATATAGTCGCGGATCAGCGGAAGGTTTTCTTCCGTATAGGCCTCGTTGAGGCGCACAAGAAAGTCCGGATTCATGACCAGATAGTCATCGGCCGCGGGGTAGCCGAGCTTTGCCAGCTCTTCCAGGATCGGAACCCCGCCTTCCGCTTCCGCCAGCTCCTCATGGGACATGTGATTGTTGATGCGGGCGAGATAATCCGCACCGCCCTGCTCCTCCGTTGTATAAATGACCGGGGCAAGCATGCTTTCCCAGGCAAAACAGTTGTCAATTTTCTGCAGCGCTTGATCCTTGCTGTAGCCGAGCTTGACCAGCATTTTCTCCGCAAGCTCCGAAAACGCCTCTTTTTTGATGGTACCGTACGCGGTGAGAGCTTCATATTCCGCGGAATCCCCCAGCAGCAGCCCGCATTCGCCCGTCATCAGAGTCATTTTGGATGCGTCGTCCAGACTGACCTCGGATCCGCTGCTCCAGAGGCCGGCAAGCTGATCCTCAGCGGGCACCTCAAGAAAATAGGCGTTCAGCGCGTCCAGACTGTCGATGGATTCCACCGCGTCCGTCTGTTCCTTCAGCGGCGCGACACCCAGCGCATCGCGGCTGTCCCAGTCCATCATCAGCCTGAACAGATTGTAGGCCAGTCTTGCGTCGTGCTCCTCCGGCGCGTCACCGAGGAACATGTTCCGAATGTCCTCTGCGTTCTGAAGCGAAAGATCCATAATCGTTCCGGCAAAGGAATAACCCTCCGGAATCTCAAGCTTCAGAATTCTGTCTTTATTGACATAGAGCGCGAAGTTGTCCTTCAGCTCGGCCGCGGTGTCCTCTGTTACCACGCCCTCAAGGTCGATATCCGGCCAGGGCGTGCCGGTTGTGTAATCCGGAGCCGGCGCTTCCTCGGCCAGGGCGCTCACGGAGAGCGAGAGCAGCATCAGAACCGCGAGCAGAACGGCGCTCAGTCTTTTTGCGTGTTTCATGGGGGTTCTCCTTTCAGTCTTTCATTTTTTCTTCCTGATTATACCAAAAACGGCAGTCATCTACAAGATACTATGGAGACGAGGAAGAAACAGAAAAGGCGAGGTGAAACTCAGTGGGACTTCACAGCCCCCCTTAAAATATCCGGAGGCTTAAAGAAAGCACGCTGCTGGCGAGATGATTCCAGCAACGTGCGATTCAGAACTATTTTCAGGCGCTCGGCAAACTGAGCAAAAAGGCCTGCTCCCCATCAAAGATCAGACGGTTACGGAAGTGACCGTATGGAGTTGAGCAGATCAGGTTCCCCTCTGCGTCCGGTGCATAGCCTTCGGCGTAGTTGATCAGATAAGCGAAGACGGCGCCATTCTGCTCGCTGAGAATGATGCGGACCTCGCTGCCGCCGTCACTTGCGGCAACACAACATTCCAGCTTGCCGTCCCCGTTGAGATCCGCCGGGGTGACGGAGAGAATGCTGAGATCGCCCTGCATCCAGTTGGCAAGAACGTTCTGGCGCAAAAGCTCCTGAAAGCCTATCCAGCCGGGGCTGTTTGTGTAGCCGTCCGCTGTCACGGCAAATACTTCACCGTTGCCGCTGATCAGGTTTTCAAAAAAGGCCTCATCCTGATTCGGATACTGTTCCTCCGCCGGTGCAGGCAGCACACCCGCGAGGCAGCGGCTGATTTCCTCATAGTGCGACATGGCCAGCGTCAGGTCCCCGGGACACATTGTCAGATAGACCGAGCCGGGGATCACATCGCCCGGGTAGATATAGTCCGCGTCCGGATCCTCTTCCAGCCGCTCGTTCAGGTTGTCCTCATAGAGCGGTTCCTCCCTGTACCCGCCTGTAAGAGAAATCCGTACCGCAGAGGCATAGCCCATATGCCCCCACATCATGATGATCCCGTCTTTTCCGGGGTCGCTGTAGAACGAGCTGTGCCCGAGGCCGAGTTCCTCACAGGCCTGGACTGCCTGTTTCTCTGAAATGAGCATATTGCAAAGCAATGCCTTATCAATCATTCATATGTGAGGATGTGATTCCTTTGGCAGCCCGTCGGTTTACCATCAAGACAGGCTGAAACGGATCAGTCAGAATTCCTTCTGATAAACAAAAGATACCCGGAAACGATTGCGATTACAACAGGGAGAGCCCCATCAGCACCGACTGTAAAACGATATGCTCCACTCTGAATTAAAGTCGTATACAGATAATCTGCCAGATTCCAGAATGCCAAAAATACGATAACGAACAGGACAAATGCAACATACTTGTTCTTAACCATTATCCTGAATTATTCACGAGGGTAGGTCCTGCATAGGATCCCCACCCTCAGACATGTAAACTGGCATTTCAATGGCACGATTTTTCAGGGACAGCCCTAAAAATGGGCATAATATCCCTGTGGTTTCAGGAAGGTGCCTTTGAA
>JAFTFT010000041.1 GCA_017458335.1 Oscillospiraceae bacterium
CAATGGCAAGCTCAAACTGCAGCGCGGCAAACGAGGCCGTTCCAATCATCATTCCGATGGCCATGCATTCCAATATAAGCGATCTTCTTTTCATTCGTCGGTTCCTCCGTCAAAACCTCAGAAGCGCACGCCAGCCAGCTGTAAAGAAAGTATCTACCTCTTTTTGATATTGCTCTGCGCGTTCTCTGGGATAATCCTTTCTGATAAATTCCGCATGCGTGCGGTATTGCTGCCGCATCATCGTGGAAATTGTTTCCGCATCAATTTCTGGAATATCCATGCCCTGCTCCCGAAGCCTCGGCAGCGTGCGCAACATAACTTGTGTTTCATAATCAGCCACCTTGTCTATGATATTCTCATATGCCGTACCTTCGGCGCAGAACAAAAGAAGCTTCATGCCGGAAAAATTGGCATAAATAAAATCCAACATCTCCTTAAATGTTTTTTCTTTATCCCAGACTTTCTCACTTTCCCCTTCTGCAAACAGAGTATCCTTCTTATTTTCCGCCATGTGCAATATTTCCTTGATCGCTGTGATCAGCGGATCGACCAGTGCTGAAAAGATCTCTTCCTTACTCTCAAAATGCTTATAGAGACCCGGTGCTGAGATTCCAACCTCAGATGCTATCATCTGCATAGATGTTTCTCGAAACCCATTCGCTAAGAATATAGTTCTTGCGGTATTTTTGATTTTGTCCGGTGTATTTCCTTTTTTTGCAGGCATATGAGACCTCCTTGTGCTTCAAAGGTTAATGATATTAACCTTTGAATAGAATAACACCTTTTCTGAGAAAAGTCAACGGCAATCATCCGACAATCCAAGATTACTGATTTTTGTGGAGATAGGAGCAGTTCACCGCTCCCATCCATGATCCTTGCTTTTCTTCCGCTGAGGCTCACGCTCACGGCTTATCCTTTGCTGCTCAATCTCTTTCCTGCGCAGACGCTCCCGGATGGATCGAGGTTCTTCTTCACCCAGCAGCTCCGCAACATCCCGCTTTGCGCCGACCATGGTCCAGAAGTCATATTTATCCCCGTAAGCGGCCTGGATCTTGCTTTCAGCTGAGGCCTCTTTTTGAGGGCGGATCTCAAGCTGCGCCATAGCCAGCTCGTCGGGATCGAAATCTACCGTCTGTGCTTTCAGCTCCTCGTATTCCGCAAAGGCGGCGTTCAGCTCGGCGGTGTACTTCTGCTCCTGCTGCTCCAGCTTTGCCAGGTTGGCCTCCATAGCGGAGATATCTTTCTTCACCGTGGAAAGCCCGGTATCCTCGGCATAGTCCAGAGAGGCAAGAAGCTGTTTCTTTTCGGAGCGCAGCTCTTCAAGTTCCTCCGTCAGCTCCGCTATGCGGTGTGTGAGATCACGGTGCTTTAAGATATTGAGCACCGGCGTTGCTTTCTTCTCGGAAAGCAGGGTGTTCCGTTCTTTGCCCTTTTCCTTGATCTGTCCGACGATCCGGGGATAACGCTCCAACTCCGGCTTCATCACATCAAGGCTCTTTGTCAGCCTGCGCTTGCCCGGCAGGATATAGCCAAGCTGATACTGGAAAACGATCATCTTTGCCCGCACGGATTCCATAGCCTCCGCAAGCGCCGGGATCGTGTTTTTGACCGCCTGCATCAGCTTTTTGACCTGCACTTTGATCTCCCGCAGCAGGGCGTTGTCCCGCTTGATCTGCCGGTTCAGCCCACAGCGATCTGAGACGGCGCCTTTTTTCTCCATGGCGCGGGCGGCCACGCCCTCGTGAATCGTGGGTTGTTCATCCTTGCCCTGATCGGCAAAGCTGCGGTGGTCGATGCGCTCGTTGAGACCTTTCTCCTCCAGGCAGAGATTGACTTCATCCGCCCAGACTGCCCGCCATGTAACCAACTGTGCGTCGCTGTTCCAGCGCTCAGAGATCGGATTTTGCCTGCCGTACTTGGTACTTTTCGGGTACTTGGATACACGCGCCAAGCCTTGGGCTTCGGCAACGGAAGGAACCATGTATTCCTTCTTCTTGCCGGTGTTGTATTGATATTGCCTTTCCCAGCCATCTTTTTGTGCTTCTTTGAACTCGGAGGAGGTAAAGCCCCGTTCTTCACCGCCCTTCACGCAGAGGTATTCCTTCTCGGTTTTGTGCTGCCAGGTTCCGTTCTCATTCAGAGGGCGAACGGTCAGCATGATGTGGGCATGGGGATTGTGGCCATCTGTGTCATGGATCGCCACGTCCGCGCACATGCCCTCACTTACAAATTGTTCCCGGATAAACTTCGACAACAGATCGACCCATTCATTCTTGCCCAGTTCAATGGGGAGAGCCACGACAAACTCACGGGCCAGTCTGCTGTCTTTCGTTTTCTCCGCATCCTCCACAGCGTTCCAGAGCTTTGCGCGATCCTGCCATTCCGCAGGGGCACAGTCTGGAAGAAAGACATGCTCCCAGACAAGGCCCTGCTTCCGGGTGTAATCATGCTGGACACCATCGTATTCGTTATAGATGGCGGAGCAGCTCATATAGGCCGATGCCGCACAAGCCGAGCGCCCGGTGCCTCGGCTGATGACCTTCGCTTCCAAATGGTAAATTGCCAATCGTTTTCACCTCGATTCTTTTTCCTTTTTCTGTTTCTCTTTCGGCAAAGAGAAAGCAGGGCGATCATTCTGGATTCGCCCTGCCTCTGCGACAAAGCTGCCGGGTGCAGGTTTTCGCAGGCGAAGGGAACGGCGAACCGATCCCTTCGCGCAGGCAATGATGACCGGGACCACAGTCTCGGCAGCATTGGCTGGCGCTCTCCGCAGAGAGCGCAATCCGCCTCGCAGAGCGCACGACCTGACCACCGGGAAGGCTGCCACCGCCGGGCCTGTGGCCCGGTGGTGAGTAAGTGCGCCCTTCGGGATAAAAGAAAGCGGAGCGCCCCGGTCTCCCGGAACGCCCCACTCCCGTTAAGATAAATGTTCGCGTAAAACATCTTCGAGCTCTGTCAGATCCATCCCATTCACAGCGGGAAAGACCTTTTCCAAAACCGCACCCTCCTGGATCAGCCGCCGCGTCCGGGCCTTTCGTTCCTTTACCCGGTCTCTGGCCTGGGCTTCCTCCAGTCGGTGCTTTGCTTGGATCAGTTTCTTTTCGTCTTCTGTCATAATTACCCTCCTTGGTAGCAGAAATGATTAGCGCAGATACCATTTTCCCGTGGCTTGGTATCAAGCGCCGTGATAATTGGTATCTGCGCAACTTATGTTTGGTTTTTGGCATCAAAAATGGCCGGGAGTGATACTACTGTGGTATCATTCCCGGCCGGGTGTGGTATCCGTTGTCTTATCTTTCGCGACCATCTCGCTTTTGGGCCTTTGGCTGATCCGTCTCCGCTTTCTTCTCCCGGAGCTTTGCAAGGATAGAGGCTCGGTCTGTTTTCTTCTGCAGGTTTCCGGCGATCTCGTTTACGTTTTTCCCTGTTACGACATTGGGATAATTCTGCTCAAACTGAACCAACAGCGCACCAACCTCTTTTTCGCCGCTTACCGTCTGCTCATAAAGCTCTTCAAAGCGCCCGTCCTCCATGACGTTTTCTATAAACGCCTGTGAGGTTTCTGGAAGCGATTCCCAGCCTCCGTAAAGATCAGCTACTGCCTTGTGGATCTGATCCATCGAGATTGGCGTCCCGCGCTTCTCATGCTCTGCGAGGACTCCCAGAATGTCTGACAGATCGCTCTTGTACTGTCGCCCGGAACGAAGCTTCATAGCGATCAGGTATTCCGCAGCCACCGTGCGGATGGTCACGATATTGGCATAGGTCTTGTAATACACGGAAAACTGAGATAGCTTCACCGAATAGGAATCGGTGTTCGTAAAGTCCGCATTCAGCCAGCCATTCGGGAGCCCGTACCGATCACCAACATGATTGATGGCCTCCTTCATGGCGGACGCCGCCTGAATCAGCGCATCGATATCCGTGGTCATATTCCGAAAGCCGTAGTTGATGAGAACAGAAGCTCCGCCGATCAGAACAAGTTCGGCAGGCATCTTTTTTCCTGCCTGCTTCCGGTATTCCTTGGCGACCTCTTTCAGGTAGAGATCGATGTTTTCCTTCGTAAACTCAAACTGTTTTTCAGATGACATTTCTTACCTCGTTTTCAATAATATTGAACCGTTTGAATTCAGGAATCGCTGTCATAGCAGCCTTTTGCAGAACGGCCTTGTCTTTGGATGCCGCCGATACCGCCCGGAGGCCAGCCGGATACACCGGCTTTTCCAGCTTGCACCGGCGAAGATCATCATACTCGTCACAGAGGGGGATGTCGTTCTCTCGACTGATATAATCCAGCATGGCAAGCAGATACAGACTCTCGGGATACCATTTCCGATCATAATAGGTTCGGATCTCTTGGCTTTCCAGCGTTTCCGCAATAAAGTCGATGTCGCCCAATTCCTTGACCCGATGGCAGATTGTGCTCTTGAAGTTTTCAAAGCTGCTGCGCTTCAAGAAACAGGGGGCGAGAAGCTCCTCCATTGTAATATCCAGAGCATGGGCGATTCGATAGATCGTCTCAGCACTGCATTTTTCCAACTGTGCCTTGCCATTGCAGATATCATTCACCGTAGCATAGGGGACTTCGCTCGTCTTCGCAAGCCGGTAAATGCTCATGCTCTTCAGCTTCAAAGCATCCTGTATCGTCATCGTCTATCACCTGCCTCTACCATACATTATAACGGTCAACCGTTATAATGTCAACAGCGATTCCAGAATCATTTTCCCCTTATAAACTGTTGATGAAATCCATCGCTGTATCCAGATCATCCTCAACCGCCGTGTTGTCCTGTGCCGGGACTGGTGCTGCTTGCAGCAAGGCGGCGAGACCGGTCAAGGGATTGGCCTGCACGGCCTGCTGCACCGTTTCCAACAAGCGCTGAAGGAAGGCGTCTTCCTTCTCCCGCGTTTCCAGATAGGGATCATCGGCCAGCAGCTTTTCCCGGTCGAAATATCCGTTCACGGCAGCAATAATGGCGTCGCTATAGGAGCGATATTTGGACTTGTCCCGGTTTTTGAGGTAAGCCCATGCCTTGCGCCCCTCCGGCTTCGTAAGATTGATCCGGAGCGTGGTCGTAAAGAGCTTGCTCATATCCTGCCTGCTGAAGCCGATCCAGAATGACGGATGAATTCTTAATTCCTTGTTTTAGCAGACTGTCGATCAGACCTGTATAACCGCTAAGCTTTGTGACTTTATGCTTACTGCCTTTCGTCTTCCTGGGAAGATCTTGGAAACCATTTCGCTTTAATCTCCGAAGCTTTCCCCGTGAAACACCGGTTCGTCGCTCTAGCTCTGCCAGATTAACATGTTCCAGAGAGAAAGAATCTCCCTGTTCTACTTTCATTTCCTCAATGGCTTGTGCTATACTGTTTGCAAAGCCATTACTCATTAACTCTTTCATTGTACTCCTTTCCACTGGGTTGTTGGCACTTTCCAGTTTACAGGATTTGAAAGAGCTTCGGTAGTGGCTTTTTCTTTTCCGACTATTATTGGTCGTTATCTCCCGACATTCTGTGGCTCGTTACGCCCGACCCGAACACCTGAGCTGCCATCTGCTCAACCAGCCTTTCCAGCATGCTTGTTGCTCTTTCATTAGCGTCAGCCAGATGCCTGTAAAGTGTTCCGTTCAGGATGAGCCGCTCATACAGCCCCGGGTGTTCTACCTACCTCCAGGTATTTCATGTGCATTCTGCCCCATTTTCCAATAGGACGCTGCTCTTTATCGCCGATTACCAAATCAGGGTACAACATGCCATCATTACCAAGGGTGTAGGTGCCGCCAAATGAATATTCCGTTTTTTCTGGACACCGAAACCGGCAAAGTTGAACACTTTCTCCGGCCGAAATGAACATCTTCACCGCTTAAACTGAACACTTTCTCCGTGTGCATTGCACATTGACAATTGAACACACGAACTGGTATCATGATCTTGCTTTTCCTTGCACTGGAGGATAGGGCAACGGTGGGGACCGACCCGAGCGCCAATGCAGGGTTTACAAAGGAGAGTGATGCCTGGGAGTGTCACTCTTTTTTATTATGCTCATGAGAAACACCACTCTCCTTGGAAAACTTAAAGCGTAAAACCCCGGGTCTGGGCAGAGCCCAGTGAGCCGCAGGCTCCTTTACTGAATGGTGCTCTTGCGCTTACGCATGGAATCATCGCCCTCAATGATGATCTTGTGTGAATCATGAGCAAAGCGGTCACAGATTGCATCCGCAGTAAGCTTGTTTGGCACCTGCTCCATCCAACCTGGGACATCAAACTGAGAGCAGAGAATGGTAGAGCCTTTGTGGTAGCGCGCATCTGCAATTTCAAGAACATCTCGGGATTCCATCTCGGATAGCGGATAGCGCATCCATTCATCAATAATCAGGAGAGCCGGCTTCTTGTACTATTGCATTGCCTTTGGAAAGGTATTTCCAGCTCTTGCAATCTGCAAGTCCGTGAGAAGATCTTGGAGCCTTACATATTTGACCTTAAAGAAGTTTCTTGCTGCCGAGATCCCCAGAGCGCAGGCAAGATAAGTCTTTCCACAGCCTGTGGCTCCAAGAAGCAGGATGTTGTGATGCTCCCGAATGTAATTGCAAGTGGAGAGCTTGGTGATCAGTTCCCGGTCGAGTTTCCGATCCGGGAAATAGTCAATGTTTTCAATACAGGCCCCAGGCTGGTCGAATCCTGCCTTTTTAATCAGATCTTTCAAGCGGTTGCTCTTTCTGGCTGACCATTCCTGGTCTACAATCAGGCCAAAACGTTCTTCAAAGCTTAAATTCTGGAAAGAAGACTCTTTGAGCTGGTGCTGAAAAGCTTCCGCCATCATACTGAGCTTCATTTCACGAAGCTTTGTCACAGTAGTCGTGTTCAACATCACTTTGCCCTCCCGTAATAATCGGCCCCTCTTGTGAATCCGTACTGGGAGGTTGCATCTGAGAAAGTTGGTTCAGCCGCAGGAGTCAGGGTATCCTGGCCAGACGCGAGAATGGTCTTTACATGCTTAAAGGAAGGCTGAGGCGTGTAGGTCAGTGCTTTGGTACACGCTTTCTCGAGGCGCTGAACGGAGTATTTGTCGGCCAGCTTAAGTAATGCCAGGCAGGACTTATATCCCTGTTGCTCTACCTTGTAGCTGCTGAGGATTGCCTTTATAACAATTTCTGTATTCGGTCCAATCTTTGAGGCCCAGGCTATAAAGCGATCGCCATTCCAAGCAACATACTTTTTGTGGTCTGGCGGCATATGCTCTTCATTTGTACTGTACTGGTTGGCACGTCCATAAAGGCGGATGTGAGAGCAGATCCGATTGCCGCTGAAGAAAACCTCTACCATGTTCCTTGTAAGACGAACATCCACCTTCTGCTTAATGTACTCGTATGGGACAGAATAGTTCATCTTTTCCACAGCAATGTGGTAATTGGGACCTACTGTGGCAACCTTCCATTGAGACAGCTCAAAAGGTTCTGCCGGAAGCTGCATCAGAAAAGGCTTTTCTTCCTCAAACATCGAGGCTCTGCTGCCATCTTTCTTCTGAAACGGTTTATGATTGAACTCATACAGCTTATCCCAGATTGCTTCATTCAGCTCCGGCAAGGAGAGAAACTGACGATTACGCAGAGCAGCAAGAATGAAGGTGGAAATGACACCAACCGTACCTTCTACAAACGCTTTGTCTTTCGGAGATCTGACCCGGGCGGGAACAACGGCAGTGTTGTAATGTTCAGTCAGTTCCCGATATGACCGATTCAGTTCAACTTCATCTTTTCCGTGCTTCAGCACGCCAGTTTTGAGATTGTCACACTGGATCATTTTGGTCACGCCGCCAAAATACTTGTAGGCGTTGACATGCGCCGTGGTCCAGCATTCTTGGTTCATGGAAAAGAAGCCTTCCACATAGCTGTATCCACTGAAAGGTAGCGTGGCTACAAAAACATATACCTTGATGAGCTCACCTGTGTCAGTGTCAATAATGCCTGTCGTGTCGCCTGCCCAGTCCACCTGCATGATCTCTCCAGGCTTGTGATTCAAATGCATCGTGGCGTTCTTCTTGGTACAGAAATCGTTGTAGTATTTGTTAAACTGTGTAGACTGATATGGAAGTTCGCCGGATTGACGGCATTCGTCCACGTATTCCCTCCAGAGCAGATCCAACGTCACACCGTCACGCTGCAATTCTTTGTATACATGCTCATAATCTGGCATCTTATACTTTGCTTTTCCTGAGGCCACCGAAAAAAGCGTCTCGTATACATCTTTATCCGACATCAACTCTGGCAAAGGGTATTTCAATCCTTTTTCCTTTGCCAACCTTAAGACATTGATAACGGTGGTCCTGGAGCATTTTACAGATTCTGCAATTTGGGTGTTGTTGAGCCCAAGATTTTCCAACCTTAGAATCTCGCGGTAATTGGTCATAATGATGACCCTCCTTATATTGATGTCGTGCCTGAGCACGCACCAATATATTACCGCGATTTCGCCGGTGTTCAATCCAAGCGGAGTGACTGTTCAGTTTCAGCGGAGAAAGTGTTCAACTTGTGCGGTGCCGGTGTTCATTCTTGCGCGGAATATTCAGCCAAATTCTTCATACAGGGACTTCATCATCGCTTTCTCCTTCAAATGTAGTCGTTTGGTGCTGTGAAATGGGTTGCGCACTACGGTTGGCGACTTTGTTGTGTTGAGGTTGATGATTAGTTCCTTATGACAATGAATTCAAACGGCAGCGGGGATTTCTCCTCGCTGCCGTTCTGTGTGAGAGTCCGTATGTTCTTATGAGGCGCCCCGCGTCTTTCGGGTGGCTCTGGGGATTACTTGATTTCGAGCCGTCTGGTGGGAGGAACCGTCTCGACCTTCTTCGGCATGGTGAGCTTCAGAATACCGTCGTTGTAAGCTGCCTCGATGCCGTCGACGTTCACGCCGGACACGTCGAAGCTTCTGCTGAAGGAACCGTAGAAGCGCTCGCGCTTGATGAAGTTCTTCTGCTTCTCTTCCTCGTCCGCCTTGCGCTCGGCCGTGATGGTCAGGCAGTCGTTCTCAACATCGATCTTGATGTCTTCTTTCTTGAAGCCGGGGAGCTCCGCGTCCAGGACGAAGGCGTCACCCGTGTCGGTCACGTCCGTGCGGAAGCTGCTCATGGCCGGATGGCTGTTGCCGCCGAAGAAGCTGCGCTCCATGTCATCAAGCATCCGGAACGGATCATAAGCGGAAACTCTGCTGCCTCTGCGATCAAAAGGAATCAGTTCAAACATTTTATATACCTCCAAGCATTTATTTACAGATGATAATTGGTTTTCGACGATCGATTCATTTCTTTTGTTTCATCGTGTATATAAAATACCATACAATTATGAACGATTCCTCTATATTTTATGAACTAAATATGAATATTAGCACTCTTTTAAAAAGAGTGCTAATATTGTCTCTTATTCCGCTTCCCCGGGAAGGGCGCCGGCTTCTTACATGCCGGTGTAGGTCCGTGCGACGCGATCGGTCAGGCGCGCGGTCAGGTCGCAGCCTTCGCAGCCGATCAGTCCCGCGACCTCCTGTGCCGGGAGAAGCGTCCCCGCTCCGTCGTAACCGAACAGCGTCACCTCATCTCCGGCCTCGGCGTCAAGGTCCTCCAGGTCCACAAAGCTCTGATCCATGCAACAGGCCAGCAGACGGACCCGTCTGCCGCGGACCAGGACCGGGGCGTGGGCCGCGAAAAGCGCCGGATCATACCCGTCTCCGTAGCCGATGGACAGGACGCCGACCCGCATATCTTTCTCCAGGATCGTCTTTCGGTCATACCCGAGGGTGTCGCCCGCATGACGCTCGCGCACATCGGTCAGCCAGGCACGGTAGGAGACCGCTTCCCGGATCGTGCCGGTGGGCCGGTCCGGATTGTCAAGCGTGAGCCGGCGTCCCGCCCGGACCGCGTCGAAGAGGACGTTCTCCCCCGTCTCCAGCGAGGCGGAGGAAGCCATGTGACAGAGCCCTGTCCGGATTCCAGCCGCCCTAAGCTTCTCCAGATAATCCCGGAAGCAGCCGCTCTGCTGCTCCATCTGTTCCCGGCTGTGGTCGGAGAAGTGCGAAAAGCTGTCCCGGATCTCGATCACATCCTCCGCCCGCTTCAACTCCGCAATCAGGCGGTCCGCTTCCTCCGGCAGAAAGCCGATGCGGTGCAGGCCGGTGTCGAGCTTCAGCGAGACCGGGATCCTTCTCCCGGCTTTCCGCGCCGCCTCCCGCAGGACCGGGAACTGTCGGAAGCTTCCGAGGGTCAGCAGCAGATGATGCTCCACCGCCGCCTCCACCTGGGTGTCCAGCGGCAGGCTCATCACCAGAATCTGCTGGGTCGCCCCTGCCTCGCGAAGCTCGATCCCCTCCGCCACCTGGGACACCGCAAAGCAGTCGATCCCGCCCAGGTCAGAGAGAAAGCGGCCGATCGTCACCGCGCCGAGGCCGTAGGCGTTGGCCTTCAGGACCGGAATCAGCTTCACCTCCGGCCCGATTTCACGTCGGATCTGTTCAATATTCTCTTTTATCGCCTGCAGATCAATCTGCAGATAGGAATTACTCGTGATCAAGCGTCTGTTTTCCTTTTCTGTAGAGTCGGAGAAAGGCGGCTCAGAGCACCTTGGAAAGGAAGTCCTTGAGGCGCGGATTGTTCGGGTGGTCGAACAGCTCGTTCGGCTCGTTCTCCTCCAGGATCTGGCCGCCGTCCATGAAGATCACGCGGCTCGCGACCTCACGGGCAAAGCCCATCTCGTGGGTGACGACGACCATCGTCATGCCGTTTCTGGCAAGATCCCGCATCAGGTCCAGCACTTCGTTGACCATCTCCGGGTCCAGGGCCGAGGTCGGTTCGTCGAAGAGCATGACCTCCGGCTCCATGGCCAGGGCGCGGACAATGGCGATGCGCTGCTTCTGGCCGCCGGAGAGCATGTTGGGATATTCGTTGGCCTTATCCGCCAGGCCGATGCGATCAAGAAGCTCCTTCCCCTTCGCCTGGGCTTCCGCCTTTGTTTTCAGCTTCAGGTGGACCGGAGCCAGCGTGATGTTCTGCATCACCGTCTTGTGCGGGAAGAGATTGAAGTGCTGAAACACCATGCCCATCTTCCGCCGGTGGAGATTCAGGTCCACGCTCTTGTCCGCCAGGTCCACCCCGTCGAAGTAGATGTGTCCCGAGGTCGGCGTCTCCAGCATGTTCAGGCAGCGCAGCAGCGTGCTCTTTCCGGAACCGGAGGCGCCGATGATGGCGACAACCTCACCCTGGTGGATGGTCAGGTTGCAGCCGTTGAGCGCCTTGACCTTGCCGTTGTTGTACTCTTTTTTCACGTCCACGACGCGGATGAGCTCATTGCTTGTCGCCACGGCGCATCCTCCTTTCGATTGCCTCGATGGCCTTGGAGGCCGGATAGTTGATGCAGAAGTAGATCAGCGCCGCCACCGTATACGGCGCAAGCGTGATATACGTCGCTCCCGCGACGGTCTTCGCGGCGAACATCAGTTCCGCCATGCCCAGCGTTGAGCAGATCGACGACTCCTTCACCATGGTGACGATTTCATTGGCCAGGGCCGGCAGGACGTTCTTGATCGCCTGCGGCAGGACGACCAGCTGCATGGAAGCCCAGGAAGAAAGCCCCAGCGAGCGGGCAGCCTCGGTCTGGCCGATATCCACCGCGAGGATGCCGCCGCGGAAGATTTCCGCCACGTAGGCGGAAGAGTTCAGCGCCAGCGCCACAACGCCGGGAATAAAGCGGCTCATCGGGATGAAGCCAAAGAGCTGCCAGCTGTTCGGGATCCGCACCGCGCCGAACAGGCCGAAATAGATAATGCTCAGCTGCACCAGCAGCGGCGTCGAGCGAAAGATCGCAATGTACGCGCCGGAGATGCCCTTGACCAGCTTGTTCTTGCTCAGGCGCATGATGGCCAGAAGCAGGGCCGGAATCACGGCCAGCAGGACGGAACAGACCGCCAGCAGCAGGGTATAGCCCACCGCCTGCAGGATGTACGTTCCGTATTCCCCCATGAAGGAGAAATTAAAGAACGACGCCGGCGACAGATTGCCGAAAATACCTTCCCAGTCCATAGATCAGAAGTCCTTTCGTGTGTATTGCAGGAGTTTGTATAACATGCACGAATGTGTAAGGCATCACGCCTTACACATTCGTGCCGTATCAATTCGTCAAGGGTGCGGCGCAGGCCGCAGCGGGGATTATTTTGTTTCGGCTGCTGCCTCTTCGACAGCTTCGGCTTCCTCTTCGCCCATCAGGACGTCGTCAGACTCATAGCCCTCGGGAGCATCCGCGGAGACCTCTTCGATGCCCTGGATGGCGTCGACCGTCGCCTTGAACTCGTCGATCTTGCCCTCGGCCTTCAGCTGTGCAATGGCCTCATTGATGCCGTCCAGCAGGCCCTTCGGGTCGCCCTTGGCCACAGCCACCGCGATGCCGTTGGGTTGCGGGAAGACCTTGCTTGCCTCTTCGGCGATGGAAAGCTGGTCATACTGCTTGTCATAGGAGACCGCGACGGAGCCGTCGAGAAGGATCGCGTCGATCTTGCCGTTGACAAGTTCATTGACAAGGTCGGTCACCAGCGGGAGAGAAACCACACTGCAGCCGATCAGGTTCTGCTCGGCCTTTTCAACCTTGGTGGAACCGGTCTGTGCGCCGACGCTCACGCCGTTAAAGTCGGTCGCGGGATCCTGGAACTTGTCCACATCTTCGGTGCGGACAAGGATGTACTCGGGCAGCTCATCCATATAGCTCTCGGAGAAGTCGGCGGCCTTCAGACGCTTCTCGGTCGGCTCGATATCGGCCAGAACGATGTCAAAGTCGCCCTTGTTCAGCGCGGTCAGCAGGTAACCGAAGTCCATGTTCTCGATCTGAAGCTCCATGCCGAGATAGTCGGCAATGTACTGCGCGACCATGATGTCAATGCCGCCGAAGACCATCTTGCCGTTCTCATCGGGATACATGAACTCAAACGGAGCGTAGTCGGCGCTCGTACCGAAAACGAGGACTTCTTTCTTTTCAGCAAACGCAGCCGTTGCGGCTACGCTGAAGATCAGAACCAGAATCAAAGCGATCGAAATTATTTTTTTCATTTCAGTGGTCCTTTCGCATAAATTTATTCGACGCCGGTTATTATAGTGAATATTTATTCAGATGTCAAGGGGTTCTGCCTTTTTTCTTTTTTGTTTCTTTTCAGTCGGCGGGATACCGGATCGGCTTGCCCAAACGGCCGTTTACGATTTTCCCGTCCAGAACCGCAGGCTCGCCCGCCAGGAAGACCGCCCTGATTCCCTTCGGGGGCAGCGTCGGTTCGGCGAAGGTGGCGCAGTCGAGGATCTCCTCCGGGTCAAACAGCACGAGGTCCGCGTCCGCGCCCGGACAAAGGCTTCCCTTCTGCGAAAGCCCCAGACGCATGGCCGGAAGGGCCGTGATGCGGAACAGGGCTTCGTTCAGGCTCAGGCCGCTCTCCGGGGCAAGTTTCGCGAGAAAGCGCGGGAAGGCCCCGGCCGCCCGCGGATGTCCCTTTCCGTCGAAGAGGAAGCAGTCGCTTCCGACGGTGACGTTCGGATGGCGGTACGCGAGGCGGATTTCGTCCTCCCTCATCACATGTCCGACCGTCAGATAGTCCGGATGCGCCTTTCTCTCCGCTTCAAAGATCTCTCTGGTACAGCGCTGTCCGCGGTAGCTTCCTTCGCAGAGCTCGATATCCGCGTAGCTGCAGTGCATCGCCTCCAGGTCGTCATAGGGGGCGCTTCCGATGCGGGTGGAGAAGGCCGCATACGGGTAACAGTCGCAGCAGGCGTCCATCCCCTCGGCGCGAAAGCGGTCCACCAGGGTCAGCAGCGCTTCCATCTGTCCGTAGGCCGCCATGCTGCCGATGTGAGAGAGCTGCACCGGGACGGAGGCCTCTTTCCCCGCTTCCAGCACCTCGGCCGCAGCCGCCGGCGCCCCCTCCGCGCAGGCGCGGATGTGGGCGGCGATCAGCTTCCCTCCGGCGCTGCAGCAGCGGGCCGCGGCCGAAAGCTCTTCCCGGCTCATGCCGGGGATGTATTCCAGACCGAAGGAGACGCCGGCGCAGCCCGCGTCCAGCGCCGCCGTGACCGCATGACCGATGGCTTCGATCTCCGAGGCGGATGCGGCGCCGTAGCGGTCCGCCTTCGAAAACCTCTCCCGGAACCAGGTATACCCGGCCAGCATCGCGACATTCACGAAGCAGCCGTCCCGCTCGATCTCATCCAGGAACGCGGTCGGATCGCCGAAGTTGTCGCCGCAGTTTCCGGCGAGGCAGGTGGTCACGCCCATGCGCAGCAGGCAGGCGAGATTCGCCCTGTCCGGGTCCTTATAGCGCTTCCCGTTCACCAGAGGGTCCTCATGGGCGTGCAGGTCGATGAATCCGGGGCAGACGACGAGGCCGCCGGCATCCGTCGTGAGATCCGCCGGGGGCGTCTCCGCGGTGAGGCAGAGGACCTTTCCGTCTTCCAGAAGGACATTCAGCCTCGCGTCGATGCGCTGAGAAGGGTCGATGACCCTTCCGTTTCTGATCAGGTGTTTCATACTGTTCCGCTTCTCCTTCTACCTTCCGCAATGGTTTTGATCATGCTTTCCGGCGCTCTCCGCCCGCCGTGGCCTGCGGCCGCCTTGCGTCCGGGCCGCTTCCGTGGTATACTTCCCGCAGAATACCCGCGTGAACGAAAGGATCGATGTACATGAAAATCTGTCTGTTCGGTGCCTCTTCCAGCCGGCTGAACCCGGTCTACTTCCGGGAGGCCGAGGCAATGGGCCGCCTGCTCGCCGAAGGCGGTCACAGCGTCGTGTTCGGCGGCGGAGTCGACGGGCTGATGGGCGCCTGCGCCCGCGGCGCGAAGGCCGCCGGCGGAAAGGTCGTCGGCATCGCGCCGCGGATGTTCAACGAACCCGGCATTCTGCTCCCGGAATGCGACGAGCTGATCCTGACAGATACCATGGCCGCCCGGAAAGAAAAAATGTTCGCCGAGAGCGAGGCCTTTCTCGCCCTGCCCGGGGGCATCGGGACCATGGACGAGTTCTTCGAGGCGATCACGCTGCGGCAGCTGGGCCTGCTCCGGGGGCAGGTCGTTCTGCTGAACACGCTGGACTTCTATACGCCGCTTGTCTCTTATCTCGGGCAGATGGCGGAGCAGGGCTTCATGAGCCGGAACTGTCTCGAGCTTGTGCGGCTTTGCAATACGCCGGAGAGCGCGCTGGAGGCGCTTGAAATCCCGGATGAACTGGATGGGAGCATCCGCCGTCTGGAGGACTATACCCGCTGAATCCCGAAAAGCAGGCCGGCTGCTGCCGGCTTTCACCAATCCCCCGCCGTCTGAGCCTCTCATCGCGGCGGGGGATCGTTTTTTCTCTATACCTCATACCTCAGAGCGCGATCGGAACCGCGTCCTGTTCGATCGGGCAGACGTAGCCCCCGGCGGACCGCTCTTCAAATTCTGCCCTGGCCCGGGCCAGAAGCGCTCCATCCGACAGAAGGTCCACGGCGGTTCCGGCCAGCACCTTCGCCGCCAGAAACATGCCCTTGTGCGCGAGTTCGCTTTTTCCGCAGGCCACAATCTGCCAGGAGTGGCCCGGAACCCCCGCCGGCCAGCAGACCGTCTCGATCTGGGAGGTCGGTGTGAGCCAGCTGACATCCCCCACATCCGTGCTTCCGGGACTGAACTGTGTTGTGGAGTAAAGCGGCGGGATAAAGTCATTGACGGGCTTTTTTCCGTCCTGTGACAGAGTCCGGACCGTCTTTGCGATGGCCGGATCCCGCATGCCGTAGACGCCGGAAATTCCGCTGCCGGGGTAACTTGCCTTCAGGGCTGCCGCCAGCTCCAGGTCCTCGGGGGAATAGTCCGGAACGCCGCTCTCCTCCAGATTGCGGTACAGCGCCTGCTCGATGGCAAAGTTTGGGAGCAGCTCCGCCGTGCCGTCAATGAACACGCGCTCAAACTCCGTCCCCGTCATCAGGGCGGCGCCTCTTGCGATGTCGTCCACTCTCGCCTGAAGCTTCACGGAATCCGCCACTTTGTTCGCCCGGACCATATAGAGCACTGACGCCTTCGCCTGCACGACGTTTGGCGACACGCCGCCCGCATCCGTGATGGCATAGTGGATGCGGCAGTCGTCCGTCACATGTTCCCGCAGGAACTGCACCCCGACGTTCATCAGCTCCACCGCGTCCAGGGCGCTGCGGCCGTTGTAGGGGTCGCCCGCCGCGTGGGCGGCCTTCCCGGTGAATTTGTACAGCACCTGGATGCTGGAATTGTTTGTTCCGGTTTTGACCTGGTTGACATCGCTCGGGTGCCAGCAGAGCGCCGCGTCCAGCTTTTTCCACAGACCGTCTCTGGCCATGAAGGCCTTTCCGGCGCCGCCCTCTTCCCCGGGGCAGCCGAAAAAGATCACGGTTCCCGGTCTGCCGCTTTTCTCCAGCCATGCCTTGACGGCACACGCCGCCGCAAGCGAGCCGACCCCCAGCAGGTTGTGTCCGCAGCCGTGGCCGTTCCCGCCCGTCCTCACCGGGGCCGGTTCCGTGGCTCCGGCCTTCTGGCTCAGGCCGGAGAGGGCGTCAAACTCGCCCAGGATTCCGATCACGGGCCTGCCGCTTCCGAAGCTGCCGCAGAAGGCCGTGGGGATCTCGCAGAGATTCTCCGTCACCGTGAAGCCCAGCTCCCGAAGCTTTCCGCAGTAGAGCTCCGCCGCCCTGTATTCCTTCAGGGACAGTTCCGGATTTTCCCAGATTTCATCCGCCATTTCGCGGAAGAACGCGGCATGCTCCTCAATCACGGAGAGGGCCCGAACTGTGTCCTCCCTCATCACAGCACCTTGGACAGGAAGTCCTGCAGACGCGGGTTTTGCGGATGATTGAAAATCGCATCCGGACTCCCCTCTTCCAGCAGTTTTCCGTCGGCCATGAAGAGGACGCGGTTTCCGACCTCGCGGGCAAAGCCCATCTCGTGGGTAACCACCACCATGGTCATTCCTTCGCGTGCCAGCTCTCTCATAACGTCCAGAACCTCGCCGACCATCTCGGGGTCCAGGGCCGAGGTCGGTTCGTCAAAGAGCATCACGTCCGGCTCCATCGCAAGCGCGCGCACAATGGCGACACGCTGCTTCTGGCCGCCGGAAAGCTGGATCGGATAGGCGTCCGCGCGGTCTTTGAGTCCCACGCGCTCCAGCAGCTCCAGGGCCTTTTTCTCCGCTTCCGCCTGAGGGACATTCTTTACCTGAACGGGCGCCAGGGTCATGTTCTGCAGGATCGTCATATGCGGAAAGAGATTGAAGTGCTGGAACACCATGCCCATCTTCTGCCGATGCAGGTCGATGTCCAGTTTTTTCCCGTCCGGTCCCTTTTTCTGCGTGATATCGACGCCTTCAAAAATGATGCTGCCCGCAGTGGGGACCTCCAGCAGGTTCAGAGAGCGCAGGAAGGTGGATTTCCCCGATCCGGAGGGGCCGATGACGACCATCACGTCGCCGCGGTTGATGTCCACGGTCACGCCGTCGAGCGCCTTGATGCGCTCTCCCTTGTAATATTTCTTCAGGTCTTTGACCTGGATCAGCTTATCGTTTGTCACCGGCGCTCATCTTCCTTTCAAAATGTGCAATGACTTTGCTGGTAGGATACGTCAGGCAGAAGTACAGCACCGTCGCGATGATCAGCGCTTCCGCCATGCGGTAGGTGGCGCCCTTTACGGCGTTCACCGCCGACATGATATCCTGTACCCCGATGGTATAGCAGATTGCGGATTCCTTGATGATGGTCACGAATTCGTTTGCGATGGCCGGCAGGATGTTCTTGATCGCCTGCGGCAAGATGACAAAGCGCATGGTCTTGACGCTGGACAGACCGAGCGAGCGCGACGCCTCTGTCTGTCCGATGTCAATGGACTGAATCCCGGAACGGATGATCTCGGACAGATACGCACCCGAGTTCAGCGACAGCGCCACCACCGCCGGGAAGAAGCGGTCAAAGCGGATAAAGCCGAAGAGCTTGAAGCCGGGCAGAACCTTCACGCCGTCAAAGACCACATAGAAGATGACAAAAATCTGAACAACCATCGGCGTCGCACGGAACAGTTCCACATAGACCGTGGCGATCGCCTTGAGGATTCTGGACCGACCCATCCGGCAGATTGCAAGGATCAGCGCCAGGATAAAGCCGAAAATAACCGTCAGCGCAGAAAGCGACACCGTACAGACGACGCCCTGCAGAAACAGCTTCCAGTATTCCAGCGCTTTTTGAAAACCTTGGACAGTGAGCATAGTTGACTCTCCTCTGAATCAGTTCCCCGATCGCCGGGGGTATTCTTTCGCGGAAGCACCGCGGGAATCTCATCTGTTTTTCTCTGAGGTACAAAACACCTCCGCCGGGAAGGCGGAGGGTCTGGTATAATTGAATTGTGCCGGACTCGAATCAGCCCGCGCTCGCCTCCGCAACGGCTTCAGCGATGGCCGCATCCGCATCTTCCGCATCCAGCAGGCCTTCGTACTTGGCGCCGACCGACTGCTCATTGGCCTCGGCGACGAAGCTGTCCATGGAGCCGTCCTCCAGCGCCGCCGCGACGGCCATGTTCACCGCCTCCAGCAGACCGGCGTTGCCCTTCACGACGCCGACGGCAGAGCCTTCGGATTCATAGGGGACTTCCAGCACAACTGCCAGGTCGGGATAGTTGGAGGCATAGTTTTCGGCAACGGCCGTCTCAATGTACGCGCCGTCTAGCTTGCCGCCCAGAAGCTCTGCCACGATGTCCGTCACCTTGACCAGGGCGACAATGTCCGCCTCGGGAGAGTTCGTGTTGGCCAGGTCCATCTGGATCGAGCCGTTCTGGGCGCCGATGGAGTACTCGGCCTTGTTGGTGTCTTCCAGGCTCTTGAAGAGATCCTTGTTGGCCTGGGTGGTCACAAAGGACTGTCCGCCCTGGTAATAGACATCGGAGAAGTCCATCGCGTCCATGCGCTTCGGGTCGGGAGAGAGGCCCGCCATACCGAGGTCGATGCCGCCGGAGGCCAGCTCATTCAGAACACCGTCAAAGTCCATGGGGATGATCTCAAGCTCAAGGCCGAGGTAATCGGCGATGTAGTGAGCCAGCGCCACGTCAAAGCCGGCCAGGACAGGCTCGCCGTCCACAATGGCATAGAATTCATAGGGAGCGAAGTCCGGGCTGGTGGCAACCGTCAGCTTGCCCGGGGTCACCGTCTCGAATTCCGGAAGCTCCGCCTTCGCATCATCGGCAAAGGCCGTACCCGCCGCCATCAGGCTGAAGGCCATGGCAAGCGCCAGAACCAGGCCGAGCAGTTTTGCATATTTTTTCATTTCATTTTCCTCTTCTTTCATCTTTAATCGGTTCGAAACCGTCCCTCATCAGGACAATGCGCATCATAGCACTCCGGTTCCCGTTTGTCAAGCACATTCTGAAAAATTATTCAGAATTCGAGGAAATTTTTCATGATATATGCATTTATGCGTGAATATTCAAACAATATGCGAATAAATGAGGACTTATACCCCTGTTCTTGATGTTATTTCATCTTATATTCAGCGTTCTGTCAGAAAGGCTTTCCGCCGTCGCCTGCCTGCTCCGTTCCGGCCGCTCTCAGTTCCCGGATTTTCCGGATCACACGGCTGACGTTTTCCCGCAGCTGATCTTCGCTCAGCGCGCCTCTCTCGAGCGCCTTGCGCAGCTGTTCCGCGTCGCCGCTGCTTCCCGGCATGAAGAGATCTCCGCCCGCGGCCGCGACCCGGCCGGCGTTTGCGATGGGATAGATCGACTTCTTATTCGTCACCCCGGTCACGACCCAGTCGGTCATGACGATGCCCCGATAGCCGAACTCATTGCGCAGGATCCGGCGGATCAGGCCCTCGTGCTCGGAGGTGTGGCAGCCGTTGAGAAGGTTATACGAGGTCATCAGGGCATGGGGCTGCGCCTCGCGGACACAGAGCTCAAAGCCCTTGAGATAGATCTCGCGCATCGCGCGCTCGCTGACGACGCTGTTGTTGTTATAGCGGTTGTATTCCTGGTTGTTCGCGGCAAAGTGCTTGACGGTGGTTCCCCGCCCGGGATGGGCCTGGACCCCCTGGGTGATCGCCGCGGCAAAGGCGCCGCTCAGGAGCGGGTCCTCCGAGAAGTATTCAAAGTTCCGGCCGCAGCGGATGCTCCGGTGGATGTTCAGCGCGGGCGCGAGCCAGAGGTCCACGTTCATCCGCTCCATCTCATCCCCGACGATGTCTCCGCACTGCCGGGCAAAGTCCCTGTTCCAGCTCTGGGCCAGCGCGGTTCCGATGGGGATCGCCGTGGTGTACTGGTGGCGGATCTCGGTCCTGGGATCCGGCTTCTTTCTGCCCAGCCGGGAGAGCAGCCACTTTGCGGGCTTCGGCAGGAAGTCCTGCATGGATTCCAGCGAAGACTGCCCCACGGGAACGGGGCCCTTTTCCCCCATGACATAGTCGCGGCTCAGGCGCAGGCCGGCAGGGCCGTCCGCCATCACCAGGGGCTTCAGGCCGAGGTCTTTTGTGAGGCCGCAGGTCTCGCCCGCCGCGCCGGCCACGGCGAAGCCCGCGCTGCCGATGACGGCGGCAAAGCCGTTTTTCGGATCATGCGCCCCGAGGGACATCTGAATGAGCTGCTCGGTGCTCATGCCGCGGACCGCTTCGTCGATCTCAAAGCGGCCGGCGTCTTCCACCGTTTCTTTCGGGACCGCGCCGGGGTCCACGGTGAGGATCGGCACCTCCGGGGCGAACATGTCGATGCGCTCCAGGGTCGGCTTCCAGTCGGCAAAGTCCGTAACGCCGCAGACGTTCGCCGTCTGCCGGGTGACGACCTCTTCCTCGAGGCGCAGGCGGACAATCGGTTTGGTATCCTCGGAACTTGTCCCGAGGCGCAGGAAGTAGTCCCCCTTCTCCAGCACCCAGCAGGCCCGCTCGCTGTCATAAGACGCAAGGTCCGAGACGCGAAGTGTCATGGTGACGGTGTCCGTCTTTTCCGGCGCTAGAGTCACGGTCTTTCCGAAGGCCGCAAGGCACTGGAAGGGCTGGTCCAGTTTACCCTCGGGCTTTGACACATAGACCTGCAGCGTCTCCTTCCCGGGGAAGCTGCCGCTGTTCTTCACCGAAGCGGTGACCGTGACCGTCTCGCCGTCCAGTTCCGCCTTCTCCCCGCTGACTTCAAAGGAGGTATACGACAGGCCGAAGCCGAAGGGGAACATCGGTCTCACCCCGGCCGAGTCAAAGTACCGGTAACCGACATAGATGCCCTCCCGGTAGCGCGTCTCGTTCATGTCGCCGAAGTCCCCGATGGCGGGGTAGTCGTCGAAGGCAGCCCAGGTTGTCGCAAGTTTTCCGGAGGGATTGGCATTTCCCAGCAGAAGATCGGCCAGCACGCAGCCCGTCTCCACACCGAGCTGGGAGAGGAGCAGGATGTTCCCGACCTCGCCAATCACCGGGGTGAGATCCACCGGTCCGCCCACGTTCAGCACCAGCAGGAACTTTTTATACTGCTTCTGCAGAAGGAGGATGTCACGGGCTTCCGTTTTCGTGAGGGCGATGTCTCCCGGGATGTTTTCCCGGTCGTTTCCTTCCCCGGAGGTCCTCGCGAGCACGTAGACCGCGGTCTCTCCGCCGCCTTCCAGGGGCAGATCATATTCCGGCTCCGGCATGACCGCGCCCATTCCCTCGATGATGGCGTTGGTGTGGTTCCGTCTCGCGCGGGCTTTGATCTCTCGGACGAAGTCTTTCTTCGCCTGTTTGCGTACTGCGTCGTAGGCATCCAGCCAGTTTTCGGTGGTCAGGCGGAAGCCCGCGGCCTTCAGGCCCTCTTCCACGGTGACAAAATAACGGGAGTTTACCTCGCCGGAACCCGTACCGCCCTTTACCGTCTGTCTGGCACCGCTGCCAAAGAGGGCGAGTTCCCCTGCCTGGGCGAGAGGGAAACTTCCGTCCGTCTTCAGCAGGACCGTACACTCCGCGAGAGAAGCCCGGAGGGTCTCGATATGTTCCCGTTCATAGTCCTGCAGCTGACTGCCAAATCCATTGAAATCCGTCGTTTGTTCCATGTCTGCCTCCCTTGTCGTCAGCGATATTTTTCTTCCATCGGGGTATGCTGGCCCTCGTGGTGGGCGTTGGTATGTACATCGATGTACTGGGCCTTGAGCTTGTCATACAGGATACGCTGGCTGGAATACAGCCCGTCATAGCCGGACAGCACATAGCTCAGCGCGCAGGCGAGGGCATAGTACAGCAGGCCGTCCGCTCCGAAAAGCTCCACCGCGAGGAAGGTGGAGGCGAGCGGGCAGTTCACCGCGCCGCAGAACACGGCGATCAGCCCGACAGAGGCCGCAAAGCCCGCCGGAATTCCCAACAGCGGTCCGACCGCGCAACCGAAGGTCGCGCCGATAAAGAAGCTCGGCACCACTTCGCCGCCCTTGAAGCCCGCGGCCAGGGTGATACAGGTGAACAGGATTTTCAGCAGGAAAGCCGTCGGAACCGCGCTGCCGTCCTCCACAGCCCGCCGGATCACCTCGCCGCCGGCTCCGTTATAATCCCCGGAAGGGAACAAAGCGGAAAGGCCGATCAGCAGGGCGGCGCCCGCCAGGATCCGCGCCCATTCCTTCGGAAGCAGCTTCTGCATCCCGTGCTCCGTCCGGTGCAGCACTTCACAGAAAAGGCTGGACACCCAGGCGCTCAGCGCCGCGAGGGCGGATACCTTCAGCAGCATGACAAACTCCAGCGCCGGCGCGGTCACGGCAAAACGGGTGGGCGTGACGCCGGCCACGAGCGAGATGGCATAGGCCGTAAGCGAGGCCACCAGGCAGGGAATCAGGGCCACATGGTACAAAAGCCCTACGCTGATGACCGCCATGGCAAAGACGGTCGCCGCCATCGGCGTGCCGAAGAGGGCCGAGAAGAAGGCCGCCATTCCGGTCATCGTCGCCGTCCTGCGGTCCCGATCGTCCAGGTGCAGAAGCTTTCCGATTTCAAAGCCGATCGTGCCGCCCATCTGCAGCGCGGCGCCCTCACGTCCGGAGGAACCGCCGCAGAGATGGGTCAGCAGCGTAGAGAAAAAAATAGCCGGAATCAGTGCGATTTTCAGGCCGTTGCCCGTCTGCACCTCCCGGATGATGCTGTTGGTGCTCTGTCCATCCACCCGGAACATATGGTACAGGCCCACAATCCCGAGTCCTGCCAGCGGCAGGCAGTACAGAAGCCAGCGGTACTGCATGCGCAGGGCGGTGACATAGTCCACGCCCAGATGAAACGCGGTGCCCAGCAATCCGCAGAGCACCCCGACGATCACGGAGGTCAGCATCCACTTGCCGAGCGCCCCGGCATAAAGAAGCGCCCGCGCAATCTGCGTTTCCAGCTGCGCTTCCAAAAGCTGCAGTTTCAGTTTCATGGCCGTGAGACTCTCCGTTTCTCTGCAAGTTCATTGACCACCTCGGCCGCCATCAGCAGGCCCGCCGCGGCAGGGACAAAGGCGGTGGAGCCGGGCGTGACCCGCTTTTTTCCGTACCCGGTTTCCTCCGACTCCGGACCGCCGGCATCGGCATCGGCGCCTTCCGCTTCCCCACGTCGCGGCGTCAGGGGCGTCTCGCGGGAATACACGACCTTCAGGTGTTCGATCCCCCGCTTTCTCGCTTCCTTGCGCATAACACGGGCCAGCGGGCATTCCGAGGTTTCAAAGAGGTCCGCGACCTCCAGGCGGTCAGGGTGCAGCTTGTTTCCGGTCCCCATGGCTGAGATGACGGGCACGCCGGCGTCCCGCGCCTTTTCGGCGATCAGGAGCTTGGCCGTCACCGTGTCCACCGCGTCCACCACATAGTCGTATACGCCAAAGTCGAAGTCCCCCGCCGTCTCCGGCAGGAAGAAGGTCTGATACGTCCGAACCGTGCAGTCGGGATTGATGTCCCGGATCCGCTCGGCGGCAGCCTCGACCTTCAGGCGTCCGACGCTGGAACGGGTGGCGATGATCTGACGGTTCAGGTTTGAGAAGCTGACCCGGTCATGGTCAATGAGGTCCAGCGCCCCGATTCCCGAACGGGCCAGCGCTTCCACCACGTAGCCGCCCACGCCCCCGATTCCGAAGACCGCGACTCTGGCGCCCTTCAGGCGCTCCATGGCGGCACCGCCGTACAGGAGCGCCGTTCTCACAAAGGGATCCGGCATGGGTCAGTTCAGCTTCTCCAGCGCGATGCGCAGCCGGCGCAGGGTCTCCTCCCTGCCGAGGATGCGGCAGATCTCTACCGCGCCGCCCGGCGTCACGGCCTTGCCCGCGGCCGCGATGCGCACCGGCCACATGACCTTGGCGTTCTTGACCTCCCACTTTTCGGCAAGCTCCGTCATGGCAGCAAGGATCTTCTCATCCGTCCAGTCGCTCAGGGCCTCGAAGGTTGGGACAATCTCATTCAGAACCGCCTTGGAGCTCTCGCGGTCGGACTTCGACTTCTTGTGGACAAAGAGCTCCGCGTCATATTCCGGCAGCGTGTCGAAGAAGTCCAGCTTCTCCGGGATCTCGGTCAGGATCTCGGTCCGCTGCTGCAGGAGGGCTGCGATGGCCGCGGCGTCATAGGCCTCGTTCTTCACAGCCTGCCGGATATAGGGCTCTGCCACCGCGGCAAAGGCCTCCGGAGACATGGCGCGGATGTAGGCGGCGTTAAAGTAACGCAGCTTTTCGATATCGAAGATGGCCGGGGACTTGGAGATGCCGGAGATCTCGAAAATCTTCTTCAGCTCGTCCAGGCTGAAGATCTCCTGCTCGCCGCCGGGGCTCCAGCCCAGCAGCGCCACATAGTTGATCACCGCGTCGGTCAGGTAGCCCTGGGCGATCAGATCCTCATAGGAGGGGTCGCCGTGGCGTTTGGACATCTTGTTGTGCTGATCCCGCATAACCGGCGAGCAGTGGACATACTTTGGAATCTCCCAGCCGAAGCCCTCGTAGAGCAGGTTGTACTTCGGCGCCGAGGAGAGATACTCGCTGCCACGCACGACGTGGGTAATGCCCATGAGGTGATCGTCGATGACGTTGGCAAAGTTATAGGTCGGCAGGCCGTCCCGCTTCATCAGGACCTGATCGTCCAGGGTGCTGTTCTCCACCCGGATGTCACCGAAAATCTCGTCATGGAAGACGGTCTCCCCTTCCCGGGGGATCCGCTGGCGGACCACATAGGGCTCGCCGGCTTCGGCGCGGCGGTCCGCCTCCGCCGGATCCAGGCTGCGGCAGGGATCCGCGGCGCGGTTAAAGTCCCCGCTGTCCTCCTCGCTCTCGGCCTTCTCGCAGAAGCAGCGGTAGGCATGGCCGCGGGAGATGAGCAGCTCGGCATACTTTCCGTAAAACGGTCTGCGCTCGGTCTGGATATACGGGGCAACCGGTCCGCCCACATCCGGACCTTCGTCATGGTCCAGATGACACTCCTTCATCGTCTTGTAGATCACGTCCACCGCGCCCTCGACGAGGCGCCCCTGATCCGTGTCCTCAATGCGCAGGATAAAGGTCCCGTCCGCGTGCCGCGCGATCAGCCAGGTATACAGCGCCGTGCGCAGGTTTCCGACATGCATGTATCCCGTGGGTGACGGGGCAAATCTTGTGCGCACCTTCCCCTTCGGGATGCGCGCTTCCATCTCTTCAAACCAGCTGAGATCGATCTTCTCAGGCATAGCTTCTTCCTCCTGTCGTTTTCAGGCTCCCGCCCCTCCGAAGGGGCCGCAGCCGGTCTTCTCCGCCCGCGGCGGATCTGAGTTTCTTTATCATATTTTACATTTTTCCTGTTGTCAAGCACAACTTATTCTGCTACAATAAATTGATTGTCCGGCATTGGGATCGGACATTCTTTTCTACAACAGTTTATGAAATGGAGATACCATCAGATGGATCAGCAGACAGAAAGAAAAAAGGTAATGCTGTCCGGCATTCAGCCCTCCGGCGATCTGCACCTGGGCAACTACCTGGGCGCGGTGAAGAACTGGACCGACCTCGCGGAGGAGTTTGACTGCTACTACTTCATGGCCGACCTGCACAGCATCACGGTCCGCCAGAACCCCGCGGATCTCCGGCGGCGCTCCGTCTCGCAGCTGGCGCAGTACATTGCCTGCGGTCTGGATCCGGAGAAGAACACCCTCTTCATCCAGAGCCATGTGCATGAGCATGCCGAGCTCGGCTGGATTCTCAACTGCTACACCATGTTCGGCGAACTCAGCCGCATGACCCAGTTCAAGGACAAGAGCGCGAAGAACGCCGAGAACATCAACGGCGGACTCTTTACCTATCCCTCGCTCATGGCCGCCGACATTCTTCTCTATCAGGCGGACTTTGTCCCCGTCGGCCAGGACCAGAAGCAGCACTGTGAACTCACCCGGGACATCGCCACCCGTTTCAACAACATCTACGGCCCGACCTTCACGGTCCCCGAACCTTATATTCCCAAAGTGGGCGCAAGGATCATGAGTCTCTCCGTGCCGACCTCGAAGATGTCGAAGTCCGACCCGGCCGGCTGCGTGTTCATCATGGACCCGCCGGAGGAGATCGCCCGCAAGTTCAAGCGCGCCATCACCGACTCGGACACGGAGCACTGCGTCCGCTATGACCCGGAGCAGAAGCCCGGTGTCTCGAACCTCATGAGCATCTATTCCTCTGTCACGGGTCTGAGCTTTGAGCAGATTGAGCATGATTTTGAAGGCAAGGGCTACGGCGTCTTCAAGCCTGCCGTCGGCGACGCCGTGATTGAGATGCTCCGTCCCATCCGTGAGGAGAGCGCGCGGATGATCGCCGAGAAGGACTATCTCCGCTCGGTCTATACCGAGGGCGCTCAGCGCGCCTCCGCGGTGGCCCGCCGGACGCTGCGCAAGGTCTACAAGCGCGTCGGTTTTGTGGAGAAGCCTTTCTGATCCGTTCTGAGTTTCCGCGCTTCTCTGTCCCGTTATCCGGGCGATTTTATCAACTGGAGCATTGATTATGCAAGCATTTGATTTTCCGATCTGGAAAATATTCGCAGGCCCCGCGGTCGCGCTCCTGGTCTCCTACTTCATGACGCCGCCCGTCAAGAAGTTTGCAGAGAACGTGGGCGCAATCGACGTCCCGAAAGACGCGCGCAGGGTCCACGACCATCCGATTCCGAGGATGGGAGGGCTCGCCATCTTCACCGGCTTTGTGCTGTCGGTTCTGCTCTTCGTCAACATGTCCATGCAGGTGATGGGTCTTCTGCTGGGCGCGGTGATCATCGCGGTCATGGGCGCGCTGGACGACATTCTCTGCCTGAACCCCTGGATCAAGCTGGGCGGACAGTTTCTGGCCGCGCTGGTGGCGATCCGCTGCGGCATTGTCTTCGACGCCATCTCAAACCCCGGCTTTCTCGACGCCGAGGCCACCATCCAGCTGGGCTGGCTGTCCATTCCGTTCACCATTCTCTGGATCATCGCCTGCACCAACGCGGTCAACCTCATCGACGGACTGGACGGCCTCGCCGTCGGCATCTCCGCCATCAGTTCCATCTCGATGATGATCGTGTCCATGATCCTCCCCGCCGGCGTCGCCGGGATTCCCCTGATCCTGGCCTGCCTGGCCGGCGCCTGTTTCGGTTTCATGCCCTATAACCTCAACCCCGCCAAGATCTTCATGGGCGATGTGGGGTCGCAGTTTCTCGGCTTCGTGCTCTCCTGCGTCTCCATCATGGGTCTGTTCAAGTTTCACGCGATCATCACCTTCCTGATTCCGCTGCTCTCGCTGGCGGTTCCGCTGGGCGACACCATCTTCGCCTTTTTCCGCCGGATTCTGCACGGGCAGAGTCCCTTCCACGCCGACCGCGGCCATATCCACCACAAGCTGATCGACATGGGGATGAGCCAGAAGCAGGCCGTCGCCGTACTGTACGCGGTCTCGGCGGTGCTGGGCCTGATCGCGGTGCTTGTCGCCGGGCCCGGGACCGGGATCCGCATCGTCTGCATCGTGGTCGCCTTCGCGATCTCCCTGACGGTCTGGCTGTTCGTCTTCTCGAAGGCGCATCACACCGAGCTTCTCCATCCGGATCACCTTCACCCCGAGCACCGGGAAGGCCCCGGCGCCGCCCCCGCCGCCTCCGCAGATCCCCCTGACGCCCCTGCGGGTCCCGCTGCCGTTTCGGAGGCGCAGCCGGAACAGGAGCGTGTCGGATGAGGATCGCGGTTTTCTCCGACACTCACGGCTATACCGCTCCGATGGAGGACGCGGTAGCACGCTGCCGCCCGGACGCCGTCTTTCATCTCGGCGACCATGACCGTGATACGGAGGTTCTTCTGCGGAAGTTTCCGGAGATTCCCCTCTACAACGTTGCCGGCAACTGTGACTTCGCCGCGCTGGCGCCGAATGTGCTCACGGTCTCCCTCGGGCCGGTCAGGGCCTTCCTGACCCACGGCCATCTGTACCACGTGGACTACGGCAGGGTCGACTCGCTGGTTTACGCGGCGCAGGAAGAGGGCTGTCAGCTGGCGCTCTTCGGTCATACCCACGTCCCCTTTCACGAGGACGTCGGCGGCGTCAAGGTCGTCAACCCCGGCACCGCCGGCAAGGGCCGCAGCCTCACCTGGGCTTTGCTCACCATCTATGACAACGGAGGCATCGGCGTGGAGATGAAGACGCTGGAACACGCCTCCCGCTGGTAAGCCTGGAAGCCTTTTTTTCTCCCCGGCCGGCCGTACACAGCACCCCTTCCCCAGCAGACTGCAACATCTCAGGCGGTTTCCCGGTCTGAAGCCGGGAAGCCTTTTTTATGAAAGGAAGCAACATGGATCAACTCATCTCTGTTCTGTCCGAAGAACTCGGGCAAAAGGTCGAATACGTCGAAAATGTCGTCCGGCTTCTGGACGAGGGCAACACCGTCCCCTTCATCGCCCGCTACCGCAAGGAGCTGCACGGCGCGATGGACGATACCGTTCTGCGCACGCTGGAGACCCGGCTTCAGTACCTGCGAAACCTTCAGGAGCGCCGCGAGACTGTCCTCGCCTCCATCGAGGAGCAGGGCAAGCTCACGGAAGAGCTCTCCGCCGCCATCGGCAAGGCAAGGACCCTGGCCGAGCTCGAAGACCTCTACCGCCCCTATAAGCAGAAGCGCCGCACCCGCGCCACCATCGCCAAGGAGAAGGGCCTCGAACCCCTGGCCGAGCTTCTCTTCCGCCAGGACCGCGACTGCCCGGATCCGGAAGAAGCCGCCGCGGCCTACATCGATCCCGAAAAGGGCGTGGAAACGATTGAAGACGCGCTGGCCGGTGCTTCCGACATCATCTCCGAACAGATCAGCGACAGCGCCGAGCTCCGTAAGGCCCTGAAGGAACAGCTGGGCCGGATCGGACAGCTTCATTCCGAAGCCGCCACCGAAGAGGACTCGGTCTATCAGCTCTATTATGACTTTACCCAGAATCTCTCCCGCCTGCAGGGGCACCAGATTCTCGCCGTCAACCGCGGGGAGAAGGAGAAGATGCTGCGGGTTTCGGTCGAGCTGGACCACGACGCCGCCATGCGCACGGTCTACCGCGCCGTGGTCATGCCCGGTACCAGGGCGATGGAGTTCATCCGCGCCGCGGCGCTGGACGCCTATGACCGCCTGCTCTTCCCCTCCCTGGAGCGCGAGATCCGTTCCGAGCTCACCGCGAAGGCCTGCGAGGGCGCCATCGGCCAGTTCGCGCTGAACCTGCGTCCGCTGCTGATGCAGCCGCCCGTCAAGGGCAAGGTCACCATGGGCCTCGACCCCGGCTACCGCATGGGCTGCAAGGTCGCCGTGGTGGACGGCACGGGAAGGGTTCTGGACACGGCCGTCGTCTATCCCACCTACGGCGAGCGCCAGAAGAACGAGGCCATTCAGAAGCTCGCCTCTCTGGTTCGCAAACACGGCGTGGAGCACATCGCCATCGGCAACGGCACCGCCAGCCGCGAGACCGAGCAGATGGCCATTGAGCTCATCCGCCAGGAGAATGAGCGCGGGGCGAATCTCAGCTATATGATCGTCTCCGAGGCAGGGGCCTCGGTCTACTCCGCCAGCCCCCTCGGCGCGGAGGAGTTTCCCCAGTTCGACGTGAACCTCCGTTCCGCGGTCTCCATCGCCCGCCGTCTTCAGGATCCCCTGGCCGAGCTGGTCAAGATCGAGCCGAAGGCCATCGGTGTCGGCCAGTACCAGCATGACATGCCCGAAAAGCAGCTGGAGTCCGCCCTGGACGCGGTGGTGGAGGACTGCGTCAACGCCGTCGGCGTGGATGTCAACACCGCCTCGCCCTCCCTGCTGCGCCGCGTCTCCGGCCTCACCGCCACCACGGCCAAAAACATCGTCGCCTTCCGGGAAGAAAACGGCCCCTTCCGGGACCGCAAGCAGCTTCAGAAGGTACCGAAGCTGGGGCCGAAAGCCTTCCAGCAGTGCGCCGGCTTCCTGCGCGTCCCCGAGAGCAAAAACATTCTCGACAACACCGCCGTGCACCCCGAGTCCTACGCCGCGGCGTCCGCCCTGCTCACGCTGACGGGGCACAGCGACGCCGACCTGCGCGCAGGAAAGCTCGCGGATCTGCCCGGCCGGGTGAAGGACTACGGCGCCGCCAGAACCGCCCAGGAGATCGGCATCGGCGTTCCGACCCTGATGGATGTGATGCAGGAGCTGATGAAGCCCGGCCGTGATGTCCGTGACGAGCTCCCCAAGCCGATTCTCCGGACCGACGTCATGGAGATTTCCGATCTCAAGCCCGGCATGAAGCTCTCCGGCACCGTCCGCAATGTCATCGACTTCGGCGCCTTTGTCGACATCGGCGTACATCAGGACGGCCTTGTACACATCTCGGAGATTTCCGACCGCTTCATCCGCCACCCGTCCGAAGTTCTTTCCGTCGGCGACGTGGTGCAGGTCGTCGTTCTGAACGTCGATGAGAAGAAAAAGCGGATCGGCCTCTCCATCAAGCAGGCCAAAGAGGCCAAAGCCTGAGCTGCCGCCTTTCCTGTGCCGGTGTTCCGGGTGATCTTCCCGCGGAAAGCGGAATTCTCCTTTTCCGGTCCGTTTGAACCCTGTCCTTTCCTCTGATCCTGAATCCGTATTCTCAGGCACCGTACTGCGCCCTCCCGGGTGGCAGCACGGTGTTTTTTTCTTTTCGTCTTTATACAATCTTAACATTCAGGCAAAAGTCTTAATCCTGTTTTAATTCATTTTATGCGATACTGGACGCGGAAAAATCTTTACAGTTTCTTAACGCTCTGGTATAAGTGAATCATCACTCGAACGCCGGAGGAATCTGCATCATGCGGCATTTCATCAAAAGGGCCTCGCCCCTTCTGGACCTCGCGCTCAGTCTGTTTTTTCTCACCGCCGCCACCCTTCTGGGGACGCTCTTCTATCGCCTGGACTTTTCTGATTCCACGATCATGATGTCCTATCTGCTGGGAGTGCTGATGATCGCCGTCGGAACCTCCCACCGCATCTACAGTCTGCTGTGCTCCGTGGTCTCGGTTCTGCTGTTCAATTATTTCTTTGTTGACCCGCGCTTCTCCCTGCAAGTTCTGGAGCCCGGGTATCCCGTGGTCTTTCTGGCTCTGTTCGTGACTTCCTTCATCACCAGCACCCTCGCGGTGCGCCTGAAGGATGCCGCCCGTCAGGCCGAGGAGAACGCCCGGGAGCGGGAAGCCGCCGCCATACAGATCGAGAACGAGCGCCTGCGCTCGACCCTGCTGCGGGCCATTTCCCACGATCTGCGGACGCCGCTGACCTCCATCTCCGGCAACGCCAGCAACCTGCTCTCGCACGGGGAGAATTTCGACGAGGCCACCCGGCAGTCGCTCTACCGTTCGATCTATGAGGATTCGCTCTGGCTCAACCACATGGTGGAAAACCTGCTGGCCAGCACCCGCCTGGAAAACGGCGAGGCAAAACTGAGCTTCTCCACGGAGGTTCTGGAGGACATCCTCGAGGAGGCCGCTTCCCACGTGCGCGCCTTCAGTCCAAATCATCAGATCGTCGTGGAAGCTCCTGCGGAGCTGATCCTGGTCCGGGCCGACGCAAGGCTCATCATGCAGCTGCTCATTAACCTTCTGAACAACGCCGTCAAGTATACCCCGGAGGGCTCCACCGTCCGGATCACGGCGGAAAAGCGGGGCGGAACCGCATATGTCACCGTCGCGGACAACGGCCCCGGCGTCCCGGACGAGGACAAGCCGAAGATCTTCGACATGTTCTACACCGGCGATCAGAGCGTCTCGGACGGGCGGCGGAGCCTCGGCTTCGGTCTCGCCCTCTGCAAAACAATCGTCAAAGCCCACGGCGGGGAGATCTCGGTCTCCGACAACATCCCGCACGGTGCGGTCTTCACCTTCAGTCTGCCTGCGGAGGAGGTGCCCCTCAATGGATAAAACACTGATTCTGGTCGTGGAAGACGATCTTCCGGTTCAGAACCTGATCACCGTCACGCTGAAGGCGGAGGGGTATCGCTATCTCACCGCCCAGACCGGTCAGGCCGCCGTGATCACCGCCGCCACACACAATCCGGACATCATCCTGCTGGATCTCGGTCTGCCGGACCTGGACGGCGTCGAGGTCATCCGCCGGGTACGCTCCTGGTCGAATGTCCCCATCATCGTCATCAGCGCCCGCAGCGAGGATCCCGATAAGATCGACGCCCTGGATGCCGGCGCGGATGACTATCTGACAAAACCGTTTTCGGTTGCGGAGCTTCTGGCCCGCCTGCGGGTCACGCTGCGGCGGCTCAATACCGCGGCGCCCGATGCCGCTCCTTCCGTCTTCCGAAACGGCGCCCTGAGCATCGACTATGCCGCCGGCTGCGTCAGTCTGGACGGAGAGGAAATCCGCCTCACGCCCATCGAATACAAGCTGTTGTGTCTGCTCTCCCGGAACGTCGGGAAGGTACTGACACATAAATACATCACACAGAACATCTGGGGAGACAGCCTGGAGAGCAGCACGGCTTCCCTGCGGGTCTTCATGGCCACGCTGCGCAAGAAGCTGACCCGCTCGCCCGACAGTCCCGCCTACATCCAGACACATGTCGGGATCGGCTACCGGATGGTCCGTGTGGAGGAGAACACGGAGTAAACGCTCATGAAAAAACGATCAGGTTTTCGATTCGGCATGTTCCTTGTGACCATCGGCATCGTCTACGGCGACATCGGCACCTCGCCCATGTACGTCATGAAGTCGATCCTCGAGGGCAACGGGGGCATCACACAGATCGACGGGGATTTCATCATCGGATCCCTCTCCCTGGTGATCTGGACCATCACACTGCTGACGACGGTCAAGTATGTGCTGATCGCCATGAAGGCGGACAACCACGGCGAGGGCGGAATCTTCTCCCTCTACTCTCTGGTGCGTGACTGCGCAAAGTGGTTGATTGTTCCCGCGATGCTGGGCGGCGCGGCCCTGCTGGCCGACGGCGTTCTGACGCCGGCGGTCACGGTCACCACCGCCGTGGAAGGACTTCGCAGCATCGAGAGCATGGACCGCTTTCTCGGCACCGGCCAGTGGAAGGTCGTCGTCATCACGCTTATCATCATCACGGCGCTCTTTTCGGTTCAGCACGCCGGCACCAGCCGGATCGGAAAAGCCTTCGGGCCGGTCATGCTGCTCTGGTTTTCCTTTCTGGGGATCACCGGCATGGCGCACATTCTCTCTTTCCCGGTCGTGCTCAAAGCCTTCAATCCGATCTATGCCGTCCGGGTCCTGCTCAGCCCCGCGAACAAGCTGGGTTTCATGATCCTCGGCAGCGTCTTCCTCGCCACCACCGGCGCGGAGGCCCTTTATTCCGATATGGGCCACGTGGGGAAGGAAAACATCTACTTCAGCTGGCCCTTCGTGAAGCTGTGCCTGATCCTGAACTACCTCGGGCAGGGGGCCTGGATCATTCAGAGCCGGGGGGATGCCGGGCTCGCCCAGGTCATGGATCTGAATCCCTTCTTTCTCATGCTGCCCGAGGCGCTGCGTCCCTTCGCGGTCATCCTCGGCGCCGCCGCGGCGGTCATCGCCTCCCAGGCCCTCATCACCGGCTCGTATACGCTGGTGTCCGAGGCCATCCTGCTGGATCTTCTGCCCCATCTTGAGATCCGCTATCCCTCCGACACCAAGGGGCAGCTCTACATCGGCACCGTCAACAGCCTGCTCTGGATCGGCTGCAGCCTCGTGGTGCTGTACTTCCGCTCCGGAGCGCGGATGGAATCGGCCTACGGACTTGCCATCACGGTCACCATGCTGATGACCACGCTTCTGCTCTGCGTCTATCTGCGCGATCTTCGGAAGAAAGCCATTCCCGCCTATCTGATGCTGTTGGTGTTCGGCGGGATCGAAACCGTGTTCTTCATCTCCAGTCTCAGCAAGTTCATGCACGGCGGCTATGTCACCGTGATTCTGACCCTGGCGCTCCTCCTTCTGGAGATCATCTGGTACCGCGGAACCCAGCTGGAGCGGAAATATTCCACGCGGCTGAAGATGCGGGATCACATCGACAGCCTCGTCGCCCTGCACAACGACCCCGAAATCCCGCTTCTGGCACACAATCTGGTCTATCTGGACGGCGAGAGGGATCTCGAACTGATGGACCGCGACATTCTCTATTCCATTCTCGACAAGGACACCAAACGCGCCCAAGCCTACTGGTTTGTGAATGTCCATGTACTCAATGAGCCCAAGACCCGGACCTATGAGCTGGAAACCTACGGGACGGACTGCATCTTCCGGATCCGCCTCAACCTGGGCTTCAAGTGCTCCCAGCGGGTGAACGTCTACCTGCGCCAGATCGTACAGGATCTCCAGGCGAGAGGAGAGCTGCCCGTTCAGGACAAGCGATACTCCATCTACGGCAAGTCCACCGTCGGAACCTTCAAGTTCTGTATCATCCAGAAGTCCGTCACCACCAAGACCGAGCTCTCTTCTCTGGACGAATTCGTGCTGAACACCAAGTATGCCATCCGCCGGGTCGCCGGCTCCAAGGAGCGCTGGTACGGGCTGGACACCTCTTCTCTGATTCTGGAGTCCGTCCCTCTGATCACAGGCGGAGGCTCGGAACACAAACGCATCCAGCGCGTGGAAAGCGGCGCTTCCGCCGCTCCGGCAGACTCTGCTTCCGCCGACACCTGATACGGGCCGGCAATAACCCCGGCAGTTCAAGGCCGTTACCCTGCAGAGGGCGCACGTGACGCGACGCCCTTCTGCGTCAAAAACAACTCGAACCCTCCGGCAGGCTTTTTGCCTCGCCGGAGGGTTCGGTTTTTTAGGCTTATCTCACGATAAAACGGATATCATGGATAGTTCAGAGTCCGCCGTCTCTGCCGCTCATTCTAAAGCAGGTGGAGTTGCGGGGCCTTTCCCGTCAGGAGGATGCAGATGGCCTCCTCCTGCAGGTTGGCTCCGATCACCGTGATGACGGCCCGGTTTTCGGGCACCTCAGCCACATGGAGCTCTTTCGCCGTGGCGTTGATCTGGTACCAGGCGCC
The DNA here is from genome assembly GCA_017458335.1 of Oscillospiraceae bacterium. GTDB lineage: Bacteria > Bacillota > Clostridia > Oscillospirales > Oscillospiraceae > Limivicinus. The sequence continues at coordinate 35,426 of JAFTFT010000041.1, forward strand.
ATTTTCCCGGAAGAAGCCCTTCACCCGCAGGATCCGGCCGAAGCGCTTCTCCCGGAACAGGGTTTCGATCTTCTCCCGCAGCTCATCTTCTGTGAGCGGCAGGTCCAGGTAGGACAGGGACTGAAACTCGCTGAGCCTGCCTGCCACGGTCTTCACATATTCGCTCATGCGGTATCCGCAGTGTGTCAGGCGGTCAAAATCCTCTCCGGTCAGTTCGTCCCAGGGCTTGCAGAGGATTCTGTTCTCCGGAATCGCCGGACCGTTGATCTGTTCCGCCGCCCGGTTCAGATGCCGGAGGGTACTCTGAATCTGTTCCTTCGTCGCCAGCTGCGCCTTGCTGATCAGCACGCAGCCTGCGTCCGCCGCCTGGGAGGCCAGGAAAAAGTCCTCTTCCTCGCTGGTCTGTTCGTCGAGTTGGGCATCCACCACCGCGATGACGCTTCCGGCCTCGTACCAGCGGTCCAGAGGCGCTTCGTTCAGCGTGTCGAAGAACTCGTCCATATCGAAGACGCCGGAGGGTTCGATGATCACCCGGTCATATCCGCTCATCCCCATGGCAATGAGTTTGGTACGGAAGCGGCGCTTGTGACAGTCGGGATCGCAGCCGCCCGCCAGCATCTCCAGCTCGCAGTTCTCGCCCCGCAGCTCATTCAGCAGCGGGAGGTCAACGTTCACCGCGCCGTGGTCATAGACCAGAATTCCGATTTTCAATCCCCGGTTCATGAGATACCGGGCATAACGCAGCAGGAAGGTCGTCTTCCCCGCGCCCAGAAATCCCGTGATCAGATCCACCTGAATCATGCTCTCCGCTCCTTGTCTGCTCTCTGTCTGCCGTCTGCTTCCGTGTTGTGTGCTCCGCTCATTTCACCACGTCATAGAACACCTTCGCCTGGCCGAACAGCCATTCCATCACCGCGACGCAGCGGTAGGCGGCGTTGAAGGAGGCAACGTGTACCGCCGGGTTTACCATCGCAAGTTCCGCCGCCTGCTTGACCTCGTCGCTGTCCGGTTCAATCGTTCCTGTCCGCCAGAAGACGAAGTAGTGCCCGGTCTCGCTGACCGTGAGCTTGATTCCGGAAAGCGTCCGGTCATGGGGTTCCCAGTCGCCGTTCCAGATCGAGTAGGCATACCCGACTCCTCTTTCGGCAAACCGGTCCATCAGTCTTTGTGCGCAGCGGTACGCGCCCCTGTCATCCTCCGCGGTGAAGAAGATGAACTTCTGATCCTTCAGGGCCTCGAGTCGGTTTACATCCCATTGTCCGCTGACAAACATACAGGCAGTAAAGAAGCCCGGATCCTCTGACGCGATGGACATCAGCGCCTCGCAGCCCATGCCCTGGCCCGTGCCGTAGATCCGGCTGCTGTCCACCGCATATTCGCCGCGCAGGAAGTCGACAAAGTTCTTTGTAAGCTCGACATAACCCGTCGTCGTATAGCCGTAGACATGGTCGAGAATCGCCTCACGATACAGCGGCACCACGACAATCGCCGGGAACTGTTCCTGCCATTCCTTCGCGGTCCAGACCAGACCGCCGATTCCCTGCACCAGGGGGAGCTCCGGGTCGGTTCCGGTTGAGGTCACATCCGGCAGGAAGAGCACCAGCGGATAGGCAGCCGCCTTGTCGTACTTCTCCGGCAGGAAGATGTTGTAATGGATATAGAGGCCCGTCTCCCGGTCGGTATAGGTCATTCGGTGAAACAGGGCCGGCTGATTCAGAATCAGCTTCCACTTGTCGTCTGCGAAGCTGTCGTCCACCGCCGTGAGGGAAGCCTTTTTTGCTCCGCTTTGCGTACCGCTTGCGTCAGCGGTCTGTTCGGCGGGCGTCTCGGATGCTGCGCTCTCGGCAAACGCAGGCTGTCCTGATCTGCCGCCCAGGACAGACAGGAGCAGCGCCAGTGCCAGGCAAAAGGAAGCTGCCCACATGCCCACACCAGCCAAAGCGCCGGTGAGCCGGTGTTCTGTCCGCCTTTCCCTCCCGCCTCCGGCGGGAGGGAATTTGTTCTCTCTTTTCATGCCCACACCAGCCAGATCACCAGGGCGCCGGTGACCGCCGCGATGAACGTGAAGGGAATGCCGATCCGGGTGAAGTCGCCGGTCGAGACCTTGTAGCCTTCCTTCTGCAGGATGCCGATGCCGGCGATGTTGGCCGATGCCCCCACCGGGGTGATGTTGCCGCCCAGCGTCGCACCGATCAGCAGTCCGAAGGCAAAGAGGTAGGGCTCCACCCCCAGCTGGGCCGCGATGCCGCTGACCACCGGGAGCATGGTCGCCACATAGGGGATGTTGTCGATGAAGGCGCTCAGCAGCACCGAGACCCCTACGATCAGCACATAGGTCACGAGCTTGGAGCCGCCGCCCAGTTTCACAAAGAGGGTGGCGATGGCGTCGATGACACCGGCCTGAGTGATGCCCTCGATCACCATGAACAGACCGGCCAGCAGAAGAAGCGTCTTATAGTCGATGGACTTCAGCACGCTCATCGCCACGCCGCCGGAGCGCTGACGGATCAGTTCGTAGAGAATGCCGATCACCGCCAGGCCGCAGCAGATAAAGCCGTTGGTAAGCTCCGGCTTGTTTTTAAACTGAGAGGCGACGATGAGCAGGACCACCGTCCCCACCATCAGCACCGTCGGGACATAGTCGGTCACAACGGTCCTGACCTCGGCCGTCACCTTCTCCTTTTCCTTTCGGAAGATGAACAGCAGCACCGGAATCGTCAGCAGCGCGCCGGCTTCCACCGCAAAGGCGATGCCCGGCTTGCCCATGAACCAGAAGAAGTCGTTGAAGCTCATATTCATATAGCCCGCCAGCAGGATCGACGTAGTGTCGCCCACCAGGGTCGCCGCGCCCTGCAGGTTGCTGGAGACGGCGATGGCGATGATCAGCGGGATCGGATTGGTTTTCAGCTGCCTGGCCACCGCGAGGCCGACCGGCGCGACCATCAGCACCGTCGCAACGTTATCCACAAACGCCGAAATCAGGCCTGAGAAAATAGACAGCACCACGGCCGCCCACTGAATATTCGGCACCTTCTGCAGCAGCTGTTCCGCCATCCGGCCGGGCATCTGGCTCTGGATGAAGAGCTCCACCGTCGCCATCGTGCCGGTCAGCATCATCAGCACGTTCCAGTTGATCGCGCCCACAGCGCTCATCGGCGGCAGGATCCCCACCAGCATGAAGACCAGCGCCGCCGCCAGCGCAATGATCCACCTGTAATCCGCAAAAATCAGCAGCAGCACATACATGCCCGCAAACAGGGCCAGCGCCAGTATCATCGTGTTCATCTCAAAAAACCTCCGCGTGTTTCAATGCTTCTTCTGTATTTTGTAAAGGATCAGATCATCGTTTCCGGATGAAAGACCTCGTCAAAACGCTCTTCCGTCAGAAAACCCAGGCGTACACAGGCCTCCTTCAGCGAGATGTTCTCCTGATAGGCCAGTTTCGCCGTCTTTGCCGCGTTTTCGTACCCGATATAGGGGTTCAGGGCAGTGACCAGCATGAGGGAGTTGTGAAGGTTCTGCTTCATTCGCTCCCGGTCCGCCCGGATGCCGGCGGCGCAGTTTTGGGTGAAAGACAGGATCGACTCCGAGAGCAGGCGTACCGACTGCAGGAAGTTATAGGCCAGCACCGGCAGGAAAACGTTGAGTTCAAAATTCCCCTGGGAGGCGGCGATTCCGACGGCCGCGTCGTTCCCCATCACCTGGACCGCCACCATCGTGACCTGCTCACACTGGGTGGGGTTCACCTTCCCCGGCATGATGGAACTGCCCGGCTCGTTCTCCGGGATCCGGATTTCCCCGAGACCGCAGCGCGGTCCGCTGGCCAGCCAGCGGACATCGTTTGCGATCTTCATCATGTCCGCCGCCAGCGCCTTGACCGCGCCGTGGGCGAAGACAAGTTCGTCTCTGGAGGTCAGGGCATGGAACTTGTTTTCCGCCGGTACAAAGCGCGTCCCCGTAATCCGGGAAATCTCTTCCGCCGCCAGCCTGTCGAACCCCTCCGGGGCATTCAGGCCGGTTCCCACCGCGGTTCCGCCCAGCGCCAGCTCCCGCAGCGGTTCCAGCGCCAGCTTCAGCATCTGAACATCCCGTTCCACCGAGCTTCTCCATCCGCTGATCTCCTGGGAAAAGCCGATGGGCACCGCGTCCTGCAGATGCGTCCGGCCGCTTTTGACCACATCCGTGTTTTCCGCTTCCAGGCGCTTCAGTTCCCGGATCAGGGTCTCTGCCGCCGGGATCAGCTGCTTTTCCAGGCCAAGCACCGCCGCGATGTGCATGGCGGTCGGGAAGGTATCGTTGGACGACTGGCTCATGTTGACGTCGTCGTTCGGGTGGCAGCACTTTTCTCCCGCCAGTTCATTTGCACGGTTCGCGATCACTTCGTTCGCGTTCATGTTCGACTGGGTCCCGGAACCGGTCTGCCATACCACCAGAGGGAAATGCCCGTCCAGTGCGCCCGCGGCAACTTCACTGGCCGCAGTCTCGATGACAGATCGCTTTTCCTCCGTCATCTTCGCCGGCAGCAGGCGGTGGTTTGCCCGGGCGGCCGCCTGTTTCAGCACGCCGAAGGCATGGATGATCTCCGGAGGCATCGTTTCGATCCCGACGCCGATCCGGAAGTTCAGGCAGCTGCGCTGCGTCTGCGCCCCCCAGTAGCGGTCCGCCGGGACCAAAACCTCGCCCATCGAATCATGTTCCGTTCTGTATGTCACGCAGGTCTCTCCTTTTTCTTCTCGCTTCTCACATCCGCACAGGAAGCAGACGCAGGCCGGAGAGAAAGGCCCGGACCTGCGTCTTTCACCTCATCAGTGTTTCGGTTTATATCCGCCGGCGGATTCTGTCTTTCTGCCCGTCTTCTCCGCGGGTGTACCCCGCCGCGGCTGTGTCTCCGCGCGGCGTTCTTCATCCCGACGCTCCGCGCTGCGCTTTCCGGTCGGGGCCGCCTTCAGAGTCTCCGGCTCCTGCCAGTCAAGTTCTTCTTCCTCCGGCTCTCCTGCGGCGCGTCGTCTCATGGCAGTAAGAAGGACTACGGCGATGATCAGCACTGCAAGCAAAACCCCCGCAATGATCAGAACCGCGGTCGGAATTTTCTTCTGTGCGGCGTCATGGTCCGCGCTCTCCGGAACAGGCGTCCGGGTCTCTTCCGCCTGAGCGGTCACCGTCGCCGTGCTTGCTTCCGGGGACACGGCCGCCGTGGAGGCAGCGCTCTGCTCCTCCGGGGCCGCCGCTTCGGCAGTGTCGTTCTCGCCGGCCGCCTGCTGTGCCGCAGCCTGCTGCGCGGCCGCAAGTTCTGCGGCTTCCCGTTCAGCCTGCTCCTGCTTCCAGCTCTCCAGCTTCTGATCCAGCTGAAGCGCGTAATCCGCCAGGTGCCCGCCGACTTCCGCAATGATGTTCTGGTACTCCCCGACGTTTCTCGTCATGACCGTCACCACGATGGGGTTCGGGGTATAGATGACGGCCGTGCAGTGATTGTTGTTGTTTCCGTTGGCTTCCTCATAGGCGCCGAACTTCTGCGCAATGGTATAGCTGCCCTTCAGCGCGGCGTTGCGGTTGTAATAGTCGTCCGGCTGGGCCTGCTTGAGATAGTCCAGCACGTGGGGAAACTTCGCGTCTCCCCCCTGATAGAGTGTGCGCATCACCTGGGTCATGTAGCGCGCCGTGTAATAGCTCACGTCATAGAAGTCCTGCTCAAAATAGCTCTCCGGCAGATCCGTGAACTTGATCGTCATGTCGCTGCACTTGCCGGAATAGGTTCCGCCCAGCCATGATACCATGGAGTGTCCGCTGTCGTTGTTGGAGTAGATCAGGGCCGTGGATTCCAGATACTCCAGCGTGGTTCCGTTCACGACGGTGTCCTGGGTGAGCTCTCCGGCCGCTTCCTTCTCCGCCATCAGCATTGACACCGGCACCTTATACAGGCTCGCCGAATACATCCACTGATCCGCGTCATAGTACCAGCTGTCCCCGGTTCCGGAGTACCAGAATCCCACTGAGAAACGCATATAGTTCTGGTTGAGGTTGTGTTCCTGGACAAAGCTGTCCATCCACTGCTGCAGCTCATTTGCGTCGATGATGCCGCTGTCCTCCGCTGCGGGGAGCGCCGCAGCGTCGCCCGGTGCGGCGGCTGCCGTTTCTTCCGCCGGCGCAGCTTCCGCAAAGGCCGCCGTGCACATGGAACCAAGCACCAGAATTGTCATGATCAGCGACAGAATTTTCCTGCCTGTTTTCTTCATCTCTTCTTCTCTCCGATCGGCTTTCAAAATCTTTGCCTATTATATGCGAAATCACCATCAAGCGCAAGGGCGGAATCCGCCTCCCGTGTTAAAATCTTCTGAACAGTCCGCACTTGCCCGTCAGATCGCCTTCGCGCTGTTTTATATTTTTTGTTTTTAAATTTATATATTTCTATTGACAAATTTGTTTACAGGGTTTATAATGCAGCTGTCATGGGGGAGCAGAGCTCTCCGGTGAATTCTTCGGAAGGGAATGATCTTTTTGAAAAAGACATTATATAGTCTGATGCTGAACGACGAGGTCGTCCGGGAAGTGGACCTCCTGGCCCACCGTCTGGGGACCAACCGCTCGGCGCTCATCAACCAGATCCTCGCGGAATATGTGAACTACACCACGCCGGAGCGCCGGATCAATGACGTTCTCTCCGCCATTGAGCAGCTGATGCAGCCGAACAGCGATCTGGTGCCGTTCTTCGCCCCGAACAGCTACAGCATGTCGCTCAAGAGCTCGCTGGAATATAAGTACCGCCCGACGGTGAAGTACGAGGTCCAGCTCTTCCGCGGCGAGGAGGAGAACATCGGCGAGCTTTCCGTGGTCTTCCGGACCCAGTCGAGCGCGCTCATCAACGTGATGACCGAGTTCTTCCGCCTCTGGAAGAGCATTGAGGACGCCCACCTCGCCCCGAAGGTCGGCCACCGCCAGCACTATGCCCTGTATGACGGGCGCTTTACAAGAAGCATCTCCGCTCCTGACCGCGACTGTACCACCGATCAGCTGGCCTCGGCCCTCTCGGAGTACATCAAGCTCTTCGACAAGCTGATGAAGGCCTACGTCAGCGGGCGCCTCAACGCGCACGAAGTGGAAGCTGCGTACTATTCCCAGATGCTCAACAGCCCGATCCATATCTGACCGGTTTCGATCGCGCGGAACTGTCAAAAGGCTTTCCGCGCTTTCCGGTCGGCCCAATTGGATTACGTAATTATTTATTATGTAAACTTTATAAATGTACTCTCTCAAGGAGGTTTGACATATGAATGCACAGAACCTGACTCAGAAAAGTCTTGAGGCCATCCAGACTGCCCAGTCCATGGCCCTCGAAAACAGAAATAACTATATCACGCCGGAGCATCTGCTCTACGCCCTGGTCGACCAGGACGGCGGTCTGATCCCCTCCCTGCTGGGAAAGATGGGCGTCGACTGCAACGCCGTGCTGGCTGAGCTCGATACGGCCATCTCCGCCCTGCCGAAGGTCGGCAGCACCTCGGACGCCTATCTCGCTCCGGAGACCAACCGGATTCTGACCGCCGCCGAGAAGGCCGCCAAGTCCATGGGAGACTCCTATGTCTCGGTGGAGCACCTGATGATCGGCATCTTCGCCTCCCCCACCGCCACCATCAAGCGGATCTTCTCCGACCACGGCATCACGAAGAATGCCTTCACCGCGGAGCTCTCCAAGGTGAAGTCCTCCCCCGTCACCGGTGACAACCCCGAGAGCACCTATGACGCGCTCACCAAGTACGGCACAGATCTGGTCAAGCGGGCGAGGGAAAACGAGCTCGACCCCGTCATCGGCCGTGACAACGAGATTCGGAACGTCATCCGCATTCTCTCCCGTAAGACCAAGAACAACCCGGTCCTGATCGGTGAACCCGGCGTCGGCAAGACCGCCATCGCCGAGGGCCTCGCCCAGCGGATTGTCAAGGGCGATGTCCCGGAAGGCCTGAAGGACAAGAGCATCTTCTCCCTGGACATGGGCGCCCTGATCGCCGGGGCCAAGTACCGTGGTGAGTTTGAGGAGCGTCTGAAGGCGGTCCTCGAGGAGATCCGCAAATCCGAGGGCGGCATCATCCTCTTCATCGATGAGCTCCACACCATTGTCGGCGCGGGCAAGACCGAGGGCAGCATGGATGCCGGAAACCTGCTCAAGCCGATGCTGGCCCGCGGCGAGCTGCACTGCATCGGGGCCACCACGCTGGACGAATACCGCAAGTACATTGAAAAGGACGCCGCCCTGGAGCGCCGCTTCCAGCCGGTGCAGGTGGATGAGCCGAGTGTCGAAGATACCATCTCGATCCTCCGCGGACTGAAGGAGCGCTATGAGGTCTATCACGGCGTCCGGATTCACGACAACGCCCTGGTTGCCGCCGCGACCCTCTCCAACCGCTATATCACCGACCGTTTCCTTCCCGACAAGGCCATCGACCTGGTGGATGAAGCCTGCGCCCTGATCCGGACTGAGATCGACTCCATGCCGGCAGAGCTGGACGACATCCGCCGAAAAATCATGCAGATGGAGATCGAGGAAATGGCCCTCAAGAAAGAGGACGACAACCTCAGCAAGGAGCGTCTGGAAAAGCTGCAGGAAGAGCTCGCCAACCTCAAGGATCAGTTCAACGAGATGAAATCCCGCTGGGAGGCGGAGAAGAGCAGTGTGGACGATGTCAAGCGCCTGAAAGGTGAGATCGAGCGCATGCACGCCGATATCGAAAATGCCCAGCTGAACTATGAGTATGAGAAAGCCGCGCGCCTGAAGTACTCCGATCTCCCCGCGCTGGAGAAGCAGCTGCAGGAGGCCGAGGCGCTTTCCGAGCAGCGGAGCCAGAATTCTCTGGTCCACGACACTGTCACCGAAGAGGAGATCTCCGGGATCGTCGCCAAATGGACCGGCATCCCGGTAGCGCGCCTGATGGAGGGTGAGCGTGAGAAAATTCTTCACCTGGACGAATATCTGCACAAGCGTCTGGTCGGGCAGGACGAGGCCGTGCAGAAGGTCACGGAGGCCATCCTCCGCTCCCGCGCCGGCATCGCGGATCCGAACCGGCCCATCGGCTCGTTCCTGTTCCTCGGCCCCACGGGCGTCGGTAAGACGGAACTGGCCAAGTCCCTGGCCGAGTGCCTGTTTGACGATGAACGCAACATCGTCCGGATCGACATGACCGAGTACATGGAGAAGTTCTCCGTCTCGCGTCTGATCGGGGCGCCTCCCGGATACGTCGGCTACGACGAGGGCGGCCAGCTGACCGAAGCGGTCCGCCGCAAGCCCTACAGCGTGGTTCTTTTCGATGAAATTGAAAAGGCCCATCCCGATGTCTTCAACATCCTGCTGCAGATTCTCGACGACGGCCGCATCACCGATTCTCAGGGGTGCACGGTGGACTTCAAGAACACCATCATCATCCTGACCTCGAACCTGGGCAGCCCCTACCTGCTCGACGGGATCAACGAGGACGGCAGCATCAAACAGGAGGCCCAGGACGCCGTCATGGCAGAGCTGCGCCGCAGCTTCCGGCCGGAGTTTCTGAACCGTCTGGACGAGATCATTCTCTTCAAGCCCCTCACGAAGGAGAACCTGACGAACATCGTCGACCTGCTGGTTGCGTCTCTGCGCAAGCGCCTGCAGGACCGCGACCTCGACCTGGTTCTCACGGACGAGGCCAAGCAGCTCATCATCGACCGCGGCTATGACCCGCTTTACGGCGCCCGGCCGCTGCGCCGCGTGCTGCAGAGCAGCGTCGAGACCCTGGTGGCCCGGACCATTCTCCGCGGCGACATCAGCTCCGGCTCCACCATCACGGTGGATGTCCGGGACGGCGAGCTGATTACAAGATAAGTCTGACGCGAATATCCGATCGCAATCCGGCAGATCGCAGAATCGGCCCCGGAGCTCAATGCTCCGGGGCCGATTTGCCATTATTCCGTTCATTTACGACTTGATTTACTCTTCATCCAGAAGCTCATACAGCAGCTGGTAGAGCGTCAGGGCTTTGCCCGGTGTGAGACGGACACAGCTTCCCACCTTGCCGGGGATCTCCTTCGCCCGCTCCTGCAGGGCGCGTCCCGCTTCCGTCAGCGTGATGTGCACAACCCGCTCATCCTCCGGCGACCGGCTTTTCTCCAGCAGGCCCTCCTTCTCCAGCTTTTTCAGCAGCGGAGAGACCGTCCCGTTGTCCAGATGAAGTCTCCGGCAGATTTCGCTCACCGGAATGCCGTCCTGCTCCCACAGGACCAGCAGCACCAGGTACTGGGTATAGGTCAGGTTCAGTTCCGAAAGAAAGGGCGTATAGAGCGCGGTCACCTTGCGGGCCGCGGCATAGAGCGGGAAGCAGAGCTGATTCGACAGCTTCATCACTTCACGGTAATCGTAAGTCGGGATATGATCCATTTCTTGTTGCTCTCCATTTATATTTGATTCAATATTATTTTATAAATTCTTTTTGCGTTTGTCAAGCTATAATTTCTGCAAATTTTCTTTATTTTTAGACTTGACAAACTATTCGGATTGGTGTATATATGTTTTATCAAATATAATTTAACCACAAGGAGGAACACTCATGAATCTGTATGATTTCACCGTTAAGACCCGCAAGGGCGCCGATGTTGCGCTCTCCGATTTCGCCGGCAAGGTCGTTATGGTTGTCAACACCGCTACCGGCTGCGGCTTTACCCCCCAGTATAAGGAACTGCAGGAGATCTACGACGCGTTCAAGGATAAGGGCTTTGAGATTCTCGACTTCCCCTGCAACCAGTTTGCCGACCAGGCGCCCGGCACCGATGAAGAGATCCATACCTTCTGCACCGGCCGCTTCGGGATCACCTTCCCCCAGTACGCCAAGATCGACGTCAACGGCGAGAACGCCATCCCCCTCTATCAGTGGCTCACTTCCAGCACCAAGTTTGACGGATTCAACGGCCCGATGGGTCTGATGCTCAGCGGCGTGGTCAAGAAGATGGACAAGGACTACAAGAACAACGGCAACATCAAGTGGAACTTCACCAAGTTCCTCATTGACCGTGAGGGCAACATCGTCGCCCGCTTCGAGCCTACCATGTCCATGGACAAGGTCCGCGCCGCGGTCGAAGCCGCTCTGTAAGCAGTTTTTCGATTGATCATACACTGATTTCAGGCACAATGCCCGCGTTGACACAACGCGGGCATTGTGCTAAACTCATTTTTGCAAGGGGCGAGGCGGCCGGCTACTCCGAAAGAATCGAGGGCTTGCTGAGATGCCGATTACCGTTACATTTCACGTATTGGGCTTAACCTTTACCGTAACCGTAAAAAAGCAGAACCGCCACCCGGCACGGTGACGGATCTGCATATAAAAATGTAGTACCAACCGCAAAGGGCTGACCGCCGGAAAGGAGGTATAAGCCCCTTGTGCCCTCATCATATCATTTATGCTTATGGAAGTCAAGTTTGGAATGAACATGATTCTGCTCGGTGCTGCCGGCTTTATCGGGACCAACCTGACGCTGGCGCTGGCGAAACAGCCTGAAAACCAAATTACAGTCGTGAGCCGGAGACGTGCCTCCTTCGCGGATGTGGACGCAATGGCCCTGCCCAATGTCCGCTTCGTGGAGTGCGACCTGGTCGAAGAGCCGGATTTCACCCATCTGCTGGTCGGGCAGGACGTCGTGTTTCACCTGCTGAGCACCACGGTGCCCACCACGTCGAATCTGCAGATTTCCCAGGAACTGACGGCAAATGTCGTCCACTCGGCAAAGCTGTTTGAGGCCTGCGCCGCCTGTGGGGTGAAGAAGGTGATTTTTTTCTCCTCCGGCGGAACGGTTTACGGGAAGGCCGCGGCCTGTCCCCTGCAGGAAGACACACCCACCGACCCCATCACCTCTTACGGGATTCAGAAGCTTACGATTGAGAAGCTTTTGTATCTCTACCACCACATGTACGGCTTCGATTACCGGATCATCCGTCTGGCTAATCCCTACGGGCCCTACCAGCGTCCCGACGGGGTTCTCGGCGCGGTCACGACCTTCACCTACAAGGCGCTGAAGCATGAACCGATCACCGTCTACGGCGACGGCAGCGTGGTCCGGGATTTCCTCTATATCGATGATGCCGTACGCGGGATTCTCAACATCGTCAGCGGTGACGCCCCGGAGCGGGTCTTCAACCTCGGCAGCGGGCACGGTACCAGCATCCGTGAGGTGCTGGACACCATCCGGCAGGAGCTGGAGATTGAACCGGAGATCATCTGGAAGCCCTCCCGCACCGTCGACGTTCCGGTGAATTACCTGGACATCGGCCGCTATGAGCGTGCTTACGGCGCGCTGAACCCGATTTCTCTGGAGCACGGCATCCGCAAAACCGCAGAGTTTCTGAAGCAGTATTACCATCTCTAAGCACCGCGTTCTTCCCCAGTCCTCTGATCAAATCATATAGAATCCTCGAAAATCGCAACGCTCCGGCCGCCGTGGAAGGCAGTCGGAGCGTTGCTTGTTTCTGCGTCTTGTTCCGAAGGCCGGCGGCTCTGCCCCGCCTCGTCAGATTCTCGCCACGCCACTCTCGCGGGCGGCCTGCGCCGTCGCCGCGGCGACCGCGTCCCGCACCCGCGGGTCAAAGGCCTTCGGAAGGATATAGTCGGCACAGAGCTCGCTTTCAGAGACCAGATCGGCCAGCGCTTTTGCCGCCGCAAGTTTCATGGCGTCGTTGATGTCGCTTGCCCGCACATCCAGGGCTCCGCGGAAGATTCCCGGGAAGCAGAGCACATTGTTGACCTGGTTGGGATAGTCCGAGCGCCCGGTGGAGACCACCGCCGCGCCGCCCGCTTTGGCATCGTCCGGGAAAATCTCGGGCGTTGGGTTGGCGCAGGCAAATACGATGGCATCCCGGTTCATGGTTTTCACCATTTCGGTGGTAAGCACGCCCGGCGCGGAAACCCCGATGAACACGTCCGCTCCCTTCAGGACCTCACTCAGTGTTCCCTTCCGGCGCAGCGGGTTCGTGATCTCCGCAATCTCCTGTTTGGCCGGGTTCATGTGCTCTTCCCTTCCGTTCCAGATCGCGCCGCCGCGGTCGCAGAGCGTCACGTCCAAGGCCCCCGCCGTGATCAGCAGCCTCGTGATGGCCGTGGCCGCGGCGCCGGCGCCGTTGAGGACAATGCGCACCTCATCCAGCTTCTTCCCCACCAGCTTCAGGGCGTTGGTGAGTCCGGCCAGCGTGATGACGGCGGTCCCGTGCTGGTCGTCGTGGAAAATGGGAATCTCCGTGCACGCCTTCAGGCGCTTCTCGATCTCAAAGCAGCGCGGCGCCGAGATGTCCTCCAGGTTCACCCCGCCGAAGGATTTGGAGATCAGGCGGACCGTCTCCACGATCTCGTCGACGTTTTTGCTGTCGATGCAGATCGGGACGGCATCCACATCGCCAAAGGCCTTGAAGAGGGCGCACTTCCCTTCCATGACCGGCATGCTGGCCTCCGGGCCGATGTCCCCCAGGCCGAGCACCGCCGTTCCGTCGGTAATGACCGCCACCATGTTCCAGCGCCGCGTCAGCTCATAGCTTTTTCCCGGATCCTTCTGAATCTCCAGGCAGGGCGTCGCGACGCCGGGCGTATACGCCAGGCTCAGCGCCTCGGACGAGTCCACTGCCGCGCGGACCGTAACCTCGATCTTTCCCTTCCATTCGGCGTGTTTCTCCAGTGAGCGTTTTCCGTAATCCATGCTTCTGCTCCCTTCCGTGCTTAAACCGTCTTCCGCCAGCGCTCTGTCCGCTTACTCCGCCTGCTGTTCCCCGCCGGCAAGCTCCCAGTAGCTGTCGATGATCTTTTTGTTGTAGGCGGCAAGATCGTCCGGGTGCTTTTCTTCCTTCCCGGCCGCGGCGAGTGCCGCCGCCATATCCTCCCGGCCCACCAGGCCGTCGGTATACTGCTCCAGGTTTTTCGTACAGTAGAGCGGCAGGCCAATCACCATCGCGTCCATGATGTTCAGCGGATGTCCCTCATAGCGCGAGGTGGAGATGAACGCGTCCATCTTCTGCATGATGCAGTAGGGATTGGAACGGCTGCCGAGGAAGAACACCTTTTCTTTCAGGCCGAGCTCTTCACACTGCTTCTCCAGCGCCTCGCGGTCTTCACCGTCGCCGATGATATAAAGCCTCAGGTCATCTCTTGTTTTGCAGGCTTCGGCAAAATAGTTCAGCATAATGTCATAGCCCTTCTGATGGACCAGGCGCCCCAGCGCCACGAAGTTCACACAGCGTTCGTCCACCGAAACATCGGTCGGTTCCTCCTCCTTCTTCCGGATGGCCTCGACGTCGATGAAGTTGTGGATGGAGCTGTAGGGCTTGTCCGTCACGCCCGAGAGCCGCCGGAACGGCTCGATGATGGAGGCCGTCCCCGCCACAAAGGCGTCAAAATGCTTGAATTTTCCCTTGAAGCAGTGCCACAGCACCCGATATTTCCACTCATTTTTGTATTTGATCTCCACATCGTTGTGGATGAACATGACCCGCTTTCTGGCCGGGACCGTCAGTGCGCCCACCGCACAGGAGCACTGGTAGGAGTTGAAATCCACCGCGAGGTCGAACAGAATGTCCTTCGGAAAATCATAGTGGATGTGCTTCAGGGCATAGTCGAAGGGCACAAAGGAATAGAACCGCGGGGTCGGATTCAGGTAATGGATGTGCAGCTCTTTCGGAAAGTCCAGATTCCAGAAGTCGTCCTTTCTGGAGAGGAACAGGTGCATCTCAAAACGGTCATAGTCCATGTTCCGCATGAGATTGACGGCGGATTTCTGAATGCCGCCCACATCCAGATCGTTCTGAAAGAACGCAATTTTCTTTTTCATGCTTTGCTTTCTCCTCAAATTCGTCTGTCCCGCCTCCCCGCTTCCGGAAGTCCGGGGCATAAGCGTTCAGCGGTAGATCCGCATCCCGGCGTCGTAAGTCTCCAGCCTGGTGAATTCCGCAAAGTCAGGCGCCAGGTCCGGGCAGAGCTGCCGCAGGGCCGAGGGGAGCAAGTCCGGGTTCAGCGTCGGTTCCTGCGCCGAGATCACGGCGTGCAGACGGATGTCTTCTCCCGCCGGTTCAAAGCGGATGCTGCGGATCGCGGGCCGGATGTCCGCCTGGCCGATGCCGCGCTTGGTCTTTTTCTCGATGACGATCTCGCCCTGATTGAAGAAGGCTTCCAGCTGTCCGATCTCCGGTGCGCCGTGATCGTATTCCAGCGTGCCCTCAATCTCCAGCCATTTCAGCAGAGCGCTCTTGCGCTCGCTCTCATAGGCCTCCAGCACCCGGATTCCCTCCGGAAGCACCGCGGTCAGGCGTTCCGGCAGCGTTGAGAGTTCCGCGTCCTCCCGCAGACGAAAGTCCATCAGCTCACAGCGGCTCGCCGTTCCGACGGACAGCGGCAGCAGAATCGAAATCAGCGGGTGCGGATTGAAGCCCTCGGAGTATTTCAGCTCCAGTCCCGCGCGGGCAAAGGCGCGCTGCATCGTCGCCATCAGGTCCAGATGGGAGATATAAACCGCGCGTCCGGTCTTTTCAAAGCGCAGTCTCAGTTTATCCATCGCATCTTCCCTCCGTCAGAAGCTTCGCCGCGCCGCAGGCCGAGCACTGTTTCCGGCAGTCCGGCGAGAGCTCGGCCCGATAGGCCCGCTCCCGTTCCCGCAGCAGATGGGCTTTGCGTACCCCGACGTCAATGTGATCCCAGGGAAGCACCGCGTCCGTCGGAATCTCACGGTTGGCATAGAAGGCCGGATCGATGCCGCAGTCCGAAAACGCCTGCATCCAGCGCTCGAAGGAGAAATAATCCGTCCACGCGTCCAGCCGCCCGCCGCGCCGGAACACCAGCTCGATGGCATCCGCCACCCGCCGGTCACCCTTGGAGAGCACGGCCTCAATCAGGCTGGTCTGGGCGTCGTGCCAGTTGTAGACCACGTTCTTCGCCGTGATGGCCCCGCGCAGCAGGTTCACCCGCCGCATGTATTCCTCGAGGCTGATCTGCGCTTCCCACTGGAAGGGGCTGTGGGGCTTGGGGATAAAGCAGGAGGTGGAGACGGTGATCTTCACGCCCCGGTTCTTGTTCTTCGCGTTCAGGCGCCAGCAGTGCAGCACCTGGTTCGCCATCTCCGCGATGCCGAGGATATCCTCGTCCGTCTCAGTCGGGAGGCCCAGCATGTAGTAGAGCTTCACGTTGTTCCAGCCGCCCGCGAAGGCAATGGAGCAGGTGTGCAGCAGGTCCTCCTCGGTGACGTTCTTGTTGATACAGTCGCGCAGGCGCTGGCTCCCGCCCTCCACGGCGAAGGTCAGGCCGCTCTTGCGTACCTTCTGCAGGCGCTGCATGATCTCCATCGAGAAATTGTCCGCCCGCAGGGAGGGCAGGGACAGGCCGATGCTCCGCTCCTCACAGTACTCCAGAAGTCCGTCGCAGAGCGCGGGGAGTTCGCGGTAGTCGCTGGTCGAAAGACTCAGCAGCGTGAGCTCCTGGTAGCCGGTATTCTTCAGGGCCTCGATGCCCTGCCGGACCAGGGTTTCCTTCTTCTTGGCCCGGATCGGGCGGTAGACATGCCCCGCCTGGCAGAAGCGGCAGCCGCGCACACAGCCGCGGAACAGCTCCAGGCTCACCCGGTCGTGGACCACCTCGGTGGAAGGGACAATGGGGCTGGTCGGGAAGGGCACGGCATCGAGGTTCGAGATGATGCGTTTCGTGACCTTTTCCGGAGCGCCGTCCTTCGGCGTGACGGAGGCGATGTTTCCGTCCTCCAGGTAGCTGACCTCATACAGCGACGGGACATACACCCCGCCGATCTGCGCCGCCGCCCGGAGAAAGTCCCGCTTGCTCCAGCCCTCCCGCTTGGCCTGCCGCAGGAGGGTCAGAAGCTCGTTGTTCATCTCCTCGCCCTCTCCGATGACAAAGAGATCCATAAACGGCGCCATCGGTTCGGCGTTCACGCCGGCGGTGCCGCCCGCCCAGATCAGCGGAAGCAGGTTCGGGCGATCTTCCGAACGCAGGGGGATTCCCGCCATGTCCAGCATGTCCAGCACCGTGGTGTACGCCATCTCATAGCCGATGGAAAAGGCCACGGAATCAAATTCCGAAACCGGGTCTCCGCTCTCCAGAGCATAGAGGGGGATGCCGGCCTGTTTCATCTCGTCATACATGTCTCCCCAGGGGGCAAAGACGCGCTCACACCACACGAAATCAAGGCTGTTCATGGTGTGGTACAGGATGCTGAGGCCCAGGTTCGACATGCCGATCTCATAGGTATCCGGGAAACAGAAGGCAAGGCGAAGCTCCACTTCGTCCCTGTTTTTCAGGATCTGGTTGTATTCGCCGCCCGTGTAGCGTGCCGGCTTCTGCACCCGGGGCAGGATGCGTTTGAGTCGTTTATCCATTCTCTTCTCCGTCTTCCCCCTGATTGAACCGCTCCAGGAAGCTGTGCATCCCCCCCTCGGTCTTGTAGCCGGGGAAGGTGTCCAGATGCACGGCGTGGATGCTGTTGAAGATGCTGCGGTCGATGTTGGGGTTCTCCTCCCGCAGCTTCTGGATCAGGAGCTTTGTCTCCTTGCGCTTGCTGCTGTGTTCGTCGCTGTCGCAGTTCTGCGTGAAGCGGCAGGCACAGCGGATAAAGTGCAGGTCGTTGTAGCGGCACCAGGCCAGAATGTCGTCCTCATGGACGCAGTAGAGCGGGCGGATCAGGGTCATGCCCTCGAAGTTCTTGCTGTGCAGCTTCGGCTGCATGGCCTGCAGCTGGGAGCCGTAGAACATGCCCATCAAGGTCGTCTCGATCACATCGCTCAGATGATGTCCGAGGGCGATCTTGTTGCAGCCGAGCTCCTTCGCCTTGCTGTAGAGATAGCCCCGGCGCATCCGGGCGCAGAGATAGCAGGCCGAGCTGCTCTTTCCCACAGAAGCCGTCACGTCGAAGATGTCCGTCTCAAAGACCGTGAGCGGGATGTTCAGGAGCTTCGCGTTTTCCTCGATCACCCGGCGGTTTTCCTCATTGTAGCCCGGATCCATCATCAGGAAAACGAGTTCAAAGGGCACGTCGCTATGCCGCTGCAGCATCTGCAGGAGCTTGGCGTTCAGGAAGGAATCCTTCCCGCCGGAGACGCAGGCCGCAATCCTGTCCCCCGCCTGTACCAGCTCGTACTGCTTCATGGCGTTGATGAACGGCCGCCACAGGCTTTTATGAAACTTTTTGTTGATGCTCTGCTCTACCAGCTGGTATTTTTCAAGCTCTCTGCTCATGTGCTTCCCCCGAAAATCAAGTCTTTTTATGATACCATGCACTTGGGAAAAGTGCAACGAAAAAACGCAGAAGTTTCCTTCTGCGTTTTTTGCTTTGTTTTGTCCGGGGCCGTTTTCGGGACTGGGCTTCCGTCCCGTTTCTGAAGTCCCTTTCCCGGCTCTTTCCAGGTTCTCACTTTCGGGGTCTTTTCTTCATGCAGTCTCTTTTGAGACTCGCGTTTACCCAATCACCCGGATCACATCAAAGGCTTCCCCGGATTCCAGAACCTCTCTGGCCTGCCCCAGGTTATGGCAGATTACGCACTTCAACTCTCCGACCGTGAAGCGTTCCGGCGCAGCATCTCTCGCCATGGACCACGCGGCCTTCTCCAGAAGTCTTCCGAATTTTCCGCCGGGCTGCGGCACGGGAAGCACTTTCAGTTCTGCGGTGCGCTTCGGATTCGGCTCGGAGCCGGTGCGGATCATGATGCGCGCCAGTTCCCGCGGATTCACCGTGATGTCCACCGGATGGGTCTTCTCGGTCTCGGAGGCATCGTTTCCGACGGGGGTGACGGCAAAGAGCCTGTCCGCCTGACCGCGCAGGGCAGAGCCGAACTGCGCAACGGCCGAGCCGTAGAACACAAAGCTCTCCTTCCGCTCCGGGAAGTTTTTCTCCAGGAAGGCCTTCGCCGCAAAGCTGTTGGTGAGGATAACGGGTCTCTGCCCTTCCAGCTTCTCTGCCAGCAGTGCCTCGGCCTCCGCCTCGGCGGCCTTCTCCGCGCCGGCCGCGTCATAGATCTCATCGGTGCCGATCTTCTTCAGGCTTCCCGCGATCTGCTCCGGCGTCACGCTGCCTGGCTGCAGCTTCAGCACGCGCTCCAGCTCCGGAATCACATCGGCATCCACCAGGGCGGCGGTTTTCAAGCCGTCCCGGTGCGCATAGTAGACCAGTTCGTCCTTGTGCTCCATGGCATGGATCGCGCCCGTGGGGCAGACCTCGACGCAGCGGCCGCAGCCGATGCACCCGCTCTCCGCCATGCTCCTGCCGAAGGCCGGCCCGATCAAAAGCTCGCTGCCACGGCCGGATGCCGCCAGATTGTGTACGGTCTGAACCTTGCCGCACACGTCCACGCAGCGTCTGCATTTGATGCACTTGTTGGGGTTGCGGACGATGACGGTGCTGTCGTCCAACGGATATGTGTTGTGCTTCTGAGAAAACGGCAGCACATCCACTTTATACTCGCGTGCCAGGGCCTGAAGCTCGCAGAAGCCGTCCTTCACGCAGTCGCAGAAGAAGCACATCTCACAGAACTTCGGATCCAGATCGTCACAGCGGGAGCTCCCGATCCGCAGGCAGTGGTGGCAGTCCACCGCGTGGTTGGAGAGCAGCAGCTCTAGCGTCAGCTTCCTCGAATCACGGACCGCTTCCGTGTCGGTGTGGACGACCATTCCTTCGCGCACCCTGGTTGCGCAGGCATGCTGGAAGGTTCTCGCCCCTTCAATCTCCACCACGCACATGCGGCAGCTGGCCCTCGGATCCAGTTCCTTCAGGAAGCACAGGGTCGGGATGCGGATCCCGTTGGCGCGCGCCGCTTCCAGCACGGTCGTTCCGGCAGGCACAGACAGGGTCTTGCCGTCGATGATGATGTTCACGTCTGCCATGTTCATGCCTCCTTCCTGATCTTTGCGTCGAAGTCTTCGGGGAACAGCTTCAGCGCGCTTATGAGCGCCGTGGTCGCGCTCTGCCCCAGCGGGCAGAAGCAGTTCTTCTGCATGTACCCGGAGAGTTTCCTGATCAGCTCCACATCCTGTCTGCTTCCCTCGCCCGCTGCCAGCTTCTCCAGCAGCTCCTCGACGCGCATGGTGCCCTCCCGGCAGGGGGTGCACTTGCCGCAGCTTTCATGCCGGAAGAACCTGGCGATCTCCCACAGGATGTCCACCATGTTCCGGCTCTCGTCGATCACATACATGGCCCCGGAGCCCAGAGCCGCGCCGATGGAGCGGATGGAATCAAAATCGATGGGGGTATCCAGCTGCTCCGGTGTCACGAAGCCGCAGCTTGAGCCGCCGAGCTGGACGGCCTTCAGCTTCTTTCCTCCGGCCACTCCGCCGCCGAACTGCTCCAGCACCTCGCGCAGCGTCGCGTTCGTCGGCACTTCGACACAGACCTTGTTCTCCACGTCACCCGAAAGGCACATGAGCTTCGTGCCGGGGAACTTTTCGGCGCCGATGCCGCCGAACCAGTCCGCGCCCTTCCGGACGATCTCGGGGATCACGGCGAAGGTCTCCACGTTGTTCACGACCGTGGGCTTCTGGTGCAGTCCCTTCACCGCCATGGAGGGCGGCTTCAGACGCGGCTCGCCGCGCAGGCCTTCCAGCGAGTTCACGATGGCTGTACCTTCGCCGCAGACATAGGCGCCCGCACCGGAGACGACCCTGATCTTCGTCCCGCCGCAGAAGCCCTTCTCTTCCGCCTGCTTCACCGCCTTGCGCAGCAGTTTAATGGACTTTTCATACTCGCCGCGGACATAGATGAAGCATTCTTTTGCGCCGACGGCATAGGCGCCGATCAGCAGTCCCTCGATCACGGTATGGGGGTCACCCTCCATGATGACGCGGTCCTTGTAGGTTCCCGGCTCGCCCTCGTCGGCGTTGCAGACCAGGTATTTGGTCTTCTCTTTGCTCGCGAAAGCGCTGCTCCACTTTTTTCCGGTGGAGAAGGCCGCACCGCCGCGCCCGCGGAGCCGGCTGGTCTCTTCGATGGTCTGGATGAGTTCTCCCTGGTCCATGGTCCGGGCCTTTTCCAGCGCCTCATAGCCGCCGGCGGCGATATACTCCTCGATGGAATCGGGCTTGATCCGGCCCACATTCCGCAGGGCAATCCGTACTTCTTCCATCACCGGTCACCTCCCAGCAGTTCCGGAATTCTTGCGGGATTCACATTGGTATAGAGTTTCCCGTTCACAAGCAGATTGGGCGCCGCCTGGCACTGGCCGAGACATTCCACCCAGTCCAGGCCGTATTCCTCATTGCTTTCGCCCATCTTCAGGCCGATGGCGGATTCCAGCGAGGCAATCAGCGCGGCGTTGTCTCCGCTGTGGCAGGCCGTGCCGCGGCAGACGCGGATCTCCTTCTTCGCCGGCGCGCTGAAGCGCAGCATGGAATAGAAGCTTGCCGTGTCATAGAGCTCCGCCGCGCTCTTTCCCTCATGCTCGGCCAGAGCGTTCAGAGCTTCCTCGGTCACATAGCCGTCCCGTTTCTGAAGAGCCAGCAGCGCATCCAGCAGGCCGCCCTCCTGAAGGGCTTTTTTGATTACTGTCTGATAAGAGCTTGCCATCTCACACCTCCTGTACCTTCTCGACCCGGCAGGGGGTATACCGCCAGTGGGAATTACCGGTCATCTCGTCAATATCGGTGTTATCGGTCAGATAGTTGGCGTGCATGCCGCGTATTTCTCCCTGATAGTGCAGACCGAAGTAGTGCGGCATCAGGCAGTAGCCGGGTGATGCACGCCAAGTGATTTCTGCCGGGATCTCAACGGAGCCGCGGTTGGTCGAAAGGCGCAACTTTTCTCCGTCGGCAATACCCATCTCTGCCGCATCCACAGGGTTAATCCAGAGCGTATACAGATTGCGGTAACGGCTTGTCGCCGGATTTCGCATTGCGTTGTTTACGCCGCCCTCGTCACGCCTGCCGGAAGATAGGATCATGTTGTTTCCGTCCTTGAGCATCAGCGCCTCCCGCTCCCGCTCCGGAGTAATATACGCATAGAGGTAGTCTTCGATCTCCTTGCACCAGAGATGCATTTTCCCGTCCTTGTGCGTGATATGCTTTTCCATCATATGTTCCGTATCCGCCATACCGATCACTGCGCCCTCCGGATGGTGATCAACCAGATCAAAGGCCGCATCCAGCACACACCAGTCTTTGAAGACCGGGAGCCTGGATAGCACAGGATGCAGACCGGTATCCGCCTGGACAGTCGGAATCGCGCTTTTGAAGACAGGACTGGTCAGCAGAACCGCCCAGTTCATTGCCCGGCCGGAGGATCTCATGGCTTTTCCAAGGGTAAGTGCGATGATCGTTGCAGCCTGATCAAAGTACTTCATGCCGCCTTTTCCGATCCACATAACGACTTTCATAAAGTACTTGATGCGGTCCCCCGTGCGTACAGCCTCCTCTGCCGCGTCGTACAGGCTTTTGGGAAGCTCCGGCAGGTACCCCATGGCCTGCGTCAGTTCCGCAAAAATCATGGAATCTTCCTTCGCCTCACCGAAAGGCTCGAGAATGCGCTTGCGGCTGCCGAAAACCACCTCCGGATAGTTCAGCGTGAACATATCAAAGTCACCGTCGGCCTCATAGGCGCTCATACTGGGAAGCACATAATCTGCCAGCATGGTCGTCTCCGTCTCCACACAGTCGATGGCAACGAAAAGCTCCAGCTTTTTGAGAGCTTCCTCTATACGCTGTGAATCGGGATAGCTACGGGCAGGATTCGTCAGCACACTGAAAGCCAGCCGAATGCGGTCCTCGTTGTCTCCCAGCACTTCATCCGGAAAAACTCCTTCCGGGAAAATCCCAAGAACCGGGAAGCGGTTCGTGACCGGCGTGCGCCAGACCTTTGGATCATTCTCATCCGTACTGTCCAGATACAGCACACGCTCGGGCATTACGCTGCCGCCCTTCACCAGCGCCATGCCGCAGACAATCGCAAGCAGAATGCAAAGATAGCTGCTTGCGGTGGAGTGCCGTCCGAAGAACAGGCCGAGATCGCGGTGCATGCCCCACTTTTTGGTGGTGATAATGCGGGCAAACTTCTCCGCCTGCTCCCGGGAGATCTGGCAAACCTCCAGTGCCGCGTCGATGTCAAACCCTTTAAACCACGGCAGGACAAGGGCCCAGTCTCGGGTGTATTGATTGATATACTCCTGGTTCTGCCAGCCTTTTTCCAGAATGATGGCAATCAGTGCGCGCATCAGCAGGGCGTCCGAGCCATTGGCCGGCATGATGTGCAGGTCTGCCATGCGCGCCGTCTCGCTCAGCCGCGGATCGACAACGATGACCATCTTCTCCGGATCACGGGAAAAGCTGCGGATCGTCCTCTTTGCGTTCGGCATCTGATGAGAGACATATGCGTTGCTACCCCAATAGACAATGACCTCGTTGTTCTCATCATCCGGCTCCAAAAAATGGAACGCATAGCCGAAAATGCGGCCGTGGCTCCACCAGTCGCCCATAAACT
This sequence comes from Oscillospiraceae bacterium, assembly GCA_017458335.1. GTDB lineage: Bacteria > Bacillota > Clostridia > Oscillospirales > Oscillospiraceae > Limivicinus. The sequence continues at coordinate 58,868 of JAFTFT010000041.1, forward strand.
CCACGCCGATGGGATTGAAATTATACTGCGTGCCGATGGCCTTCATCAGCGGCAGTGCGGTAGCGGCCGGCGTTGTAATGGAATAGGTTCCGCCGCCGAGAAAAGCCGCAGAACGCGGACCGTGCTTTTGAATAATGGCGTTGGCGCGTTCGGCAATCTCCCGGTATGCCTGCTCCCAGGAAATGCGCTCATAGTGGTCGCCCACACGCTTTTTCGGAAAGAGGAGCCGATCCCGGTTCTCCGTAAAGTATTTCGCCGTTCTGCCCTTGCGGCAGCAGTAGCCGTTTGACCGCGGGCTGGATGGGTCGGGGCGGACATTGATGATCCGATTGTCCTCGACCTCCATCTCCAGGCCGCAAGTAACGGCGCATAGATTGCACCATGTTTTTTTCCAGACACCCAAGGCAGTTTCCTCCTCTGTTTCTTCATTATTAAGGTGTTTTATGATTTTCTTGCCCTGTTGAACGGATCATTTGTCAGGTAACGATTTTCCACTGCCGCAGGAAAGAAGCAGCAATGGATTCTGTTAAGGAGCATATCGCTCGTCTATTTGTGAAGTGGTCACAGATGTTATATCATACACCTGCGATGATTACAAGCCTTTTGTGAAAATAATATCCGGAAAGCACAAAAAAAGACGAAAGCCTGTCTGGATGGCTTCCGTCCGTTTGCTGTACATATTCTGTTTTCGATGGTCAGATGATCGCCGTTTCCCCCTCCAAGGGGAGACGCATGGTCTCTCTCATACAGGCGGCCGCGGCGGGGGCATTCCGCTCGCTCACATACCGGAAGACCTCTTCGGCGTTCTGAACGACGGCGTCCGTTCCGTTTTTTTCGATAAACTGCTGATACATGCGCTGCTGCGGCTCCATGGTGCAGTGATACAGCACTGTCAGCAGGAAGTTGTCACTCATCCGGTACATCCGGTAGATAAACTCCGTAATCCGCACGCAGAACACTTTTCGGTCCTCTTCACGGCGAAGCCGCTCCAGAAGTTCTCCCCATTCTTCCAGGTCCTTCTCTGTCGCCCTCTGAACTGCCAGCCCTGCCGCCATGGGATCCAGCGCGGCGCGGGTCTCACAGAAGGAGCGCACGTCATGCGCATTGAGCCTTCCCCCGTTGTACTGGAGGATGGATGAGAGTACGGCTGGATTCCCACTGGTCCGATAGTCGGTCACATAGACGCCGTGGCGCGGCTTGACCTCTACGAAGCCCTTGTTCGCCAGCTCCGCGACCCCCGCGTTCACAATCGTCAGGCTGACACCCATTTTCGTGCAGAGCTCTCTCGACGTGGGCAGGCGGTCGCCCGGTTTCAGTTCCTCCGACAGGATCTGCCGCTCAATTTCCCGCACAAAGGTCTGCCGGACGGATAAGCTGTTCTTATTGTCTTCGCTCATCGGTCTTCCTTGTGATCATGATGGTGATGATGGTGCTCGTGGTCATGATCCGTGGAGCCGTCTGCATAGAGCATATCCATCCCGTGGAGAATCGCTTCCAGCACCGCCGCGAGGTTTTCCTTCGCGGCTTTTTCACTGCCCGGAAGATTCACGATCAGGGTCTTGCCCCGGATGCCGGCCGCGCTGCGACTCAGGCAGCCGCGCGGGGTGATCTGCAGGCTGGCCCAGCGCATCGCCTCCGGGATGCCGCGGGTCTCGCGTTCCACCACGGCCAGGGTCGCCTCGGGCGTGATGTCCCGCTGGGAGAATCCGGTCCCGCCCGTCGTCATCACGAGGCCGATTTTCTTCTCATCCGCGCAGGCGATCAGTTCCGCCTTGATCTGTTCCATCTCGTCCGGAATGATATTGGTATAAACCACGTCAAAGCCCGCGTCCTCCAGCATTTTGCACACTGCCGGTCCGCTGGTGTCCACCCGTTCGCCGCGGGACCCCTTGTCGCTGATGGTGATGACTGCCGCTGTATATTTCATAATTGAACCTCCCCGGTTTTGCTTTGGTTTTTGATTGCGCCCAGTATACCGCGAACCAGCGGATTCTTCAAGCGGCATTTCCGGAAAAGCGGCACCGGAGATCCATTAGCTCCCCGGTGCCGCTTTGAAATTTTGTTCTATAACTGCGCTCTGCAGGCTGTGGTATTGTTTCGCAGGACGGTACTGAAGGCTTTACAGCGGCCTTTCGAGGCCGTACCTCGTGGTGCTTACATTCTCTCCGGCCGGCTCGAACACGCCGTCATACACCTGCTCGGTATTCCAAAGGATGTGGTCTGTGCCGGTAAGCATCAAGCCGTTGGCGTAACAGTCATGGATGCTGCAGTTCTGGAAGAGGAAATGGCTGCAGTTCCAGAGATTTGCGCCGTATTCGCTGCACTCGTAGATCTCGGTGTTGCGGATGATAAAGTCCGAGCTGTCGCTGGCGCCGATGCCGTTTACGCCGCAGCCGAAGAGGCCGCAGTTGGCAACCTCCACATCTTTGCACCCGGTAAACTCAAATACATCCCCGGCGCAGGAACCGGGCGCCTCGCGCAGATGTCCGGCGGTCAGATCGCTGATGCCGATCCCGGAACAGGAGTCAAAGCGCAGCACGTCCGCATAGCGCGGTGTCGCCTGGAGGACGGTCTGATCTGTCCCCAGGCCGATGATCTTCAGATTCCGCACCCCCTGGATCACCAGGCACGGTCCGTCGTAAACATCCATCCAGTAATAATACACGCCGCCTGCTCCGCCGTAGTTGGCCGCTGTACTGAAATCGATCAGCGGCGCATCGACATAGATCACGCTGTTGCTGCCGATGGCGGCGAGGAATTCATCCGCGGTCGTGACATGACTGACCGTTGGTTCTCCGGTCATCTGCTGATCTTCTTCCGGGAAATATTCAACGGTGAATGAGAAGGTATAGCTGTCTGCATCACAGGGCACCCTTGTCAGCCCTTCCAGAGCGGCCTGATCCATGCCCATACCGTTCTCATCGACCACCGGAACCGCTGCCGTGGGGGTGTCCGCGTCCGCATGGAAGAAGGGTCCTGTCAGCTGATTTCCGACGAACTCCGTCCCTCTGACCGTCACCGGCTGGCCCGAGACAAAGAACATGCCGCCCCAGTCGTACTGACCGACGATGTTGTCGCGGACGCTGCAGCCGGAGATGAGGAATCCCTGCGTATAAGAGCTCTGGAAGAGCGTCTCCGTGTTGTTGTCCGAAATCTCTGTATTGAGCACCGCAAAGCCGTTGCAGCCGTGCGCATGCAGCAGATTGAATGCGTACCAGTCGGATCCGTGTTCCTTGCTGTAGCCGCAGTGCCGGATTGTCCCGTCCACGAAACGGACGTCCTCACAGTTGAAGGTCTCGATGGCGCCGTAGGTGCAGTCATGGATGACCGTGTTTTCGGCAATGATGGAGAGGCTTTCCGACGCCGTGATGCCGTAGGTACCGCAGCCGTAGAGGTCGCAGTTTTGAACCCGGACTCTGCTGCAGCTGTAGAAGTCCAGGACGCCGCCGGAGCAGTACCCTTCGCCCGGCGTGTGCCCCGCCGTGAGATTGGAAATGTGCAGATCGTCGCAGCTGTCCGCCGCCAGAACATTGGCATAGCGGGGCTCGGTCACGATGCTGCAGCGCTGCGCATCGCTGCCCTCCAGCCAAAGTCCGGCAACGTTCCGGATCACAAGCTGGTATCCGTCCCAGGCGTCCACCCAGTGCCAATATTCTCCCGCACTCACGTCTCCGTAGGTCCGGGCCTGTGTCAGGTTATATTCCCCGTCTTCCAGCTGAACCACGCGGTCCGGCCCGATCGCATCCAGAAGTTCATCCACGGTGCTGACGCGGATAACGGTTTCCGGTCTCGTGCTGTCCTCTCCATCGAGTCCTGCTTCTTCAGCCTGGGCCGCCGGAGCACTCCCGCTCCCGAACCCTGTGATCGCAAGAAGCAGTGCCAGAACCAGTGAGAGCAGAGCCTTGTTTGTTTTTTTCTTCATCATTTATCCCGCCCTTTCCCTGACAGATGCTTTATCGCTTGATTGTTCTGTCATTCCGGATTCAGTATAGCAGATTCCTCTTGAAAAGAGTCTGAAGAATCCTTAATTCCGTTTCCCCTGCCGGATCCGGTCCCGTTCAAACGCCCGGTTGATTTCATTCAATACCCGCTTTTTGTCTGCGCTCCACCTTGGCGCAATCAGTCTGCGTTTCGTTCCGTCGCCGGTCAGGCGGTGGACCACCATCTCCTGCGGGATGCTCTCGATGCATTCTTCCAGGATCCGGATGTATGCGTCTAAAGACAGCACTTCAAATGCTCCCGCCCGGTACTCTTCCGCCAGCGCCGTCCCCTCCAGCACATGAAGCAGCTGGAACTTGATTCCCTGCACGCCGCTTCTCCCGATGTAGGCCGCCGTCTGCCGGATCATCTCCGCTGTCTCCCCCGGGAGCCCGATGATCATATGAACAATCACGGAGATGCCCGTAGCCCGCAGCCGCCGAACCGCGTCGTCGTACACCTCCAGAGAATAGCCGCGCCGGATGGACAAAGCGGTCTTCTCATGGATGGTCTGCAGGCCCAGTTCGATCCAGACCGGCTTCTCTTTATTCAGCTCTTTGAGCAGAGTGACCACCTCGTCCTCAAGGCAGTCCGGCCGCGTACCGATGGACAAAGCCGCAATGTCCGGGTGCCGGATGGTCTCGGTGTATAAGTTCCGCAGTCGTTCGATCGGTGCATAGGTTCCGGTGTAACTCTGATAATAGGCGATGAACTTCCTCGCGCCCTTGTCCGCCACCACCGCTTTCGCCATCTCGATGGCTTCGGAGACCTTGTCTCCCACCGGGATGGCAAAGTCGCCGCTCCCGCCCGCGCAGAAGGTGCACCCGCCGGTTCCCTTGCTGCCGTCTCTCGTCGGGCAGGTAAAGCCGCCGTCCAGTGCCAGCTTGTAAACCTTCTCACCGAACTGCTCCCGCAAGAAGCGGTTCAGACTGCGGTAATGCTTGTATGCCTCATTCTGTTTTATTAGCTCTTTTTCTCTTGTCATTCGTGCCACCTGTTCATAGTACGATGATACCACAAGTCCGGAGAAGAGGAAAGGATAATTTCGGCCGTAGGCTTACTATTTTATATTCTCTTTCCCGGGTGAAATTACTCCGAAATTTATAGTATAATACTCCCCGCTTTTGAAACCTTTTCTGTTTTTTGCTGTATATAAGGGTGAGAGCTCTTACATCGAAGGAGGTACAGTATGGAAGACAAACAGATTGTTGACCTTTACTGGCAGCGTTCCGACCTGGCCATATCGGAAACCGGTCAGAAGTATGGGAGATACTGCCATACCATTGCCTATAATATCTGCGGGACAGACGAGGATGCGGAAGAGTGTGTCAGCGATACCTGGTTTCGTGCCTGGAATCTGATGCCCGATCGTCGCCCGACCATATTATCGGCATTTCTCGGCCGTATCACCAGAAACTTCGCCATTAACCTTATTCAATCAAGAAACAGGATCAAGCGCGGCGGAGGGGAAGCGGTACTTGCGCTGGATGAGCTGGAGGAGTGTATTCCCGGCGGGACAAATCCGGAGCAGGCTCTGGAAGAAAAAGAGCTTGCAAAGGCAATCGGAAGATTTGTTTCCGGTCTTCCCAAAACGGAGAAGAAGATCTTCGTCCTGCGATACTGGTATGTCGCATCCATCGATGACATCGCAGAAACGCTCGGATTCAGCACAGGGAAAGTCAAAACCAGTCTGTTCCGTACCCGCAAAAAGCTGAAGAACTACCTGGAGGAGGAAGGCTTATGTTAGACTCGCTGACACTTCTGCGCGCGATGAACGGCATTCATGGGGAGGATGTAGTCATGGCCGGAAAGAGTTATTTTGAAAGCAGAAAAACAAGAAACACAAGGAAAATCATTCAAATCACATTGCTTGCCGCGGTACTGATCAGCCTGCTCACCGTGGGAGCTTACGCAAGCGGTTTTCTCGGTTTGAGAGCGATCATGATTCCCGAGGCAAGCATCGAAGTAAGCGAAGCTCCTGCCTCTGTTGCACAATCGCGGGACATACCGGAGGAAACGGGCAGTACAGCACCGGTCTCCACGCCGGAGCCGCAGGAAGCAGCCGAACAAGCGGCCGGCAATGCGCTCGTCTCCATCACCCAACCGCAGGCGGTACCGGAAGAGCTGGACAGTGCCACAAAAGAGAAGGTAGAGAACGCCCGTGCCGCCTGGGGCGAATGGCAAAACTGGCGCAGAACCAGTCCTGACATTCCGCATGAGCCTCAGGCCTTCATGCCTCCGAAAGGCTCGGCCATTACGAACTATGAGGACAACGGGGACGGTACTTATACCATTTCGTTCTACGGGAAAGAGGTCCTGGCCATGATGAACGAGCAGCCTGACGGTGAACCGGATCTCTCTGCCGCCACCCCGCTTGAAGTCCGAACCGCCACCGCGGAAGAAATGGCAGAGAAAGAACGCTGGATGGAGTACACGAATCTTACCTACGGGGATTACGATTTCAACTACGACATTCACAACGAAGCGGAAGCGGCAAAGCTGGAAGAAATCGCCGCGAAGTACCATCTGCGTCTGCGCCGCGGACAGACGCTTCTCTGGAGCAAAGAGACGACAGAAAAGATGGATGCAGAGTTCAACGCGCAGCACGGGACCAGTCTCCACACCGACACCAGCGATCCGCGCTTTCTCACAGACCGCGAGCTTTGTGATCGCATTTCGGCGGCCGGCTGCAGCGGAGACCTTTTCCGGGAAATTCCCTGGGGCTTTGACAAGGTGTATTATTACGACGAGGGGACCTTCTGCGTCAGCTATGATCAGGAGCTGTCGGACGGACGACGCGTAAAGTGCTACGGCTACAACTCCATGTACGCGACCCTGTCCAGCGGTCGGGAGGTCGTCTCTCGGATCACGGATCCGGAGCAGTTTTTGATCAGAACCCATACCGCTCCGGACGGCACAGAGCTGACCATCCTGCAGAAGGAGAACGAAGCCTTCCTGTATGTCTATCTTCCCAATTCCTTCTTTGAAATGCACATCCAAAGCGATGGTGTTCTGTCTGAGGCCGATGTGGACGCGGTTGCGGACAACCTGAATTACAGCGGCATCGGGATCTGAGCATGCAAAGCGGCGGGCCTGCTTTCGGCAGGTCCGCCGCTGTCTGTTCTATGGATTGTTTTCCGTCATTCCGGCTCCCGGATAAGCGCCCTGCCGGCTCGGGTCCGCCCGGCAGTTACTTCTTCTTATGCGTTTTGTTCCGGTTCTGCTGTTTCCAGCGCTGCATGGCCTGCTCTTCTGCACAGAGTTCCCGGTGCAGACGCCGTGCGGTCCACTTGCGGTTGTGCTCCGTGACCACGGCCTTCAGGCGGACGCTCTGCCCCTCCCTGCGCAGGGTATCCAGCAGTTCGTGGAACTCCGCCTGAGACAGCGCGTGCATCAGCATCAGTTCATCGGCAAAGGCTTCCCCTTCCGGCTGCGCCGGATTCGCCGCTTCGCCGCTGAGAAGCGCTTCCAGCGTCTCGCCCTGCCGTTCGGGCGGAATTTCCCGGCACCTCAGACCCATCCGAAGCGCGGTCAGACGGATCGCGGTTTTCTTCTCCGGATCCTGAATATTAAACAGCAGCAGTTCTCCCATGCTTTCTTCCTCCCCGGTCGACTCCGGTCATGCGCCGACGATGTTGGCCTTCCGTTTCCACTTTCCCGTCCGATACAGCACAAAGGTGATGGTCGCGCCGATGATCCAGGTGATCAGCAGCGAGACATACATCATGGCGCAGTTGCCCTGCGGCAGCTCCGGCGTCTTGGAGAGGGCCACCAGTCCGTAAGCCAGCGGCACGCGCACAATCACCGTGTTGATGATCGCGATCCACATCGGGGTCACCGTGTCCCCCGCGCCGCGCATGATACCGGAGAGGCACTGGGTCACCTCCATCGCGATGTATCCGGCAGCCAGAATCTGCATCATTCGATAGCTCAGATCGATCAGCTCCGGCGTTTCGGTAAAGACCGCCATCAGGCCGCGGCCGAAGAGCAGAATCAGCGCCGTGATCACCGCCGAGACTCCCATGGCGGTCAGGGTTCCCTGTCTTGCTCCCTGCAGCACCCGGTCCATCTTTCCCGCGCCGATGTTCTGCCCGGCGAAGGTGGTCATCGCGGTGCCCAGCGAAAACGCCGGCAGCATGACGAAGCCGTCGATGCGCATAACGATGACGTTGGCGGCGATGAACTGTTCCCCGAAGCTGTTGGTCAGCGACTGGACAATGATCATCGACATGGAGAAGATCGCCTGAGTCACGCCCGAGGGAAGGCCAAGCCGGACAAGAGAGCTGACAAAACGTTTCTCCGGCCAGAGGTATTCCTTCTTCAGCTGAAAGAGATCCGTCATCCGCACAATCTTCCGCATCGCGAGAACCGCCGAGATCACCTGCGCGATTACGGTCGCCCAGGCCACACCGGGAACCCCCATGCCGAACTTTGCCACAAACACATAGTCCAGCACGATGTTCACGCCGGTTGCCACCAGCAGGTAGACCAGCGCCGAGGCCGAGTCGCCGAGGCCGCGCATGACGCCGCTCATGATGTTGTAATATCCGCCGCCCGCAATGCCGAGGAAGATGATCGTGAGGTACGACCGGCACCAGCCGATAACGCTATCCGGCGTGTTCAGCAGGCGCAGCACCGGCCCCGCCAGCAGGGGTCCCACAATCATGATGAACAGCGAAGCGACCCCCGTCAGCGTGATGCAGCAGCCGATGGTCTTGGCCAGGTCCTCCTTCATGCCGGCGCCGAAATACTGGGAAACCATAATGCTCGCGCCCACGGAGATGCCCATGAACAGCACCAGCATCAGATTCAGCAGCGGCCCCGCGCTGCCGACTGCCGCCAGGGCGTTGTCGCCGACAAAGCGTCCGACGATAATGCTGTCCACCGTATTATACAGCTGCTGGGCAATATTCCCCAGCAGCATCGGGATCGCAAAACGGACGATCTGGGTAACCGGGTGGCCGGTTCGCATGTCCACGGTCTGAAACAGGTTCATAAATCAGTCTCTTCTCTATTGTGTAGTTGTATGATGATAACAGCAAGCGGCCTCTCCGTCAAGTCCCATGTTGCCCGTTTTCCCTTGTTTCTTCCCCTCAGTCCGGTTTCACAGGACCGTTGGATTCAGAGCAGAATCTCCGCTTCGACGAACTGCCTCCCCTTCCGGGAATTGCCCCCCAGGCCGCTGATCATTCCTTTCCCTTTGCCGCGCAGCGAGATCACGTCCCCCTCCCCCACCGCGGCGTCCGTTTTCATGCAGACGCGGTAGTTGAGGCTCACGTTCCCCTCGGTGATCTGTTTGGCACAGGCAGTCCGGGAGAGGTTGAACATCCCCGCGGCCACCGCGTCCAGGCGCATGCTCATCACCGAAAAGCTTTTCTTTCTGTATTCCCGTTTCGGGATCGTTACCTTATCCAGAGGTATTTCCTCCGCTTTTACGCTGACTCTTCCGATCCGCTCCACCGTCAGCAGATGCCCGCAGATTCCCGGCAGGCAGAACACCGTGGTTTCGTCTCCGTCGATCAGGATATCACCGAGGCGGTCTCTCACGATGCCGGAGGCCAGGAGGGCACCGAGATAATCCCGATGTCCCGGTTCGCCGAAGTAAGCTTTGAAGCGGACAGCCCGGATCAGTCCGGCCCCCCACTCTTTTGGCGCTTCCTCTTCCGCGTCTTCCTCCGGTAGAAACACCGCGATGCTCCGCTCGCTGTCTTCATAGCCGCCGAAAAAGCACATCCGGGTTCCCCGGTCGGGGTGAATCTTTTCCCGCAACAGCATCTGTTCCGCCGGGGTCAGAAACGCGGTGGCGGTCATTCTCCCGCTCCGCTCGCTTCGCCGGCAGAGCTCTTCCGCCCGCTTCAGCAGTTCGTTCTCTTCCATGGTGTCTCCTCCCTGATCCTCCGGAAATCAAAGCGCCGGATGAAACGGACGCTTCATCCGTTTCATCCGGTGAGTAAAATTCACACGATCTGTTTCCTGACCGCTCCGCTTTTCAGCCGCGGCAGCCAGTAGTCTTTTCCATAGGTGATGATCTCGGCCACCAGGCACATCGGCAGCGCCCAGAACACGTCCAGCGCCGAATGCTGCTTCACGAAGCATACCGCCAGGCAGATCATCAGCACGACAAAGCTGAGCAGGGCCTTCCAGCCGGCGCCGAGATCCCTGTCTTTCAGGGCCACGGAGAGAATTCCCAGCGAGTAGCCCACGTGCAGAGACGGGCAGATTCCCGTGCTGGTGTCAAAGGAGTAGATAAACGCCATCAGCGCCGTGAGCACGTTTTCCCGTTCGAAGACCTCCGGCCGCATATCCTGGCGGCTTGGGTAGAGCACGTAACAGGTCATGGCGATGACCTGGGTGACAAGGATAAAGATCTGCAGCTTCCGGAACTTCGGCACGTCATAGAAGAAGGTATAGGCCAGCGCCCCGAAGACGAGGGCGTACCAGCCCACATAGAAGATCAGGAAGAACTCGTTGAACGGGATCATGTCGTCCAGCGCACAGTGGATCACGTGGCAGGCCTCCCGCGGGATCAGGTTCTCCGTGATAAAATACATGATGAAGTAAAAGATCCAGCTGCCCAGCAGCTTCACATGCGAAAAGCGGGGCTCGTTCAGCCGGCGCAGGGAGAAGCCGCTGTAATCAACCGGTTTTTTCTTCTGCTTGCTCATTTTGATATACCTCGAGAGGAATGTTTTTTCCGTAGTGCCGGGCGGAGATGTTCGGGTACGGGATCACCGTATGCTCCGGGAGCGATACGGCAATCTCCGTGATGGCATCCATCAGCTCGCCGCAGATCCGCCCGCGCTCGGTCTTGATGTCCGCGTCCGCACGGAAGCGAATCGGTTTCCCATAATACACTTTTTTCAGCTTCGGCGCAAGATACATCGGAACGAAATTCAGTTCAGTTCCGGTCTTTTTGTAGTAAAAACGGGCAAGATCGATGAACTTGTCCTGGAAGCCGTGCACGATGTTGTTGTGCTCGTCGTAGCATTCCGGGAAAATCACCATGCTGTAGCCTTCCTTCAGCTTCTCGATCGATTCCCGATAGGTCGTGATCAGGCGTGTATCATGGTAGACCGCGATGGTATGGGCGTTGTTGAACACGCAGAGCGCCAGCGGTGTGATCAGATGGCTCAGAATGCGGTAGAACCATCGGGTCCCTTTCGGCTTCCCGGACCAGAAGTCCCGGTAGGCGTAGGCCGCAACCTCTTCCCGCTTCATCATCTCTCCCGCGCACCAGACATAGTGCCTGACCGGGGTGTAGAGTTCGCCCATGATCGGGCCGTACATGTGGCTGTGGTTTCCGACGATCACGCACGGTTCATCGGGCAGATTCTCCGTTCCTTCCAGCTGATACTTCGGGGAGAAGAGCCATACCAGCCATCGGATCACCCGGAAAATCCAAGATGTTTTTTTATCATTCAGCAGTTTCAGATCCATGTTTTCATCCTTCGTTTGCCAGTAAAGAAAAAGCCTGCGGCCGAAACCGCAGGCTGTATTATAATCCCGAAATCGAAACGGAAAATAAACAATCTGTAAATCTGTAGGCTTCTTTCAGCCAAGCCGCTCTCCGCGCAGCCAGACGGCCTTCCGGTTCAGCTCCGCATCACAGACGACAAAGTCAGCCTGTTTGCCCACCGCGATGGAACCGGCCCTGTCCGCACAGCCCAGCTGTCTGGCCGGGTGAATCGTTGCCGAACGGATGGCCTCGTCCCGCGCGATGCCGAAGCGCACCGCGTTCTGCATACACTGATACAGCGTCGCCGCCGAGCCCGCGATGGTTCCGTCCTCCAGGCGGGCAATCCCGTCTTTCAGGAAAACATCCTGCCCGCCGAGCGTGTATTGGCCGTCCGGCATGCCGCAGCAGCGCAGCGCGTCCGAGATCAGGCAGATCCGCTCCGGGAAGAGGCGGAACGCCATCCGTACCGCGCTCGGGTGGACATGCTGTCCGTCGCAGATCAGCTCGGCATAGACCTGTTCGCATTCCGAGGCCGCGCCGATGACGCCGGGTTTGCGGTGATGGATCCCGGGCATGGCGTTGTAGAGATGGGTCAGGTGCGTCGCCCCGGCTTCATAGACCGCCCGGGCTTCCTCATAGCTTGCGTCCGTATGCGCCACCGACACCGTGCAGAGCTTCGAGGCTTTTTCGGTAAACTCCACCGCGCCGGGAAGCTCCGGCGCCAGGTCCGCGATCCGGATCAGCCCGTCCGAGGCCTCATAAAGATGCCGGAAGGCCTCCCAGTCGGGGTTTCGCAGATAGGCGCCGTTCTGGGCGCCTTTTTTCTTTTCGGAGAAGAAGGGCCCCTCCATGTTGATGCCGAGCAGCGCCGCACAGCCCTCCGGCTTCTCGTCCCGCAGGCGCTTTGCCGTGAGGTAAGCCGTCTCCAGCACTTCGTAGGGCAGCGTCATCGACGCCGGCGCAAAACCCGTTACGCCGTTCTGCGCCAGATAGCGCGCCATTTTCTTCAGCCCTTCATAGTCTCCGTCCGAGAAGTCCGCCCCGGAATTGCCGTGGGTGTGGATGTCGATCAGGCCCGGGATCACATACTGTCCCTGCAGATCGATGCCGTCCTCCGGTCCCTCTCCCTTCCGGATCTCACGGAAGATGCCGTTCTCAATCGCAAATCCGCCACGGACAAAGCCCTCGTCTTCCAGAAATACATTCGCATTCTTGAACTTCATCATGTATTCTCCCTTTAAAAAATGGCCTGAAAATCAGGCCATTTTCGTATTTTCCCGTTCTGTCAGATCAGCAGTATTTCGCAATCAGTTCCTTGATCTGCGCTGCTGTCTCCTTCGCGATCGGCAGGTCGCTCTCCTGCAGCGGGTAGAGCGGGGCGCGCACGCCGCCGGCGTCCGGTCCGCCCATCTCGCGGATGATGGCCTTGATCATGGCGTACATGTTGCCCTGACCGGAGCACATCTTATAGATCATCTGGCAGCAGGCGTCCTGAATCTCTCTCGCCTCGGCGATTTTCCCTTCCCGGGTCAGCGCGAAGATCTTCAGGTACAGTTCCGGCATGGCGGCGTAGGTTCCGCCGATGCCGCCGACGGCTCCGGCCGCCAGGCCGGAGAGCAGCTGCTCATCCGGGCCGTTGAAGACGATCGCGCCTTCGTCGCGCCACATCTCGATGTCCTGCACGGGCATGGAGGAGTTCTTCACGCCAATGACCCGCGGGTTCTCCAGCATGGTGCGCAGCAGGCTGCTCGAGAGCGCCACACCCGCCAGCTGCGGAATGTTGTAGATGATGAAGTCGGTGTTCGGGGCCGCGGACGAAATGTCGTTCCAGTACTTTGCCATCGCCCGGTCCGGCAGATGGAAGTAGATCGGCGGGATCGCCGCGATCGCGTCCACGCCGAGGCTCTCGGCGTGCGCCGCCAGCTCCATGCTGTCGGCGGTGTTGTTGCAGGCCACATGCGCGATGATCACGATGCGTCCTTTGGCTGCCGCGACGACGTTCTCGAGGACCAGCTTCCGCTCTGCCACCGACTGATAAATGCACTCACCGGACGAGCCGCCCACATACAGGCCCTGCACTCCTTTGCCGATCAGATACTCGGTCAGCGCTCTTGTCGCTTCCGCCGATACCGCGCCCGTTTCATCGTAACAGGCATAGAAAGCCGGGAAGATGCCCTGATACTTGTTCAGATTCTCTCTCATTCGATTCTTTCTCCGTTTTCTGAAGATTAAGCCCCGGCAGCGTCACTAGGGATGTCCGGGGCTGTGTTTCTCCCCGCCGCAGGCGGGGAGAAAGATTGTTCTCAAGTCTGTACGTCAGCCTTTGACCGCGCCCATCGTGATTCCCTTGGTGAAGTACTTCTGGAAGATCAGGAAGACGATGATGATCGGAACCGCCGCCAGTGCAGCGCCCGCCATGATCAGGCCGTAGTCGGTGGAGTTTTCCGCCTGCATGGTCGCGATGCCGAGGGAAATGGTGAGGTTTGCGTTGCTGGTCAGCATAATCAGCTGCATGAAGTAGTCGTTCCAGCTGTTGATAAACGTGAAGATGGCAAGCGCCCCGATGCCCGGCTTGATCATGGGCACCACGATGTTCGTAAAAGTTCTGAACTCGCTGGCGCCGTCGATGCGGGCCGCTTCCAGCATTTCCCCGGGGATGCTCTCCGAAAACTGTTTCATCAGGAACACGCCGAAGGGCCAGCCGACCGTCGGGAAGATCACGGCCCAGATGTTGTCGTACAGGCCGAGCGCGCTCATCTCACGAATGAGAGGGATCAGGATGACCTGCTTCGGCAGCGCCATCGCCGCCACGATCAGGCTGAAGATCAGATATCTTCCGATGAAGCGCTTCTTTGCCAGGGCGTATCCCGCCATCGCCGCCGTGATGCAGGTCAGGATCATCGCCATAACGGCCATGAACACCGTGTTGACCATCCAGCGGATGGCCGCCGGCACCGTCGGTCCCGTCACGGATCCGAACTGGAACAGCGGGGCGCTCCGTTTAGAGAAGAGCACCTGGAAGTTTCGCATCGTGAACTCACTGGGCCACCACTGCGGCTTGGGAGAGTTGATGGCGGCAGGGGGCTTCAGCGCGCCGGTGATGATCCAGTACAGCGGGAAGATGAAGAGGAACGCCAGGATGATCAGGACCACGACCGAGAAGATCTTGTAGCCCATGCTTCTGCCATTGTCTTTACTCGTCATTTTCCGTCACCTCAGCTTTCTTTTGCCAGGCGGAACTGCAGCGCCGACAGCAGGGCGATAAAGATGGCCAGAACCACGCCCATCGCGTTGCCGTAGCCAAAGCGGTACAGCTTGAACGCCGTGTAGTAGATGTAGTACATGACGGTCTCTGTCGCGTAGTTCGGTCCGCCGCTGGTCAGCAGCTGGATCAGCGCAAAGCACTGGAAGGAGTTGATGGTCGTGATGACCAGGATATACAGCGTGGTCGGCATGATCTGCGGCCACTTGATTCGCCAGAAGACCTGCAGATTGGTCGCGCCGTCCACTTCCGCGGCCTCCACCAGCGTCGAATCCACGTTGGAGAGCGCCGACACATAGAGGACGATAGGCTGGCCGACAGAGGTCGTCAACAGGATGATAATGATGCATCCGAGGGCGTATTTCGGATCTCCGAGCCAGTTGATGTTCTTGGAGATGACGCCGGCGCCTTTCAGCAGGTAGTTGAAGATGCCGTAGTAGTTGTTGTACATCCACTTCCAGACCACCGTGACCGCGACGGATCCGGTGACCACCGGAAGATAGAAGACCACGCGGTAGAAGCTAAGCGCGAACTCCTTCATCTGATAGATGGCGGATGCAACCCACAGGGAAAAGATGCAAACGACGGGGACGCTGACCAGCACGATGATGAAGGTGTTTCTCAGTGCTTTCAGGAAGACTTTGTCCTGCCACAGTTCCTTGTAGTTTGCCAGCCCGATGAAGACGTCGGGCGTATTGGCATTCATATTCGCGTCGAAGAAGCTGGTGATCACACACATCACCATCGGCACGACGACGAAGCCAACAAAGAAGACCAGGCTGGGCAGCAGAAACAGATAACCGGAGACGGTCTCTCTGCGCCGCAGTGCCGGGCTCATGGTTTGTGTCATTCTCTGCACCTCACATGATGAATCAGTCTGTATGAAGCCGCCGAAGGCCGCTCATACCTGGGATATCGGAGAAAACACCCCCTGCCGCGCATGCGGCAGGGGGTGCGCAGCCCGTTTCAGACTCAGGTTTCGTTCAGGGGGGAGCGATCAGCCTGCGGCTGCGGCGTTGGCCTGGCCGCAGAAGTCGTTGACCGCCGCGGTGATGGCTTCGACGCTGCCGTCGCTGGAGCCGACCTGCTGGAGCATGTTCCACCATGCGGTACGGGCAGCGGCCCAGCCGGTGGTGACCTGATAGTAGTCGCCCAGCATCGGCATCAGCTTGGTGTACTCGTTCATGATCTCGTTGTCAGCCCAGACGGTGGACAGATCCGTGCCCTCGGCAGCGGTGCGTGCCGCGAAGAAGTTGGAGGCGCGGACGGCTTCAACCGTATGCTCGCTGTCGCACATGTACTTAATGAAGGTCTTGGCCGCTTCGATCTTGGCATCGTCGCCGTTGTTGAACACGCCGAAGCCCCAGATGCCGCCCTGCAGAGCAGCCACGCCGTCCTGAGATGGGAATGCCATGAAGCCGATCTCATCGCCGCTCATGGTGATGCCTGCACCGGTGCCGGCAGAGTTCGGGTTGAGCTGCTGCGCGATGTTCCAGCAGAAGGCCATCTTGAAGATGCCGTTGTAGAAGTTGGCAATCTCGTCGCCGCCGACGATGGACGGATCATAGTCGATGCCTTCCGTGTCATAGAGAGCCTTGAGGGCCTCAATGTTCTTCTCGTTATCCCAAGTGTAAGCGGTGTGCTCTTCATTGGTGAAGGTGCCGCCGTAGAGGTTGTTCACCAGTGCACGGGTGCCCTGGTCGCCGCCCTGGCCGTTGCAGTAGACCGCGCCGACAATGCCGTAGGTCTCATTGAGGGCCTTCACAACTTCGAAGAACTGCTCGGTGGTCCAGGTGTGGTTCTCGAGGTCGACAAGATCCTTCACGCCGGCTTCTTCCAGTGCCTTGACGTTCACGGCCATGCAGTGAGCGGTCATGACCAGCGGATACTCATAGGCGGCGCCGTCGGGAGCGAAGCAGGCCTTGAGGGCAGCAGCGTTGATTTCGCTCTTGTCGGTGTCGTCAAACATATCGCTGATGTCGACCATGTAGCCGTTGGCGCCCCAGTTGGAGACAAGACGCTCGGGTCCTTCCATAATCAGGTCGGGAGCCTGCTTGGCCGTGATGGCGGTGTTGACCTTGTCGTCGCCGTCGGCATAGGTCAGGTACTCAACCGTGACCGCGATGCCGGTCTCTGCGGTGAAGGCGTCGGTCAGCGCTTTGACCGTGGCTTCATCACCCCAGTTGCCGATGGGGTAGGTCCACAGCGTGATGGACTCGGCCGGCTCCGCAGAAGCGGATACGGGGACTGCCAGTGCAACGATCATCACCAGCGCCAGCAGAAGTGCGAGTTTCTTTTTCATGGGTTTCCTCCTTAAAAATAAAAATTGATACGGTTTATTATCGCACGCAGCCGCGTGTAATAATCCGGGAGAAGGACGGCCCTTGTCCCCCGAAGGAAACAGAGACCTCTGTGCCCTGATCCGTCCTCTGTTGATTCTGATTTTACCTGAGAGTCAGCCGATTGTCAATCATAATTTGAAACTTTTTTTCATTTTTCAGGCCTTCTGAAATTTATTTTTACACTTTTCACAAAAAGCATCTTCTCTTTCTATGCAAAATGACGAAGAGCCTGAAAATAAATTTCAAGCTCTTCGCTATTTCAGCTTGGTTAAAGATGTTTCTCTGCCAGGGCGGACGCCACCCGCTCCCGCGCCGCGCTGCAGCGGTCCAGATCCTGCCGGCAGTATTCGGAAAACAGCACGTCCAGCAGGAAAAGCTGGGCAAGCTTGGCCGGGACGGAGCTGAGCTGAAGCGGTCCTTCGTTCGAACCGCAGCACAGAACCAGATCTGCATATTCCGCCCCCGGGGATCTCGCAAAGCGGGTCACAAGAATGATTTTTGCCCGCTGCTCCCGCGCCACGGCAAGCGCTTCCAGCAGGTCGCGGGTTGCGCCGGAGTAGGAAAAGAAAAGCAGGACATCCCGCTGGCTCAGATTCGCGGTCGCGATGATCTGCATGTGCGAGTCCTTCACGGGAAAGAACTTTCCGCTCACGGTGGAGAAAAGATGCGCCGCCTCTTCCGCCATCACCATGGACCCGCCCTGGCCCATGCACAGGACTTTATCCGCGCCGGAGAGGAGCCGGACCGCGGTGCGGATCTGGTCGGGGTTGATGAGGTTCAGTGTTTCCGTCACCGCCGCCATGTCCGCGGAATACAGCTTGCGGCACATGTCTTCCAGGCTGTCGGAGAGCTCAATCTGACCGGAGAGATCCTCCGTTCCCGAGCGCTGCCGTGCGGTGGAATTGGCAATCGCCAGCTTAAAGGCGTTGTACCCCTTGTATCCGAGCCTGCGGCAGAAGCGCGAGATAGTCGCCTCCGCCACGCCGCTCTCTTCCGCGAGTTCGGCAATGGAGAGGAACTGGCTCTCCCGCGGATGGCGCAGCACATAGTCAGCGGCCTTTTTCTCCGCTGTCGTCAGGTCGTAGTATTCCTCGCTGATCTTGTCGATGACATTGACACTGCTCAGAGGCATCCCGCTTCCCCCTTACTTCAGTTCCGGAAGCTCTCCCATCATCACGTCCACCATGCTCAGCATGCGCGGCAGATGGAAGGGTCCTTTGAAGGTGGAACCCTTGCAGGGCGGCTCTGTCGGCTTTCCGTCACGCCGGAGATAGCCGTACCACTCGCCGTATGCCGGATCCGAGAAGTAGGTGCGGCAGTAGTCCAGCGTTTTGAAGAACCAGTCGAGGTACTCCGTCTTTCCGGTATCCCGGTAGAGCATCATCGAGGAGATCATAATCTCGTCATGCGGCCACCAGAGCTTCATGTCGTGCTCGTAGGCCTCAGGCGGTCTGCCCAGGCAGTCGATGAAGTACAGCAGTCCGCCGTATTCCTTGTCCCAGCCGGCGTTGATGGCCCGGTTGAAGATGGTCTCGGCTTTTTCCACCAGTTCCCTGTCGCCGGTGCGCTTGGCGTGCTCCAGCAGGAACCAGACGCCTTCGATATCGTGACCCGGATTGACGATGCGTCCCTCGGTCACGTCCAGACGGGCTTCCCCGTCCGGGCCGACGTTCTCCAGGATGCAGCCCAGGTCGTCCTTCACATGATAGCGGAAGATGTCCTCCACGCAGGAGGCCGCACGCTCCTCATAGAGCGCCTTCTGCTCCGGGTCGACGCGCATCAGCACCGAGGTCACGTTAAGGTAGATCATCGGGATGCCGAAGGCTCTGCCGCTGCGGGTCTCCGGAACGGTCTTGGGGCCGAGGCCGGTGGGATCCGGCATGCCGTGGTTGAGGTTCCAGTAGAGATCGTAGGCTCTGCGGGCCCGGAGCAGGCATTCCTTCGCCCCCGTAACGCCGTAGTATTCCGCGTTCGCCATCGCGTAGAAGGCCTCGGAGAAGCAGTACCTTCTCTGACGCAGGGGCTTTCCCTCCGCGGTCACGGTGAAGTACATGCGGTCGCCCGCCTCACGGTTGATGCAGTGGGCCTCCATAAAGTCCAGGCAGCTCTTCGCCGCCTGCAGCCACTCGTCCTTCACGCCGTAAAGATGGCACAGCCAGGAGAAGATCCAGCCGCAGCGCCCCTGCATCCATACGCTCTTGTCCGTGGAGAAAACCTTTCCCTCCCGGTCGAGGCAGGTATACACGCCGCCGTTGACGGGGTCCATGCCGTTCTTCAGCCAGAATTCCGTGCAGCGCTCCAGTTCCTCCCGGATCCAGGCTCTGCTCTCCAGCAGTTTTTTCTTCGTGCTTTCGTCCATGTTTCTCTTCCGCTCCTTATCAGTAATTATTGTAACGTATTACGATGGTTCAGGCATGATTTTATCATGTTTACAGTGTACCAGTAATGAAAGAAAATTTCAACAGAAATATTATCTGAAATTTCCGTTCAAAAAGAGGATGACAGACTCACAAAGAGATGCTATAATGACCGCATCAGCGCATCTGTCGAACCGCATGGGGCGGAGCCTCTGGTTCCGCCCTGCGGACGGCACTGCGTCTTCCAATATTATTTCTGAACCGGAGGGATCCTGATGAACCGATACGGAATTGAAGTCAATCTGAAGAACATTCCCGAGCTGGACCCGGATTTTTACCCGCTGCAGCGTTTTAACGATGCCTTTCTTGCCGATGCCAAAAAGCCCATCGGTATCGCCGTCGAGCGTGCCGGCGGCCAGATGGCCTCTGTCCGCACGTTCATCCACGGCACCGCGGAGATGGCGGACGCCGACCGCTATTATATTGAGCGCCTTGTCAAAACCCTTCTCTGGATGAAGGGCGGCTTTCGGGTCCTTGTCTGCGGAGATGAAGAGATCTGTGCGTATCTGAAGAACGCCTACCGCGAGGGGGGACAGCAGGCTTTTGATGCCGACTTCATGGCCAAGGTCTTTGAGCATCCCTTCGAGGTGGTCTCCACCGATCGGCTTCCGGAACCCCATGACGAGCCCAAGGCCATCGGCGGGCATCTGGACGGCTGCAGGATCGGTTTTGACGCCGGCGGCAGTGACCGCAAAGTCTCCGCCGTTATCGACGGGGAGCCGGTTTATTCCGAGGAGGTCGTCTGGTTCCCGAAGACCACCGCGGATCCGGATTATCACTATGACGGCATCGTGGCCGCGCTGAAGTCGGCCGCGTCCCATATGCCGCGCGTCGATGCGGTCGGCGTTTCCTCCGCCGGCATCTATATCAACAACCGCACTATGAACGCCTCTCTCTTTCTGAAGGTTCCACAGGAGCTTTATGAAAAGAAGGTCAAGGACATCTATATCCGTGCCATCACCGACACCTTCGGCCCGGATATTCCCTTCTCCGTCATCAACGACGGCGATGTTACGGCCCTGGCCGGTGCCATGAGTCTGGAGACCAACAACGTTCTCGGCATCGCCATGGGCACCAGCGAGGCCGTCGGCTTTGTGGACCGCGAAGGGCGCATCACCGGCTGGCTGAACGAGCTGGCCTTTGTCCCGGTGGACGCCAACCCCGCCGCTATGGAAGACGAGTGGAGCGGCGATATCGGCTGCGGCGTGAAGTACTTCTCCCAGGACGGCGTCATCAAGCTGGCCCCCGCCGCCGGGATTGAGCTGGACTCCTCGCTCTCCCCTGCCGAGAAGCTCAAGGTGGTTCAGAAGCTCATGGAAGCCGACGATCCTCGTGCCGCGGCGGTCTACCGCAGCATCGGCTGCTACCTGGCCCACACCCTGTATTACTACAACGCCCTGTATGGCTGTGAGAATCTCCTTCTTCTCGGCCGTGTCATGTCCGGAAAGGGCGGCGATGTTCTGCTCGACACCTGCAAAGCTGTTCTGGCGGATGAATATCCCGAACTCGCAGCTTCGCTGCGCCTCGCCCTTCCCGATGAAAAGTTCCGCCGTGTCGGCCAGTCCGCCGTTGCAGCCTCTCTTCCGGAGGTCGTGAAATGAAGAAACATATTGTCTGCTTCGGTGACTCCAACACCCACGGCTACTGCGCCGACCCAAGCGACTGTGCCGACGGCGGCGACCGCTTCAACGAAGATGAGCGCTGGACCTGCCTGCTGCAGAAGGCGCTGGGCGAGGATTATCTTGTCCTCGAAGAGGGGCTTTCCGGCCGGACCTCGGTCTTCGACGATCCGCTTCATGAATGCATGTCCGGGCTGGACGTCATCTATTCCACCCTCATGAGTCATGAGCCGGTGGATCTGCTGATCCTCATGCTCGGCACCAACGACACCAAGGAGCGCTTCGGCGTGAGCGCTGCCTGTATCTCCCTCGGGCTGGAGCGCCTGGTCATGAAGGCCAAAACCGTCACGGCCTGGCGGGACGGTCGGCCCAATATTCTGATCATCTGCCCCCCGCACATCGGCGACGGCCTCTACCTCCGTCCGGAGGGTGACGCCATGGGCTTCGGCTGCCCGGAGAAGTCCCGGGAACTCGCGAAGTATCTCCGCCCCGTGGCGGAGGCCCAGCACTGTGCCTTTCTCGATGCGGAGGGCGTGGCGGAGTTTAACAGGCTCGACTGCATGCACCTGACCAGGAAAGGTCACGCCCAGCTGGCCGAAAAGCTTGCCGGGCTGGTTCCCGCCCTTCTCTCCTGATGGGCCGCCGCTTCTTTAACCCTGAGACCGGGATCTGGAAGTTTTTCAGCTGGCTCGGTGAAATCGTCTCCCTGAGTCTGCTCTGGACACTCTGTTCCATTCCGGTCGTCACCCTTGGGGCGGCCTCCACGGCGCTTTACGATGCGGTCGCCCATAACATGCGCCGCAAAGAATCCGACATGTTTCAGCGCTTCTTCGGCACCTTCCGAAGAGAGCTGAAGCCCGGCTGCCTTACGACGCTGCTCTGGGGCGCTGTCGCGGGCCTCCTCTTTTTTCTTTACCGCTCGCTTGCCGGCTCCGCCCCCGACGGCCAGGTCGTCACCGCCTGGAGTGCGGTCTTCCTGCTCCTGCTGTATCTGCTGCTCTGCGTCCTGAGCTGGGTTTTCCCGATTCTCTCGCGTTTCACCTTCGGCTTTGCCGCCCTGAACCGGACCGCTCTGCGCATCGCCCTCGGCAACATCCTGCGCTCCGCTCTGATGGCGCTGCTGACGGGGCTTGGGATCGCGGCCTTCTCCCAAAACTATTTCTTTGTCTTCTTCGTCCCCGGCCTCATCGCCTGGCTCTCCAGTTTCCTGATCGAACCGGTGTTTGAAAAATACAGTGCTCCGGACTGATCGGCGGCTTCTGTCCATATCATCCGGACATAACATCAGCCCCGTGGGTGAATCACTCACGGGGCTGTTTCAGTTGTTAGCTCTTTATTCTTCGACTTTCCAAGTATTTCCGGTATATTCGGGCATAAGGCTTTCCAGAAATCCGTATTTTACTTCATCATTCGGATATCCAAGGGAATAGTAATCCGCATCCTCATCATATTCCTTAAGGGTCAGATAGCCAGTTTGGTAGAGGAGCGGGACAGGATCTGGATTATCTCCCCGGCAGTCGGACAGTTCTCCTTCTGTCGCAAACAGCTCTTGTGTCGTAAATCGGCGGATATCGAAGTCGATCTCTCTGAGTCTCCTGACAAGAAAAGTAGGCGTACCGGAACCAAACCAGTAATAACCAAATTTCAGATGGTAGAACGCATTCAACAAGCTGAACGGATTGTAGACGCTCGGTCCGCCGACATTGAACCGATATCCGTCATAAGTACTTCTCAGTTTCTGCAGGCAGACTGCTGAAGAAAGCCCGTATTCCTCCGCCAGGCGGGTTATTTCTTCTGAAAAGCTGCTTTTCAGTTCCGCTTCTGTGATTCCGCACATTCCGGCATACTGCTTACTGAAAGAAATATCATTCAGCTGATTCAGGTCACTGAAAATACTGATCTTGCTGAACTTCGTTACGCCGGTTATGAAGACGAACTGCAGATATGCATCATAGCTTTTCAATGCACTGAAAAAACCTTTGAATACTGCTTTATTATGCTCCTCAAGCTCTGCGTTTTCCATTGCTTCCAGAAGCGACTTGTCATATTCATCCACCAGCACGACACAGCGCAATCCGCTTTGTTTTTGCGCTCTGACGAGCAGATGTTGGAATCGGACTGCAAGAGAGGCTTCTCGGTCCGTACATCCATAAACTGTTTCCCATTCTTTCAGATGCGCGTCAAGAATCCCTTCCAGCGCCCCAGCGCTCTGATAACTGTCCCGGTTGAAATCAAAATAGAAAACAGGATAAGACTTCCATGCCTCTGGCTTTCCCTCTTCAAGCCGCTCGATCGAAAGGCCAGAAAAAAGTTCCTTCTTTCCTTCCCAGTATGCCCGCATGGTGGAGAGCAGAAGGCTTTTTCCAAAACGTCTGGGGCGACTCAGAAAAAATTGGCTTCCTGACTCTTTCAGCTGAAAAATATACTCTGTCTTGTCAACGTAATCCTTTACTTGCGTTCCTCATATTTCTGCTCAATCATAAATGCCTTTTCCCAGACAGCACTTTTTATATTTCTTTCCCGAACCGCAGGGACAGGGATCGTTTCTCCCGGGCTTTTTTGTTTCTCTCACAAACGGAGTATCCCCGATATAGGCGAGGGTCCCTCGCGGCAGTTCTTTTTCCTCTGGGAAGCGCTCATAAAATACTCCACCGCTGTAATCCTCTGACAGTCTGGCATATTCTTTTTTGAACTTCTGAAACTGGCCTTCCTGATCTTTAAGAGCGAACAATTCCAGTGTCTCTCCCATTTGATCCACGAGGAAAGGGTACTCCTGGCGAAGCATCATGGCCATCTGACGGCTTTTTTCGCCTTCCTTCATCAGGCACAGCAGGGTATCCAGAAAGGCGAATCTTTGCAGCTTCGAATCCTCATAGGTTTCCAGCCTCATGACGGCAAGCTGCAGCCAGAGTGTATCCTTCAGTCTCCGGTCATGTTCTAGTGCACCCAGAAGCAGATTCCTTCGATATTCGAGAAGGTCCTGGTTGTGATGTGTATTGCGGATTATTTCCGCGGTCTCAAAGAGGCTGTCCATTTCACGATAGACGACGTGCGACATCAAAACGGAAGGTCTCCTTGCGCAGGCATTCATAAACGGAGTAATCAGTTCTTCCGGATTCCTCTCTTTCAGAAGTCGGCGGCAGCTGCGCAGGAACTGATCGTATTCTTTCAGCACGGCAAGCAGGCTGTCCTTCTCGGCCGAAACCTGCATCATGAGAACGGTGTAAAGATAAATCGCCGCATCCAGATTTGTTCTGTCCCACTTGGTCTTTTCCAGCAGGTCACGACGCAGGTGCTCTGCTTCCTGACTCTGCCCGTTGGCTTGCGCCGCATCGCCATAATTCAGAAGAAAATCAAAGTCTCTCCACCCGAGCTGATACGCTTTCCGAAACTCCGGAAGCGCCTTTTTGTACCAGCTTCCATCGTGCAGTCCCACTGCCGCAATGGCGTGGGCTTCGGCAAAATCTGGTTTCAGTTCCGCCAGCTTCTGTGCAGTTTTTGCTGCCTTTCGCGGATTTCCCGCCCGAAGCTGCATCTTGGCCAGATTCAGGAGCAGGAAGGGATCGTTCGGATCGAACTTCAGCGCCTCTGAGAGGCAGTCCGCTGCAGTCTTTTCATCTCCCTCTTCCAGCAGTCTCCCCGCATGACCGACCCAGAACCTGACTGACGGATCTTCCGGAATCGGGAACACCAGCTCATCGACTGCGGGCGGTCCCTCCTTCAGGATCTCATAGGCACGACGAATCCGCTGGAATTTCTCCGGATCCTTCTCCGGCGGGTACTGCCTCACAAGGCGAAAATATGCTCTCTTGATTTCGTCTTCCCCGGCGCCCGGCTTCAGGCCAAGGACTCCAAAGCTCTGATCATAATCTCCCTTCATCTCTTGTTCCTCGCCTCTTCAAGCAGTTCCCGGAGCCATTCTCCCGCTTCCTCCTCACTGATAGCATCTCCCGTTATCAGCGCGGTTTTCAGCTCGTCCAATGCTGTCCGGATGTCCTCCTTCAGGTCGTCCGAAACCTCGTCCTCCTTTGTGAGGATTCTCTCTGCCGTCCGGATTGCCGTCCGCCAGGCCTTTGCTCCTTCGGCTTCCTTCCATTTGCTCAGATCCGGCTCCGCCATGTGCTCTCGGGTCATGTCGATCTCGATGCCCTTCTCCGCTCCGGTGGAGAGAAGCTTTGCCGACACCTTCAGCATACCGTTCAGATCATAGGAAAAGCTGATGTCCAGTTTTTCCTCCCCGGCCCGTTTCGGCGGAACATCCCGTATATGAAACTGCCCCAGCAGATGGTTGTGCGTGGCAATCATGCTCTCGCCCTGATACACTTCGATCAGAATCTCTGTCTGATAATCTCCGCTTGTATGATACCGCTCTGTCCTTGTCGTCGGGATCGTCACATTTCTCGGAATCACAACGCTCATGTGATCGCCCCGGCCGTCATCATCGGTACGGACGCCAAGCGTGTAGGGGTTCACATCCGTCATGATCAGTCCGTCCGACGGATCGATCTCTCCCGAAATCATGGCGGCCTGGATCGCCGCTCCTTCCGCAACCGCGTACTCCGGATGCACTGCAACGGAGGCGGCTTTCCCAAGATAATCCTGAAGATCTCTGGCAACCATCGGCATTCTTGTCGAGCCTCCGACCAGGATAACCAGATCGAGTTCCTCATCGGAAATGCCGGCATCCGAAAGGACTCTGTCGATCGGTTCATGGGTGCGCTCCATCAGATCTCCGGTCATCTTCTCAAACTGTTCCCGCGTAATCGTTTCGTCCAGTTCAACCGGCTTTCCGTTGATTACACAGATTGCCGGAACCAAAATGTGATACGCTTCTGCTTCGCTCAGGCTCATCTTGCACTTTTCCGCCTCTTCCTTGAGCTGAGCCATGGCACGCCGGTCTTTCCTCAGATTTCTACCATATCTGTCCTGGAAGCGCCGGATCAGATCGTCCATCAGTCTTTCGTCAAAATCTTTGCCACCCAGCCGGTTATCCCCGCCGGATGCCTTGACCTCCAATACGCCCTCAAACATCTCCAGCAGTGTCACATCAAAAGTTCCGCCGCCCAGATCATAGACCAGCACATGGCTTTCCTCTTCCATGTGCTCCAGTCCGTAGCTCAGCGCCGCGGCAGTCGGCTCGTTTAGAATCCGCTCTACGGTAAAGCCCGCCTGCTCCCCGGCAAGAACAGTTTCCCTGCGTTGAATCTCGTTAAAATAGGCTGGGACAGAAATGACCGCCCGCTCGACGTTTTCCCCGAGGTATTCCGATGCATAGCTTCTTACATAGGAGAGCAGCTTTGCCTGAAGTTCAACCGGTGAGTACCGGGCATTTCCAAGAGAGACCCTTTCACTCGTTCCGGTCTTTCGTTTCACTTCAATGGCTGTGTTTTCCGGCCGCAGAAGATATTGCGACCGAGCACGATCTCCGATTACCCAATTCCCGCTCTCGTCGATACCGACTGCCGACGGGGTGATCACCACGCCGTCCGGATTCAGGATAAGTTTCTTTTCTCCGTTTCGATAAATTGCCGCTTCCGTAGTCGATGTTCCGAGATCAATCCCGATAATGGCATTCATCGTATTTCCTCCTGTTTCAGCCCGGTGTCGAATCCTGATTCCGCCGCCATCTTCCGAAAGGCCGAGACTTTCGCCTTTCGGAGGATTTTGCCCAAATAGGCGTAGCCGTTGGAAAGTACCTCCGCAACCGTGTTTTCCTGCTCTGCGTTCCCTGCATCGCACACATCAATGACTTCATGAATGCTGTAATCCACCGGCACGCCGGCATCACCGATCACCTGGAATCCTGCCGGCAGGCTCGCCGAACGCAGCTTATCTTCCGCAAGCCTCAGCTGACGCGACCACTCTTCCGATCCGGATTCATCCGCCGCCCTCTTCAGAGCGGAAAGCTGTTCCATGGCCGTCATACAGAGTTGCAGCAGATTGTTTTCACGCTGTGCAGTCTGTCTGCGTTCCCGTTCCA
The DNA here is from genome assembly GCA_017458335.1 of Oscillospiraceae bacterium. Classification (GTDB taxonomy): domain Bacteria; phylum Bacillota; class Clostridia; order Oscillospirales; family Oscillospiraceae; genus Limivicinus. Next base: position 85,922 of record JAFTFT010000041.1, read on the forward strand.
TCGTCTGTGTCAGCGCATCGGACAGTGTTTCGTTCTCTTTTCTCTGTTTTCTCTGCATCTCCTCCCAGCTGTCCAGAAGATCTTCAATTGCCATGTCGTGCTGGTTGGCCGCACTGCGGAGTTCTTTGAGATCATCCCTCAGCTCATCCGTATGATGCGCTCCCGCCTGATACCAGGTTTCCAGAGATGACTCTATCCTTTCGAGACGCTCTGTGATCTGTCGCAGCAGTTTCCTGAATCCAAACATTTATCTTCTCTCCATCAATATGATATCTGATTTCTGCTCAAGTACCCGGCAGCCCGTACTCAGTTTCCTCCGGGCGCCGGACTCGATTGGTCCTGTTTTTCCGTATGGTATCAGTATAACGAAAAAGTCATCTGGAATCAATAAGGAATCTCCCGAATGAGCGCTTGGCTCATCCGGGAGATTCTTTATTCAGGCTTTATTAGACCTTTTCCGATCACATTTGATTGTTCGGAATCAAAGCGCGTTGGTCTTGTTGACCAGCTTGGTGAGGTCGACGTATTCCTCCGCCTCGGAAGCGATGGTCTCGTCGGTCTCTTCCTTGAAGTCGCGGTAGACGGACAGGCCGGAGCCCGCGGGGATCAGCTTGCCGATGATGACGTTCTCCTTCAGGCCGACCAGGTGGTCCACCTTGCCCTTGATGGCGGCGTCGGTGAGGACGCGGGTGGTCTCCTGGAAGGAGGCGGCGGACAGGAAGCTGTCCGTGGCCAGAGAGGCCTTCGTGATACCCATGAGCAGCTGGGTGTAGGTGGCCTCGGTAAGGCCCTCTTCCCCATTGGCGATGCGCTCGCGGATCTTACGGTTGGCATCCTTCACGATGGAGATATCCACCGTCGCACCGCTGAGCAAGTCGGTGCTGCCGGCTTCTTCCACGCGGCCCTTGCGCATCATCTGGCGCACAATGACTTCGATGTGTTTGTCGTTGATGTCGACGCCCTGCTGACGGTACACCTTCTGGACCTCACTGGTGATGTAGCTGCGGACGCCCTGACGTCCGAACTCGTCGTCGTTGATCCCGCGGATGCGGAGTACGTCATGCGGATTCAGCGCGCCGGCGGTCAGCGCCTGGCCGCGGTCGACATGATCGCCGTTGTGGACCTGGATACCGGCGTTGTGCGGTACCATATAGACCTTGGTTTCACCCTCGGCCTCGTTCACCACGGTGAGGGAGTACATGACGCCCTTCTTGGCCTCTTCGATGGTGACCGTACCGGAGATTTCGGACAGGACGGACATCTTCTTGGGCTTGCGTGCCTCGAACAGTTCTTCAACACGGGGAAGACCCTGGGTGATGTCGTCGCCGGCGACGCCGCCAGTGTGGAAGGTACGCATGGTCAGCTGAGTACCGGGTTCGCCGATGGACTGGGCGGCAATGACGCCGACCGCTTCACCCATGTTGACCGGCTGGCCGATGGCCAGGTTGATGCCGTAGCACTTGGCGCAGATGCCGGTGCGCGCCTCACAGGTCATGACGCTGCGGATGAAGGCTTTGTGGATGCCGTGTGCCTCCAGGACATCCGCGTCCTTCGGCATGAGCATGTGGTCTGTATCAAAGAGCAGCTCGCCGGTCTGCGGATCGGTGATGGGCAGAGCCGGGAAACGGCCGTGGATCGCAGTGCCGAAGTCCTTGACCAGCTGGCCGCGGTCATACTCGGCCTGGGCCCAGACGCCCTCGGTGGTGCCGCAGTCCTCCTCGCGGATGATGACGTCCTGGCAGACATCGACCATACGGCGGGTCAGGTAACCGGAGTCAGCGGTACGCAGAGCCGTATCGGCCATACCCTTACGGGCGCCTCTTGTGGAGATGAAGTACTCCAGAACGGACAGGCCTTCACGGAAGTTGGACTTGATGGGGATTTCGATGGTCTTACCCGCGGTGTTCGCCATCAGGCCGCGCATACCGGCCAGCTGACGGATCTGGTTCATGGAACCACGGGCACCGGAGTTTGCCATCATGTAGATGGGGTTGTATTCGTCGAGCGTTCCCTGCAGGGCGTTGGTGACCTTCTTGGTGGTCTCTTCCCATTCGGACACAACCAGGCGATAGCGCTCATCTTCGGTAATGAAGCCGCGCTTGTACTGGCGCTCGATGTTGACGACTTCGTGCTCGGTCTCGGAGATCAGGCGGTTCTTCTCACTCGGCACCGTCATGTCCGCGACGGAGATGGTGATGGCACCCTTGGTGGAATACTTGTAGCCCATGGCTTTGATGCTGTCAAGCACTTCGGCGGAGATGGTGAAGCCGTACTTCTGGATGCAGCGGTCGATGATGTCGCCCAGCTGCTTCTTGCCGACCTGGAAGCTGATCTCATAGTCGAAGGCATGCTCCGGATCGCTCCGGTCGACATAGCCCAGATCCTGGGGGATCGCTTCGTTGAAGATGATGCGGCCGACGGTGGTGGTGATGATGCGCTTGACTTCCTCGCCGTCGACGGTCTTGGTCACACGCAGGAGGATCGGCGCATGCAGGCCGATCGCGCCTTCGTTGTAGGCCATGACGGCTTCGTTGGCATCGCGGTACATCAGCAGCGGCTTGTATTCACAGGGCTTGGTTCCTTCATGCTGTGCCTTGCGGTTGGCGGCATAGATCTCGTCACCGTCCATGACCGCGTTGACTTCAAAGCCGGTGTCTCCCGGCTCGGTTACGCGCATCATCTCGGCGCCCTTTTCGGCCTTGCCGATGCGGACCATGGTCAGGTAGTAGGAGCCGAGGATCATGTCCTGGGTCGGAACCGTGACGGGATGGCCGTCCTGCGGGCGGAGGAGGTTGTTTGCCGAGAGCATCAGAATGCGGGCTTCTGCCTGCGCTTCGGCGCTGAGCGGCACATGGATGGCCATCTGGTCGCCGTCGAAGTCGGCGTTGTATGCAGTGCAGACCAGCGGGTGCAGACGCAGCGCGCGGCCCTCGACGAGGATCGGCTCAAAGGCCTGGATGCCCAGACGGTGCAGGGTCGGCGCGCGGTTGAGCAGAACGGGGTGTTCCTTGATGACATATTCAAGTGCGTCCCAGACCTCGGTCTTCTGCTTGTCGACCATCTTCTTGGCGGACTTGATGTTGTTGGCGATGCCATCTTCCACCAGCTTCTTCATGACGAAGGGGCGGAACAGCTCGATGGCCATTTCCTTCGGCACGCCGCACTGATAGATCTTCAGATCCGGTCCGACGACGATAACGCTTCGGCCGGAGTAGTCGACACGCTTGCCGAGCAGGTTCTGGCGGAAGCGTCCCTGCTTGCCCTTGAGCATGTCGCTGAGGGACTTGAGAGCACGGGAGTTGGCGCCGGTCACGGCTCTGCCGCGGCGGCCGTTGTCGATGAGGGCGTCCACCGCTTCCTGCAGCATGCGCTTTTCGTTGCGGACAATGATGTCCGGGGCGTTCAGCTGCTGGAGTCTCTTCAGGCGGTTGTTGCGGTTGATGACGCGGCGGTACAGATCGTTCAGGTCGGAGGTGGCGAAACGGCCGCCGTCCAGCTGAACCATCGGACGGATCTCCGGCGGGATAACCGGGAGGATGGTCATGACCATCCACTCGGGGCGGTTGCCGCTGGCGCGGAAGGCCTCGACAACCTCCAGGCGCTTGACCAGCTTGGCCTTTTTCTGACCGCTGGCGTTTTTCAGCTCTTCTCGCAGCTCCGCCGCCAGTTCGTCGCAGTCGATCTGAGCCAGGAGCTTCTGGATGGCTTCGGCGCCGATGCCGGCTTCGAAGTCGTCCTCATACTTCTCCCGCATCTCGCGGTACTCACGCTCGGAGAGGATCTGGCACTTCTGCAGCGGGGTGAAGCCCGGATCGATAACGATATAGTTGGCAAAGTACAGAACCTTTTCCAGAAGCCTCGGGGTAAGATCCAGCATCAGGCCCATGCGGCTCGGGATGCCCTTGAAGTACCAGATATGGCTGACCGGGGTGGCAAGCTCAATGTGGCCCATGCGCTCGCGGCGCACCTTGCTCTTGGTGACCTCGACGCCGCAGCGGTCGCAGATCTTGCCCTTGTAGCGGATCTTCTTGTACTTTCCGCAGTGGCACTCCCAGTCCTTCGTCGGTCCGAAAATGCGCTCGCAGAAGAGGCCGTCCCGTTCCGGCTTGAGTGTGCGGTAGTTGATGGTCTCCGGCTTTTTGACTTCGCCGTAGGACCACTCGAGAATCTTTTCAGGAGAGGCAATGCCGATCTGAATGGCATCAAACGGTGTATAGCTCATCACTCATCCTCCTCTGTGTAATCGTCGGAATCATCCCCGCCGAAGTCCAGGTCGGCTCCCAGCTCGTCCACCGGCACATCGTCGATGGAGTAACCCTCGGAGACGATCTCCTCATCGCTTCCCTGATAGAGCTCCTCGCGGACCTCATCGCTGGGGATGTAATCGTCGTCATCGTCGTCCTTCAGCTCGATCTCGTTGCCTTCTTCATCAAGGACGCGGACATCGAGGCAGAGGCTCTGCAGTTCCTTGATCAGGACCTTGAAGCTCTCGGGCACACCCGGCTGCGGGATGTTGTTGCCCTTGACGATGGCTTCGTAGGTCTTCACACGGCCGGTGACGTCGTCCGACTTCACCGTCAGGATCTCCTGCAGCGTGTAGGCAGCGCCGTAAGCTTCCAGCGCCCAAACTTCCATTTCACCGAAACGCTGGCCGCCGAACTGGGCCTTGCCGCCCAGAGGCTGCTGCGTTACGAGGCTGTAGGGGCCGGTGGAGCGTGCGTGGATCTTATCGTCGACCAGGTGGTGCAGCTTCAGGAAGTAGACCCAGCCGACCGTGACGTCGTTGTCGAACTTCTCGCCCGTGCGTCCGTCGTACATGACGCTCTTTCCGTCCTCGCGCAGGCCGGCCTGCTTAAGCGTGTCGCGGATGGTCACCTCATTGGCGCCGTTGAAAACCGGCGTCGCGACCTTCCAGCCAAGAGCCTGGGCCGCATAGCCAAGGTGGACCTCCAGGACCTGCCCGATGTTCATACGGGAAGGAACGCCCAGGGGGTTCAGCACGATGTCCAGCGGCGTGCCGTCGGGCAGATAAGGCATATCCTCACGCGGCAGGATGCGGGAGACGACGCCCTTGTTGCCGTGGCGTCCGGCCATCTTGTCGCCGACGGAGATCTTGCGCTTCTGTGCGATGTAAACGCGGACAACCTGGTTGACGCCCGGGTTCATCTCGTCACCCGCCTCGCGGGTAAAGACCTTGACGTCGACGATGATGCCGCTCTCGCCATGAGGCACCTTCAGCGAGGTGTCACGGACTTCTCTGGCCTTCTCACCGAAGATGGCGCGGAGCAGGCGCTCCTCCGCCGTGAGATCGGTCTCGCCCTTCGGCGTAACCTTGCCGACGAGGATGTCTCCGGCGGTGACTTCGGCGCCGACCATGATGATGCCGCGCTCGTCCAGATACTTCAGCGCGTCGTCGCCGACACCGGGGATGTCTCTCGTAATCTCCTCGGGTCCGAGCTTCGTGTCACGCGCGTCGCATTCATATTCCTCAACGTGGATTGAGGTGAAGACATCCTCCATCACCAGACGCTCGTTGAGCAGGATGGCGTCTTCGTAGTTGTAGCCTTCCCAGTTCATATAGCCGACCAGGATGTTCTTGCCGAGGGAGATCTCGCCGTTGGAGGTGCTCGGTCCGTCCGCCAGCACGTCGCCCTTCAGGACGCGGTCGCCCGTGGAGACGATCGGGCGCTGGTTGATGCAGGTGCCCTGGTTGGAGCGGGAGAACTTGATGAGCTTGTAATCCTGGTTTCTGCCGGAGTCATAGCGCACCGTGATGTGCGTGGAGTCCACGCGCGTCACGACGCCGTCTTCCTCCGCCAGCACGCACACGCCGGAGTCCACCGCGCACTTGTGCTCAATACCCGTGGCAACGATCGGCGCCTGGGTCGTCAGCAGAGGAACGGCCTGACGCTGCATGTTCGCGCCCATCAGGGCACGGTTGGCGTCGTCGTTCTCCAGGAACGGAATCATGGCCGTCGCGATGGAGACCATCATCTTCGGGCTCACGTCGATGTAGTCAACGTCTTCGCGGTTGACTTCGATGGTATCGTTGCGGTGACGGCAGGTGACACGCCTGTTCTTCAGGCAGCCGTTCTCGTCCACCGGTTCGGAGGCCTGGGCAACGACGTACTGGTCTTCCATGTCCGCCGTCATATAGGTGATCTCATCGGTCAGGCGGCAGGTGCCCTTCTCGACGCGGCGATACGGCGCCACCAGGAAACCGTACTCATTGGCCCGCGCATAGGAAGCGAGGTAGTTGATCAGACCGATGTTCGGGCCTTCCGGCGTCTCGATCGGGCACAGGCGTCCGTAATGGCTGTAGTGCACGTCTCGCACGTCGAAGCTCGCGCGCTCACGGCTCAGACCGCCAGGGCCCAGGGCCGACATACGGCGCTTGTGCGTCAGTTCGGAAAGCGGGTTGGTCTGGTCCATGAACTGGCTCAGCGGGGAGGAGCCGAAGAATTCCTTGATCGCCGCGGTAACCGGGCGGATGTTGATGAGGCTCTGCGGCGTGACGATATCGAGGTCCTGCAGAGTCATGCGCTCGCGGATCACGCGCTCCATTCTGGCAAAGCCAATGCGGAACTGGTTCTGAAGCAGTTCGCCGACGCAGCGCACACGGCGGTTGCCCAGATGGTCGATGTCGTCCGGCTCGCCCATGCCGTGGGCGAGGCAGTTGAGGTAGTTGACAGAGGCGAAGATATCATCGGCAATGATGTGCTTCGGGACCAGCTCATCCATGTGCTCTTTGATCGCGTCCTTCAGCGCGTCGCCGGAGAACTGATCCATAAGCTCACGGAGAATGATGCCGCGGACCTTTTCCTTGATGCCGAGTTCGGCCGGGTCGAAGTCCACATAATGGCTCATGTTCACCATGCCGTTGGAGAAGATGCGGACCTTCTTGCCGTCGATGACGACGTCCATCATCACCACGCCCGCATCGTCGATCTGGCGGGCCTTCTCGCGGGAGATGATCTCGCCCTCTTCGGCGATGATCTCACCGGTGGCCGGATCGGAAACCGTGCAGCCCAGCTCGTGCCCCACGATACGCGGATACAGGGCGAGCTTCTTGTTGAACTTGTAACGGCCGACATTGGACAGCTCATAGCGGCGGCGGTCATAGAACAGGCCGTCCAGCAGGGTCTCGGCCGACTCCACCGTGGGAGGATCGCCCGGACGCAGCTTGCGGTAGATCTCGATCAGGCACTCGTCTCTGTCTGCGGCGGTGTCCTTGTCGATGGTGGCGAGCATGCGCTCGTCCTCACCGTAGATCTCCTTCAGGCGCTCGTTGGTCACCGCGCCGACAGTCTTCTCCGCCACACAGCTGAGCCACGTGGAGGGACGGCTCTCGTCATAGGCGCCCATGGCACGCAGGAACCAGGTGATCGGCAGCTTGCGGTTCTTGTCGATGCGGACATTGAACATGTCGTTGCCGTCGGTCTCATACTCCAGCCACGCGCCGTGATACGGGATCACTGTGGAGGTGTAGATGTTCAGCATGGACTTGTCCACGTCACGGCCGAAGTACACGCCGGGAGAGCGGACAATCTGTGAGACGATAACGCGTTCGGCGCCGTTGATGATAAAGGTGCCGCCGGCGGTCATCACCGGGAAATCGCCCATGAAGATTTCCTGTTCCTTGATCTCTTCCGTCTCTTTGTTGCGCAGGCGGACGCGGACCTTCAGGGGGCGGGCATACGTGGCGTCACGTGCCTTGCACTCCTGCTCGGAGTACTTCGGCTCGTCGTTCATGGAATAGTCGATGAAGCTCAGCTCCAGATTGCCGGAATAGTCCGTGACGGCATCCACATCCTGGAAGACTTCCTTCAGGCCGGTATTCAGGAACCACTGATAGGAGCTCTTCTGAATCTCCAGCAGGTTCGGCATGTCCATGATTTCCGGTGTGCGGGCAAAGCTCTTGCGCAGCGTTTTCCCGTAGAGAACATCAGTTGGCATTGGCACACTCTCCTTATTCAAGAACGCCCGGGTAAGTTGAAACATTTTCAATCCCTTGCGTTGATTTTACTCGCTGATCATGCTATACTGAATTCAGGATGGGGCAGGAGGGTTTTCCGCCCCACGCATAATGAGCAAGGTATTTTAGCATCGGCGCTTGGCATTTGTCAAGCCTTTTTTGTTAAATTTCATCCGGCGGGAGTGAGAGCTCCGGCCTTTTTCTTTTTTGAACGAATTCCGGGTTGATCTCCGGAAGTTCTTTGAGGGTTTTATGACTGTTTCAAAAGACTTTATCTGTGTGATCATTGTCCTGATCCTGGAGGGCCTGCTGGGTCTGGGGCTTCTGTACCGCTCCGGCGTGCTGAAGAGCCGTCTGTCCTGGTTTGTCAGTGTTTTGCTCCTCGCCCTTGCCCTCGGGCTTCGCGCGTTGCTCTTCGACTATGAGACGCTGGATTATCTCAACTTTCTCTCCCGCTGGGTGGAGTTCTTCCGGGAGCACGGCGGTTTTTCCGCCATGCGCTATCCCATCGGGAACTATAACATTCCTTATTTGTATTTCCTTGCGCTCTTCTCCCTGCTGCCCATGGATGACCTCTATCTCATCAAGCTTCTCAGTACGCTCTCGGACGTACTGCTGGCCTGGAGTGTTCTTCTGCTCTGCAGCCGCTTCACCAAAAGCCGTCCCCGTCTGCTGGCAGCCTTCTTCACCACACTGTTCCTCCCCACCGTCTTTCTCAACAGCGCCGTCTGGGGCCAGTGTGACAGTCTCTATGTCGCCCCGCTTCTGCTCGGGATCTGGTGCGCCCTGTCCGGGCGTCCCGTGACTTCGATGATTCTCGCTGCCGTCGCCTTCGGCTTCAAGCTGCAGGCTGTGTTCATTCTTCCGGTTTATGCCGTCTTTCTGATGTGCGGTAAGCTGAACTGGAAACATCTTTTTGTCTTCCCCGCGAGCTATCTGGTTCTGGTTCTGCCCGCGGTATGCCTGGGGCGCCCGCCCTGGGAGACCGTCACCCTCTACTTCGGCCAGACCGGCAGCATCGGCAGCGGCCTCAACTACAATTCTCCTTCCGTTTTCTCGGTTTTTACCCAGATCAAAAATCAGAAGGCCGCGGCTGCCGTTGCCATTATTCTTGCCTTTTTCTATATGCTGAACCTGCTGGCCGTCGCCTTTGCGAATCGGAAGAAGCTGAACGACCGGGCGATTCTCGCCTTGTGTCTTCTCTTTGCCATCGGAATTCCCTTCCTGCTCCCGCATATGCACGAACGATATTTCTACGGAGCGGACATTCTGTCTCTGGTTCTGGCCTTCTCCGTGCCCGTGTATTTTCCCGCTGCTCTCCTTGTCCAGTTTGCTTCTCTGCTGGGATACCACGCCTACCTGAAGATGCGCTATCTCCTGCTTATGAACTACGGCGCCGCTGCCCTGATCGCCGCCTTTGCCCTCGCGCTGGTCTGTTTTGTCAGTTCCCTGCGCACAGGCCTTCCGAAAAGCCGCAAGCGAAAATCTTGAAAATTCCTTCTTGACAAGCGCCCCTCTCATGTGTATAATTGCTTTTGCCTTCAGGGCAGATGCGAGAGTGCTGGAATAGGTAGACAGGCACGTTTGAGGTGCGTGTGTCAACCGACGTGTGAGTTCAAGTCTCATCTCTCGCACCAAAGAACTCTGATCTTCTTTGATCAGAGTTCTTTTTTTACCCTGTCCCCTCTGCCTTGTCCGGGCGCCCCGGTCTGTCCCGGAAGAGCCACCCGGGATCAAGGCACTTGACAAACCTGTCAGACCAGCATAAAATTTCAGCAAATACGTTCATGAAAAACATCCGCATTCCCGGATAAAACCTGATCCGGTTCAATCTGCTCTATTATCTACACCGTTATGAATCAGACAATAACCGACCTGCAGAAAAGACGCGCCGACAATCTCATATGGAACTGTGCAAAAGACTATTCCTTTGCGCCGGACTTCAAAGCCTACGACAGCGACGGCAATGTGGATCTCTACTGGAACATCATCTACGGTTCCGCAAGACGCCACTTTGAGTATGAGAAGCTCGAGAGGCTGTTTGCCATGCTCGACAGGTACCGGAATTCCGATGTCTATGAGGCCATCTTCTGGGACGCGCTGGAGCCCGTGCTGTTTGAGACGGAGCTCTCCGGCCGCCCTGTTCTGGCGGCCATGCGCCCCGAGCCCGCAGGGACCGGGTTGAAGTTCGATGCCGATATGACGACGGATGAGATTGTGGAGACGGCAAGGAAGTTCTTCTTCGAACAGTTTGGGCTCTGCGGCGACGGGAAAATCCGCCTGAAGCATCGTCTGTCCCGCCTCAGAAGGCTCTCGGTCGACAGCTTCCTGCAGCGCGGCCGGATCGTCATTCACGAAAAGGACCTGTATCACGGCCAAGCGGACCCCTGGACATACAACGACACGATCAGCACCAAGCTGACCGTGTCTGAATTACGTGACTTTCTGGAGACGAAGTTCGGCAAGTCCATCTATCCGCCGGAGCGCATTGCCCAGCTGGAGAAGCAGCTCTGCACCGGGAACCACCGCTTCACCCATCTCTTCTATACAATGGGTGAGATCTGTGAACTCCACGGCGTCTACAACACTTTTGAAATGCACCAGAGAAAGCGTCAGGAGGAGCTGATCGCCGCTAACCGCGCTTATTATCAGAAGGACCTGCTCCGGCACCGGCTTCAGATCTCCCGGCTCAGCACCAGCATCATGAATTCCGTCCTTCTGCACATGCAGCCGGCGCCGATCAAAGCCAATTCAGGCCGGCTCAATCCGGCTCTCGCCTGGAGAGCCGCCACGCTGGACGACGAGCGTGTCTTCACCCGAACTGAAAACGCCAATGCCGGCGAGATGAGCGTGGATATTCTTCTGGACGCGTCACACTCTCAGATCACCCGGGCGGCCCAAATCTCCTCTCAGGCCTACATTATCGCCGAAGCGCTGAAGCGCTGTCATGTTCCCTGCCGGGTAATGAGCTTCTGCTCCATGAGTGGCTTTACCATCCTGCGCCTGTTCAACGACTACTCCTCCGCTGACAGCCGCGGTATCTTCGATTATTACACCGAAGGCTGCAACCGTGACGGGCTTGCCGTCCGCGCGGCAGGAAACTTGATGTCCCGGACTTCATATGAGCATAAGATGCTCATCGTGCTCTCGGACGTGAAGCCCCTCGATATCGCCAAAATCCGGAAGGATGAGCGGGATGTCGGGGCCGCCTACGACGGGCTCCGGGCGCTCACCGATACAGCTCACGAGGTGCGCCGCCTGCGGGCGGACGGTATCTCAGTGATCTGTATTTTTACCGGGGAAGATGTGGACTTGCCTTCGGCCAGAATGGTATACGGGCAGGACTTTGTCCGCATCCGCGATTTCTCTTGTTTTGCCGATACCGTCGGAAAGCTGATCATCGACCAGATGAAACGCTATTCCACGTAGTCCTTTTCCTGTTTCATCAGATCCTTTACGGTAAATCGGCTCAGATAGTCCTTGACAACCTCGTTCAATCCGTTCCACAGCGGGAGGGTCTGGCAGACCGCTGTCCGTGCACAGGGCTTTGCCCGTTCCTCCAGGCAGGCCACCGGTACCAGCGTCCCTTCCATGGCGGACAGCACATCATAGGCCACGATCTCCTCTGCCGGCCGGCTGAGCCTGTAGCCGCCGCCCTTGCCGCGCAGGCCCTCGATAAAATCGCATTTCACCAGTGTGCTGACGATGCTCTCCAGATACTTCTCTGAGATTTCCTGCCGGTCCGCGCTCTCCTTCAGCGGGACATAACCGTCGCCCTGATGCTCCGCGATGTCGGTAAGAATCCTCAGCGCATATCTGCCCTTGGTGGAAATCATCATAAAAGAGTTCCTCCGTTTTCTCGTTTTTTCCTATTATACCGCGTGTTTGGTAGGTTTTCAAGCCAATTATGCGTTTCTTTCCTTGCAATCCCCATTGAAGAACCGTGAAAATCGTGTTACAATACAGTCTAGTTTTGTGCTTCGCGAACACAACAGGAGGGATCAGCTATGATTATTACCATCAGCAGAGAATACGGCGCCGGCGGGCATTCCATCGGCAAAAGCGTTGCGGAGGAGCTCGGCATTGAGTTCTATGATCGGGATATTATCAAAGCCACCGTCGCAGAGAGCGGCCTGGAAACGCCGGAAGTCGAGCGTGTGGAAGAAGAGATTACCCGTACCGGGATTCTTCTGCGCATGATCGCTCCCGCTGCCTACGTGGATCAGCAGGATACGGTCCGCACCATCGAGCAGCATGTGATTGTGAATCTGGCGATGAAGGGTCCCTGCGTGATTCTCGGCCGCTGTGCGGATGAAATCATGGCCAAAGCCAACATCCCCAGTCTGAATGTATTCCTTTACGCCAGCGACATCCATCGCGCCGCGCGGATCGGCAAGCTGATCGGCAGCACAAATCCAACAGAAATCCAGAAGAAAATGCAGAAGACCGACGCGGCCCGGCGCACCTATTATGAACAGTTCACCGGGAAGCACTGGGGCGAAAGCCGGAATTATACGCTCTCCCTGGATACGGGCTTCCTGGGATATGACACCTGTGTCAAGCTGATCTGCGAAGCAGCGCGCCGGGCCGACGCCTTTGCATAACCCCTGGCCCGCAGCATTCTTTCTATATATGTGTTGAAAAGGCACAGAAGCGGAACAATAAGTTCTCTTCTGTGCCTTTTGATCTTGTGATATGGTTTTCGCTCCGTTTCCGCCGCAGCGGAGCCGGGCTGTCGTCCGGGATCAGTCTCAGTCTGCCAGGGTAACCGTCTCGATCTCGCAGAGAACCTGCTTGGGCAGTTCCTTCACCGCCACGCAGGAGCGGGCCGGCTTGCTGACAAAGTACTTTGCATAAACCGCGTTGAATGCGGCAAAGTCCTTCATATCCGCGAGGAAGCAGGTCGTTTTCACTACTTTGGAAAAGTCGGTTCCTGCCGCTTCCAGAAGCGCGCCGATGTTCTTGCAGCACTGCTCGGCCTGGGTTTCGATGTCGGTGCCGACAACCTCACCGGTGGCGGGGTCAAGGGCAACCTGGCCGGAGGTGAAGAGAAGTCCGTTCACGCAGTAAGCCTGGGAGTAGGGGCCGATCGCGGCGGGCGCTTTGTCTGTCGAAATAATCTTCATGGTTCGAATACGCTTCCTTTCTTGTTTTGGTATCGTGACCTTACTCTATCACGAAATGCCGGATCTGTAAACTGAAATCTTATGATGACCGGCCTCTTATAGGCATAAAAAAGCCGCCTCTTTCGGCGGTCTTCCCAAACACACATTAAAAAATGGCACAAAAAAAGAAGTAAGCCCTGACTGCAGCTTCAATCGCTCAACACAATCAGGGCCTACTTCTCTGAATTCTTAATATCTAACATCTTTTAACCTCTCTTTCTTTAAGATCAAATGCACCGCTGTGCCATTCACGGAATCCTCTCTCTAACATTTTAACTGCGCGTCACGCAAATCTCATAGGTGAGATATCCTCTTTGTCGGAGCGTTCCCTGAGATGATCCTCAGCGGCACTCACCCGGTCCCACTTTCCGGGGAGCTTGGAGATTTTTCCTCCTTTGTTTTCTGGCATTATCATACAGGAAATTCCCGAAAAAAACAAGATCGCATTCTGTACAAAAATCACAACTTCATTTTGTGCGTTTTGCCGGGAATCAGCCATTTTACATGAGTTTTTTGAACTTTTTTCCTTCGTTTTGCTTCTTCTGAGCACAATCTTGACCGATTCGATCTTTTATAGTAAACTGTCTTCAGCACACTGCTGTGACAGAATGTTTGGAGATGATAGCATTGAGAATCGTGGTAAAGGTCGGTACCTCTACCCTCACCCATGCCACCGGGCGCATGGATATCCGCCATGTCGAAACCCTCTGCAAGGTCCTCAGCGATATAAAAAACGCAGGTCACGAGGTCGTTCTGGTCTCCTCGGGTGCCATCGGTATGGGCGTCGGGAAACTGAACCTCACACAGCGCCCCTCCGATATGCCCACCAAGCAGGCGGCTGCGGCAGTCGGCCAGTGCGAGCTCATGTATGTCTACGACAAACTCTTCGCCTCCTACAATCACACCGTTGCCCAGATTCTGCTGACCGGGGAAGATCTCCGGGACGACGTGAGGCACCGGAACTTTGCCAACACCCTGCAGCGCCTTCTGGAGCTGGGTGCCTTGCCTGTCATCAATGAGAACGACACCGTCTCCACGGATGAGATTGCCGTAGGCGACAACGACACCCTCGGTGCACTGGTCGCCGTGAGTGTGAAGGCAGATCTTCTGATCGTTCTCTCCGACATCGACGGGCTCTATACCGCCGATCCCCGCCATGACCCGTCAGCCAGGCTGATCCCGGAGGTAAGAGAAATCACCCCGGAGATGGATGCGGGCGCAGGCGGCGGAGGAACCGCGCTCTCCACCGGCGGGATGCATACCAAGCTGATTGCCGCCCGCATCTGCATGGACGCCGGAACCGACATGGTCATACTCAACGGTTCCCGGCCTGCGCTTCTCTATGACATACTGGACGGGCAGGCCGTCGGAACACGCTTTATCGGGAGGAAAAACACATGAGAAAAACACATGACATTCTGCTCGAAACCAGAGCCGCGCTGCCGGCTCTGACCGCATCCAGCGCGCGGAAGAACGCCGCGCTCCTGGCAATCGCCGAGCGCCTGCTCACCGAGCAGGAAGAGATTCTCGCCGCGAACCGCGAAGACATCGAAGCCTCCCGTGACCGCTACGGCGAGGTGATGATCGACCGGCTCACCCTGACGCCGGAACGCATCGCCGGCATGGCCCAGGGCGTCCGCGAGGTCGCCGCGCTGCCCGATCCGGAGGGCAAGGTTCTTCGGCGCGTGGAGCGTCCCAACGGTCTTGTGATTGAAAAGACCTCCGTTCCCCTCGGCGTCATCGCCATCATCTATGAGAGCCGGCCAAACGTCACTTCCGACGCCGCCGTGCTCGCGCTGAAATCCGGCAACGCCGTCATTCTTCGCGGCGGACGTGAGGCGTTCCGCTCCAACGCGGCGATTGTCCGCGCCATACACCACGGTCTGGAGGACGCGGGACTTCCCTCCGCCCTGGTGGGCTTTGTGGAGGACACCGACCATGCCAGCGCCGAAGAGCTCATGACCTCCGTCGGCCTGATCGATCTTCTGATCCCACGCGGCGGAGCCGGTCTGATCCGCCGCTGCACCGAACAGGCCAAAGTGCCCTGTATCCAGACCGGCACCGGCATCTGCCACATCTTCGTCGACGCCTCCGCCGATCAGGAAAAGGCCCTGAACATCATCGAGAACGCCAAGACCAGCCGCCCCTCCGTCTGCAACGCGGAAGAGGTTCTTCTGGTTCACCGGGACATCGCTCCGGTCTTTCTGCCGAAACTGCAGGCCCGCCTGGTCGGGGAGCGCGAGGCACGTGGTCTGGTACCAGTGGAGCTGCGGCTGGATCCGAGGGCTGCGGCCATCATTCCGGGTACGCCCGCCGAGGAGACGGATTTTGACCGGGAGTTTCTCGATTACATCCTGGCCGTCGCCGTGGTGGACAGCACCGACGACGCCATCGCCCACATCGCCCGCCATTCCACCGGCCACAGCGATGCCATCCTCACGCAGGATGACGAGAGCGCCGCAAAATTCACTGCTCTGGTCGACTCTGCCGCGGTCTATGTGAATGCCTCCACCCGATTCACCGACGGCGGAGAGTTCGGGCTCGGATGCGAAATGGGCATCTCCACCCAGAAGCTCCATGCCCGCGGTCCGATGGGCCTGGAAGAGCTCAACACCTATAAATATGTCATCCGCGGGAACGGGCAGACCCGCTGAGGCTCCCCTCTTTCCGCATTTGAAAGCGCCGCAGGCAGGTCCCCGCGGCGCTTTCAATATGAACAAATATACACCGCGGAACTCAGCCGTGCATGTGTAATAATACAAAATTGCAGGAAATTATACCGTTCCTGCTTGCATTTTTCATTTCTGCATGCTATAGTACATTTACAATTCAATACCAAAGATACTTTCGGGATCCTGTCGGAAACCGGAAGTGGAGGAACTCTGGAGATCTCGTTGAATCGGGAGCCGAAGGTGCAAGGCGAAAGCCGAATCTCTCAGGCAAAAGGACAGAGCGGAAGTCTGATGATGCAGCCGGGTGATGGTTGCACTTGAGGCGTTTTTCCGGAGTTGCTCGTTGGAGCAGCTCTTTTTTTATTCGGGTTGAATTGAATTTTGGGAAAAGGACAGAACACGATGAGCAATTTTGTTTCCACCATTGAGAGCGTCAACGGAGCGCTCAACAGCTTTGCCTGGGGTCCTCTGATGCTTCTGCTGCTGGTCGGCACCGGCATCTACCTCACGATCAAGGTCAATTGGCTGCAGGTCACCCATTTCGGCCGGATTCTCAAAAACACTGTCGGCACGCTCTTCAAGAAGCAGGACTCCAAAGATCACGGCGCCAACATCTCCCCCTTCCAGGCCGTGACCACGGCGCTGGCCGGCACCGTCGGCACAGGAAACATTGCGGGTGTCACCGGCGCCATCTTTACCGGCGGCGCGGGTGCTGTCTTCTGGATGTGGGTCGCCGCCTTCTTCGGCATGATCACGAAATATGCCGAGATTCTTCTCGCCATGAAGTACCGCATCAAGGATGAAAACGGCGTCTACCACGGCGGTCCCATGTATTATATCGAAAACGGCATCGGAAAGAACTGGAAGTGGCTCGCCGTCATCTTCTGTCTGCTCGGCGGCTTCGCCTCTTTCGGCATCGGCAACATCGCCCAGAGCAGCGAGATTTCCGGTGCGCTCACCGACCTGTTCAAGCTTCCTCCTCTCGCTTCCGGTATCCTGATTGCCGTGGTCGTGGCCCTCGTCACCCTCGGCGGCATCAAGCGCATCGGCAAGGTCACTTCCCTGCTGGTTCCTTTCATGTCCATCTTCTACATTGTCGCCGGCATCATTCTGATCCTCATGCGCATCACACACATCCCTGCCGTCTTCGGACAGATTTTTGCGGGCGCCTTCTCCTTCAAGAGCGTCGGCGGCGGTCTTTTCGGCTATACCATCATGATGGCCATGAAGCAGGGCTTTGCCCGCGGCGTCTTCTCCAACGAGGCCGGTCTCGGCTCCGCCCCCATTGCCCATGCCGCTTCCTCTACGGAGGAACCCTGCGAGCAGGCTATCTGGGGTGTGTTTGAGGTCTTCATCGACACCATTGTCATCTGCTCCATCACGGCCTTCGCCGTGCTGCTCTCCGGCATTCTGGACGCGGAAGGCGGCCTCTCCGCCTACGCCTCCAAGGGTGCGGCGGCCGCGGCAGCCTTCAACACCATTCTTCCCGGCACCCTCGGCGGCAAGATCATCGAGCTCAGCCTTCTCTTCTTCGCCCTTTCCACGATCCTCTCCTGGGCCTACTACGGTGAGAACTGCTGGGGTTACCTCACGAAGAACAACAAGACCTTCATCCTCGTTTACAAGATCATCTTCGCTCTGGTCTGCATCGTCGGCGCCATGGGCTCCGGCACCCTGATGTGGGACATTGCCGACACGCTGAACGGCCTCATGGCCATCCCCAACCTGATTGCCCTGCTGATGCTCTCCGGTGTTGTCGCGAAGGTCACCAAAGACTACTTCTCGAAAAACATGCTGAAAAAGTAAGCTTCCTGTTTTCGGACGATGCTGCGGCGTTCTTCCTCTCTCGCCGCAGCAGCTCCGGCCGGCAAGCTTCTTTTGGATCCCGTCTGCAAAGATCCGCACCGGATTTCATCTGTGCGGATCTTTCTCTTATTTTTCCCGATTTCCTCTTGCACTTTTCTATGAATTCGGCTAAACTGTCTGCCGTAAAAAATGATTCAGAGGTGACATGAATTGAAACTTGCCAACATCAAGACCGTCAGCGGAACTCATCTCGCCGCCGAGACCGAACGCGGTGTCGTCGATCTCACGGCTGCCGGCTGCCCGCTCTCTCTTCAGGATCTGATCTGCGGCGCCGACCGCAGTGCCGCGGTACGGCTCGCCGCGGATGAAAGCCTTCCCGTCGTGGAGGCGACCGTATTTGAAAATGTCGTGAATCCCATCGGAAAGCTTCTCTGTGTGGGCTTCAACTATAAGTCCCACACCCTGGCCACGGGCTTTGAGCTGCCGAAGTATCCGAATCTCTTCTCCAAGTTCGACAACGCCCTGGTCCCCCACGAGGCCGAGGTTGAGCTCCCGCCCTGGGAAGTCAGCTACGACTATGAAGCCGAACTCGTCATCGTCATGGGCAAAACAGCCTGGGGCGTCAGCGAGGATGAGGCGATGAACTGTGTGTTCGGTTACACCTGCGGGGACGATCTGAGCTGCCGTGACAGCCAGATGCGCAGCGGCCAGTGGCTGATCGGCAAGACCATGCCCGGCTTCGGTCCCTGCGGCCCCTTCATCGTGACCGCCGACAGCTTCGATCCCTTCTCCCCGAAGCAGATCCGCAGCTATGTCAACGGCGAGCTCCGTCAGGACGGTCTCACCACTCAGATGATCTTCAACTGCGCCCAGATCATCAGCTACGCCTCCAAGTATGTCCGCCTTGAGCCGGGCGACCTGATCTTCACCGGCACCCCCAGCGGTGTCGCTCTGGAGAAAAAGGATGCCGATACCAAGAAGTGGCTCAAGGCAGGCGATGTCGTCGATATCGAGATCGAAGGCATCGGCACCCTCCGCAACACCATGAAATAAGCGCTTCTCTGAAACGCAGAAAACAGTTCAGGCCCGTTGGAGCATCGTTTAGATGTCCCAACGGGCCTGTTTTGTTAACGCTTATTTTTCCTTCGAAGCAGGCGTTTGAGCAGTGGCAGGAGACCCAGCTTCCGGGCGATTCCCACCGCAAGCCCCCGGCATCGGGCCCGAAGGGCACGGAGGGGATAAATGGCATTCCAGAAGCGGACATAGCACCGGTAGCCCCGGTCGGTCACGGAATACTTCTTCCCCTTTCGTTGAAACGCCGTCAGCACGCCGAGGACAGCGCTGTCCGGCACAGTCTCCAGGGCATAGGTGTTATCGCCCCGAATCAGATAATGGTCGCTTTTTACCCGAATCACCCGGTGCAGCACGTAGCTTGTTCCCCGACGGTACAGCGCCACGTCGTATTTCTTCAGCCGCGAAGCGGGAACCTCGATCACCACGAGGTCCCTGTTCTGCCGCAGCATGGGCTCCATGCTCACGCCGCGGGTCCGGTATACCAGTCTTCCGTCCTCTTGAAGCAGCTTCTCAAAGGTCATGCGATTCTCCAAAGCACTCTTTCCGTAAAATTAAACAGGCAGGATTCTTCTCAGAACCTGCCTGACATTATAGCTGATGGGGAGGAATCTGAAAAGAGCTTTTATTCCTCCAGCGCATGGATTCCCCAAAGGGTATTTATGATTTCCGCCACGTCGGCGGCGATGGTCTCTCCGTGGGCGTCGTACCTGGCCGCCATGGCGGCCACTATAGCGTCCAAGGTAGTTTTCTCTTTCCGGCAGACCACATAGAAAGCCACTGTCTCATTGCTGTGGACAATGCCGTTGAAAGCTTCGCCGCCCATCGACACCAGGAACTGTGTTCCGTCAACACCTGGGTGATCAGGTCGGATTTGAATCTCTTCGCTCTGCTCCTTCCTCCATTACTTTATAAAATCAATCAAACATTCTCTCCTTCTCGTTTCTCATTCCGGAATACAGTTTATCCATATAACCACTTATATGCATAACAAGCGAATTCCTGAAGAGTGAAGCAGTACAAATCATTTTGCATAATAGCGAGTAGTTTCCTCGAATAACCTGCCAAAAATGCTTCTTTGAAAACTCCTGCATTTCAGTTGCAACGGCAGCTGCCTCTTTCTTTTCTGCTTTTGAAAAAGAAATATACTTTCGCCACATTTTTCCTGTGACCATCAAACAGGACGGCAATAACTTATCTTGATAATCAACCAATTCTTCGTATTTCTTATAATAGGCCATCCAGGCATCAACGATGTTATCAAACGATCCTGTATGAGAAATACTGCTTTTCCGCATTCGAAAATGAAAGAATGTTTCCGGCAAGACAACAATAATACCATTTCTTTTGGCTATTGTTTTCATTATCTTCCATGTTGTTGCCACATCTTCGTAATTATGGCCATCTGGAAATCTGATATCTCGAAAACATTCTCTGCGATATAGCTTGTTCCACATCACATCGCCGAAGAGACCGTTCACAAAAGCCGTAAGTATATCCTGCTCATAAAAAACCTGATCCTGCCTTTCATTATTCTGGGATGTTCGGGACTGTCCGATATATTCCGTGCTTCTCATGCCTACCACTATATCAGCATTCAACTGTACTGAAGCATTCAACAACTCCTCCATGGTATTTAACTCTATCCAGTCATCACTGTCAATGTAAGAAATATAGTCTCCTTTCGCGTATTCTAATCCAAGATTTCTTGCTGATGCAAGTCCCCGGTTTTCCGAATGGAAAACCACAACGCGGCTGTCCTTTTCCCCGTAAGTATTGCAGATTTGGGAGCAGCCGTCCGTGGAGCCGTCATCTACTAGGATGATTTCCAGATTCTGGTAGGTTTGTGCCAGGATGCTGTCCAAGCATTGAACCAAATATGACTCCACGTTATAAACCGGTACAATGACGCTGATCAAGCTGTTTTTCACCCCAGTCGCTCACCTCCTGAACCCTCTTTCCCGTTAATATTTTGCAGTGTTCTATCTTTTGACGGAGCTCAGCAGATTGAATTCTCTCCTCTTTGTTCGCAATCTCTTTTTTCTTGGAATCTCCCTCTCCGATGCGGCGGGATTCCCTCTGCCCTGTCCATCCGGTCGAAGTCCCCCTGCATCCGCAGCAGATCCTCTTCTCCGGGCGCAACGGTGAAAAGCGGCTCTTTCTCCGTCAGATACTCTCGCAGGAAGGTTATATTCTCTTGATACCGGCATCGGATCTCAACCGGTACACCGGCCAGCTCCACGCTGAATATTTCCACTTTTTCTCCTCCCGGGGTGCAGGAACACTTCCCGCCTCATCTCTTATGAAAGCTTCTTTGAAGTGCTTCCATATTATTTCTTATGAAATACAATGACTCTGTCATTCACAAGTTCATAATACGAGGCTCCAACGCCGGTTTCGTCCAGATAGATCCGAAACAGGACAAACACAGTGTTCTCATTGTCGACGCCATAGTATTTTCCCTGTTCGTTTCCGGTGGAATATGGAATAATCGCCGTGTGTTCGTCCATCTCCTCCCGTGCCATCTTATAGACATAGAACTCGTCGCTGCCCTGCATGTCCTCTCCGAGGTATCGATCAGCGCTGCCCGACATCATGGAATCAAATACAGTGCAGACGCCGTTCAGCATCGGGCGGGCATGCAGCACCGCATTGAAATAATGTGCTTTTCGGGTTACAGCATGGTTGACACCGTATACCACCACGAAATCTTCATCGCTCTTCAATTCAAACTCAGGTGAAATCAGATAGGCCGCATCATGGACATCTCCGTTGGCGTTGACATCGTTGGTATAGGCTGTGAGCCCGTCTATGATGCCGATCTCCGTCGTCAGTTCTTCATAATCATATTCTTCCGAGTATTCCGCAAGAATTGAACTTCGGATCGCATCCAGATTCTCGGTGCAAGACCCGACCTGAGCCGCTTCGTGAATTCCTGTTCCACGCGGCGTCAGCGGCTGAACCTTGCAAAGGAGCTGCCTGCAAGAAGCGACAGAAGCAGCATTACGAGCAGCAGAGATATCCGTCCTTTTCTCATGTTTCCTCCTTCATCTCTTATGGAACACAATCACCCGGTCATAGATCACTTCATAATACGACGCGCCCGTTCCGGTATCCTCCAGATACGAACGAAACGCCACCAGAACAGGATTCCCGTTGTCAACACCGTAGAATTTCCCCTGCTCGTTGCCCGTGGAATAAGGGATCAGCGCGGTGCACTCGTCCGACTGGGTTCGGGCCATTTTATAGACATAGTATTTATCTGCATCTTCGTAACGCTGATCCAGCCAGGCGGCCGCGCTTCCCTGATAGAGAGAGTCATAAATACTGGTGATTCCGTTCAGCATGGGCTTGGCGTACAGAACCGCGTTGGAATAAATCCCTTTCCCTGCCGCCGTATGATTGACTCCGTAGACAACGATGAAATCCTCGTCGCTTTCCAGAGTGAATTCCGGTGTCATCAGATACATGGCATCGCGGTTGTCGCCCTTGGCATTGAAATCCGTAAAATACGCGGTCAGGCCCTCGGGTACGGCAATTTCGCACGCGAGCTCCTCATAGTCATACTCCTCCCCATATTTCTCCAGAACGGCTTTCCGGATAGCATCCAGTGTTCCTTCGGGATCCTTGAGGCCGGCGGCCTCGTGGACACCGGTTCCGCGTGGAATAACCGTTTCATTCTGATAGGGATTCTCCGGGATGGCTTCTCTCGGCGTTACACGATAGACTGTGGACCGCTCTGAAATATGGTCCAGATAATCCCGGTAGTCATTCGGATCTGCTGCCTGTGAAATCCTCTGGAGGAACGAGAAAGTATCGGCGCCCTTCTCCAGTCCCATCCTGTAAATCTCTGCGGGAATTGGCATGACATTGATCATTTCCTCTCCGAAGCCTGCTGCCTGCAGGTTTTCGATGACCTGTTCGGCAATCGTACCGTTTGCACTGATTACGATCACGGTCTCGGTGCCGTATTCACTGTCGCCGCTGTGCCGGATGTTGGTCATGTTGAGAGAATTGCCTATGGAGCCAAAAATCGGGTGATACAAACCGGAATCCTCATTTCCGACAGAAAACATACCGGGCTTACCCTGATAAATCTTCCCTGGCTTATCCTCCGTAAACATAATGTAGTTGATAAAGGAATAGTACTTGCATTCCTGCGGAAGCGGAGTAATCAAAACGATCGCCTCGTCCTGCCGAAGCTTATATTCCCAGCCCCCAGGGGCAAAATATGGGTTGGCCGGATCGTTTACCACCGCCGGATCGTCGTATGCCGAGGCCATCTCGTCCGGCCACCCTCGTGCTTCAGAACCCAGAGATGTATTCTGATCTGGAGCCGCCGGAAGGCTAAACACCACATAGGCGGACCCTGCGTTGTTGCCGAAACAGCTCATGAGTTTTCCTTCCGAAGCCAGCTTGACGGTATCCAGTTCCCGGAACAGGCCCTGCTGGACATAAAAGCCGCTCTCTTCCAGATTGCTGCGAAGCGTCTGCGTCCTGTCGCCCTCTTCCGCCGCGGCAGAGACAGCTCCAAGCATGAGAATCAGAAGCATACCGGCGGCAAAAGAAAGCCATTTCTGTGTCCGTTTCATTTTCTTCTCCTTTTCCGTACCATCTGTTCCGATCATGAATATTGTGCCGTCAGGGCTCGATAATGTTGAAGCCGAAATTATACGCGGTCATATACTTGACCAGTCTGACGGGGACCGTCCCGTCTCCCTCCGGTTTCAGTGCCCCGAACACATCCTGGTTTCCCATCATCATGCCCATCAGCTGGAGACGGGTGCAGTTGAGGGTACAGTCTGCGGTCTCATCGCTCTCCCCTTCATATACCAGCAGGACGCCGTTTCTGCGTTTGACAAAGTACTGCTCTCCGGTGTCCAGGATCAGATTCAGAGACAGATCGTCGTCCTGTGCGGCAAGGGCGTCGGTGGCGATGTCGATGAAGTCAAGGATCATGTCTCCGGTCATCGCCTGGCGGACATCGGAGCCGCCTCCTGCCGTTTTGGCGTGCTCAGCCTGATTCCCCAGCCGCAGTTCCAGCGCCCCTGTCAGATAGGCGTTGCGCCATGTTCCGCTCTCTGCCTGATAGCCAAGCTGTTCCAGCGCGTCGGCACAAAGGTCGCGCGCCTCCCGGTTGCCCGGATCGGCAAATATCAGCTCTTTCATAACCTGCGCGACCCACTGATATTCTCCGTTTTCATAATCTCTTTTGGCCAGTTCCAGCACCCTGTCCACATCGCCAAGGTACTCTACCCATTTTTTTGCTGTATCTTCGGGCGTCAGGGGGTTCAGATTCACGGGGTTTGCGTCGTACCAGCCCATATAGCGCTGATAGACCGCTTTGATGTTGTGGCTGAGCGTGCCGTAATACTGGCGGGTATACCAGACCCGGTTCAGCGCGTCAGGGAGCTCCAGCGTACGGCTGATCTCTGCCGGGGTATATCCGAGGTTGATGTAATGCAGAGTCTGGTCATTGATGTACTTATACACGGCGGCCGTGTTTTCCATATAGGTCTTGATGTTTGCGGTGTCCCAGTGCGGCCAGTTATGGCTCTGGAAAACCACGTCCGTCTCGTCGCCGAAGCGCTGTTCCGCCGCAAGGATATAATGCGCCCAGGCAGCGGCGTCCCTTACCTGCGCCCCTCGCAGGGTATAGAGGTTATGCATGGTCCCGGTGCAGTTTTCCGCAAGCCACAGTCCGCGATACTTCGGGAAATAGGCGTTCATCTCCGCAGGCGCTTCCGTTCCCGGGGTGAGCTGGAATTGTATTTCCAGTCCATCGATGACGATGGTCTCGTCCGTTGCGATCTCATAAGTCGGGGCAATCAGGCCTGTGTTTCCGATACTCTGCCCGAGTCCGATGCCGATGGACATTTTTCCGGTCTCACCGGGTTCCAGCAGTACGCCATACTGATACATGGCCCGGCGGCTCATCGCGGCGTTGCAGTAGATATTCTCTGATACCGCGTGCTCCAGGAAGCCCTCCGGAGCCAGCACAACCACCTTGCCGGAAGCGAGCTGCTCCGCCAGCGTCAGAGCGGGGTCTGCCGCGTCCTCCCGCTTGATCAGGCCAAGGATGCCTCCGTAATGGTCGATGTGGCTGTGGCTGTAGAGCACCGCCTTGATATCCAGTTCTCCAAAATGCTTCTCCATCAAGGCTTTGGCCGCCTGCATGTCCTGCGTGCACATCAGCACGTCGAAGACGATCCAGCCGTTGTCGGTGCGGATGAAGGTCGCGTTGGCCATGTCGTAGCCGCGCACCTGATAGATGCCGTCACAGACCTCGAAGAGGCCAGCATAAGAGTTGTACTGCGTATTGCGCCAGAGACTCGGGTTGACAGTGTCCGGCGCGGTTTCCAGCTCGTTGACGAAGCTGTAATCCGCCACGTTCCAGACCACGTTGCCGGCTTCGTCATAGATGATCAGACTTTCCGGCGCTTCGATCAAGCCTTGAAGCGCGTTTTCCTTCTCGGATTCGTCGCTGAAATCCAGTGTGTCATACCAGCTTCGGTTGGCTTCCGCGGTATAGTCGGTCGCCGGCCTGCTCTCCGCGAAGGCGGCGCAGGGTATCATGATCATCAGCAAAACCAGTGCGAGAGAAAACAGTTTTTTCATGTGGTTCCTCCTTCATATGATGTTGTGAAGCGTATCTGTATGTTGTTCGGATCGACCGCCAATATGAGACTTATAATCTCATTTTAATTATATGGACTCCGGACCTCTCTGTCAAGAGAAGATCTGCAGATGCACTTGACAGGCTCTGCAAACGCCGATATACTTCAGGAAAACAGAGCTTGAATCACAAGAAGGGGCATGCTCACGATGAAGGCAGAAAACATATCAGGTATCGTGCTGGCCGGGGGCTTCAGCCGGCGGATGGGAACGGATAAGGCAGAGCTGACGCTCGGGGGTCTGACCCTCCTGGAACTACAAGTCCGGAAGCTCCGGCAGATCGGGATTACGGACATCATGGTCTCCGGCTATGGCAAGCCAATGGAAGGCGCCCGCGCCATTGAAGATATCTATCCCCACAAGGGGCCGATGAGCGGGATCCACGCCTGTCTGAAGGCGGCCAAAACGGAAGCCTGCCTCGTGGTGAGCGTGGATGTACCGTTGTTTCCCGCCGAATGGCTGGAAAAGCTCGTTCAGGCGCATGACGGCCCTGTGACGATGCTGTGTTACGGCAACGAGGTTGAACCGCTTCTGGCCGTTTATGATACCCAGCTGGCCTCGCGGGCTGAAGAACTGATTCTCTCCGGGAACTGGTCCGTACGGAGCCTGTTCGCCGGTTTGGAAGTAAAGAAACTGGAATACACCGGAGATCCGGACTTCCTTTTAAACTGCAATACGCCGGAAGACTTTGAAAAAGCGAAAACGCTTTTTCAGCGTGTAAACTGACTAAAACGCGGAAGCAGGGGCGCCCCTTTGGGGCACCCCTGCTTCCGCGTTTTGGTTTATCTGTTTCTATACTCTTTCAGCCGTTCACACAATAATGTGACAACAGCAGATCTTTCAGCATCATGAGCTCATTCTCCGGATCCGCGCCGGATTCCGGCACATAGACCAGGCCCACGGCATAGCGCGTAACAGCCGCCAGCATGATGTGAAAGGATCCGGAAAACATCTCGACCTCCGGAATATCGCTCCGAAGCGTGCCGTCTTTCTGCCCCTTTTCATACAGAGTATGAAAAAGCTGCCCCAGATTGTCCACCATACGCATATAGGGCTGCTTCTGTTCCGCCGAGCCGTCCGCACTTCGCAGATAGCTGTTGAAGTCATAGTTAAAGCGGAGCAGATCGCCATGGTTGCGGTAGAGATCGAGAAAACCGTCCATGAAAAAGCGCAGATACTCTGCACCGCTCATCTCTTCTATCTCTTCCTGTGTCAGGAGCGCTCCATGACTTCGGATATACTCGTTCCACGTCCAGGTACCGATCGCCACCACCAGGTCCAGCTTGGTGGGGTAATAGCGGTAAACCGTCGCCCGTCCGACGCCGCTGGCCTCTGCCACCTCCGGCATGGTGACGCCCTCAATGCTCTTTTCGGAAAAGAGGCGGTACGCCTCCTCCAGAATCCTTTGCTGCCGCTCTATCTTCCAGGCTTTCCCACCGGTATAATCGTACACGCTCTGATCTCCAGGCGTCAGATCTTGAGCGCCAGGTTCTCGCCGGAGATGCCGACGAAGGCGCCGTTCTTCTGCTGGGGGGAATCGGGGTGGCAGGTCAGCCACTTGTTGCGCATCCAGAGCATCTTCTCCTCGCCCTCGGCGGAAGTGTTCACGGACGGCAGCGCCTCGTTGGTCCCCTTCTCAAGGATCACCAGGCAGCGGAAGCCGTCATCGGAGATGCGGCAGGGCGCAAAGTGCAGCACCAGCGGGAAGATCTCTACCAGCACGCCCGCCGGCAGGTAGAAGCCGACGACATCCGCGCTGTCAAGTTTCCCGTCGTCCAGCTGCTCCGGCAGAGCCAGCAGCAGCACCAGACCGGTGGTGGTAAAGTTGACTTCACTGCACTTGTGATACTCCATGGCGTTGAGCTTGTACCCGCGGCCGTTGCAGAAGCCCGCTTCGATGGGCATGTCGCCGAAGACGACGCGCTTCATGTCCTGCATGAGTGCAACCTCTTCGAGGACCGGAACGGAAGCCTGATAGCAGTTTCCTTCCGCGGGAATGGCACAGGTGTCCAGGGCCTTGGCAAGCTCAGCGGTCTCACCGGCAAGAACTCTGCCATAACGTTTAAACTCCGGATCGGTGACGCTGTAGAGCGGCAGGCCCGGATTCTTCTTCCGAAGCATTTCCAACATGGTATCCATTAGCGTATTCCTCCGTTGTCAATAAAGTTCTGAACCGCAAGCAGGCAGGCCGCACGGTCTTCCAGCTGCTGGTTGAATTTGCTTTTCTCAATGACGACGTCGTGACGGGCGTCCACGCCCTCCTGCAGTTCGCTGATCAGGCGGGAGAGATAGTAGGAATCCTCAAACAGGCTGCCGTAGAGCACGATCTTTCCCGGATCGACCAGGTAGATCGCCGCTTTGATGGCGGTTCCCAGCGCCTGAATGGCGCGGTCCACAATTTCGGACGCCCCCTGGTCCCCGTTGCTTGCCGCCGCGAAAACGTCAAACACACTCAGACTCTCGGTGTCCCGGTCCCGGTACTTTCGCCAGAGCAGGGGCGTCTTTTCCTCCGAAAGCATCGCGATGGCATCTTCCCGGATCGATCCCGGCGACGCGATGGTCTCCAGGCATCCGCTCTTTCCGCAGTGACAGGGCTTTCCACCCCGGCGAATCACCGGGATATGGCCGATCTCGGCGCACTGGGCGGTCACGCCGTGCCAGATCTTTCCGTCGATGGAGAGCGCCGCGCCGATGCCGTAGCCGCAGCGGATAAATAGCTGCGAGCCCGTTGTCTCGTCCTGTGAGACAAACATCTGCGCCGCAAAAAGCGAACGGACGTTATTCTCCATCACGGTATGAAAGCCTGTCAGCTCTTCAAATTTCTCGCGGAGGGGATAATCCGTCTCCGCCAGCGCGCCGAAGCTGTTGCGCACGATCCGCCCGTCTTCCGAGGTGATGCCTCTCACCGCGACGCCGAGCCCGATCACGATCTCCCGCCGGATTCCGTTGTCTTCCATCAGCTGCAGCAGTCTCGCGGAGAGCCGTTCGGCGGTCGCTTCCGCCGGCGCTCTGGTTTCCAGCGGGACTTCCTCTGTGAAAATCACACGGCCGTCCAGCCAGACACCCGAAAGGATTGCCTGGCGAAGGTTGATCAGAACGCCGAGGCCGCAGGCAACTTCCGCGTTGAGGTCGATCAGGATCTCCCTCCGGCCGGCATTGCTGCTGCTGAGCATCTCGCCTTCCATCAGCAGGCCGTCCGTGATCATCTCACCGACGATCTTGGTGATGGCCGCCGGCGTCAGGTGCATGTTCTCCGCGAGGCGTTTGCGCGACATGGCGCCCTTCTCATGGAGAATCCGCAGCGCCGCGCTCCGGTTGCTGCGCTTCACGCTCATTAAGTTGTCGCCTTGATACGACATAGGTACTCTCTTTCATGAACTCTTCCGCCCCTCCGGGGCGGAAAAGAAAAGATGATATGCCTTGACACGGCATAGGTTCTCTCGTTGGTTTGGGGTCAGGATTCTCTCGCCGGTCTGCCGCTGTGGTTGATGCGTCCGCGCTGCAGAATCACCGCCGCGCCCGCCAGCACCACCAGAATGCCCAGCAGCTTCTTGACCGTCAGATCCTCGTTCAGGAAGAACACGCCGATAAAGCAGCTCAGCACCGGCATCAGCAGCAGGTACAGCTTGACCAGCCAGACTTCGAAATGCTTGAGGTTGCGGTAGTAGAAGAAATAGATTCCCGTCTGGGCAAGCCCGCCCAGCGCCACCAGCCACCAGAAGCCGCTTCCCATGTTCTGGGGGATATGGAACTCTCCGTGCAGCGCTGCGCTGCAGCCGAAGAGGATCAGCACCACGGCGTTGTTGTAATAGGAGATCATGTCCGCGTCCTCGTGATACTTCTCCTGCGCCGCCTTGATGATGAAGGCGTTGGCGCTGACGCAGGCCGCCGACAGCAGGAAGTAGAGGTCCGTCACATGAAGGGTCATTCCGCCGAAGTCCACCCCCAGCACCAGCAGCACGCCGCCGAGCATGATGGCCGTGCCGAGCCAGTCGGAGATGTAAAGCTTCTTGTGATACAGGATCACCGTGGCAAGATTCACCATCAGCACGTCGGTCTTCAGCAGGGCCGTACCGGTGCTCAGAGAACCTCCGGCATAGCCGAGGTTTGCAAACAGATCCAGAAGGAAGCCGAACACACCGATCAGAACCAGGATCCGAACCGCTTTCCCCTGATGAAAAAGCCGGCTGAAGTTCTTGTCCGCCAGAAGCTGCACCGTCAGGAACGCCAGCGCCGCCGTGCGCAGGAGAAATCCGGCCATTCTGGCCGAGCCGGTGGCATCGACCACGATCTTGCTGACCGCGTAGTAGATCGACCAGGACACCACCATCCCGATCACCATCAGGGTATATTTCAGGTCTTCCTTCATGGCTGTACTTCCTTTATCAGGTTTCCCGCCCTTTCGGGCGGGAAACAATGCATTCGACTATGATTGTGTTGCGACTCTATCAGGCAGGTTTCCCTATGATCTCGCGCAGGGTCTTCCCGTCTGTTTATCACTCTCCCGCCCGCAGGGCGGGAGAGTCATTTTTCTCTCAGGCGAGCTTCTCGAACATCTCGCGCAGGGCCTTTTCGTCCATATGCACGGGATTGTTGTTCATCAGGCCGTGTACCGCACAGTCATGGGCAAGCTTGTCGAGGTTGACCTCGCCCAGATCGCTGAGGCGGCTGCGGAGTCCGGCGAGCTTCTTGAGGGCCGCGATGCGCTGGGCCAGCTCTTCCGTGCCGGAGAGGCCAACTCTGCGGCAGAGGAGCTCCAGACGCTCGTCCGCGTTGATGCGCACGAAGCTGTCCAGGGTAAAGGCGCAGGCTTCGCCGTGAGGCAGATGATAGTCCTCAGAGAGAGGATAGCTGCAGGCGTGGCAGCCGGCGGTCTTCGGCAGCGCGAAGCTCAGTCCGCCAAGCAGCGAGGCATAGGCCATATTGGCACGGGCTTCCATGTTGCCGCCGTCGGTGTAGGCCGTCTCGAGATTCTCGAGAATGGTGCGGACGGCTTCCACTGCCATGAGGTCGGAGATCGGCTGATGGTTCTTGCTCCAGTAGCCTTCCAGCGCGTGGGCCATGGCATCCAGACCGGTGTTCATGGTCGTGCGGGGCGGGACGGTGGAGCTCAGCACGGGGTCGACGATGGCCACCTTGGGCATGAAGACCGGGTTGTTGATGGTCTTCTTCTCGGTCTCGTGGCTGATGACGGAGACCTGAGTCACTTCGCTGCCGGTTCCGGCCGTGGTCGGGACCGCGATGATGGTCAGGCGCTCTGCCGGGAAGGGCTTCTCCCCGTGATAGTATTCGATGGCTTCACCGTCGCCCAGGGCGATGGCCGCGGCAAACTTCGCCGTGTCGATGGCGCTGCCGCCGCCAATGCCGATGACGGCGTCGGCCTTGGTCTCGCGGGCCAGACGGGTGGTCTCAATCACGCCGGAGAGCTGGGGGTTCTGCTCCACGCCGCCGAAGACGGCAACGATGCGGCTGTCCTTCTCCTGCATCTCCTTCGCCGTCGGAGCAAAGTGCTTCCCGCAGGCGATCACGCAGCGCTCCA
This sequence comes from Oscillospiraceae bacterium, assembly GCA_017458335.1. GTDB lineage: Bacteria > Bacillota > Clostridia > Oscillospirales > Oscillospiraceae > Limivicinus. The sequence goes on from JAFTFT010000041.1 coordinate 116,825, forward strand.
CGCCGAGCTCTTCGAGCACTTCACCGAGCTTTGCAAACTTTCCCTCGCCGAAGTAGATCTTGACCGGCTGGGAATAGACAAACTCATGCGCCATAGATGTTCGCCTCAATCTCGTTGACCTTGGCCGCGAACTTGTGCATGTTGGCAGCGCGCCAGTCTTCCAGATCCTGGCACCAGTCGGTGGCGAGGAAGGTCTTGACCATCTCGACGGCCATTTCCGGTCCGACAATCCATCCGCCCATGCACAGGACGTTTGCGTTGTTGATGGCGCGGGCCATCTTGGCGGAGTAGACGCCTTCGCAGGCAACGGCGTAGACGCCCTTGTACTTGTTTGCAACAACGGACATGCCGGCGCCGGTGCCGCAGATCAGGACGGCCTTGTCATAGGTACCGTTCTGAACCAGGGGAGCAACCTCGCTCGCAACCTGATAATAGGGGTGAACCTGCTCGAGATCGGTGGTGCCGAGATCGTCGAACTCAACGCCTGCTTCAGTCAGATAGGCCTTGATGGCTTCTTTTGCGGAAAAACCGGACTTGTCGCTGCCGATTGCAATTTTCATGATGTGAAACTCCTCATTCATTATAATAATAAGTTAATAAGAATCCCGCCCCGCAGGGGCGGGATTTGGATGATTGAATTACTTCAGGGTAACTGCCTTTTTGGCGCTGGCGACGATGTTCTCGACCGTAAGGCCGGTGACTTCGCGCAGATACGGCAGCTTGCCGACTTCGCCGAAGTGATCCTGAACGCCGACGGCGACCACGGGGATCTTCTCCATGGCGAGGGCTTCGAGAACGGCGGACTGCAGGCCGCCGATGACGTTGTGGTTCTCCACGGTCAGGACCGCGCCGGTCTTGCGGGCGGAAGCCACAACGGCGCCCTTGTCGATGGGCTTAATGGTGTGGATGTTGATGATCTCGGCGTCAATGCCTTCCTCGGCGAGCTTCTTGGAAGCTTCGATGACATCGGCGGTCAGCATGCCGGTGACGAAGATCGTGAGATCCTTGCCCTCTTTGATGGTGTCGGCCTTGAAGAGGTCGAACTTGTAGCCTTCGTCGAAGACCTTCGGCAGCTCCTTGCGGAACAGGCGGACATAGACCGGTCCGTCGTACTCGTTCAGGACGGGCATGGCGGCGCGGAGCTGAACCTCATCAACCGGCTCAAAGATAACGACGCCGGGGATGGAGCGGACAACGCCGATGTCTTCCATGCTCATGTGGGTACCGCCGTTGAGCTCGGCCGCAATGCCGGGGTCGGTGCCGACGATCTTCACGTTGCGCTTGGCATAGGAGATGGAAATCGCGATCTGATCGCAGATGCGGCGGGTGGCAAACGGAGTGAAGCTCTCGATCCAGGGCTTGAAGCCATAGCTGGAGAGGCCGGCCGCGATGGAGGCCATATCCTGCTCGGCAACGCCGCAGTCAAAGCTCTGCTCGGGGAACTTGGCGCGCAGGCCCAGCGTGCCGCTGGCTTTTCCAAGGTCCGCGTCAAGAATGACGACGTGCTTGTCTTTTTCCATCATTTCCGCGAGGCACGCGGCATAAACAGCTCTCATTTCCATGGATTAGTCCTCCCCTCTGATTTCACGAATGGCCGCTTCGGCCTGCTCTTCGCTGACCGGGCAGTTGTGGTTGCCGGAGCCCATGTCTTCGATCCACTTGACGCCGCAGCCCTTCAGGGTGTTCAGGATGATCATGGTGGGCTTTCCGCTGTCGCGGCCGAGCTTGGCATGCTCAACAGCCTGCTCAACCTGCTCCACGTCGTTGCCGTCTTCCACGTCGATGACGTTCCAGCCGAACGCGGCCCATTTCTCGGCCAGCGGGGCGATGTCATTGACCTCGGCGACGGTGCCGTCGATCTGCTGCTTGTTGTAATCGGTAAAGGCAATCAGGTTGTCCAGCTTCTTCGCCGCAGCGAACATGGCTGCTTCCCAGATCTGGCCTTCCTGGCTCTCGCCGTCGCCGATCATGGTGTAGATCGTTGCGCCGTCCTTCTCGAGCTTGGAGCCCAGCGCCACGCCGACTGCGCAGCTGAAGCCCTGGCCGAGGGAACCGGTGGTCATGTCGATGCCGGTGGTGCGGTTCATATCGCAGTGGGAGGGAAGATTGGTGCCGCCCTGGTTCAGGGTGAGCAGTTCCTTCTTGTCAAAGTAGCCGCGGTTGGCCAGCGTCGCATAGACGGCCGGGCCGGCGTGGCCCTTGGAGCAGATAAAGCGGTCGCGGCCTTCCATCTTCGGGTTGGCCGGGTCGATGTTCATTTCTTTAAAATACAGGACAGCAAGCGCTTCCACAACGGACAGGCAGCCGCCGATGTGGCCGACACCCAGGTGTCCGATGCAGGTCATGATATCACAGCGGATATCTTTGCAGACTTCTTTCAGATCGTAGCTCAATGGAATTTCCTCCTCCTTGATGTTTCATCACAAATGATTCGATGATTCAGGAAACGCTGTCGAAGCAGAATTTGATTAAAGCTTCTAAGCAATTCAGAGTGTACCGCCTTTTGTCGGTTTTGTCAATAGGTATTTTGGATTTTTCTGAAAATGCTTTTTCATCATTTCCAAAAATAAAGCTTGACAGTTTCGTCCGGAGAAGCTATGATACTTCACAGCGTTAAACAATTTTAGGAGGTATTTTTCATGAGCTTCTGTTCTGTCTATATCCCGGTGGGTGTCCCCACCTATCATCTGGAAACCGCTCAGGATCATTTTGAGCGCTCCTGCGCCATGCTGCGCGGGGTGGATCCCGACTTCGTCTGCCCGGACGAGATGCTGCTCACGCTCGACAAGCTGCGCGCCTATCTCGACGGTCTGAATCCGGACCTGATCGTGTTCCAGAATCTGACCTTTGCCAATGCCGCCTATATGGCCGAAGTGCTGCGCCGCTATAACTGCCCGATGCTGCTCTGGACGCTGCGCGAGCCCGTCATTGACGGCGGACGCCTCCGTCTGAACTCTCTGACCGGTGCCTATTCTGCCGCCAACACCCTCGCCGCCTTTGACGGCCGCGCCTTCAACTGGTGCTTCGGCGCCCCCGAGGAGGAGTCCGTTGTCTCCGCCGTGAAGGCCACCGTGGAAGCCGCCAAGGTCAAGAAGGCCATGCGCAGCCTGACCATGTCCGCCATCGGCCATACGCCCCAGGGCTTCGGTTTCGGCCGTGCGCTGGACAGCGAGCTGATGAACACCTTCGGCGTGGAGCTTGAGTCCATCGAGGCCCGCGAGCTCATCGACATGGCCAAGACCTATACGGACGAAGAGTGCGCCGCATATCTGCGTGACACCGAAAGCTGCACCTGCGGCCTGGACAAGACTCCGGAGCACAACCGGAATGATCACGCCCGCCTGCTCAAGGCTTATCGGGACTATGTCCGGACGCATCACATCGGCGCTCTGGCTTCCCGCTGCTGGCCCGACTTCTTCACTTCCTTCGGTACGCCGGTCTGCACCGTGCTCAGCATGCTGAACGACGAGGGCGTCGCTGCCGCCTGCGAGGCCGATATCTACGGCGCGCTCTCCATGTGGATCGGCATGCAGCTGTCGAAGGAACCCGTCTTCTTCGGTGATCCGGTTGCGCTGGACGAAGAAGAGAGTTCCATCACCTACTGGCACTGCGGCGCCGCCGCCTGCAGTCTCGCCCGCAAGGACACCGGCGCCGTCGTCGGCGTACATCCCAACCGCAAGATCGGCCCCGCCATGGACTTTGGCTGCGAAGCCTTCCCCGAGGCCACGATCTTCCGCATCGGCCGCAAGCCCGACGGCAGCTTCCGCTTCTTTGTCGCGGAGGGTTCCGTTCTCGATAAGCCGAAGCAGTTCATCGGCACGTCCATCGTGGTCAAGACCGACCGCAACAGCAAAGAGGTTGTCGAGGACAGCATCCGCTCCGGCTTCGAGCCGCACTTTGCCGTCATCAAGGGCCATCACGCCGAGACCCTGAAGGTTCTGGCCGAGATGTTCGGTTTTGAAGTCTGCAAGTATTGATTTGATGTTCCGGCCGCTCTCCCCTCTCGCGGGAGAGCGTTCCAATATCACCTCTGGAAAAGGGAGCCTTTTATGAAACTGATCAACAATCTTTCCGACTGGCGTCTGGAGCGTCACGGTGAAACCCTTCTGCGCTCCTCAGGGGCCTTCCCCATGATTTTCGTCGGCTGTGGGCAGGAGTCCGTCGACATGTACCGCGGCAACTTCAAGATCGAGGACTATGTCATCGAACGCCGCGCGCTTTCACTTACCGCCCTGCATGAGCAGTCTGACGGCGCCGTGCTGGAATTCGGCGATGACCTTACGGTGCATGTGACCTTAGAAGGCGACTGCGCCGTGCTGCGCTTTACACAGAAGAACCCGGACATCAACCGCGTCTGGTTCCGCGTCCCCGCCCAGAAGGACGAATGCTGCTGGGGCTGCGGCGAGCAGATGTCTTACTTCAATCTGCGCGGGCGCCACTTCCCCCTCTGGACCTCGGAGCCGGGTGTCGGGCGCGACAAGACCACCTATGTGACCTGGCGTTCGGATGTGGAGAACAAGGCCGGCGGCGATTATTACAACACCAACTTCCCCCAGCCCACCTATGTCTCCAGCCGGCACTACTACCTGCATGCCGACACCACGGCCTATGCGGATTTCGACTTTCGGCATGAGGATTTCCACGAGCTGCAGTTCTGGGAGGTTCCCGCTTCCATCCGTGTCGAGGCCGCGGATACCTTCCTTAACCTTTTGAAGAAGGAGACGGCCTTCTTTGGTCGCCAGCCTGAGCTTCCCGACTGGATCTACAACGGGCTCATCATCGGTGTGCAGGGTGGAAGCGAGCGCTCCTTCGGCCTGCTGGAAAATACCCTGCGGCATAACATCAAGGTCTCCGGCGTCTGGTGCCAGGACTGGTGCGGCAAGCGCGTCACTTCCTTCGGCAAGCGCCTGCAGTGGGACTGGCATTTTCATCCGGAGATGTACCCGGATCTCCCTGTCGAGATTGAAAAGCTTCACGCCAAGGGAATCAAGTTCCTGGGCTACGTCAATCCCTACCTGGTGGAAGACGGCATGCTTTATCAGAAAGGTCTGGAAGCGGATGTCTTTGCCCGCCGGAGCGACGGCAGCGTCTATCTGGTTGACTTCGGCGAATTCAACTGCGGCGTCATCGACCTGACGGATCCCAAAGCCTTTAACTGGTTCAAGGACGAAGTCATCAAAAAGTACAGCCTGGACATCGGGATCGACGGCTGGATGGCGGACTTCGGCGAATATCTGCCCACGGACGACATTGTTCTGCACAGCGGAAAGAGCCCCATGATCGAGCACAACCACTGGCCCGCGCTCTGGGCCAAGTGCAACTACGACGCCGTCTCCGAAGCCGGAAAGCTCGGCGAAGTGGTCTATTTCATGCGCGCCGGCTTTACCGGCAGCCAGAAGTTCTGCACCCTGCTCTGGGCCGGGGATCAGAGCGTTGACTTCTCGCGCCACGACGGCCTCTGCACGGTCATCAGCGCCGCGCTGAGCGCCGGTATGAGCGGCTGCGGCCTGACCCACAGCGACATCGGCGGCTATACCAGTCTCTTCGACAATACCCGCACCAAGGAAGTCTTCCTCCGCTGGGCCGAGATGGCGGCCTTTACCCCGGTCATGCGCACCCACGAAGGCAACCGTCCGGACACCAATTTCCAGTACTATGACGACGAGGACTGCATGAACCGCCTGGCCCGCCTGGTCGATATCTACACTTCTCTCGCTCCCATGCTGAAGGAGCTGGTCAAAGAGAACCACGAGAGCGGTATCCCGGTGCAGCGTCCCCTTTTCCTCCATCACGAAGATGATCCCCGCTGCTACACGGAGCAGTTCGAGTATCTGCTGGGCGAAGACGTTCTGGTCGCGCCGGTCTGGCAGGCTGAACAGACGGAGCGCAGCGTCTATCTCCCCGAGGGCGAGTGGATTCATCTCTGGACCGGAAACTCTTATGGTCAGGGCGATCATACCGTCCCGGCTTCTCTGGGAGACACACCCGTGTTCTACCGGAAGGGCTCCCGCTGGGCAAGCCTGATGGAGGACATCCGCGCCCGTTTTACGCAACAGCATTAAGTTTCGTTTTTGTGCAATCTATCCAATTTCTTTTCTTCTCTTTAGGCACATTCGCACAATTGACAAACAGTTTGCACGAGAGTAAAATGATACCATTGAATTGTTTAAAGCTGTTTATTAATTAATTCGATTGATTAATTAATCGGCTGCATCTTCTTCCCCCTGTGATTAAGGCATCTGCCTTGTCAAATATATTTTTCCATTAGGAGGAACCAAATGAAAAACCTGAAGCGCGTTCTCCCCATGCTGCTGGTTCTGGTCATGGTCTTTGCCCTGGCTGCCGGCACAACCGCTTTCGCCGCCGGCGAGACGGTTAAGATCATCTGCCCCTACGGCGCAGGCGGTGTTGCGGACCTGGTTACCCGTGAGTATGCCAAGGCTGCCAACAATGTTCAGTCCGACTACAACTTCATCGTTGAGAACCTGACCGGCGGTGACGGTTTCGTCGCCAACGCCACCTTCTCCGAGGAAGATCCCAGCACCATGGATCTGCTCGTCATGGGCTACGGCGTCTGCTACAGAGTCGACGCTGCTGCCAAGTATGACACCGAAGAAGTCGATTTCGATCTGACCAAGAACGTCCCCTTCTGCACCATCGATGACCGTACCTGGATCATGTTCGGCGCACCCGGCACCACCCTCGCTGATGTCCTTGCCAAGGCCAAGGACGGCGGCATCAAGATGTCCGGCGGCAACCCCCTGTCCGACCCGCACCTGGCTCTCGGCACCCTGATCCTCGCCGAGGGCGGCAAGGTTCAGCCCATCCCCTATGACGGCGGTGCTGAGCAGAAGAAGGGCCTGACCGATGGTGAAGTCGACGTCTTCGTCGGCGGCTCCCCGGTTACCAAGGCTGACGTGGAAGCCGGAACCCTCGTTCCGCTGCTTGCCTTCTCTGACAAGCCCTTCGAAGGCTTCGTCGGCCCCGACGGCAATGCCATTTCCGTTCCATGCATCTGCGGTGAGGGCAAGGCTCCCGAGCTGAATGCCGACAACGACTACAGCGCCAGCATTCTCGCCGGCGGCGGCGGTCTCGCCACCCACGAAGGCTGCGATCCTGCTTTCCGCGATGCCATGACCGAGATCGCCAAGCAGGTCTGGGCGGATGAAGAGTTCTCCGGCTGGGTTGAAGACTCCCTGCTCAACAACTTCCAGAAGTACGGTGACGACGCGGTCAGCTTCTACACCGAAGCCCGCGAGAAGGCCATGAACGCCTACGCCATCCTCTTCGGCGAGTAATACGCAACACGAAACACCAGCTCATATGGCTGATGGGCTGAAAAATGCCCATCAGCCCCTTTTTTCCGTAAAAACCCCGTTAAGATGCTTGCTCCCGGGAGAGAGAGAAAGGATTCCCATGAAAATCAAGATTAAAACCAATTTGGTTTCGGGTATTCTCATGGCTCTGTTCAGCGGATATATGTTGTATGTCATGCCGAAGCAGGTCAAGGTACCCGCCTATGATTCCGGTGCGCCAAGTCCCCGGATCATCCCCGGCATTTGTCTTATTGTCATTCTGATCTGCTCGGTCGTTCTGATCATTGAGAGTCTGATCTTTAAGAAGGAAAAGATCGTCGAGTTCGACTGGAACAATGAGAAGCCTGCCATCCTTCTGATCGCCATTCTCTGCATCTATGTTTTCCTGATCATCAAAATCGGCTTCGTCCTGGCTTCTGCCATCACCTTTACCGTTGTTCTTTTTTACTGCGGAGAGCGCAAACCCTTTATTTACATCTTTACCATCGCTTTGGCCGTTGGTATTTACTTCCTGTTTACCAAGGTGTTTCACGTCTCCCTGCCTGCCGGGCTTCTGCCGTTTTAAGGAGGAGAACGTATGGATTTTACAATGATTACACAGGCTGCCGTGCAGACCTTCACGTTATATAACATCGCTTTGATTTTCGGAGGCCTCCTGATCGGCATGGTCATCGGCTGCATCCCCGGCCTGAGCGTTACGCTCGGTATCATCCTGATGCTTCCGTTGACTTATAACATGGAGGATGCGGCTTCCGCCATTATCCTGATGCTGGCGGTTTACGTCGGCGGCATGTACGGCGGCTCCATCTCCGCCATCACGCTGAACACCCCCGGCACCAACTCCGCCATTGCCACGACCTTTGACGGCTATCCCCTTGCCCGGAAAGGCAAGGTCAAAAAGGCCCTGGACGTATCCCTCTTCGCTTCCACCTTTGGCGGTCTCTTCTCGGCGCTGCTGCTTCTGCTTTGCGCCCAGCTCATCACCAAGGCCGTATCGAAGTTCACTTCGGTCGAGTATTTCGCCCTCGGCATCATGGGCATCTCGCTGATCGCCGGCGTCTCCGGCGAGAGCCTGCCGAAGGCCCTGATCTCCGGTATGCTGGGTCTTCTGATGGCCTGCATCGGAAAAGACTCGGTCACCGGCGTCAGCCGCTATGCTTTCGGTTCGAACGTTCTGCGTTACGGTATCAACATTCTGCCCGCCATGATCGCCCTGATCGCTCTGATGCAGGTCGTCGACAAGCTGCGGGAGTTCCGGATCTCCGGCGGCAAGATCAAGGACGCCAATAAGATCGACAATGACGGCATGACCGGGCCGGAGACCAAGAGCATCCTGCCCGCCTGCTTCAAGTCCTCCGCCATCGCCTCCATTCTCGGCGCGATGCCCGGCGTCGGCGGCGGTGTGGCCCAGTTCATGTGCTACAACGAAGTCCGTCGTTCCTCCAAGCATCCGGAAGAATTCGGCAAGGGCTGCCTCGAGGGCATCGCTGCGGCTGAGTCCTCCAACAACGCGGTCGTCGGCTCTGCCATGATCCCGCTGCTGACCCTCGGCATTCCGGGCGACGGCGTCACCGCGCTGCTGCTGGGCGCTTTCATGCTTCACGGCATCACCCCCGGCCCCACGATGTTCACCAAGCAGGGCGTCATGGCCTATACGATCATCCTGGGCTGCCTGGTTGCCAACATCTTCCTCTTCCCCATCGGAAAAGCGCTGACCCGTGCGGTGGCCAAGGTCATCCAGGTCCGCTACACCTACCTCGCCTGCGCGATCATCATGTTCTGCTTCGCCGGCGCGTTTGCAGCCTCCGGCCACGTGAAGGAACTGATTCTGACCGCCGCCATCCTGATTCTGAGCTACGTTCTGACCATCCTGGACATCGACAACACCCCACTGCTGCTGGGCATGATTCTGGAACCCATCATGGAGAAGTACTTTGTCTCAGCCTCCATGGCTTATGACCGGGATTATTCCATCTTTGTCCGTCGCCCGATCTCCCTCGTCATCCTCATCATCACGGTCGTCATGGTCATCTCCATGATGCGCGTCAACCGCCGCGTCAATGCCCTCAACGCCGAGCAGGAGGCCGCCATGGCAGCCGAGCATGAGCAGATGGGCTCTGCCGAAGACGCCGTAAGGGCCTCGGAAACCGCCAAAGCGGACGTTGATGCCTCCTTCGAGGATTCCATCGCCGATGCTGTTTTTGAACAGGAACACATCACGGCTAAGCCGGATGTGAAGGTCAATCTGGATAAAGACAAACCTTAATTCCAGCATCCGGGACAGAAAGCAAAACAGGTAAAGGGAGCGCCGTTTCGCACGCCGTGCGTCGCGGGCTCCCTTTGTCTGTGATCAAAAAAGGAAAAGGAACTTCTCTCATGCTGATTGAGCAAACTGATTTCGGTGTCACCCGCTCGGGCGGTCATGCGCACCTCTTCTCCATCCGGAACAGCCGCGGTATGTGTGCCGTGGTGACGGATTACGGCGCGATTCTCGTGAGTCTCTTCGTCCCCTGCCCCGACGGGACTACGCGGAATGTGGTTCTCGGTTATGATACGCTCCGGGAATACGAAGCCGGCGGCTTTTTCGGCGCCACCGTCGGCAGTCATGCCAACCGCATCTCCGGCGCGGCCTTTACGCTGGACGGAGTCGAATACCGGCTGGCGGACAACGACAACGGCTGCAACCTGCATTCGGATTTCAAAACCGGCTTTCACAAGCAGCTCTGGAACGCGGAGCTGCTCCCGGACGGCGTCCGCTTCTTCCGGACCAGCCCGGACGGCGAGGCCGGTTTCCCCGGGAATCTGGAGATCAGCGTTGTTTACACGCTAGACGAAGACAACGGCCTCCATATCCGCTATGAGGGCGTCAGTGACCGGAAAACCCTCATCAACCTCACCAATCACAGCTTCTTCAACCTCTCCGGACACGACGCGGGGAGCGTCCTCGACCACCGGGTCACGCTGAACTGTGACCGCTTTCTGGAGATTTCCGCCGGGCGTCTCCCCACGGGACGGATTTTCCCGGTGGACGGGACCGCGATGGACTTCCGCCTTGGCCGACGCGTCGGGGAAGAAATCGATTCGGACTGGGAGCAGCTGCGCTACGCCGCAGGGTACGACCACTGCTTTGTCACCGGCGCGAAGCCCGGGGCGCTGAAGAAGATCGCTCTGGTTGAAGATCCGCATACCGGCTGCCGCATGGAGGTTTTCACGGATCTCCCCGGGGTCCAGTTCTACACGGCGAATTTCCTTCCCTCCCAGCCTGGGAAAGGCGGAGCTCATTACGGGCCCCGCTGTGCGCTTTGTCTTGAGACGGAGCACTTCCCCGACAGCATCCATTTTCCCGATTTCCCGCAGTGTGTCTTTGATGCCGGTGAGACCTATCAGGCGGAAACCGTCTATCGTTTTCTATAGTCTGCACTGTTATGACCGAAACCGGTAATTGCTGGTCAATATTCTGTGCATGACTACTCACGGTTGTAGTCAGCAGATCCCCCTTGAGAGGCAAATTGATACAAGCACACGATGAACCAAGACTGAACCAAAAAAGCCTGGCTTCGCTATCGTTGGGTTCAAACGGGCACACGATTGTGCATACAGACAGAAAAAGAGCGCCTCTTCCAGAAAACGGTGGAGGCGCTCGAATAATTCAGTTTTCTTTTGCCATTTTTTCCAACAAGCGGTAGTCTATCTTCCCCGCTCTTGTCAGAGGAAACTCTGAAACGAATGCATATTCATCCGGAATATGGCTTCCCGGGAGATTCGCCTTGCAGTGTTCGTTGACTTTTTCCCTTACGGATTCATGATCTCCAGCACCTTCCTTGAGGATCAGATAGGCAATCGTCCGATAGGCCGTCTTATCGTCCTTGATCCCTACAACGGCGCACTTTTCGATTTCCGACAACGAAGAAATGCATTCTTCGATCCGCATGGGATAGACGCGGATGTCTACCTTTTCGGCACTGAGCTTATGATAAATTCTTTTTATTCTTCCTGTGATATGGATTGTGCCATCGGGAGATATTGTTGCAAGATCCTTTGTCCGTAGCCAGCGCTGTCCGTTTTCCTCAAAGATGACTTCTTCCGTGGCCGCATTATTTTTATAATACCCCATCATCACGGTATCAGATGAAAGGCAGAGTTCTCCCTCCATGTCATAGCCAAGTTCAGTTTGAGGATCGTCGGGATCGGTGATTTTGGCATTTACGTTGCCAAGAGGAAGCAGCCCCTCAGGGCATTCTTTCGTCGCAACCAATATACAAGCAGAACATTCAGTCATGCCGTAGCCGTTTAAGATGGGTGCCTTCATTCGATATTTTAGTAATGAATTTGCAACGTCCTGCTCCCAGTTTGTATTGGATGCTTCACCACCATACATGATGGAGCGAATAAAGGACAAATCAATCTTTGCCCTGTCAGCTGCTCGGATAAAGCCATCGATCTGAACTCTTCCTGCCGCAATATGATTAGGTTTCTTATTCATGATGAGTTTTCCCAGTGTTTCCGGCTTCGGGTCCGGAGCAAGAATCAGTGTCATCCCGTGAGAAAGCGGACCGTGACATGTGCTGACGCCAAAGGCAAGGAACAAGGGGACGCATGCTAAATACGTATCGCCTTTCTGATAGTTGGAAAGACCGCAGGAGTTGGCTTTGTTAAAATTGACATAATATGAGTTCAAATTCTTATTGGACAGCATGACACCCTTCGGCACACCAGTGGAGCCTCCGGTATACTCGATCATTGCCAGATCGTCGCCCTTCACTTCGACCGTTTTAGGCATCTCGCCCTCTGTGGAACTCAGAAATGTCTCCCAGCTAATCGTTTCCAATTTCGGTCGGCGATTCTTTAACCCATACGGAACTCTCAACAAAATCGGCATGGATGCCGAAAGGGGAACAGCAATGATCGTTTCAACTTTCGTTCCCTGTGCGGCCTCTTTCATGATATCATAGGCGAGGTCTACTGCAAACACCAGTTTTGTCCCGGTGGAAACAAGCTGCTCTTTCAGATCCGATACGGGAGAGGTCAGCCCCAGCCAGTTGCTGACAGCGCCCACTTTGTTCATCGCATAGAGTAGAATGACAAATTCCGGCGTATTCAAACCGCAAAGGCTGACAAAATCGCCTTTCTTCACCCCATGCTTTTGCAAAGCGGCTGCTGTCCGCTCTACATCCTCAAATAATCTCCTGTAAGAGGTTTTCGCCCCAAAGTAATTCAGCGCGGTAAAGTCCAAATTGTCTGCGTTGCACTGCCGCAAAAAATCGATCATGCTACAGTCGGGAGATGGAACCTTCTGACTATTAGCAGTCTCGGAATAGTACTTTAGCCAGGGCTTATCAATAGACGGGTATCCGGTCATACGTGTGTTCTCAGGCATGTTTTTACTCTCTCCCTATTTTCAAGTCTGCAGAAAGTGATTTACTCCAGAAGTCAAGCTTCAATAAAGGGAATGGCCACTTCACCTGCACTTAGGAACAAATGCAAAAATAGTTTACCGCATTTTGCGGTAAAAATCAATACAACAAAATGCGGTATGTTATCATCTCCTCATACTAAGAGTCAGGGGGTGGTAGCGTGTATTCTCGCTTAAGAGATCTTCGTGAAGATCGTGATATGACACAGCGTGAGCTGGCTGCCCACCTCTGCTGTTCCCAGCAGGTATACAGCAACTATGAACTTGGACAAAGGGATATCCCAACAGATATTCTGATAAATCTTTCCAAATTATACGGAGTTTCCACAGATTATATTCTCGGACTTACAAACAATCCAAAACAGATGAAATGAGCCCTGCCAGACTTTCATATCCGGCAGGGCAGCTTTTCATCTGTTATGCTTCAATCTCCATCCCGCAGGTAAGCGTGAACCCGATCCGGTCCTTGCTGTGTACCGTCGTGCTGTCCGCCAGTCCGGCCTACATGTGCGACCGTATGATTCCCAAAGCCACTGCGGTCGTTGCCACCATTTCATTTAATATTATCGCAGAACCAGCGGCGGATTGCCAAGCAGCATGCGGATCGTGTTTTTGTAATCGTCAATATCTGTAATCCGGGTGATGGTCGTGATCTTCTTTCCGGCATCTTTGCTGGATGCGCCACAGTGGTAGACCTTCATGTCCTTTGTCCCTTCATCAAGGACAATATATCGGTCATGTGTGCGACTGGCTGAATGGATGAAGGTGATATTCCTGCCCGGGTTCTCCGTCAGAAAGTCATTATATTCTGTCTGCCGGAGTGGTGGTCTGGCTTTGTTATCGCTGATAACCGTCAGGGCTGCATTTGCTTTTGAATGCGCCAGGTGATTCAGAGTCTTCACGCCGATATAATCATCCTTGAGAGTGAAAAGTTTGCCTGAAGTCACAAGCTGAAAAAAGCGCGCACGAAGCCAAAGGCATATCATCCAAATTTGTGAGAATCCGGATCAAACACCCAACAAAGTGCTGTATTCTGGAACATAGGGATAGCTACGGA
>JAFTFT010000042.1 GCA_017458335.1 Oscillospiraceae bacterium
GGTGCTGCCCAGATGGACGGCGCAATCCTTGTTATCGCTGCCTCCGACGGCCCGATGGCCCAGACCCGTGAGCACCTTCTGCTTGCCCGTCAGGTTAACGTTCCTTCCGTCCTGGTGTTCCTGAACAAGTGCGACCAGGTCGACGATGAGGAGCTGCTTGAGCTCGTCGAGATGGAAGTCCGCGAGCTGCTTGACTTCTACGGCTTCCCCGGCGATGACACTCCGATCATCCGCGGCAGCGCTCTGAACGCCCTCGTCAGCGAGTCCACCGATCCCAACGCCCCCGAGTATGCCTGCATCAAGGAACTCATGGACGCTGTCGACAGCTGGATCCCGACCCCGGACCGCAAGGCGGATCAGCCGTTCCTGATGCCCATTGAGGACGTCTTCACCATTTCCGGCCGCGGCACCGTCGTTACCGGCCGTGTCGAGCGTGGCCGTGTCAAGATCGGCGACAAGGTCGAGATCGTCGGCCTGAAGGACGAGAGCACCGAGACCACCGTCACCGGTACCGAAATGTTCCACAAGACCCTCGAGTATGCAGAAGCCGGCGACAACGTTGGCTGCCTGCTGCGCGGCATCGACAAGAAGGCTGTTGAGCGTGGCCAGGTTCTGGCTGCTCCGAAGAGCATCCACCCCCACACCAAGTTCAAGGGCCAGGTCTACGTCCTGTCCAAGGAAGAGGGCGGCCGTCACACCCCGTTCTTCAACAACTACAGACCGCAGTTCTATTTCCGTACCACTGACGTTACCGGCGTCATCTCCCTCCCCGAGGGTGTTGAGATGTGCATGCCCGGCGACAACGTCGATATGGACGTCGAGCTGATCACCCCGATCGCCATTGAGAACGGCCTTCGCTTCGCTATCCGTGAAGGCGGCCGTACCGTCGGCTCCGGTGTTGTCATCGGCATCAACGAGTAATTTATAACTTCTGTCGATTCACCCGCCCCAAGAGGGGCGGGTGAATTGAGTTTTGGTGCATTTTGAAAGAATCAGCAAGGCCTGCTTCACGTTTTCCGTAAAGCAGGCCTTGCTGATTGCAACGTGTGATTTTTCGTCGGATAATCTTGCGTTCGCTCAGGAGTTCTGAATATCCACCAGGGTGTAGGTCCGGTTGCCGAGGCCGATTTCCACTGCGTGTTCCAGGGTGTGGAGACCGTCCAGCTCCTGGATGCGGTTGAGGAGCTTTTCATTGCCATCCGCTTCCCAGACCAGATCGATGCAGGCCTGATCCAGCGCCACCGGATCGTAAGAAGCCAGGATGCCGATGTCATGGATATCGGGCTCTTCGGGGTACCCGTCACAGTCACAGTCGATCGAGATCCGGTTCATCACGTTGATATAGACAATCCGGTCGCCGAGATAGTCCGCGATGCCTTTGCCGGCTTCGGCCATGCTCTCCAAAAACTCGGTATGCAGCTCATCGTGCCAGTGTGTGTCGCTGGTGCCGCCGGAGTGGATGCGGACCTTTCCCATGCCGGAAGCGAGACCGATGGAAATATTCTTAATCGCGCCGCCGTATCCCGCCATGCCGTGCCCCTTGAAATGGGAGAGAATGACATAAGACTCATATTCCGGAAAATGTGCGCCGACAAGATCGCCGGTCAGATGCGTGCCTCCGGTTACGGGAATCTCGATGGAGCCATATTCATCCAGAATCTGGAAATCCGCAATGTCGGTAAATCCGTGATCCTCCGCAACCTGATAGTGCTCCGCCGTTGCGGCGCGTGATCCACCATAGGCCGTGTTGCATTCCACGATCGTCGCATCCAGCAGCTGTACCAGGTCCTTGATCAGTTCGGGACGCAGATAATTGCTGGCGGGCGGCTCTCCGGTGGACAGCTTGACCGCCATCTTCCCCGAAGGCTCCCAGTTCAGCGCCTGATAGACCGCGACAAGCCCCTCCGGAGAGATGTCGCTGGTAAAGTACACGACGGGCGGTTCTGCTTCCGCGGCGGCATCCTCCGCAAAGGCCGTGAGCATGCAGGTGCTCAGAACGCAAAGGCAGAGAAAAAGAGTCAGAATCTGTTTCATGTTTTCCATACGCCTCCTCATAATGAAAAGATAAGATTGACAACAAGCCCTGCGATGAGGGCAAAAACGACGGTGAAAGCGAGGTAGAGAATAAAATTGCGGAGTCCCAGGATGATCTTGACGGCGCCGAGATTGGTGATCTTTGTCGCGGGGCCGGTGAGCATAAACGCGGCTGCACTCCCGTAGCTCATCCCGTCCCAGAGCCATTGCCGCAGGAGGGGTATGGTTCCACCGCCGCAGGCATAGAGCGGTACGCCGATGGTTGCCGCCATCAGGACGCCCCAGGCCTTGTTTCCGGCGAAGATCTTTGTCATCAGATCCTGAGGGACATAGCGTTGAAACATCGCGGAGAGCAGGATACCGAAGAGAAAGTACAGGCCCGTCGCCTTCAGATTCCGCCAGACATTCAGAAGATAGCGGACCAGCAGGTTCGGGTGCGTGTCATGGCTGGCCCGTTCCTCAAAGCCGGAAAAGTCGAAAAAAGACCTGTCCCGACAGAAGAACCAGAGTAGCAGCCCGGCCGCAACGCCGCAGAGGAAACAGCTCACGATGCGAATGGCCAGTACAGCCGGTCCGAGGGAAGCACTGTAGATGATCAGCTGCGGATTGAGCAGGATCGAGGACATCATGAACGCGGCGAGCCAGTCCTCCCGCATCCCCTGCTTTGCAAAGGAGGCCGCGATCGGGATGGTTCCGTACATACAGAGCGGGGAGGCGATCCCGAGCAGGCAGGACGGAATAATCCCGAGCAGGCCCCATTTCTTATCCCGCATCCCACGGAAAAGATTGTAGATCCCGTCCTTGGCAAACACCGAGACGAAGGAGCCGATGGCGATGCCCAGCAGCCAGTACCAGAAAATCTGTTTAAACTGGAGCTCAAAATAGTATCGAAGGTAGATAAATTCCCTGTGCAGAATCTTAAGCATATGCCGGTAACCGCCTTTTTCGAAAGAAGCACAAGCATCAGATGTAATATTTTATCATATAAGAGTTTCTTTCACAAGTTTTTATTCAATGCCGTCTCAGAAAACGACAGCTATACTGCTTAACGGTATTGTAAGCCGTGTGAGGGATATCGTGAAACAGAATATCGTCGGTTGAAGAATACATAGTTTTTTGATATACTGTATTCATATATTATTTAAAGGATCGTGAACACAGCGATGAAAAAATCCGAATTTATCAATCCGATCAAGGAATTTGTGGAAGAAGTACACAATGATACGGTGGGAGATGCCGTGAAGTTCTATTCCAATGTCGCGAAAAAGGCGGATAAAAATGCCAAGGCTGCCAAGGCTCGGGCGAAAGCCAGACAGGAAGAGGTCCGGCGGCAGCAGGAAGAGATGAAAAAGCACCGCAAGGCGATGATGAAACGGGCAACGATCCTCTTTGCGGTCATCGTCGTAGCGGCGTTGATTGCCGTATCCGTTGTGCTGCACGTCAGAGGCGGTTGAACAAATCAGAAAACGGACATCATAAAGAGAGAAAAGAAGCGGGGGAGACTCCGCTTCTTTTCCAATCATGGCATTGAATATGTTTTAATGCCAATGTGACAAAGATTGAATTCTATTTTGAATTGAGGGGCGATATAATGAAAGCACGAAATCAAATACTTACAGGAGGTACAAAGTAATGAGCAAGAACATTTCCCGCAGAGACTTTCTGAAGGGTTCCGCAGCCGGTGCGGCAGCCATGGCCGCCGCAGGTGTCCTCAGCGGCTTCGGCGTGACTGCGTTTGCGGCAGATGCACCTGTTGATGAGGCGCTGGAAACCAAGTACTGCAACGGCTATGACAATGCCGACGGAATCGGCATCGTTTCCGAACCGGATTCCAAAGAGGAAGCGGACATTGTTGTCGTCGGTTCCGGAATAGCCGGATTTATGGCCTCCATGATCGCGAAAGAGCAGGGACCGGATCTTAAAGTCGTCCTGCTCGAGAAGAATGGATTCTGGGGCGGCTCGACCTTGTTTGCCGAGTGCAACGGCCCCGCCACCGTGAAGACGCCGGCAGAGGCACGCGAGGTGGCTGCGTCCCATTTGAAGAGCACAAACTATATTGCCAACCCCATGCTCTGGTACGAGCAGGCCCTGGATGCCGGCTATAACTCCGCGTGGCTGTTCGGCAAGCACAATGTCGGCTGGTATCAGGGAATGGGTCCTGCCTTCTATGAAGGAGGCAACGGCTCGAGCGCAATCAACAAGTACCTGGCTCCCGACGCGGAAGCGCTGGGCATCGACATGCGCAAGAACGCCCGTGCCAAAGCGCTTGTGATGGCGGACGAATATACCTGCACCGGCGTGCAGTATATCGACGCAGACAAGAAGATCGTCGAGATCGACGCCAAGGCGGTAATCCTCTGCACCGGCGGCATGTCTACCAACAAGGCGCTGCTGGCCTATTATTCCTCTCAGGATATGGACAAGATCATCGGCTGGGGCGCCGGCCAGGACGGCGACGGCCACCTGATGGCGGAACAGACGGCACACGGCCGGGCCAATCACCTGACGGTTTCCTCTCTATTCAACAATGTCGCGGGCTTCGCCTATGACTCCCCGCTCGGCGTGGCGGCTACGATGCAGTACACCGACCTCTTTGTCAATGAAGACGGTGTCCGCTTCGCGGACGAGTCCCAGGGCGGCAACCTCGGCACCTCCGAGTCCGGCAAGCTGATCGAGGGAGAAGGCTATGTCTGGAGCATTCTGGATCAGTCCATGATCGAAAAGTACGAAGCCGGCGGATGCACCCGTCACTATTCCGGATTTGCCGATGCCTGTGTCGGAGCGGAGCTGGATCTGCAGACGGAGCTTGACGCGGCGCTTGCGGATGAAAAGCTCTCCAAGGTTGTCTTCAAGGCGGACACCATTGAGGAACTGGCCGAAATGATCGGTGTAGATCCCGCGACACTGAAAGAGACGGTAGAGAAGTACAACAGCTATGCCGCTTCCGGCGTTGACGAAGAGTGGGGCAAGGCCGCGGAGAACCTCTGGGCCTGCGACACCGCGCCCTTCTATGCCATGTGCGTCTCCTCCGGCATGCTGAACACCAACGGCGGTATCCGCATCAACCGTAACGCCCAGGTGGTCGACGCCCGCTTCAAACCCATCACCGGTCTTTATGCCGCCGGTGTCTGCACCTCCGGCTGGGACGGCGAACTCTACGGCGGCGGCTCCTGCCAGACCGTCGGTATGTGGGCCGGTTCCAAGGCTGCCCGCCATGCGCTTGAGACTCTCTGCGGCGTGACGGTCGCCGAGGACTGGTACGGTGAACTCCTGGACAACGACAAGGATGCCGCACCCAGCGCAGAGAACCTGAACAACAAGGGCTGAGAACCGGAAGTACAATTCCACAGAAAACAGCAAGGACTGCTTTGCCGACATCGGTGAAGCAGTCCTTATCACTGCCGGTCAGATCGCCGAGTGCATGGGACTGCACACAGTCCACCACGAGCGGGAAAACTGGAAGGATATTCTGGTTTCCAAATGCACGCTGCTCACCGGTATTGACACTTCTTTTGTTCCCATTGGCCGGATTGTGAAAGGCAGCATTCAGACCTTGCAGTAATATTCGCTTTTTCTGGGAAAATACACGAAAAAGGTCCATTGACATTTTTGCATCCGGCAATATAATGATAATGTTATGAGGTATCACAGCATTCTTACAAAGGAGATTTATTTGATGAAAAGAATCATTGCAATTCTGGTCGCGATCATGCTGTGCGTGACTCTCTGCGGAGTTGCCGGCGCGGAGGACAGCTGGACCATCTTTGTGTACCTCTGCGGAGCAGATCTGGAAAGCGAAAGCTCTTTCGCAACCGACAACATGCAGGAGATGATCGATGCCTCCGCGGCGTCCAACGTTCGCTTTGTCGTACAGACCGGCGGCGCGGCCGAATGGCATAACGGCGCTTCGGCCAATGAGCTGGACCGCTTCGAGGTCGTCGGCGGTGTCAGCACGATTGTCGACCGGCAGCCTGTCGCCAGCATGGGCGAATCCACAACGCTGGCGGATTTTCTCCGCTGGGGTCTGGCGGCATATCCCTCCGCCCATAACGGCCTGGTGTTCTGGGATCATGGCAGCGGCAGCATCAACGGCGTCTGCTTTGATGAGCTCTCCAACCAGGAGAGTCTCACGCTGCGGGATATCGACACCGCGCTCAGCAGCGTACAGGGAAGTCTGCCGGGCGGCTTTGACTTCATCGGCTTTGACGCCTGCCTGATGGGTACCGTGGAAACCGCTTCCATTCTCGCCCCCTATGCGAAATACATGATCGGTTCTCAGGAACTTGAGCCAGGCACCGGCTGGGACTACATGGCGATCGGTACCTGCCTGGCCGCGAATCCTTCCGCGGATGCGGTCACCCTCGGGAAAGCGATCTGCGACGGCTTCTATGAGATGTGCGCCGCAAACGAATGCGAGAACTCGGCTACGCTTGCGCTGGTAGACCTGAGCAAAATGGAGGCGCTCCGCAGTGCGTTCGAGCTCTATGCCCATAATCTTTATGAGGCGACGGACGACGAAGCGAATTTCGTCCCGATTGTCCGTGCGATTATTTCCGCCGAAAACTTCGGAGGCAACAACCGCAGCGAGGGCTATACCAACATGGTCGACCTCGGCGGCCTGATCGCCGCCGGATCCGTGTGGTCCTCCAACGCCAAGGCGGCCCGTGATGCCCTGGACGCCGCGATTGCCTACAAGGTGCAGGGAACCGATCATTGGCAGGCGAGTGGACTCTCGGTCTATTATCCGCTTGAAATCCAGGGCTCGCAGGAACTCAAAATCTTCCGGGATGTCTGTGTCAGCACCCATTATCTGGCCCTGGTGGACAAAATCGCCTACGGGTTTGCCAACGGAGGCAGCTGGGCCGGGTACAGTGAAGATAAACAATGGGACTGGGATGCCATGGTGCCGGATTCCGAACAAAGCACTGTGATCACCTTCCAGGAGCAGCCCGCTCTTGATGAAGACGGGGTCTATTACTTCGTCCTTTCCGAGCAGGGCCTCAACAACACCGTCTCTGTGGAGGCAAAGGTCTATGTGCTCTCGGACGACGGGCAGGACTACATCTCCCTGGGATATACCAGCGACGTGCTGGCCGACTGGGAGACCGGCTTTGTGAAAGACCACTTCGACGGTTACTGGTTCTCCCTGCCGGATGGACAGAACATCAGTGTCTATTACGTTGACACGGGCGACGGCTATGACCTGTTTACCTGCCCGGTCACCGTCAACGGAAAAGACACCAACCTTCGTTTCGCCTGGTATTATGACACGGATGAGATCCAGGTTCTGGACCTCTGGGACGGCGTCGACGACAACGGCATTGCCGCCCGGCCGGAAGATTCCCTGAAGCCCGGTGACCGGATTGTTCCTCGTTTCGATGCGTTTAATCAGGAAACATTCGAGGAAGGGGAGTATTCCGGATGGGAGTATACCTGGGAAGCCGGCGACAACCTTGCATTCGGACTTCTCCCGGACGGAGATTATCTCTATTCCTTCGTGATCGACGACATCTTCGGCGGCAGCTATGTGACTGACTTTACCGGCTTCGTAATCGAGCAGGGCTATATCTCATACCTTGCGGCCTGACACAGTGACGGGAAACGACTGACAGAATGATGGAACACCCGGGACAGAAATGCCCCGGGTGTTTCCTTTCAGGAGTGGCATCTGTACGACGCATGGATCTGCTGGGGCTTGCAGCAGCGGCTGCGACATGATATTATAATTGGGAGAAATAAACAAAAATACAGCAATTGGAGGTTCTTATACATGATGCACCTTTCCTACGACCAGCAGATCACCCTGATTAAACGTCTGGTTGCACCCCTGCATGTCGACGAGATTGACGCCAACTATCTGGCCGCTGTCGTTACCCACTCTGACTTCACCGGCACCTACTCCCACGGGCTGAGCCGACTCTGCATCTATCTGCGACAGTATATGGCCGGGGCCCTCGTGGCGCAGCCTGACTTCCGCTGTGTAAAGGACCATGACGCCGCTCTTGCCTTCGACTGCGGCGGCGGTTCCGGCATTGCGGCGGTGAACCGCGTCTATGACGCGGTGCTCGAGCGCGCACGCAAATACGGTGTTGCCGCCGGCGTGGGGCGCAACAGCGCAAACATCGGCTGCGGCGGATACTACGGCCACCGGATGGCGGAGGACAATGTGATCGGTATTGTGGTGAGCAACACCTATCCCTGCCAGGCCCCCTTCGGCGGAGCGGACCGTCTCATCGGCACGAACCCCATCATCCTCGGCTGCCCCACGACAAACCCGAACCGTCCGATTGTCATCGACGTCTCCACCAGCGGTGTGGCCATCGGCAAGGTGCAGGCCTATCGCCGCGAGAATAAGGAGATGCCGCCTGACTGGGCCAACGATTATGACGGCAACCCGACGACCGATCCGAACGTCGCATACTGTGTCCGGCCCATGGGCGGCCACAAGGGCTACGGCCTCGCGGTGTTTGTCGACATGTTCGGCGGCGTGCTGTCTGACGCGCTTACCAGTCCGGAGATCCCGTTCGTGGAGGATATGAGACCCGAGGAAACCGGGTTTGCCGTGATTCTTCTGGATATTGCGCACTTCATCGATGTCGACCGCTTCAAGGAGCATGCCTCCCTTTATGCGAGCATGATCAAAAACAGCCGCACCGCTGCCGGCGTGAAGGAGATCTTCATGCCCGGCGAGATTGAGGCACGGCTGATTGAGGAACGGAAAGTCTCCGGTAATGATTACTCCGATGCCCTCGAAGCGGAGCTGACAGACCTGGCGCGCCAGATCGGCGCCCTCGGAGCGGACGGCAAGCTGACAGACCTGCTTGCCTGACCGGAAAGACCATGAGGGATGGAGGGTTTTATGGCAACATACAACAGAATCACACCTGAAATTGCACAGCAGCTCAGGGCGGTCGTCGGAGAGAGAAGGTTCTTTGCAGGAGAAGA
Organism: Oscillospiraceae bacterium; assembly: GCA_017458335.1. Classification (GTDB taxonomy): domain Bacteria; phylum Bacillota; class Clostridia; order Oscillospirales; family Oscillospiraceae; genus Limivicinus. Next base: position 8,980 of record JAFTFT010000042.1, read on the forward strand.
CATCGATCCGAACTATTCCCATGATGAGATGCCGATTTATGGGAAATATATGCCGGATGCCGCGGTGGATGTGGAGACCACGGAAGAAGTCTCCGAAATCATGAAGATCTGTTCTGCAAATAAAATCCCGGTCACCTGCCGCGGCGCCGGAACAGGCCTGGTGGGCGGCTGCGTTCCGCTGGCGGGCGGCCTGGTCCTCTGCACCAGGAGAATGAACAGAATTCTGGAATACGATATGGACAACCTGGTGGTGCGCATCCAGCCCGGTGTTCTGCTGAAGGATCTGGCGGCGGATGCCCTGACCCACGGGCTGATGTACCCGCCTGATCCCGGCGAGAAGACCGCCACCGTCGGAGGAAACATCTCCACCAACGCGGGCGGTATGCGTGCCGTCAAGTACGGCGTCACCCGGGACTATGTGCTGGCGCTGACCGTCGTGCTGGCGGACGGAAGAATCATCGAACTGGGCAAATCGGTCTGCAAGACCAGTTCCGGCTACAGCCTGCTGCACCTGATGATCGGGTCGGAAGGAACGCTCGGCATTATCACGGAGATGACCATGAAGCTGATTCCGAATCCCGTCTGCGACATCTCCTGTCTGGTGCCGTTCCGGGATGTGGAGAGCTGCATCCACTTTGTTCCGAAAATCAAGATGGCAAACCTCGACCGTCAGTCCATTGAGTTCATGGATGCGGATATCGTGACGTCTTCCGCGGCCTTCACCGGCAACCCCATCTTCCCGGAGACCGTGAACAACGAGGACGTGGGCGCCTCGGTGCTGGTCACCTTCGTCGGCAGCGACGAGGACGAGCTGGATCAGAAGCTGATCCGCCTCGGAAAGATTGCGGAAGAGGCCGGCGCACTGGATGTACTGGTGGTGGCAACCACCGCGACCAAGAAAGCTGCCTGGTCCGCCCGCTCCAGCTTCCTTACGGCGATTGAAGCGGATACGAAACTCATCGATGAGATGGACGTCGTGGTCCCGGTGGACAAGATTCCGGCCTTCCTCATCTATATCCGCAGACTGGGCGAAGAAGGCGGTATTCGGATCCGCAACTTCGGCCATGCCGGCGACGGGAACCTGCACATCTACTGCTGCTCCAATGACCTGGAGGAGGAAGAATTCAAGAAGCGGGTCAAAATCATCATGGACAAGGCCTATGCCAAGTGCGCCGAGCTGGAAGGCCAGGTCTCCGGCGAACACTCCATCGGACACGCCAAGATGGTATATCTGAAAGAGTCGGTCGGAGAAGATGTTTTCAGACTCATGGGAGAGATCAAGAAGGTGTTTGACCCGGATCATATCCTCAATCCCGGCAAAGTCTGTGATGAAAGCTTAGCCGGCTGAAAGGAGCGAGAGATGCTGAACATACTTGTCTGTGTCAAACAGATTCCGGATATTGACCTGGTCAGGATGGACCCGGAAACCGGCAATCTGGTTCGCGCCGGTGTTCCCACACTGACCAACCCGCTGGATCTCAACGCCCTGGAAGCGGCCGTTCAGGTCAAGGAAAAATACGGCGGAGAGATCACGCTCATCACCATGGGGCCGCCGATGGCGGAGAGCACCCTGCGGGAATGCCTGTCCGTGGGCGGGGATAAGGCGGTTCTGATCTCCGGGCGTCCTTTCGGCGGCGCGGATACCCTCTCTACCAGCTACTCCATCGTCAAGGCGGCCGATATGGAAGGACAGTTCGATCTGATCTTCTGCGGAAAGGAGTCTCAGGACGGGGCCACCGGACAGATGGCATCCCAGCTGGCCGAGCGCTTCGATGCGTCCCAGATCTCCTGCTGCTGCAGCATCGACGAGATCGCGGACGGTAAAATCCGCGCGACACGCACGCTGGAAAGCGGCAAGGAGATCGTCGAAGCGACGCTTCCGTGCCTGATCACCGTGGAGAAAGACAATTTCTACGGACGGCTGCCAAATCTGAAAGCCTATCTCGCCTCCAAGAAGGCGGAGATTACGACCTATACGGAGAACAACATCGACGGCCTGGATCCGGAGAAGATCGGCGTCCCCGGCTCCGGCACCATCGTGCCGAAGATCTACCCGCCCGAGCTGCCGGAACCCGGCCAGATCATCCGGACCGGCAGCCCGAAGACCGACGTCGACGAGCTTCTGAAGCTTCTGGCGGAAAAAGATGCGATCTGAGGAGGTGGTGCAGATGCAGAAATCCGATTACAGGAACATGTGGGTGTATATCGAGCACGACGGTGTGACCGCGGCGCCGGTGGGCCTGGAGCTGTGCTGTGAACTGCGAAAGCTCTGCGACACCACGGGAGACCGGCTCTATGCCGTGATCCTCGGGGAACTTCCCGCAGCAGAGGTGGAAAAGGTGAAGGCGTGCGGCATTGACGGAATTATTTACGTCAGCGGCACCGGGTACGAGTACTTCAATACCGATGCCTATGCCAACGCCTTCACGGTGCTCTCCCGCAAGTATCTTCCCTCCGCCATTTTTGTGGGCGGTACCATCAACGGCCGTGATTTTGCACCGCGCTTCGCGGTACAGCTGGAGACCGGCTGTACCTCTGATGCGATGCAGCTGGAGTATGACCCCGCGACAGGGGATATCCAGTTCATCGAGCCGGCTGTCGGCGGCAAAATCATGGCGGTGATTACGGTTCCGGTTCTGCGGCCCCAGGTAGGCACCATCCGCCCGGGGACCTTCAAGTACGCCCCTGCAGGGAAAAAAGAGGAGATCGAGGAGATCCGTGAGGAGATCAGCTTTGACCCGGAAGCAATCCGCTGTAGGCACATCGACTTCATCCCGGATGAGGTCGACCCGGAGATGGACATCGCCAACGCCGACTGCATCATCTGTGTGGGCAATGGTCTGAAGGATGCCGAACACCTGGAGCGCTACCGCACCCTGGCCAGGCTCCTGGGCGGCAAGATCGGCTGCACCAGACCGCTCTATGACCGGGGAATCCTGCCCTATAAGCTGCAGATCGGCCAGTCCGGCGTTATGGTGAAGACGAAACTCTATCTGAGCTTCGGCGTCTCCGGAGCGGTGAATCATACGGCGGGTGTGGATACGGATGTATTCGTCGCCGTCGATAAAAACCCGGATGCCCAGATCTTCAACTACTGCGACTACGGCATCGTGGGAGACATGGACGAAGTGTGCGACGAGATGATCGACCAGCTCCGGGCGGCCGGGAGAGCCTGAGCCGGAAAAAGGACGCAGCGTCTCAAACGCTGTTTCAGGTCACTCAGATCACGCCTCTATGACAGGGGAATAAAATGATCCCTTCAGGGTAAGTCCTGAGGGGATCATTTTGCCCAGGTGGAAAGATGACTGTCGTGTGACATGCACAACGGAAAGTGCAGAAAACGGTCAAAGGAAGCTGTTACGGTGCTGAGCGGACGATCCGGTGCAGCGTGGCGAAAAGAACACCGCCCACTGCATTGCCGAGAGAAATGACCAGGATGGAAAGAATTGCCCGACCGCTCCAGAGACCGGCCATCCAGAAGTAGAACATGTCGGCCACACAGTGCTCTGTCCCGCAGAGAATGAACACCATCACGCCGAAGAAGAGGGAGAGATATTTGCCAAGCTCATGGGGATTGCTTTTATACCCCTCGACGGCAATGTAGATGAAGATGTTGCAGAGCACACCGAGAAAAAACAGGCTGAGAAGACTGTCATTCAGTTTGATCTGACAGAGGGAAATCGCCTTTTCGTGTACTGCAGGCCCGATCCGGGTCAGAGCGGCGCAGCCGGCGGTAAGCCCGGTGCCGATCAGATTTCCGAGCCAGATGACAGGGAGATCAAAGGCATAGTTCCGATCATTCTGGAGCGCGTAGCAGACTTTCCCGGTGAAGAGATGGAAACCAAAGGTGCAGATGACGAAGAGGCCGATGGTGAAGGCGGCCGCGCCGATCACCTTGTTGTCGACCGACAGAAAAACAATACCGCCGAAGCCGACACAGAGACCGGCCAGAACAGCAGAAAGCAATATTTTGGCTCTTTTCATTTCGGACTCCTCAGATGGTTCATCACAGAATCGGAGACGGCCTGGGCACGGGGAAGGTGTTCTTCCAGCATTGCCTGGGCCCTCGTGCTCAGGTTTTTCGCTTCCGTGCTGTCAGGAAGCATCCGGGTATTGACGAAGACATTCAAGGCGGCGGATTCCAGGGCACAGCGTGCGGCGAGGGCAGCGCAGCCCACATCCGAGAGCAGAAGCACACTGCACTTCCCGCGCAGTTCTTCCAGAATGGTGATCAGCCTGCAGCAGCACTCCATCATCTCGAAAGGCGCCCGGCAGGCGTTCAGCGTGGCGGTTTCCAGCTGCTCTGCATACCCGGGCGTGCTCTTGTCCAGCGAGTAGACCCGGGAGAGCGGCTCGAAGGCGGCGGCGTCCTCGTCCATCAGCGCAAGAAGCCGTAAGCGGAGCCGATCGGCCTCTGCAATGATCCGGCGGTGATCCTCTTCAAAGGGGAGGAACTTTTTTTTGCCGATGGTGAGGTTCGCGGCCATGGCGCCGAGGGCGGAGGCCAGAGAACCGATCAGGGCAGCCGCGCCGCCGCCGCCGGGAACAGGGGCCCTGGAGAAAAGCTGTTCGGAGAAGGCCCTGCAGCTCAGATCGGCCAGAGAATCAGACATAAAAATCAGTCCTTTCTTCGGTGATAACAGCGTCCATCGAGACATCGGATTCTTCCGTGCAGACCGTGTCCAGACGCTGCGCTTCAAAGGCAATGAGAATCCTTACGGCATTTCGGCACTGCGGGAGAAAGCGGTCGTAATACCCGGCGCCCATCCCGAGCCGCCGGCCGTCTCTGTCGAAAGCGACACAGGGACAGAGCACAAGATCGATGTCAGCAGGATCAATTACCGTGGACTGCTCCGGAACCGGAACCGGAATGCCGAAGCGGTCGGCCTTCCAGGCCTCTCCCGGCTTCAGAGCAAGCATATGGCTGCGGTCGGGACAATAAGGATAGACCAGCGTCTTGCCGTCCCGCTCTGCCTGTTCCGCAAACAGGGACAGGTCCAGCTCGCTGCGAAATGCGCGGAAGAGGAAAATCGTCACTGCATTGCGGTACGCCTCCAGCACCAGAAGCTTTTCACAGACGAGCCTGGAAGCAGCGGCACGGGATTCGGCAGGGAGGGCGTCCCGCTCCTTCAGGACGGCAGTGCGCTGTTTCTTCTTAAGCAGACGGGGGAAGAGGGTACGGACATGCCCGGCCAGATAGAGGGAGCCGAAGGCCATCACCGGTTTCTCATCATCCAGCGCGAGGCGCAGCCCGTCTTCGATGCTTCCGCAGGAGACAGCGGGAAAGCCCATCCCGGAGATCTCCGCGGCGAGGGCATCTGCCTGCAGTGCCCGGGGGCTGTCCGGCGTGACGCAGATGAAGCGCCTGGCAAAGGGTGTGAGGAACTGCAGGATCCGATGGTAATCCTTATCGGCAAGAACACCGATCAGGAAGGTGAGTTTCTGACCGGGGAGATAGTCTTCCAGATTTCGTGCCAGCGCTTCCGCACACTGGGGATTGTGGCCTCCGTCGAGAATGAAAAGCGGATTCCGCCACAGGATTTCAAAGCGGGCAGGCCAGCGGACATCCCGGAGCCCCGAGAAGACGGCTTCCTCCGGAACGGTCCAGCCGCGGCCGCGAAGCGCTTCGACCGTCTCCAGTACGACAGCGGCGTTGCGCAGCTGATGGGCGCCGAGAAGAGAGAGCATATACTCCTGTCCCTTCCAGGAAAAGCGCTGACCGTTCAGATCATGGCCGAGATTCTGCAGATCGCGCTCGCGGGAGATCCGATACGGAACCACATGCTCCCGGCAGAGCCGCCGCAGGGTTTCCATAGCCTCCGCGTCTGAGTCATACAGCACCGCGGTGCAGCCGGGCTTGATGATGCCGCCCTTGGCTTCGGCGATCAAAGAGAGGGTATCTCCGAGATATTCGGTGTGCTCCAGGCCGAGATTGGTGATGACGGCAACTTCGGGGCAGTCGATGACGTTGGTGGAATCCAGCGCGCCGCCCATCCCGACTTCCAGCACCACGATGTCGCAGCGCTCTTCCAGGAAGTACTGCATGGCGACGGCGGTTACCAGCTCAAACTGGCTGGGGTGGTCCTCCATGGCGTCGGCATGAATCCGAACCTGCTCCGTAATCCGGGCGAGGTCATCCCCGGGAATATTCCGACCGTTTACCCGCATGCGTTCACAGAAGTCCTGAATGTAGGGAGACGTGTAAAGCCCGGTCCGATATCCGGCGGCACGCAGAATCGCGTCCAGCATGGCACAGGTGGAGCCCTTGCCGTTGCTGCCGGCAACATGGATAAATTTCAGCTGTTTCTGAGGGTCGCCGATGGCATGTAAAAGTGCACGCGTCCTGCCAAGGCCGAGACGCGTGGTGCTCCAGGTATAGTTTTCGATGTATGCAATGGCTTCCTGCGGAGTCATGAGGCAGATACCTTCTTCCCATAGCGGTTCAGAATCGGAACCATGAGCTGAATGCAGATCAGTTGAACGACGGTGAGGAGAATACACTGGAACACGCGCGTGGCCAGAAGGGGAACATAGGGGGACCCGTAGAGCACGGAGATCCAGAACGTATTCAGAAACAGCCCGAGAATAAACTGATTGATGCCGACGGCGGCAAGCCCCTGAAGCCAGCTCTGTTTTTTGTACAGAAACAGCCCAAAAACGACACCCATCAGAAAACTCGACAGGGTGAAACCCGGGAAGTAGGCGCCGATGGGGAAGAGAAGCGCACCGATGAAATCAGAGAGGGCGCCGACGATGCCTCCCGCCAGCGGGCCGTAAAGAACAGCGGCGATCACCACCGGAATGAAGCCGAAGCCGATCTTGATGTTCCAGGCGTTGACGGAGAGAAAACGGGACAGAATAACCTCAATGGCGATGAGCATGGCGAGGGTGGTGAGGGTGCGGGTGGAAAACTTCTGCTTGGACATATGACAGCTCCTTTCATGACGGAGCGCCACGAAAGGAGCTGTTGGGGACAGGATTCCTCCGGTGGCAGCGGATGCGAACAAGCATCGCGCACAGAACTGTGCTTCGTCCGGCGGCGACCTCCCATCCGCCGGCACTTAACGCGCTTGTTCTACTCTGACAACAAATACAGGGAAATGACCCAGGCCACCCGCCCGATGGGCGGGTGCCGGGAATAAAAGACTTGCCCTACTCTGACAACAAATACAGGGAAATGACCCAGGCCACCCGCCCGATGGGCGGGCGCCGGGAATAAAAAGACTAGTACTACTCTGACAACAAATACAGGGAAATGACCCAGGCCACCCGCCCGATGGGCGGGTGCCGGGAAAAAAAGACTTGTTCTACTCTGACAACAAATACACCATGTATATAATGGAAAGCTCAGACTTTGTCAAGTGTTTTCCAAGGCTGCTTCTGCCGCTTCAATCACGTGCTTGCACAGCACCGCCGCGGTGACCGAACCAACCCCGCCGGGGACCGGTGAGACAGCCCGGACGCACGGTTCCACGTCGTCAAACCGGACGTCGCCGCAGATCCCGCCGCCCGGGGCGGCGTTGACGCCGACGTCGACAATGATCTGATCAGGATGGATGAAACGATGATCCACAATGCCTGCCTTCCCGGCTGCGACGACGAGAATATCCGCCTGCCGGCAGATCCCGGCGGTATCTCTCGTCCGGCTGTGGCACATGGTGACGGTGGCGTCCCGGTTCTGCAGCAGCATGGAGACCGGACGGCCGATCACGGTGCTGCGCCCGATCACGGCGACGTTCTTTCCGCGGAGGGAAACACCATAGTAATCCAGAAGCTCGATGCAGGCCTGGGCGGTGCAGGGAGCAAAACCTTTTCCCTTTCCGGAGAAAACCGCAGCCTGAGAGCGGGGGGTACTGCCGTCGACATCTTTTTCCGGAAGCAATGCCTCACAGGCAGCAAGCTCATCCAGATGGGGCGGCAGCGGGCGAAACATCAGGCAGCCGTGAACGGAACGATCCCGATTGATCCCCTCAATGGCAGAGAGCAGTTCAGACTGGGTGCAGGATGCCGGCAGCGTCACGCAGACGGTCCGGATTCCGATCTTTTCCGCGCGTTTCAGGGCAGCACGCTCGTAGCTCAGATCATCGACCCGCTCTCCCACGCGAAGGATGGCGAGACAGGGAACAATTCCCTGTTCATTCAGCCGCCGGGTACGGGCGATCAGGTCTTCTGTGATCGCCGCGGCGGCCGCCGCGCCTTTCAACAGTTCAGCCATGGTTCCGCGGCTCAGAACAGCCCTGTGATACGGCCGGTTTCATCCACGTCGATCTTCTCGGCGGCGGGAACCTTCGGGAGACCCGGCATCGTCATGATGTCGCCGGTCAGGGCGACAATGAAGCCGGCACCGGCGGAAACCTTCAAATTCCGTACGGTGACGGTAAAGCCCCTGGGCGCACCCAGAAGGGCCGCGTCGTCGGAGAAGGAATACTGGGTCTTGGCCATGCAGATGGGGAGACCGGCAAAGCCGAGCTCGGTCAGCTGCTGGGCCTGCTTCCTGGCGTTCGGGGTCAGCGCGACACCGTCGGCGTGATAGACACGTTTGCAGATGGCTTCGAGTTTTTCCTCAATGCTCAGATCCAGCGGATAGCTGAAGTCAAAGCGGTTAGGCTCGTCACAGAGGCGGACAACCTCTTCGGCCAGCGCTTTGCCGCCCTCGCCGCCCTTGGCCCAGACTTCGGACAGGGCGACGTTGACGCCCAGTTCATGGCACCTTGCTTCGACGAGATCCAGCTCCGCCTTTGTATCCGTCGGGAAAGCGTTGATGGCCACGACGCAGGGCAGACCGAAAACATCCTTGATGTTGCCGACATGCTGCAGCAGGTTCGGCAGCCCCTTTTCCAGAGCCTCGAGATTTTCATTGTTCAGATCAGCTTTGGGCACACCGCCGTGATACTTCAGAGCCCGGACCGTAGCGACGACCACAACGGCATCCGGGCGGAGACCGGTGACACGGCACTTGATATCGAAAAACTTTTCCGCGCCAAGATCGGCGGCGAAGCCGGCTTCCGTGACGACATAATCCGCCAGCTTCAGAGCCGTACGGGTGGCGGAGACGGAGTTGCAGCCATGGGCGATGTTGGCAAAGGGACCGCCGTGGATGAAAGCGGGAGTACCTTCCAGCGTCTGGACGAGGTTCGGCTTGATGGCGTCCTTGAGCAGCGCGGTCATGGCGCCTTCGGCTTTCAGGTCGTGAGCGGTGACGGGTGCTCCGTCATAGGTGTAGCCGACGATAATGCGGGCGAGACGCGCCTTGAGATCCATCAGATCGGCGGCCAGACACAGTACAGCCATGATCTCACTGGCGACCGTAATGTCAAACCCGTCCTCACGAGGAACACCCTGTGCTTTGCCGCCGAGTCCGTCGACAATATGACGGAGCTGACGGTCGTTCATATCGACCGCACGTTTCCAGGTGATCTGCTTCGGATCGATGCCGAGGGCATTGCCCTGCTGAATATGGTTGTCCAGCATGGCGGCCAGCAGGTTGTTGGCGGCACCGATGGCATGGAAATCGCCGGTGAAATGAAGGTTGATGTCCTCCATGGGAACAACCTGGGCATAACCGCCGCCGGCCGCACCGCCCTTGATGCCGAAGACCGGGCCGAGAGAGGGCTCGCGCAGTGCGACAACAGCGTTCTTGCCAATTCTGCGAAGACCGTCGGTGAGACCGACGGAGGTGGTGGTTTTCCCTTCGCCGGCCGGAGTGGGAGTAATGGCGGTAACGAGGATGAGCTTGCCTTTTTCCGGGAGCTCTTTCAGCGCGTGGAGATCCAGCTTGGCCTTATACTTGCCATAGTTTTCGACAGCGTCGTCGGGGATGCCGAGGGATGCCGCGATGGCGTTGATGGGCTGAAGACTTGTTTCCTGGGCGATTTCGATGTCGGATTTGAATGCCATGATCGTCCTCCTGAAATGATAATGATTTGATGGTCTCAGAATAGCGGATTTCCACCGAAAGGTATAATACGATACGATTGCCGTGAAAATCATAAGCGTCCGGTTATGATTTCCATCATGTTTCATTAAGCATAACACAGACCGGGACAGAAGAAAAGCAATATTTGTAAAATATTGAATCCGGACATCCATTCAAGGGCAATAAAGCGGTTATTCTGCCTGTGCGGACAGAATGCCCGCGGAAAAAATAACTGCTGAGACAACCTGCGCAAAAATGTTCAAAAAAAATTCGCAAAATATCCTGCTATTTTACTCGGATTTTCAGAAATAATTCAGAGAAAGAGTGTATAATGCGTTAACATGAATAAAAATTAGTAAAGCAGGGGTAAATATGCGCATCTTGATCATCTCTGAAAACAAAGCACTCGCAGGCGGGATCGAGCAGCAGCTGCAGATTAAAAACCTGGAAACAGAAACCGTCTACAGCGGAGAAATTGGAGAAGAATACGCGGAATTGGGAATCTATGATCTCCTGATTCTCGATGCCGACCTATCGGAAAGAAATGCCTTTGAAATCGCCCGTTCCCTGCGCATCAAGCACTGCCGCATGCCGATCGTCCTGGTACTGCAGAAGTGCGAAACGGAAGACCGCATCAAGGGACTGAAATCCGGTGTTGATTACTTCCTGCTTCAGCCGTATGACGTAAGGGAGCTTCTGGCCTGCGTCGATGCGCTGCTGCAGCGGATCACGGACCAGGTGGAGGAACCGTTCTATGGAAATACCAGGCTGATCCTGCCTTCCGGAAAACTGTCCACCGGCGATCAGAGTGTTCGTCTCTCGGCGAAGGAATTTGAAGTGATGCGTCTGCTTCTGCAGGCAAAGGACAGGCTGCTCTCCAAGGAAGTGATTCTGGCGCGCGTCTGGGGATATGATTCCAACGCGGTAGAGAATCATGTGGAGGTGTATGTCGGTTTCCTTCGAAAGAAGCTCCGCAGCATCGGATCCAACCTGGAGATCAAGGCTGTACGCCGTATGGGCTATACGCTGGAGATCCGGGAAGAGGACTGAGCGGACCTGAAACAGAACAGAAGAAAAAAAGATACCGGCCGGAGAAGGTGATTCTCCGGCCGGTATCTTTATGGGCAAAACAGCTTATACGGCTTATACGGGAGCGGCAGAGCGAGATTCTTCCTCCCGGAGCAGGTGCATCAGAGCCTGAAACCCGGCTTCGGAGAAGATGCTCATCCGGGCAATCAGACCGCGGACTTCTTCATCCGTGTAGTCGCCATAGATGAGGTCGGTATATTCGTCCAGTTTCATGTGCAAAATGATTCTGACCAGGGGCGGATCCACCGGTTTTCCCGCACTGCGGTCGAAAAATGCCTGATATCTGGGATAAAAACAGTCTTCTACCAGCCACCGGCGGAAGCCTGCGTACTTTGTCCCCTCTGCGCAGTCGAGCAGGAGCCGGCACTCCTCCCGGTGATTCCGGGCGAAGGTGATCGAACGGAGCTCGTCCTCGACGCTGCCGAGACTTGCCGCATTCCGTTCGGCTGCGGAGTTGAAGAGCTCCCGAAAGGCAGAGACCGACGGTTCCACGATAGAGCAGAACAGATCCTCCTTTTTTTCAAAGTGAGAATAAAAGGCGCCGGTTGTGACATTGGCGTTCCGACAGATCACACGGAGGGACGCACGGTCAAAGCCGTGTGCCAGAAACTGCTGCTTGCCGCTCTGGAGAAGAGCGGTCCGGATTTCATCATTCTCAGGAAGCAACTCGGTCACCTCGGTGAGCTTAGTCTAACTAAACCTGAGAATAGCATACGAAAAAAGTAAAGTCAAGGAAAAAAGTTAGAAAGTCATAACCATAGATAAAATATGCTAATTTCGAGAGCCGTTCCGGTACGAATTAAAAAGTGAACCGGATTCTCGGTACAGAGAATCCGGCTTGGAAGGATCCAATTTCAGGTTCGGGGAGACCCGGACGGAAGGAGAAAGGACAGCAGCTCGTACAGAGACGGGAAAACCTGTTCTGCGAGGGAGCGGATCTCTTCCGTCGGCTGCAGCAGATCGGGAACCATCAGGGGATGGGTTCCGGCGGCCGCCGCGGCCCGGATTCCGTTGAAGGAATCCTCAATCACGCAACAGTCTTCGGGAGCGGCATGCAAAGCCTCCGCTGCCCGGAGGAAAATCTCAGGGTGCGGTTTGGAGTGCGTTACCATGTCTCCACCGATCACGACGTCAAAGAAATCCAGAAAACCGGCATCCCGCAATTCCCGCCGTACCAGATCGCTGTGCGTAGAGGAGGCAAGGGCAAGCGGAACATGCTTTGCCGCCAGAGAGGAAAGCAGCTCCGGCGCCCCCGGCTTCACAGGGAGTCCTTCACGCTCGTAGTGCTCATGATACAGGTCGCGGATCCGTCCGTCAAAGGCCTCCCAGGGGAAGGAGACGCCATAGCGCTCGGCGAGAATTTCATGGGTGCGGACTGTGGTGGTTCCGATAACGGAAGGATAGACCTCCGCAATCCCCGGAATGCCGAGTTCTTGAGCGGCCTGAATCCAGAGACGCATGGCCAGGTGCTCGGTGTCAAAGATCACACCGTCCATGTCGAAGATGACAGCCTGCATGGCTTATGCCTCACGGATGATGCGGCGGATAACCTTCTCACAGCGCTTTTTGTTATAAACGACCGGAACCGGATAGACCGGGTTGGCCTCAGCAAGGGCCCACCTGACCATCTGCGGGATATCCTCTTCTTTGATGAAATCAAAGCCGGTTGGGATCTCCATGCGCCTGTTCATGGCGCGGATCTCCGCGATGAAAGCTTTGGCTTTTTCTTCATCGCTTCCGTCGAACTTCACACCGGTGAGTTCGGCCAGATGAGCCAGTTTTTCGTAGACGGCCTCACCGTAATCCTCCAGAACAATCGGCAGAATCACGGCGTTCGCGAGACCGTGGGGCGTATTATAGAGACCGCCCAGGGTGTGGGCGATGGCGTGAACATTGCCGACACCGGCACGGGTGAAGGCAAAGCCGGCCTTGTATGCCGCGATCAGCATCTGGGTGCGGGCTTCCATGTCGTTTCCGTCGCGATAGGCGCGTTCCAGGTAACGGAAGATCTCACAGACGGCTTCTTCGGCGAGCCGGATGCTCTCACCGGTGTTATAGGTCCAGCAGATATAGGCCTCAATGGCATGGGTCAGCGCGTCCATTCCCGTTGTGGAAGTGATTTTCGGCGGAAGCTCCCGGGTCATCTCGGGGTCCAGAACTGCGTACTTCGGGATGAGATGCAGGTCCATGAGTGCGTACTTATGGTGGGTGTCGCTGTCGGTGATGACGGCAGCGATGGTTGTCTCAGATCCGGTTCCGGCGGTAGTGGGCACCGCGATGAAAGGAGGGATCTTCTTCATGACTTTCAGAAGGCCTGCCATCCTGCCGACCTCCGTCTTCGGTCGGACGACGCGGGCGGCCGCGGCTTTTGCCGCGTCCATCGGAGAGCCGCCTCCGACGGCGATGAAGCCCTCACAGGCGTTGTCCAGATAAAGCTTCTGGATGCGGTTGACGGTGTTGACAGAGGGGTTGGACTCTACCTCGGCAAAGAGTACATAGGAGATGCCGGCCGCATCCAGCTCGGAGAGAATTTTCGGGGCGAGCTTTTTGCCGATGGTGGGACCGGTCACGACCATGACCTTTCTGACCTTTTCTTTCCTGAGGAGAGAGGGAATCTTCTGAATGCTGCCGATGCCGGAAACGGGGACGGGACGGCGCCAGTACAGGCAGCGCGCACCGACGTTGAACACCGCCTGGAAGGAGCGGTAATAAGCCTTTTTTACCATGTGGAAGTCCTCCGAATCATTGATGCTTTTACTTTACCACCGGGGAGATAAAACCGCAAGGACGATTTCCGGATTCTTTCGGAACGCCGGAAACGAGTGGCTCTTCCAATTTCCCGCTTTTTGGGGTATGATGGAGACAGGCTTTCGAAAGGAGCGGAGAACGATGACAAATTACTGCGGATACATGGGGAAGGTCCTGCTGCTGGATCTGGGAACCCATACAGCGGAAAACTATATCTGGACCGATCTGGACCGCGAAAAGTACATTGGCGGCAAAGCCATGGCGTCCAAAATCCTCTATGACAACCTGACCGGAGCGGAGAAGCCTTTTGATCCGGAAAACCTCATCGTGATCGCGACAGGCCCTCTGACCGGTACCGGTGCGCCGTCCTCCAACCGCTTTGACATCTCGTCGCTCTCACCGCTGACGGGCATTACCTCCTCCTCCAACTGCGGCGGAAATTTCGGTCATTATCTCAAAAAAGCCGGACTCGACGCCCTGATTATCCGGGGAACGTGTGAGAAACTCAGCTGGATCGAGATCAACAACGGCGAGTTTATCTTCCATGACGCACGGGAGCTGCGGGACCTGAAGTGCGGAGAAACCCAGGCGGCGCTGCAGGAGAAGCTGAATGCCGAACACGGGAAGAAGGTCAGCTGCGGTATGGTCTGCATCGGACCGGCAGGAGAAAACCTGGTGCGTTATGCCTCGGTCATCAGCGGAGAGCGCGCCGCGGGCCGGGCCGGGATGGGCGCCGTCTTCGGCAGCAAGAACCTGAAGGCGATTACCGCCGCGGGAGATGCGGTCCCGTCGATCTATGATAAGGAAGGAGCGGCAGCGCACCGGAAGAAGTGGGTGAACTACATCCGCCGCCATCCGCTGACCGGGGAACAGCTGCCGAAAATGGGCACCGCCGGGCTGGTGAGTTCGATGCAGGTACACGGCCTGCTCTCGACGCGCAATTACGCCAGAGGGCAGTTTGAGCAGTTTGAAGCGGTCAGCGGCGAAGCGCTGGCGGAAGAGCTGACTGTCACGAACAGCGGCTGTCTCTCCTGTCCGATCCGCTGCACGAGACGGGTGCCGGTGGACGGGAAGACCGTCAAGGGACCCGAGCTGGAGACCCTGGGACTCCTGGGCGGAAATATTGAAAACGCAAATCTGGAACAGATCTGCCACTGGAATTATGAATTGGACGAGCTGGGCATGGATACCATTTCAACGGCAGGAACCATTGCCTGGGCCATGGAGGCAGGCGAGAAGGGACTCTGGGAGAGCGGCCTGCGATTCGGAGAGACAGAAGGACTCTCAAAGATTTTTGACGATATCGCGCACCGGCGCGGCATCGGCGCGGAACTCGCCGAAGGGAGCAAGCGCCTGAGCGAGAAATACGGCGGAAAAGACTTTGCCATCCAGTCCAAGGGCATGGAACTGGCCGCTTACGAGCCGCGGCGCGCCGTGGGACAGGGACTCGGCTACGCCGTGGCAAACCGGGGCGGATGTCACCTGAACGGAGGCTACCTTGTCGTGCTCGAGGGCCTGGGCATGAATGTCAACGGACAGACTCCGCACGGGAAGGCGGACCTCTGCATGGTGATGCAGGATCTGATGGAAGCCATCTCCTGCGGCGGTCAGTGCCTCTTTACCTCGTACGGAGTGGTCCCGGCCTTCATGGTCCGCAATCCAAACGGAATCCTGCAGCGGGCAGTCAATGCCATCGTCCCCTTTATGGGCCCTGCCGTGCGGATTTACAACAAAATCCCTGAGATCGCCTGCTTCAACATCCCCTTGATTCCGTATCCGACAGAGCTCCGATACACCACCGGGATGAAGCTGACTCTGGGCGAGTTTACCCGGATCGGCGAGCGGAGCTATAACGTGGAGCGCGCGGTGAACGCCCGCTTCGGGGTCAGCGCCGCCAACGACAAGCTGCCGAAGCGCCTGACCGACACGCTGCAGGATCCGGGAAACCCGAAGACGCGGGTGCCGCTGGAGCAGATGAAACGGACTTATTACCGGGCCCGCGGCTGGGGGAAGAACGGCCTGCCGGGTGAGAAGAAGCTTCGGCGTCTGGGGATCCGCTGATGGTGACGGTAAAACTCTTCGGAACCCTGCGCCTGGACAGCGACGTCAAAGAACTTACTGCTGAGGCGGATACCATACGGGCGCTGTATCCGCTCGTTCTTGCGGAGATCCGGAAACAGAAGCCGGACAGCGGCATCACGGAGAAAGCGCTGAAATCGTGTCTGATCGCCGTGAACGGGAAGCAGGCCACGCCGCAGGCAAAGCTCCGGGACGGAGATACGGTATATCTCTTCCCGGCGGCGGCAGGCGGATGATCTGCACAGCAGATAAGTGTCATAAAATCAAAAAAGCTCAGGGCTGCACGGCGAAAATGCCGTACAGCCCTGAAACTGTTAAGGAAACTCATAAGAACAGAAAGGATCAGATCCCGTAGAACTCGAGAAAGCGGCGAAGCTCTTCCGTCCCGGGAGAAGAGAGAAGCTGTGAGGCAGCACCCTGTTCCCGGAGCTCGCCCCGGTGGAGAAAGAGCAAATGCTGCGCGATGCGTCGGGCCTGCTGCAGGCTGTGTGTTACCAGCAGGATCCCGGCGCCGGTGTCGCGGCAGTAATCCGAGAGCAGAGCCTCGGCGGCAAGGGTGGATTCCACATCCATCGCGGCGGTCGGCTCGTCAAGGATCAGCAGCTCATAGTCGCGCATCAGCAGGCGCGCGAGAGCCATTTTGGCCGTTTCGCCGCCGGAGAGCCGCCTGGCGGACTGACGGGCCAGCGCGTCGATCTGCAGGCCGCGGAGAAGCTTTTCCCTGCGCCTGGTGTCGCTCCCGTTGAGGGCAAGATTTCGTGCGACGCTCATGCGAAAGGCATAACTTTTCTGCGGCATATAGCCGACAGAGAGCGTCGTGAGGAGCGGGCACTTCTGATCGGAGCGCTCGATGCCGGCGAGGACCCTGGCCAGAGTGGACTTGCCGCTGCCGTTCGGGCCGATGACGGCGGTGATGCAGCCATCCGGCAGCTCCAGATCCGGAAAGCGCAGAACCGTCCGGTTGCCGTAGCTTTTGGAGAAAGAGGAGATCTTCATCGGCTCAGCCTCCTCTGCATCAGGGAAACGGCAATATTGACCGCGAGGGACAGCAGCATCAGGATCAGACCCAGCGCGATGCCGAGGGTGAAGTTCCCGCGGTTGGTGTACTGCATGATGGCAGTGGTCATGACGTTGGTTTTCCAGGCGATGGCGCCGCCCACCATCGAGACCGCACCCACTTCGGCAATCGCGCGGGCAAAGGCCAGCAGGTAGACGGAGAAAATGGAATAGACGCATTCGTTCACCAGCAGGAGAAAGCGCTTTCCCCAGCCGAAGCCGAGCCCTCGGGCAGTTTCCCGAAGTGAAGGGGCGATCTCTGCCACATAGGTTTCCATGTTGCCGATGACGATGGGGGTGATGAGTACCACCTGGGCGATGATCATGAGCTTTACGGTGAAGAGCAGCTTCAGGTGGCGGAAGGGACCGACTCCGGAGAAGAGCATATAAAACAGCAGACCACAGACCACAGGCGGCATGCCCATGAGCGTGCGGTTGAGCACGACCAGCACGCCGCGGCCGGGAAAACGGCCGGCGCCCAGTGCGATGCCGACGGGCAGGCCGATCAGCAGCGCCAGCACCGAGCTTGTAAGGCACAGCCGCGCCGTTGTGGAGAGAATATTCAGCAGCTCGGGATCTGACGAAAAGATCAGAGCGATTGCCTTTTGGATTGCGGTACCCATTCCAACACTCCTGACAGAGACAGATAAGGATAGCCCTGGGGAATACCCCAAGGCTATCTTACTTGATGTGGAGAGACAAATCAAGAAAATCCTGATTTGACCGGTGGCTTACATGACGCCGTCGTTGGCAAGGAAGGTGAGGAAGGTAGCCTTGTCGGTGAGAATATAAGCGCCCATCTGCTCTGCCATCACGAGGCAGGCGCCCATGCCGGTGTTGGCGGAAATGTACCAGTCGGTGTAGTCCTTAAAGGACTCGGGTTCCGCGGTAATGCCCAGCTCTTCGGGCCAGAGGGAGAGCTCCTTGGTGTGGGTACCGGAACCGTCGCCGCGGGAGACAAAGGTGAACTTGCCGTCGGCGATGGCCTTGAAGGCCGCGAGGACATCCTCCGCGTCCTTGACCCCGGCGGGATCGGCGGACGGGCCGCAGAGCACGAAGTAATTATACATATAGGTCAGACGCTCGGATTCCATGCCGTCCAGAACACAGGCGAAGCCATCCGCAACAAAGGCCTCTTCCTGCTTCTTGGAGTGGACGAGAATCAGGTCGGCGTTGCCCATCTTGGCGTTGGCAATGGCCTTGCCGGTACCGGCGGAATAGACCTCGACCTCATAGCCGTATTTCTCTTCAAACATCGGCAGCAGGCTGCCAAGCAGACCGGAGTCATTGACGGAGGTGGTGGTGGACAGACGGATCAGCTTTGTCTCCTCAGTGGCTTCGGGGATGTCGGCCGTGGAGACAGGGCGGTCTTCCTTGAGATAGAAGAGGTATTCGCCGTACTCGGCAAAGCCGTAGTCCGCCGCGGCAGCCTCTCCCTCTTCGGAGAGCAGCCAGTTGATCAGGGCAGCGGCGCCGACGGTGTTGAGCGCCACATCCTCGACGGCGTTGCCGTCGGCATCCACGAAGGGAGCCTCGGGATTCACGGCCAGCAGGGTGTAGTTGTTGATCATGTTGTCGTCGGCTTCCATCAGGATCATCGTGTCAACGACAAGCGCGTCGGTCTCTTCAGCGGGTGCGTCTGCGGCAAAGGCGGAGATCCCCAGCGAGAAGAGCATGACCAGGGCAAGCAGCAGGGAAAGGGTCTTTTTCATGATAGTTCCTCCTGTAAAAAAAATACTCTTTCCAGAACAAAACAGACCCAGCATGGCTGTGTCGGTTCTGCTTCCAGAAAGAGGCTCGTCCACCGCTTTTCAAAAGCGTATGAAATTGAAAAAATAGTATCACCCGCAGAACCAAAATACAAGAATCAAAGGCGCGTTCCGCGCGAAATAAGATGAAGATGAACGAAAATGAACATATAAAGAGGTCCTGCGGCGTTACCGGTAAAGGCCGCGGACTTCCGGAAAAATGTCCGGATCGTGCTTGGACGCGGCAAGGGCGGAAGCGGCCAGCCTGCCGACGGAAGCGGCCTCGGCGACCGCAGAGTCCACCAGCTCGTGCACATGGTGACAGTTCCCGGCGAAGGAGAGCCAGTCCGGTGAACCGAGACCGGAGACCAGCGTCCGGTCCGGAATCAGACCGACCACCGTCACCAGCGTGTCGCAGGGAATATGCGTCTGCGCTCCGGTATCAAGCTGCCGGAGAAGAACGCCGGTGAGTCTTCCGCTGCCGTAAAGCTCCGTGACCGTGGTCCGCAGGAGCAGCGGAATGCCGCTGGGCTCGAGAAAGCGGTGATAATTGCGGGCGAGTCCGCCGTAATGATCCTCCTGTTCCGCAACCGCGATGACGTGGGCGCCGGCCTCCTGCAGCCCAGCCGCCATGATCATGCCGAGATCCCCGCTGCCGAGAATGAGGATCTCTCTGCCGGGGAGGCGGTGCCGGAGATTCAGAAGCTCCTGGGCCTGTCCGGCGGTAAAAACACCGGAGGGACGCGTCCCTGTTACCGGGAGAGAGCCGATGGAGCGCTCGCGGCAGCCGGCGGCAAGGATCAGGCGCTGGAAACCAAGCTCCCTCAACCCTGTGCGGGAGGACAGAAGGGCACGACGATTCCCGGTGACGGAAAGAACCTCCGTCTCCGTCAGCAGACGGACACCGGTGTTCTGCAGCCCAGAGAGGAGAAAGGAGGCATATTCCGGTCCAGTTATTTCCGAACCGAAGACGGCCCGGCCGAAGCCCCGGTGACTGCACTGGCGGAGGATACCGCCGGGAGCAGAGGCACCGTCCACAAGAACCAGGTCACGGACACCCGCCTTCCAAGCGGCGGCAGCGGCGGACATCCCCGCGGCGCCCGAACCGATGATCAGAAGTTCACAGTGTTCCATCTGCGCCTCCGTACACGAGGGAATCCCCGCCGGACTGCGTGACCGCTTCTTCCGAAATTCCAAGTGCTTCCGCAAGGATGGGAATCAGCTTCTGCCGGCAGCGGGCTCCCTGGCAGGGCCCCATCCCGGCGCCGAGCCGGTGCTTGAGTCCGTCCAGCGTCACCGCACCGCGGTGAATCGCCTCCAGAACCTCGCCGCGGGTGATTCCCTCGCAGCGGCAGAGCAGTTCGCCAAAGTCAGGATTCTGCCGGACCGCCTTACAGCGTGCGTCAAAACCCAGACGCTTCATGCGGGGGATCCCGCTGCGTCCGGGAAAAAAGTCCGGGTTCGGAGAAAGCCGCAGATCTGCGGCCGTCTCCCCGGCAAGATATATCCCGAGCTGATCGGCACAGGTCAGACCGGGAGTCTTGACCCCGATCAGACTCCGGAAGCCGGGAGCGGGATGCTCGATGACGAAGGTACCGATGCTGCTGCCGTCGGGGCGCTGCGGGTTCGGCCGGAGCGCCGCAAAGGAACGGATGATGTGTTCCTCGGAGAAGCCCGGGAAAACCTGCCCGGCGAAGCGGCGGACAAAGGAGAGGCCCGCTTCGCTTACGGACCAGTCGATCCCGTTCTCCCGCTCCGAGGGGCCGAGCAGCAGGCTGCCCTCCACGGTTGGGACCGCGTTGAGACCTTTCCCGCCATCCTCCGGCTCCACCTGGATGATGTGAGAAGGATGCAGTCCGGCATCCCGGTCAAGAATCAGATAGTCACCGGAAGTGGGATGGATGCTGACATCGCAGGGGAAAATGAGCCTCTGAACCTGATCGGCCTGCATGCCGGCGCAGTTGACAATCGCCCGGGCGAAAAAATCCCCCTGTGTGGTGATGAGCCGGTAGCCGTCCTGTTCGGGACGAATGGAGAGCACACTTGTGTTCAGGGAAAGCTGCGCCCCGTTCTGCAGGGCGTTTTCGCAGGCGGCGATGCAGAGCTCCCATGGATTGACCGTGCCGGCGGACGGCGCATACAGGGCGCTGCTGACGCCGGGGGTGAGGCAGGGCTCCATGGCTTCGGCCTCCCGGCCGGAGACCAGAGAGAGACCAGGCACAGCGCTCTGCAGGCCTCTGTCGTACTTCAAGCGGAGCACGGCGTCCGCCTTCGGCCCGTAACTGAGCATCAGAGAGCCGCAGCGGGAGAAGGGAACATCCAGCTCCTCGCACAGTCTGCCGAAGGCCTCGTTCCCCCGGACGGTCATCGACGCCTTCAGGGTTCCAGGCTTGTGGTCATAACCGGGATAGATGATCGCGGAATTGGCCCGCGAGATGCCGGTACAGACATCCTCCCGGGCTTCCAGAAGAAGGACGGAGGCGTCCCAGCGGCAGAGGTTCCGGGCGGCAAAGCAGCCGAGCAGACCTCCGCCGATGACGGCGACATCGAAACGCTCCATCTCAGACCAGGTCGATGATCTCACCGGGCTGATCCAGGGTATATCCGCCCATGGCGGTGATGCGCGCTGCAAAGGCCGGGCTCTTCAGCGTTTCGATGAGCTGCCGGACCATGGGGGAAGACCAGGCGGTCTCGGGGATCAGCAGGTCATATTCTTCCACACAGACGGGGATGAAGTCCAGGTCATAGAGCCGGGCGGTGGAATAAATCCCCATGCCCGCATCGGCGGAGCCGCTGGCAATCTGAACGGCGACGGAGTTGTGGGTCATCTCCTCACGCTCGTAGCCGTAGATCTGCTCCGGGCGGATGCCGTGTTTCCCGCAGAGATAGTCCATCAGGATGCGCGTGCCGGAGCCTTTCTGGCGGTTGACATAGCGGACACCCTCCCGCGCGATGTCGGAGAAGCCCTGAATCCCAAGCGGATTTCCCTTCTGCAGCATGAGCCCCTGCTGCCGCCCGACGCAGCGGACCAGATAAACGCCGCCGTGGGGGAAGTATTTTCGGATATAACTGCGGTTATAGATACCGGTCTCGGTATCCAGCAGGTGGATGCCGGCGGCATGTGCTTCCCCGCGGCGGATGGCCATGATGCCTCCCATGGAGCCGACATGGGCGGAGCTGACATACATGCTGTGGTTTGTGGTATGGATCAGGTCGGAGAGCTCATCCAGCAGCGGGTCGTGGCTGCCGATGACGACGAGGGTGTTCTTGAGTTTTTTCTTCGCATTCAGCAGGCGGACGCGGACTTCTTCACCGGACTGGAAGCCTTCGGTCCCCTGGGGGACCTCGACGATGCCGTCGGCCTTCATAAAGGAGGAGACCACACCGCTGCCGCGGGGCAGAGGAGAGGCGGTGAGCCGGTCGCCGACATAACCCATCCGGACGCGGACGTATTCCTGATACTTTAGACCGGAGACCACCGGCCGTGTCAGAATGGCACGGGTCCGGCTGCGGCTTTCACTCTCCCGGCCGAGCCACAGTTCAATCAGCGGCCGCAGCAGCTCCTCAATGACGATGATGCCGGAGACCGGGTAGCCGGGGACACCGAGAATCGGCTTCGGCCCGCGGCAGCCGAGGATCGCGGGCTTGCCGGGCTTGATGGCGATGCCGTGATACAGCACCTGCCCGACGTCCCGGATGGAAGCGGTGGAGTAATCGTCACGGCCGGCAGAGGAGCCGGCGTTCAGGATGACCATGTCGCACTCATCCGCAGCCTGCCGGAGCACGGCACGGATCTCGTCAAAGCGGTCCGGGACAATGGGATAGGTTTTCGGTACAGCGCCCCAGTCACTCAGCATGGCGGAGAAAATGGAGGAATTGAATTCCAGGATTTCTCCGGGCTTCGGATCGGCACAGGGCGGGATAATCTCGTCGCCGGTGGGAATGATGGCGACGACGGGCCTGCGGATGACCTCGAGTTCCGTTACGCCGCCGGCGATCATGGCGCCGATGGCCGCGGGCGTGATCTCTGTATAGCCGGGGAGAATCATCTCTCCGGCGCAGATGTCCTCTCCGATCTGCCGGATATGCTGCCAGGGAGCGGCCGCGGCATGGATGGTAACGCTGCCGTCATCGTTTTTCACGAGCTCTTCCACCATGATCACCGCATCGCAGCCCTCCGGCACCGGGTCTCCGGTGTCGACGACGACATACTGGTCCTCCCGAAGCGTAACGGGAGTGGTCTCCGTCGCGCCGAAGCTGTCCCGCGCGTGCAGGGCGATCCCGTCCATGGCGCTGGCGGCATAGTGAGGGGCGTTGATGTTGGCGTAGACGGCGCGGGAGGTTACGCGGCCGTAGGCATGCTGTACGGCGACCGTTTCGGTCTGCGGACCGAAGCCGTTTTCGCGCAGCAGGGCGAGGTAGTCTTTTTTCGCCTGCTCCAGCGGGATGTTGGTCAGATATTCAAAGCTCATTTCAAACCCTCCGTATCAGTTCAGATAGACCTGGACCGGAGCGCCTTTCGGAAGACCCTCGCAGTCCCGTTCAATGCAGAAAAAGCCGTCCGCTCCGGCCAGCTGCGTGATGAGCCCGGACTTGGAACGGATGGGAAGCGCCAGCACGCGCCCGTCCTGCCGGATCAGGCGGCAGGCGTTCACCTGAGCGCGGCCGTGGTTGGCGCCGACACTCTCGCTGAGCTCGGCCGTCACGGACCAGAGAGGACGCTCCCGCTCCGCAAGCCGGTCCAGCAGAGGAAGCACAAAGAGCCGGGCAACCACAAAGGCTGCGACCGGGTGGCCGGGCAGACCGATGAGAGGCCTGTTTCCGGCACGGCCCATGATGGTGGGCTTGCCCGGCTTGAGGGCAATGCCGTGCAGCAGCAGCTCGCCGAGCGACTCGATGATGCGGCAGGAGGCGTCCTTGACGCCGACGCTGCTGCCGCCGGAGAGAAGCACCGCATCGCACTCCTGTACGGCGCGGGTGACGGTTTCATGCAGAAGGCTCTCATCATCGACGACGATGCCGTAAGAATGCGCTTCAGCCCCCTGCTCCGTGAGCAGCGCGCTGAGCAGGGCCGTGTTTACATCACGGACCTGACCGGGCAGGGGCTGCTGATCGGGCGGGACGAGCTCATCCCCGGTGGAAATGATGCCGACGTTCAGCCTGCGCTGAACCGGGACAAGCGTCTTTCCGACGGCGGCCAGCGCTCCGATGTCCTGCGCCGTGAGAACGCGTCCGGCCCGGAGAACGATCTTGCCGGGGCAGACGTCGTCTCCGCGGAAAATGACGTTCATGCCGGGGGCGCCCGGCTTCATGATGCCGATGGTGCCGTCTCCGTAGTCTTCGGTATACTCCAGCATGACCGCACAGTCGGCCCCCTCCGGCAGGGCACCGCCGGTCGGCACATAGGCACAGTTTTCACGAAGAAGGGCAAAGCCTGCGTCCTCGCCCATACGGATTTCCTCCTGGAGGGAGAGAACGGCAGGAATCGCGTCGGAGCAGCCGAAGGTATCCGCGGCCCGAAGGGCATAGCCGTCGACGGTGGAGCGGTTGAAGTCGGGCACATATTCCTCCGCGGTGATATCCTCGGACAGGGTACGCCCTGCCGCCGCCTCGAGCGGAACGAATTCCGTCAGCCCCGGAATGGGTTGAAACTTGTCGTGAATCAAACGAAGGACTTCCTCGGGTGTCTTAACCTGAAGCATCTGTCACACCTCCGCGATGATGGTACCGATATCCCAGTAATTGTTCCCGGTGAAGTGGCTGATTTCCTTCCGGAAGGCGGGAGAGCGGAGAATCGACAGCAGGCGGTCCGCAGCGTCCGTTTCGAGAAACTCCTTTCGGACCACAAGATCGAAGCGCTCTTCCAGCAGCGGGATGAAGTCGAGCCCCTCGATCTGCCGGGAAATCCGTTCTGTCCCGATGGCCAGATCGGCCTCTCCGGAGGCAATGGCCGCCGCCATGGTCAGGTGCGAGCGCATCTCACGTTCATACCCTGCGACCATGCGCGAATCCAGACCCATGCGGCGGAGCTGCCCGTCCAACAGAATCCGGGCGCTGGACCCGGGACGCCGGTTCAGAATGGAAAGATCCCGCCTGGAGAGGTCGCGCCATCCGTGAATCTCCTTCGGATTCCCGGCGGCGACATAGAAGCCCTGGGTACGGTAGGAGATGTTGATGAGGGCGGCGGGGACTCCGGGCATGAGCTTCTTCACGAAAGGCGTGTTGAAGGCCTTCTCCTCGGCGTCATAAAGATGGCAGGCGGCCGCGGTGACCCGCTGTTCATAAAGCGAGAGCAGGCCTTCAAAGCTGCTGAGGTAGCAGCGCTGGGCCGTCACGCCGGCCTGATGGAGATAATTGGTGAGAATGTCGAGCACAACATCCTGTCCGGAGATCACAAGCGAAGGAAAAGCGTCCTGTTCGGGAGACAGCAGCGCGCTGTGAACATCGACCTGACGCACCGGCTGGACGCTCTGCTCATGTCGGGAGCGGGCGATGTAGCTGTCCACGTCGTCCTGTGTGAAGCGGACCTTTCGGCCGATTTTATAGGAGTTAATCTCTCCGCGCCGGATCAGGTCATAGATCGTGGATTTGCTCACATGGAGAATGTCCGCGACCTCCTGGGTGGAGAGGGATTTGTTCTGGGCCATGGCGGATCACCTTCAAGAATCATATTCCCGATTATTATAGCGGGTTTGCGCTCACGATACAAGAGTTAGAATGGTCGAACGTACAGACGGTTTCGTACCGATTCGTACAAATTCGCACGGAGAAAGAGACAAAGCGGTGCTGCGTTCGGGGCACTTCATACCAGTTCGCACGGAAATGGGGATGGAAGCTTGCCAGGAAAGGGAGGAAAAAATATAATAAAGTCACGCAGATCGAAACAAAAGAAATATTGTTTGTAATTACCAGGAATCAAATACAGTCAAATACAGGAGGTACATGATGAGCAACGCTTACTATGAAAAAATTGCCCGCATCAATCTGACCACCGGTGAGATCAAGGTCGAACCGCTGGACCTCAAAATTGCCCAGAAGTTTATCGGCGGCCGCGGCCTCGGCACCAAGATTCTCTATGACGAGGGCGTGGCAACTGCAGACCCGCTGTCCGCAGACAACAAACTCGTCTACATCACCGGACCCATGACCGGCTCCAACTCCCCGTCTTCCGGACGTTACATGGTCGTGACCAAGTCCCCGCTGACCGGCATGATCGCCTGCGCCAACTCCGGCGGCATCTGGGGCGCCAAGCTGAAGTTTGCCGGCTGGGACGCGCTGATCGTGGAAGGCGTGGCGCCGGAGTGGAGCTACATCAACATCACGGATGACAAAATCGAGATCCTCGACGCCAGAGAGTATCTGGGCATGCTGAGCGAAGAGATGGACGACAGGCTGAAGGCGAAGCACGGCGATGCGTGTTCCGTCCTGAACATCGGCCCCGCCGGTGAAAAGCAGGTGCTGCTGGCCGCTGTCATGAACGACAAGGACCGTGCCGCCGGCCGTTCCGGCACCGGCGCCGTCATGGGCAGCAAGAAGCTCAAGGCCATCGTCGTCACCGCCACCCGCAAGCAGCTGGATGTCATCGCCGACGTAGAGGCCCTGAAGGAGGCCAACAAGGCCTGCCTCAAGATCATGACCGCCAATCCCCTGACCGGTGAAGGTCTGCGCGCCCTCGGCACCGCTTCCCTCGTCAATGTCATCAACGGCATCGGCGCCCTGCCCACCAAGAACTGGCAGGAGAGCTACTGCCCCACCGCCGATCAGTTCTCCGGTGAGACGCTGGCGGAGAAATACCTGGTCAAGCCCGGCGCCTGCTATCACTGCCCGATCGCCTGCGGCCGCATCATCAAGCATGACGACAAGGTCGTCGGCGGCCCCGAGTACGAGCCTCTGTGGGCTTACGGAAGCGACTGCGGCAACGATGACCTCTACACCATCGATGAGTGCAACCGCCTCTGCAACGAGTACGGCCTGGACGCCATCGGCGTGCCCTGCACCATCGCGGCGGCTATGGAGCTGTACCAGAACGGCTGCATCAAGGAAGAAGACTGCGCCGGCGTTCCGCTGGAATGGGGCAGCAAGGAAGCCCTGATCGAGTGGACCAAGCGCATGGGCGACCCCAAGACAGAGCTTGACTGGCTCATGTCCTCCGGCTCTGCCCGGCTCTGCGAGCACTACGGCCACCCCGAGTTCTCCATGAGCGTCAAGAAGCAGGAGATCCCCGCCTACGACGCCCGCGCCATCCAGGGCATCGGCATCAACTATGCCACTGCCAACTGCGGCGCCGCCCACGTGCGCGGCTATATGATCGCGCCCGAAGTCCTCGGCATTCCTGCACAGCTGGACCGCACCGTCACCGACGAGAAGGCCGGCTGGGCCAAGACCTTCCAGGATCTGACAGCCGTCATTGACTCCATGGGCAACTGCCTGTTCACTTCCTTCGCCCTGGGCGCACCCGAGTATGCAAGCCTGCTCAACGCCGCCACCGGCACGAACTACACGCCGGAGGAACTGCTGGAGGTCGGTGACCGGATCTTCAACATCGAGCGTATGTTCAACAAGGCCGCCGGCATGAAGCCCGAGGATGACCGCCTGCCCAAGCGTCTGCTCACCGAGCCCATCTCCAACGGCCCCTCCAAGGGCATGGTCAACAAGCTCGACATCACCCTGCCGCAGTACTATGCCGCCCGCGGCTGGGTCAACGCCTTCCCGACAGACGAGACGCTGAAGAAGCTCGGCCTTGACGAGTGCGTAGGGAAATAAGTATAATACCCGACAAGGGGAGGCTTCCCGCCTCCCCTTTTTCCTTTACCGGCAAATCAATCTGAAAAGGGAAGTGACACCATGATCGAAGTACGCTTTTTCGCCACACTGCGCGAGGGCCGGGGCAAGATCGTCCAGGTCCCCGCGGAAGAGGTTTTCACCGCTGCCGACCTGCTCCGCCGCTTTGCGATCCCCTCGGAGGAAGTCGCCATTCTGCTCATCAACGGCTTTCACTCCAAACCGGAGGATCCCGTGAAAGACGGCGATATCATTTCTCTCTTCCCGCCGGTGGGAGGCGGCTGAACAATGGACGAACGCTATGTCCGCAATCTTGGCGCTCTGACGGAACAGGAGTGCACCCTCCTGCACACGAAGACGGTGTTTGTGGCGGGCTGCGGCGGCCTTGGGGGATACCTCATTGAAATGCTGCTGCGCCTCGGCGTAGGGACGATCCGCGCCGCCGACGGCGACGTGTTTGAGGCGTCCAATCTGAACCGCCAGCTGCTCTCCTCTCCGTCGTCTCTGGGGCAGCCCAAGGCGGAGGCAGCGGCCGCGCGCGCTACGCTGGTAAACCCGGACGTGCGCTTTGAGGCGATCCCGGAATTTGTGACGGAGGAAAACGCCGGCCGGCTGATCCGGGGCTGCGATGCCGTTCTGGACGCGCTGGACAATATCCGGG
Organism: Oscillospiraceae bacterium; assembly: GCA_017458335.1. GTDB lineage: Bacteria > Bacillota > Clostridia > Oscillospirales > Oscillospiraceae > Limivicinus. Next base: position 37,058 of record JAFTFT010000042.1, read on the forward strand.
CGCGCCGGATCCTCGCCTGCGCATGCGCGGAGGAGGATATTCCCCTGATCCACGGGGCGATCTGCGGCTGGAGCGCACAGGCGGCCGTCGTCATGCCGGGGGGCGATCTCATCGACAAGATTTACCCGGAAAATGCCGTTCTCGGCAGCAAGACCTCCCTCTCCTTTACACCGCCGTTCTGCGCCGCGATGCAGACGGCGCTCTGCACCAGACTCCTGACCGGACGGCCGCTGGAGACCGGCCGCCTGTATATGGCGGACCTTCTGGACATGGAACTGGAGAGCCTGTTTTGATTAAGGGAAACATGGACGACCGGATCCAGAAACTGTATGTGGAGGCTTCCTCCCGCTGTAATCTTCGGTGCAAGATGTGTTTCCGGCACAGCTGGGTCGGCGAGGGTTTCGGCGATCTCGACCCGGCGGCGTTTGCGCGCCTGATGGACGATCCTGTCCTGCGGGATACCCGGACCGTCTTTTTCGGCGGCATGGGGGAACCTCTGGTGCATCCGTCGCTCACGGAGATGGCGGCGCTTGCCTCTGCGCAAGGGAAAAAAGTCGAACTGGTCACGAACGGAACACTGCTGACGCGGGAGAAAGCCGGAGAACTGCTGAAAGCGGGTGTGTCGCGGATCTGGGTCTCCATCGACGAGCTGTACGAGAACTACGGAAAGATCCAGGTCGGCAGTGATTTCGGCCTGGTCCTCGGGAATCTGGAGGCCTTCAACGAAGTCCGGAGCGGATCGGACGTTCGTCTCGGCATGACGGCCGTCGTCATGCGCGACAACATTGCCAGCCTCCGCCGTATCCGGGAATTTGCCGAGCGCTTCGGGGCCGATGATCTGAATCTGAGCCATATCATTCCCAACCGCGCGGAGGATATCGAACAGGCGCTCTGGCCCATGTGCGATGTGGCGGCCATCAAGGCGGTTACCGACAAGATCGGCTATACCTGGCGCTTCGAGGGCTTTGACATGGGGACGGAGATCCCCATGTTCAAATTCTCAAGGCGTTACAAAGATCTGCTCTTTCCGGACGAGGAGAGCCTGCAGGAGGCGGAGCTGTTCTCCTGGAAGGGAAAGCCCGTCACCCGGCGTACCAACTGGTGCCGCTTCATTGAGGAAGGGCACTGCTTCATTCGCTGGGACGGGGACGTCTCTCCCTGTATGGGCCTGCTCCACACGGCGGACACCTACCTTGGTGACCACAAACGCCGCATTCGGCATCACTCCTTTGGAACTATTTACGGACAAAGTCTCGGCGAGATCTGGGAGGGCGAAGCGTATCGATCCTTCCGTCAGCGCGTACATGAATTCAAGTATGCGCCCTGCCTGTTCTGCGGCGGCTGTGAGCTGCTGGAAGAAAACGAAACGGACTGCATCGGTTCCGCCGCGCCGACCTGCGGCGGCTGTCTCTGGGGCCAGGGCTTCGCCGTGTGCCCGTAGAGCTCCCGTTGCAATAATAAAAGAGGCTGTCTTTTGAGACAGCCTCTTTTATTATCAGGTGCGCCGCAAGGGACGCATTTTGTTTCTGCTTTCAGATCCGGCCTGCCGGAAAAGTGTTCGCGGTCAGGCGATTCCGGAAGTGCGCGGGGGAGATCAATAACCGAAATAGAAGCGGAAGAAGTCCTCCATCGGGTTGTCGCTCCAGCCCTGGATGCCCTGCTCGGGCTGCTGGGGAGCCTGCTCTTCTTCAGCTGCTTCGGCTTCTTCCTCATCCTTCAGCGCGGACTCGGTCTTGGAGCCGATCTCGACGTCCAGCGTGATCTCCTGGCCCTGACGATAGATGTAGAAGGTCAGCACGTCGCCCGGATCGGATTTGGAGATGACCTGAACCAGATCATTGGAGTCATTGATGTCGGTATCACCGACCTTGACGATGACGTCGTGGTTCTTGAGTCCGGCCTTGTCGGCGGGAGCGTCCGCCGTGACATCCTGAACCACGGCACCGGCCTTGATGCCGATGATTTTCGCGGTCTCTTCAGACAGTGGAGATACCGAGATGCCGATGTAGGGCTTCAGAACGTAGCCGTTTTCAATGATGCTGGTGACGATACGCTTGACGCTGTTAATGGGGATGGCGAAGCCGATGTTGTCAATCTCCGCCTCGCTGCTCATGCCGGAAGAGGAATACTTGGCATTGGTGATGCCGATGACCTCGCCGCGGGTGTTGAAGAGAGCACCGCCGGAGTTGCCAGAGTTGATGGCGCAGTCGGTCTGGATGAGGCTCATGGAGGTGCCGGCTTCGGTCTGAACATTCCGGCTCAGGGCGCTGACAATACCGCCGGTCAGGGAGAAGGTCAGCTCGCCGAGGGGATTGCCGATGGCGTAGACGCTTTCACCGACGCGCAGGGTATCGGAATCGCCCAGGGTAACCGGCTTCAGATTCTCGGCGTCAATCTTGATGACGGCGATGTCGTTGCTTGCATCATAACCGATGACCTTTGCATCGTAGGTGTTGTGATCATAGGTCGCGACCGTGACGGCCTTGGAACCGCTGATGACGTGATAGTTGGTCAGGATATAGCCGTCGGTGGTGATGATGAAGCCCGAGCCGGAGGCCTGGTAAGTATAACCGTAGCCGTAGCGGCTGGAGGTTTCACCGCTGATGGTGATGCCGACGGTGGAATTGACGTTCTGCTCATAGAGATCTGCGGGAGAGAGCTCCGCAGACTCGGCGAAGGCGGTCTGGTTCCCGCCGCCGATGGCGACACAGCCCGCAATCAGGCAGGCGAGAAGAACAAGACACAGGGTCTTCTGAAGGAAAGGATGCGAAGAAATCGTGGATGCTTTCATGGATCGGAAACCTCTTTTCGTTTGATATTTAAAAAAGATATCTTTTTGCTTCAGGTCTTTGTTTTCCTGTTGTGTATATTGAACCATAAAAAAATGACAAAATATGTACGGAAATTTGAATAATTTAACAAACAAATTTGAACTGTTTTTGTCATGCCAAAACTGCATGCCTCGCTGCCTCGCTGCAGAGAAAGCATAAGCGGCACGGACGGAAGGCCGTACCGCCTACGGGGAAGCAGAAAAAGAAAAGTAGCCGAGGGAGGCCGCCACCCATAAGACTGTTTTAGCATGGCCTGCTTCCATAAAAATGCGGATGATGGGTGCGATCTGCGTGTTGACCGCTTTCCGTCCTGCGACCGGGTTGATAATGAGCAACGCTCTTTTAGAATAGAGATACGGTTGATAATCCATTTTCTTTCTCAGGCAAGTCCAAAAATAGTAAGGCATAAATAGGCAGTCGGAATTGAGAACAGCAGGCTGTCTGCACGATCCATCATTCCGCCATGACCGGGGATCAGATTGCTGAAATCTTTAATACCAAGCATTCTTTTCACAGCAGATTCTGCAAGATCTCCGATCTGGCCCATTGTAGAAGCCACAAACGCAGTCAGGACACATACGGCAAGGGAAACGTCGGGAAGCAGTTTTACGCAATAGATAATTAAGCCCGTTACAAGGGATGAGGCCGCTCCCCACAGACAACCTTCAACCGTTTTGTTGGGGGAAATTTGGGGTGCAACAGCATGCTTTCCAAAACGCTGTCCGCCAAACATGGCAAAGCTGTCGCAGACCCACGTGGAGAGGCAGGCAAGTGTCAGCGTCTCAAACCAAATCTCACTTACACCGATCTTCGTAACAGCGGCAAACAAGGTGCAGGGATAGGCCAGGCCTGCTGTGGTGCACAGCGCGCCGCGGCTGGACACGTTCTTCAGAAAGATACCTGTGATCAAACAGCAGTAAATGCATCCGATGAAAAGGATTTGGTGGGAAGCGCCATCGACGTGCAGCAGCACGAGAGCGACCTCGCCGGTCACGAAAAGGTACATAACCCAAGTCACGCAGGCAATGCCTTTTCGGCCAAATTCATGCGCCCACTCATACGCGCAAAGACCTGCCGCCACAGCGAACAGAATTGTGCGAGAGTATTCTGACAGCAGAATGCAGGGAAGCGTGATAGACAGAAGAACGATAGCGGAGAACACACGCTTTTTCATGGGAATCATCCTTTTACGCAGAGAAGCAGCTTGTTGCGGCTGCTTCTCATTATTATTTATGCTTATTCTTCTTGGAGTTCCACACCAGAAGAAATACCAGTGCGGCGGAAGCTGCGGCAATAGACAGAATTTGACTGATCATGGTTCATCCTCCTTGTCGTTTTTGAATGAGAGGCCATATGGTTCAGGCTCCTGGATCATCGAATCAGAATTTCTGCTAAATCGGTTTTTTCCCAAGGCATTTCAGTCGCATTTCTGCCAAAGTGCCCATAGCAGGAGACCTTTGAGAAATTGGGACTTTTCAGATCGAACTGCCGAATGATAGCAGCGGGTCGTGGGTCGACCCGGGAAATCAGGATTGCTTGAATAATCTGATCATCCAGCCTTCCGGTTCCAAAGCAATCCACCAGGATGGACGTAGGCTCCGAAAGACCGATGGCATAGCTTAACTGGATCTCGCATTTTTCGGCCAGACCTGCGGCAACCACATTTTTTGCCATATACCGGGCCATGTACGCGCCGCTGCGGTCTACCTTGGAGGCATCTTTGCCGGAGAAGGCGCCGCCTCCGTGCCGCGCATATCCGCCATAGGTATCCACGATCAGCTTACGACCGGTCAATCCGGAATCTGCCGCTGGCCCGCCCTCGACAAAACGTCCGGTGGGATTGATGAAAAACTGGGTATCCCGGTCGATCATAGCGGTAGGCAACGCCGGAAGAATCACATGAGAAAGAATTCGGTCACGAAGCTCCTCTATGGTAATATCTTTGACATGCTGCGCAGAGAGGACGACAGCGCTGATACGTTTGGGATCGCCGTTTTCATACTCGACGGTAACCTGAGACTTCCCGTCCGGCAGCAGGAAAGGCAGTTCGCCATTCCTGCGTACAAGCTCGAGGCGCTTTGTGAGCGCGTGAGCCAACTCAATCGGCAGCGGCATATAGCAGTCGGTTTGCTTGCAGGCATAACCGAACATCATGCCCTGATCACCAGCGCCGTCATCCAATTCCTCTTCGCTGGACAACCGTCGTACGCCGCGGGCAATGTCCGGAGATTGTTCGTGCAAATCCACCGTGACCCGGCAGCTCTCCGCGTCAAAGCCGTGGCCGGGCTGCGTATAGCCTACCTCAGTGATAACCATTCTTGCGATCGATTCATAGTCAACATGTGCTGAGGATGAGATCTCGCCAAAGATGTGGACCAGATCGGTCGCGCAGGTGACTTCACAGGCGACATGGGATTCCGGGTCCTGCCGCAGCACCTCATCGAGTATGCGGTCAGCGATCTGATCGCAGAGCTTATCAGGATGTCCTCGAGTGACGGATTCGGAAGTAAAAAAGCTTTTTGCCATGGTGTCAACTCCTCATAACGGATCTCATCTGTGAAGATGGTCTGCTCACTGCTCTCCCGCCGCGAGACGGGCTTTTTCTTCTTTTCTTGCCTCCCAGATCTCCTCGGCTTTAGGTGCCCAGCAGGCGGCATAGCTGTCGCACTTGGCACAGAGATGATCCGCCGTCTCCGGAGACTGCATATCGGTGGACTTCGCTCCGGTCTTTTCCACCATGGCGCGCAGCTTGGCGGGATTCTCCAGCATCGGGCAGGGCTGCATCATGTTCTCATTGAAGGGCTGCCCGTCATGGTAGGCCTGGAACAGCGGAGAACGCATGGTCTCCAGCAGAGTCTTCTCCCGGATGTTGGAATCCGAATAGTGGATGAAAACGCATGGATCCACATCGCCGTTTGCGTTGATGTGCATATAGCGGCGGCCCCCGGCGATGCAGCCGCCCACGAACTCCGCATCGTTCTGGAAGTCCATAGCGAACAGTGGCTTGCGAGTGCGGTAATCACGGATGCGGTTATAGACCGTCTGCCGCTGCTCCGGCGTGGGCAGCAATTTGGGAGAAGCGTCGTTGCCTACAGGCATGTAGTGGAAGTACCAGACGAAATAGGCTCCCATTCGGATGAGCATATCGTAGTATTCCTCGGAGGTGATGGAGTCGTAGTTTGCGCTGGTATAGCAACAGGAGATGCCGTACAGAAGCTTCCGGCTGTGCAGCAGTTCCATGGCCTGGACAACTTTCATGAACACGCCGTCACCTCGTCTGGAATCCGTGGCCGCCTCGAAGCCCTCCAGAGAAATGGCTGGAACGAAGTTTTTGACTCGCAGCATCTCATCAGCAAAAGCTTCGTCGATCAGAGTGCCGTTGGTGAAGCAGAGGAAAACACAGTCATTATGCTTTTCACAGAGCTTGATAATATCCTTCTTGCGCACCAGAGGTTCGCCGCCGGTGTATATGTACAAATAGACGCCCATCTCCTTGCCCTGGCAAATGATGTCGTCGATCTCGTCAAAGCTCAGGTTCAGCTTGTTGCCATACTCCGCTGCCCAGCAGCCTGTACAGTGCAGATTGCAGGCGGAGGTGGGATCCAGCAGGATCGCCCAGGGAATGTTGCAGTTATACTTGTTCCGCAGTTCCTCCTGTTTGTCCCAGCCGATCAGATTGGCATTAATGAAGAAATTGACAGCAACGGTGGTCAGCACCTCCGGATCCACATCGTTGACCATGTGGCGCACGAAAGGATAATAGGTATTGTCAGGATCTTCGATAGCCGCGCGCACGGCCGCCCGCTGGCTGGGGAATTCGCCCTTCGAGAATTTATCCGCCCAGTCGATCAATTTCGGCAGGTTCTTTTCCGGATCCTTATAGAGGTACTGAAACGCTTTTTCCAGTCCTAATCTTTTGATAGTAGTTGTTGCAGACATCTTTACCCCTCCTGCAATTTATGCTTTATCCTGTTGCTGAAGAATTCTTTTCAGCTCTTTTGTCTCTGCTTCCACTTCTTTTTTTGCTTTCCGGATGGAGGCCTAGTGCTCTCTTTCGGCCTCGAGTCTTTCCTTGTGGATTTCCTTTTCTACATTCAAAACCTGAGCTTTTTCGTCCGATACCCTCTTGATTTCCCGGGCTTCTGCCTTTACCTGCTTTTTCAGCTCGTGCATATCCTGCTGAGTTTTCTTTTTTGTATCCCGAAGATCTGCTTTGATAGCGTGCTCAACTTTTTTGTATTCTTTCATTGAAAAGTCTCCTCTCTCAATGTGTTTTTATTGTATCTTGCAAGTATTTTGTCCTCCATATGCAGAAGCGCCAGTTCTCCCAATTCTTGAGAAAACCGGCGCTTGTATTCGATTTTTTAGCAAAAGCGTGGTTTTATCTGATTTTTTGGCAATACCGTCAGGCCGCGCGATCGGAATGCTTCCGGCGTATTTTTTCGACAGCCTCCTGCGCCTCCCTCAGATGTTCTGTCAAGGGTCGATCCGAGCGAAAGGCAAAGAAGAAGTATACGCGCTTCGACGCCCGCTCCTGGGCGGCGTGAATATGGGCCTTGAGATTCTCGACCTTCACAATCACCCCGTTCTCATCGGCAAAGGCCTTCACGCGAGCGACCCAATGGGCGCTTGATGCCATGTCAACAAGGAATACGCCGAAGAACAAGCCAATCACAAAAGAAAATGCCAGATTCTCCGAAAGCCAGAAGAGTGCGGAGAGAATATGCGGATGCACAAGAAAATAGTATCCGGCACCGAGAAGCGCCCAAAAGATGGAAAACAGCGGGCAAATCAGCCCCTGGATGTTACCCCGGCAGTTGCTGTAGTCCCAAAGGCGGATCTTTGCTCCTTTGAGCAGCATTAGGCCGCCGATGTATTCGATAAGCGTCATGCTGACAGCCATTCCTACAAACAATACCGCTTTCCCATACAAACTGTTATCGAGCCCGGTTGCGTTCCCGACACGAGCCAGAAGATACAGCGCACAGAGTCCAAAACCATAGATGGGCAGATAGGGACCGGTGCAAAAGCCGGGATTGATCCACTTATGTTCCGGGTTTGAGCTGGAAAAGAATTTCCGAAAAAACAGTTCCAGAACCCAGCCAAATACAGAGCCGATAAAAAATAGAAAGGCGAGCGTAAGAAACAGATTCATAAAGACTTTCCTTCCGTGTTCTTTTTCTTCCGAAGCAGGAAGTATAGGATAACAATCGCGGCTATGCAGACGAGGATATTAAATGCCAGCGCCCACCAGAACACAGGGGAAGACAGGTCACCAACACTTGTCCCCATGATGGTGTAGGCGGCCATCAGCGGGAAAATTCCAATAAGGGAACCGAGCAGATAGGACGAGTAACGGCTGTTCACAGCGCCCATGTACAATCCTACCGGCAGCAATGGCAGCCCACAGGCACGGAGCAAAAGACTTGTGAGCCATTCCCGCTTAGAAGAGATAGCGGATACTTTCTCTATTATGGGATGTTTTTCCGCGATATACCGAAGCACCGGCGCTCCCATGGTTCGCCCGATCCAATAGGTAGGCGTAACCATAATCGCAGCTCCGAGTGTGTTAAGCAGCAGGGCGACTGGCAGCGGAAACATAATGCCGTTGGCCGCATAAAGAACGCCGGAGTGCATCAGAAAATCCACACTTTTCAGGAGGAACAAACCCGCCATGGTCAACAAGGCCAGCAATGTGCTTTCCGGCTGATAATTGAGAAGCTCCTGAACGGACAGATTGCCATTGCTTTTCACGAAAAGAACGACGACGCTCGTCCATGCGAAAGCCAATACTGCGCCCCATATCCATTTCCATCTGGCATCAATGATCGGCTTCATTGTTACATCTCTCTATACTTGCTCATCGTAACGCGAAACAGATCTTTTGTGCTCGGAGGTGTGATCGTTATCGCGTTGGCTCCTGCCAGAATAGTCTCACAGATGCTCTCGTCGCCGCCTCCGCCGGTGGCAATAATAGGGACATCCGGATATTGCGTGCGGATTTTTCGCACGATGTCAGGGGTATCTATACCGCCTGCCACATTGATGATAGCCGCGCCCGACTCCAAACGACGGGCAATATTGGTATCTTCATTGACCACTGTGATCACAACCGGGATGTCCACAGCCGCTGAGACAGCACGGAGATTGGGGTTGGAAATCGGCGCGTTGAGCACGATCCCCATTGCGCCCTGACCCTCCGCATCCTTGGCAAGCCCGATGGTCCGGATGCCCTTGGTCGTTCCCCCGCCCACGCCGCAGAAGACTGGCACATAGGCCGCTTTGATGATCGCTTCGCTGATTGCCTGCTGGGGCGTGAAAGGGTAGACGGCAAAAATGGCGTCTGCATCGCAGTTGCGAATGATGGCAAGATCTGTTGTAAACAAAAGCGATTTTATCCTGCGCCCGTTTACGACGATCCCGCTGGCCTCATACACGGCAGTGGGCATTTTCAGAATTTGATGCCGTAAACTGCTTTGAACGGTAGGCGCACTGTTCTTTACAGCGGGCGGACGCTTCCCCTCCACAAGCTTTTCCAGTACCGTGCGGGTCTTCTCCAGCGCAGGCTCGGACGACAGAGATTCCGAGGAAAGGACATGGTTCAGAGCGTTTTGTCGGCGCAAGTTGTCATCCGCTCCTACCAACACTGTTACAGCGGGAAATGGTACTTCTCTCGACGCTCTGCTCAGCAGCATCGACGCGACAGGCTCGGCGCAAAGGACTAGTTCATATTCCCCATCCCTGATGAAGCGAGCGAGCTCCTTCGCGCATATATTGACCAGCTTGTGAAGGCCGCCCTTTTCAGGAGCTTCTGCCTCAGATTTGCTCAGGGCGGAAAAACCTTCTGTAAGCAGCTCCTGAACGTGCCGCCGGACGAGCTTACGGGAGTGTGCATTGATTTGCGAAACCGAATCCGCCAGGAATGAGAACCAGTCCAGCGCTTCACAGACGTCTCCGTGTGCTTCAAGGCATCCACGAAGAACGGTCAAAGCGTTCCGTTGCTCCTCTGTGCATCGACTGCTGAGAATTAATACATGCATGGTGATTCCTCCTTTTTTCGCTACGCTTTGAGCAATCGCGCTCAATGTTAAGCATTTTTCGATCTTTGTCCGTACCAAGCAAAGAGAAAAAATGTTACGCTATGTCTATCTTAATTGTGAGGTGAAAGGCATTGGCCCTGCGCGAATTTGGGGAATCCAAACAGTTGGAACAGTTTTTGCTCTCCCGTCTTGCCAAACGCGAGGTAACAGATATCGTACACAAATATGCCAAGCCCTATAAAGAACTCATGGCCTACTATCGCTGTGCAATGATGGAGGTATCCGCTAAGTTCAACGTGCTCAATGAGGAGCTGTCTCTCCAATACGACCGTAATCCCATCGAAACCATCAAGACCCGGCTGAAATCACCGGAGAGCATCGTAGAAAAGCTACAGCGCCGCGGTTATCCGTTGACCGTGGAAAGCATAGAAAAGAATCTCAATGATGTGGCCGGCGTTCGGGTGATCTGCTCCTATACCTCCGACATCTACATGCTGGCCGATGCTTTTATACGCCAGGATGACATTACGCTTCTGGAACGAAAGGATTATATCGAAGATCCGAAGCCAAACGGCTATCGGAGCCTCCATTTAATTGTAGAAATCCCCATTTTTCTGCACGATGAAAAACGGATGATGAAAGTGGAAGTGCAGTTTCGCACTATCTCTATGGACTTCTGGGCCAGTCTCGAACACAAGATCCGTTATAAAAAAGAGCTTCCTGTCATTGAGGAAGTGGAAAAAGAACTCTATGAATGCGCCATCGTATCGGCGGAATTGGAGAATCGGATGGAGCGGATCCAGAAGCTGGCTGACCAGTACCGAAGCTACGAGACCGACCGGCAGGGCGGCCGCCCATGGTAACGACTGTCCTGCCCCGCACAGCTGCGGAATCCGTCGCACTCCTTACGGAAGTGTAAAACCATAGTATCGTCAAACATCCGCAGCCTCAACGGATCAAACCAAATGGATGTTTAAAAGTTCAAGCATTTCCCTATTTCGCCTGCTTTTTGAGCAACCTTGCTCTTTTGTTTGATTATTCTTCTATCCCATCCGCAAAAGAGACCGCCACCGCTCCGGCACCACAGCAGCAGGAGACGACAGCGCCCATGGGCAGAATGGGAATCGTTCCTGATAGATGCGGGAAGCAAAGCTCGACAGCATTTTGCAGTCTCTCCGCACCGCCCTTGTTGTCACAATGGTAGACCACACATTTGTCCGGTCTAGGATGTTTCATCCGATAACTGCGAGAAATATAAAAGATACTCTGCTCAACAGCTTTCTTCTCATTGTGTGCACGGCTGAAAGACGTCAGTTCCCCGGCTTCATTCAGGCAAAAGAGCGTAAACGGATCCAGCACATGGCTTTTGACAGGGTATTTTTCCATAAAATCTTCTCGCCGCAGGGTACGAAGATTATCTGTGAACAGGACATGGTGATACCGACTTCGATTATCCAGAAGCCAGTTCATCATGCTTTTCCGGGACAAGCCGCGTCGCTTTTGCTCTGCGGCATCCTGCACCAGCATGCCATAGCCAGCGGAGGTGCAGAGAGAATCCACAACCTGTATGCTTGTACCGGAATTGACCTGCATGAGCAAGTTTGCCACCTCTGTTGCCGTGCTGTATGAACTCGACAGGGCTCCGCTTGGCGCAACATGGATCACGTCGTATTGCTCAATCAGTTCTGCAAACAGGACCAGATATTGTGTGAATCCGTTTTTTACAGCGACAGGACTGGCTCCGTGGTAGAGCGCGGCCATGCAGCATTGATAGCGCGCCGCCTGCTCTTCAGCGGTGTCTTCCAGGTGCTCCTCACCAATCCGAAAATACTGCTGCAAAACGGGAATCCCCGCTTCCTTTGCGGATGCGGCGGTGAGGTCTGCGGTTGATTCGCAGGTAATGATATACTCCTTGCTCATGATCCTTCCTCCCCAAATGATCTTTGAACCCATTATAAAAAAGGGAGGGCGATCGGATATGGATAGAACCGGGGCCGTGGCGCAAAGTTGAACAAACTGCCGGCTTTATCCAAAAAAGAAACAGGTACGGCAAATCTGCCATACCTGTTATCCTGGGGTGTTATCTGGAGTCTTACGTTTCCGACAGTGCTGATCGGTTTTTCTCTCTCAGGTGCTTCGCCAAGGCTTGCAGCATTGCAACATCCTTCTCGGACAATCCTGCGAGGTCGATCGTCTCTCTCCGATCCAGTCCCAGAAGATAATCCGTCGAAACGTGAAACACACCTGACAGCTTTATCAACACAAGAGGTGAGGGTGAGCGATCCTGCAGCTCATAGAAGCTGATGACCGACTTTGTTACGCCGATCAGTTGTCCCAATTGTTTTTGGGAAAGGCCTGCGTTTTTCCGCAGTTCCTTTAAGCGATGGCCAAATTCCACTAATATCACACTCCGTTCCACATTTATTATGCAATAAAGAAGTGCAATATTGGTAGATTCAGAAACTAAAATTGTTGACCATCTACTCTAAAACTGCTATACTATATAATCATTTGAGCAAAGGGGGATTCTGTGGCGAATATGAATATCACAAAAAGAGTGATACGAGAAGCCTTTGTTGAACTCCTGAATGAGCGCGCCCTGAGCAAAATAACGGTCAAGGACATTACAGATCGCTGCGGCATCAACCGCAACACATTTTATTATCATTATCAGGACGTGCCGGCGCTGGTGGAAGAGATTTGCTCCATTCAGGTAGATCGTATTGTGCAGGATTACCCGACGCTTAACTCCCTTGACGACTGTATTCAAGCGGCGATGAAATTTGTGCTGGAGAACAAGCGCGCAATCTCCCACCTGTATTACTCTGATAACCGCAGCACCTATGTCAGCGCCTTGTGGCGCATTTGTGAGCAGGCTGTCCGAACCTATGTCGATACGGCTTTCTCAGAAGACGAACTGTCCGGTCATGATCGGGAAATCATCATTCGCTACCATAAATGTGAATGCTTTGGTTTGATTATCGACTGGATCAGCAACGGGATGCGGGAGGATCTTCTTGAAGATATGCACCGACTCCTCCAGCTCCGAAAGGGCTCGACAGAGGAATTGATCCGAAGAAGTAAACATACCATAAAGTTAGGGAAGCGCTGATTAAATCAAAGCGTGCGGATTGGCGAGCAGATTTTTCACGCAAAGTCGGGCGGAAAAGATGCCGTCAAGACGCAAGCGGCGATTTATTCAGCGTCTCCTTATAATTGCAAAAAGGCAGCCGCCCGAGAGAGAACGGACGGCTGCCTTCCCGCATAGTTGGAACGGAATGCGGTAGCGCTCTGGGGGTGAAGCGCTGCAAATAGCGTACGAGACTTTAGCACGGATTTCAATAATCAGGGAGCTTGAATCGGTGAAGAATTATGCGCTCTTTCATGCTGTGTTCAATAATTCAACATTAGTTGAATTATGTATGACTTTTTTCCAAATTGGCTGCCTTGCCTGTGGTCTTTCAGCCCCTTTGTCACTACGATAGCGCTAAAGTATGTGACAAGGAGGGCGATTCCATGCGCTCTGTGACCCCCATGCGGGTAGCTAAAATCGGATATATCGTAATATCTTTGGTTCTTTGCGGCTTCGGTATTATGCTTATCGTGAATCCCGAAATTTCCCTTGCAGCCTTTGGCGTATTCACCGGTGTTTGTTTGATCATCTTTGGGGCGGTCAAAATCATCGGGTATCTTTCAAAGGATCTCTATCGTCTTGCATTTCAGTACGACCTGGCGTTTGGCATCTTAATGATCGCACTTGGTATTATGGTGATTCTGGAGCCGAATAACGTGATCGACACCATCTGCGTTGCAATCGGGATCGCGTTTTTAACAGATGGCCTTTTGAAGATCCAGATCGCCATCGACGCAAGGTGCTTCGGCATCAAGCAGTGGTGGCTGGTTCTGTCCATGGCAATTCTCGCGGTGATTGTGGGTGTTCTGCTGATTTTCCGCACGGCAGAGAGCGTGCACACGCTTATGGTGCTGCTCGGAATATCTCTGTTGGCGGACGGTATTCTGAATTTGACCACAGTGCTTACGACAGTGAAAATCATTCACCATCAGTTCCCCGATAAAATTGCCGTTGAATATGAAGACGAGGTTCTGGATGATACCTCTTCCGTATAAAGAATAACATATTTCATTCTGTCGTTCCTTGGCCCCTCTGTTATGCTCTCACGCAAATAATGGAGGGGCTGCTTATATTATCTTTATCGAGGAGGATAGCGCCGTGTCCCAAATAACGAAAAGAGCTCTGGAACAGTCCCTGAAGAACCTGCTCCTTCAAAAGCCGATCACAAAGATCACGATCAACGATATCGCGGAGGATTGCGGCATCAACCGTATGACCTTCTATTATCATTTCAAAGATATTTATGACTTGGTGGAATGGTCATGCGAAGAGGATGCCCGCAAGGCTATCGAAGGGAATAAGACCTATGGAACCTGGGAGCAAGGATTTCTGAACGTCTTTTATGCCGTCCGGGATAATAAGCCCTTCATCCTGAACGTCTAACGACATGTCAGCCGTGAGCAGATCGAGCAATATCTCTATCGTGTCGTATATGATCTGCTGATGAATGTGATCGAAGAGTGTTCGCAGGGAATGGTCGTCAGAGAAGAGGATAAGGTCTTTATCGCGGATTTCTATAAATATGGATTTGTTGGCCTGATGCTCGAATGGATTCATCAGAATATGGAGCCGAATCCGGAAGAGATCGTATCCCGGCTCAGCATTTTGATCGAGGGAGATGTAAAACGTGCTTTGGAGAAGCACCGCATGGATGCTTCTCCATCAACGGAGCCGATTTGATAAAAAACTTTTCAGTTCCATTCTCGATGATGGATTCTTGATCATCAGCGCTTGCCTGCTTATGGTAGCCCTCCGTTTTTCAGCGTATGATGAGGGCACAAAATCAAAAGGAGGTAATCGCATGTACTATTCTAGTGGAAATTATGAAGCCTTTGCCCGCCCGTTGAAGCCGGAAGGAATCGAGCACAAGTCCGCCTATTTCGTAGGGACCGGGCTTGCCGCCCTCTCGGCCGGATGCTTCCTGGTCCGTGACGCACAGATGCCCGGAAAGAACATCCACTTCTTTGACCGTGATCCAATTGCCGGCGGTGCCTGCGATGGATGGAACTATCCGGAGATCGGCTACGTCATGCGCGGCGGCAGAGAAATGGATAACCATTTTGAGGTGATGTGGGATCTGTTCCGCTCTATCCCGTCGATCGAGACGGAGGGCGTCAGTGTGCTCGACGAGTATTACTGGCTGAACAAGGCCGATCCCAACTATTCGCTTTGCCGTGTGACAGAGAAGCGAGGCCAGAATGCTCACACGGATGGGAAGTTCTGCCTGAGTGATAAGGCCGCCCTGCAGTTAACGCACCTCATCTTCACGCCGGATGAGGATCTGGAGGAAAAGCGCATCACGGATGTGCTGGATGCTGAGGTGCTGAACAGTAACTTCTGGACATACTGGAGGACGATGTTCGCGTTCTACGACTGCAACAGCGCTTTGGAAATGAAGCGCTATATGCAGCGCTTCATCCACCACATCGACGGTCTACCTGACCTGCGGGCTCTGCGTTTCACGAAGTACAACCAGTATGAGTCCATGATTCTCCCCATGGTCAAGTACCTGGAGAGCCATGGTGCGCAGTTCCATTTCAACACCCAGGTCATGGATGTCCGCTTTGATATCCACGATGGGAGAAAGGTCGCAAAACGTGTGGAGCTTCTCGTGGACGGCCGACAGGAGTTCCTGGATCTGACCGAAAGCGACTATCTTTTCATCACGAACGGCAGTAATGTGGAGAACTCTTCGATCGGCGGGCAGGATAAGACCTGCGAGTATATCAAGGAGATTCGTCCCGGCGGGTCCTTCGACCTGTGGCGCAAGATCGCCGCGCAGGATCCCTCCTTCGGTCACCCGGAGAAGTTCTATGGCAATCCGGAAGAGTGCAACTGGATGGGCGTTACCGTCAACACGCTGGATGAGAAGATCCTGCCCTATATCAAGAACATCTGCCAGCGCGATCCCCTGTCGGGCAAGGTCGTCACAGGCGGCATCGTGACCGCCAGAGATTCCGGCTGGCTTCTGAGTTGGACGATTAACCGCCAGCCGCAGTTCCATTCCCAGCCGAAGGATCAGTGCCTGGTGTGGCTCTATGGGCTGTTCACCGATCGCCCCGGCGATTACGTCAAGAAGAACATGCGCGATTGCACCGGCAAGGAGATCTGTATGGAGTGGCTGTATCATCTTGGTGTTCCTGTAGATCAGATCGAGGAGCTGGCTTCCAACAGCGCCAGGACAATTCCCGTTATGATGCCGTTCGCCAGCGCGTATTTCATGCCGCGCACCGCAGGCGACAGACCTGAAGTCGTACCGGAAGGTGCAGTGAACTTCGCCTTCCTCGGTAATTTCGCGGAGGTTCCGAGAGATACCGTATTCACCACGGAGTATTCCATGCGCACGGCCATGGTGGCGGTCTACACCCTCATGAACGTGGACCGCGGCGTCCCGGAGGTCTGGGGCAGCATCTACGATGTCCGTGATCTTCTGAAGGCAACGATCAGCATGCGGGATGGCAAGCCTCTCACCGAGATGAAGCTTGGCTTCAAGGAAAAGATTGCCGTTGGCAAAGCACTTGACTTCATCAAAGGAACCGATGTGGAAAAACTGCTGAAGGAATACCACGTGATCTGATCTCATTCAACATCAACATAGTTGGGGCTGTCTTAAAAGGCAGCCCCCTTTTCAGTGCGCCCGGCGAGCGCACGTTCTATAGGGTGAAAGTCCCGAACGCGCCCGGCAGTGGGAAGCGTTAGCCAAAGCCAAGGGTGTCCGTCGTGAGGCGGAATCTGAAGGAAGGCAGCGGCAAAACTCTGACCTGACGAACAGAAATCATAAAGGCCGAATGCGAGGGTAAGACTGCTGAACAAGCCAAAGCCCAATAGCTGCACGGAATCGCAGGCGGTAATTATGGCAGGTATAAGAGGGAAAGAATGTGTGAGTACCCGGGGAGGCCTCATGGACGTGGGAAGCTACCTGCGAACCACGGTTGAAACAAGATTTACCATGAGGAGTCAGACGAGCCCATAGTGTGCGCCAGGAAAGCAGAAATGCTTCACTCAGCACTGGAAGGTGCTGTTTGTAAGGTGCTTGTGCATAGCAGGGAGGGCCCTGCACGATAAAGTTTAGCCAACAGTCGTTACCGAGTCCTTGGAGCTGAAGTCGCGAGATCAGGTTTAAGCGTAGGACAGGGAGCTGTGAAAGCCAAAACGAAAGTGAAGTTCCGTAAGCTCCGAAAAGGCTGTCAACCGGCCGAGAGGTCGGCGTAAATTCCAGTGCTGAGGCTGTATTATGGGCCGAAGGCAGAAGCAGACAGATCGTCATGGCAAGAGATGTATGCACTGGGCGTAGTATAGGGCTTGGCGAGCGCAGCAACGATGCATAAGTACAACCTGGGAGGTCTCGATGTCCCAATGAAAATTGTAAGGGTGGACAAGACGTGAAGAATCAAGGAAGCCTGAAGGACACCGAGAAGTCAGAATCACTGATAGTAGTGTAGAAGCCTATGAAAATAGGTGGAGCGAAGCGGTGATGTTATGTAGTGCTCAGCGTATGAGTTATCTTACACACAAAGAGGTGAAAATAATGAATAGCTATACGTTGAGCGTAGGCAAATTTGTATCTGAGCATCCTGAGAAAAAAGTGCAGAATATTGCGAGATATTTGAATGAGAGCAATCTGAAAGAAGCCTTCAAGAGGCTGCGCAGTAACAGCGCAAGTGGAATAGACAAGATGACGAAGGCGGAATATGCAGAAAACCTTGAGGAGAACATCAGAAATCTGCATTGCAGGCTTGTACATATGACATACATGCCGAAACCGTCGAAGAGAGTCTACATACCAAAGCCGGGGTCTGAAAAGAAAAGGCCGCTCGGAATTCCTGCGATTGAAGACAAGATAGTACAGTACATAATTGCGGATGTGCTAAATGCAATCTATGAGCCTATGTTTGTGAATGAGTCATATGGATTCAGGCCGAACAGAAGCTGTCATGATGCGATTATCTATCTAAGAAACACAATTACGACGCGCAAAGTAAACTATGTCGTAGATGCTGATATTCGCGGATTCTTTGACAATATAGATCACGAATGGATGATGAGGTTTCTGGAATACAGGATAGAAGATAAGCGCTTTCTCGAGATCATCAGGAGATTTCTGAAGGCTGGAATCATAGAAGATGAAATGTTTTATGATTCTGACAAAGGGTCCCCGCAAGGTGGCGTAATATCTCCAATACTTGCAAACATATACCTGCATTTCGTTCAGGATCTGTGGGTGGAGAAGATTGTGAAACCGAGAGCAAGAGGCGAGGTATACTACGTCAGGTATGCGGACGATAGTCAAGTCTGCTTCCAATACAAAGACGATGCACAAAGGTATTATGAGGGGTTAAAAGCAAGACTGGGAAAGTTTGGACTTGAGGTTGCAGAAGAAAAGACCAGAATTGTGAAATTTGGTAGATTTGCAAAGAGTGATATACGAAAGGTGAATAAGAAAGGAAATCCGGAGGTGTTCAGCTTTCTGGGATTTACGTTCTACTGCTCTGAAACTAAATCTACACATAAGTTCACAGTCAAGATCAAGACCGATGCAAAGAAACTTCATGCCAAAATGAAGAAAGCTTCAGCATGGCTAAGAAGCGTCAGACACAAACCTGTGGGGTGGATAATAGACATGATTAACGCATCCCTTCGGGGGCACTATCGCTATTACGGAGTATCTGACAACTCAAACTCCATGTTCAAGTTCAGATCGCACATAATAAGAATGTTGTACAAAAATTTGAAAAGAAGAGGAAACAGGCACCCACTGACATGGGAGCGTTTCCTGACAATACTGGAATATAACCCTATCATGAATCCAAAGATATACCTCAGGCTGTATCACGATACGATTTGACGAATACATAATCGGAGCCGTATGCGGGAAATCTGCACGTACGGTTCTAAAGGGGGCTAAGGTGGCAACACCTCAGTCTACCAACTAC